>NZ_NOYE01000012.1:0-902635 GCF_002258285.1 Rhodococcus sp. 06-418-5
GTGGACCTTGTCCACCGCCGCCTCACCGGACGGAATCTCCGCAACCGCGAGACGTTTACGAAGATCGGCCAATTTACCCGCAGTGGTATGGATATCGGGGGCTTCGGCCGACCCGTGTGCAGTGGAATCCTGGACGCTGGTCATGGGGCACTACTTTAACTGCGAGTGTGATCTGCGCCCCGACCGAGGGTGGTTCGCGGCAGGCCCAGGGCCTGTCGCCGAGCCCATATGCTGGTGCGTATGTGGACAAACCTCGATCGCCCACCACTGGACGTTCGCGCGCTTCGCCGGGCACTGGTGGACGGCCCGCAGGCCTCCTGGTCTCGGGTGGACGTGGTAGCGGAAACCGGTTCGACCAACGCGGACCTGATCGCGGGCGCAGCGAATTACGCGGACCGGACGGCACTGATCGCCGAACATCAGGACAGCGGACGCGGCAGGCACGCGCGACCGTTCTCCGGTGTGCCGCGGTCGCAGATTCTGGTGTCGATGCTGCTGAAGTTCCCCGGAATCGATCCGGCCGTGCTCGGGTGGGTATCGCTCATGACCGGAATCGCACTGGTCGACGCGTTGCGCACCGTCGGTGAAGTCGATGCTCGACTGAAATGGCCCAACGACGTCCTCATCGGTGGCAAGAAAGTCTCGGGCATCCTGGCCGAGGTCGCCGCGCACGGGCCCTCGCCCACCGTCGTCATCGGGCTCGGAGTGAACGTGTCGATGACGAGCGACGAGCTGCCGGTGCCCACGGCGACGTCTCTGGCGCTGGAAGGGGCTGCGGTTCTCGACCGCGACACGTTGGTTCGGGCGATCCTGCGGGGAATGGCCGCCGAGGTGGACTCGTGGCGGGACTCGAACTGGAACACCGACGCCCTCGTCCACCGGTACCGGGAGAGGTGCGGCACCATCGGACAGCGTGTACGAGTCGATCTGCCCGGCGGCGACGAGAAGGTGGGAACGGCAATCGACGTCGACGATCACGGCCGGATCGTGATCGAGGTCGAGCAGCAAGGGTCCGACGCGCCGTCGGTGCTGGCCGTGGCCGCCGGTGATGTCACTCATCTCCGACCCCTCTCGTGAGACCATATCGACTCGACGGAAGTCGAAGCGAGTAGTCAGGAGTGCACGTGGGTTACCCACAGGACGCGTTGGCCGACGAGGAAGAGCTCCTGCTCCATCATCACCCCCACTGGAAGATGCTCGTCCTGCCGTCGGTGACATTCGTTCTGGTCACCGGCCTGGCAGGGGTCGGTCTCGGAGTCGCGAGTGCGCGGCTCGAATCGACCGCCGCGAACGTCGCCATGATCGCCACCGCGGTGCTGTGGGTGGCGATCGTCGTGTGGCGGTGCCTGGTGCCGCTGATCAGCTGGAAGTGCACGCATTTCATCGTCACCGACCGGCGAGTGTTGATCAGACAGGGCGTGCTCACCCACTCCGGCATCGACATTCCGATGAGCCGAATCAGCAACGTGCAGTTTCGCCACGGACTCCTCGACCGGATGTTGCGAACCGGGACGCTCATCATCGCCTCGGCATCGGACGATCCGCTCGAGTTCGACGACATTCCGCACGTACAACGTGTGCATTCCCTGCTCTACCAGCAGGTATTCGACTCGATGGAGTACCGCCGGGAATCCGTGCACGGCCTGCAGGGAGCGTTCGAGCCGATTCCCGAGGATTCGGCTGTCGAGTCCAAACCAGGTTGGCGAGCCGGGAAACGCAGGTAACACAGGCTGTTCTCACCTTCGAACCGTATGGTGACCGATGTGACCGACGTGCTGCTTGCCGAAGACGACGAAGCCATCGCTGCGCCCCTGTCCCGAGCTCTCGGACGTGAGGGCTACACGGTGACCGTCGAACAGACCGGCCCCGCAACCCTCCAGCGCGCGCTGGATGGAAAGTTCGACCTGTTGATACTCGACCTCGGCCTGCCGGGGATGGACGGCCTCGAAGTGTGTCGGCAGGTGCGTGCCAACCGATCCGAGGTCGCCGTACTCATGCTCACCGCGCGAACCGACGAGGTCGACTTCGTGGTCGGTCTCGACGCCGGGGCCGACGACTACGTCGGCAAGCCCTTCCGGCTCGCCGAGCTCATGGCCCGCGTACGTGCGTTGCTCCGCCGCCGTGGTGCCGGGGAGGATTCCCCGATCGAGGTCGGTGCCATTCGTCTCGAACCCGCTGCTCGACGCGTCCTGGTCAGCGGCACCGAGATATCTCTGGCCAACAAGGAGTACGAGCTGCTCAAGGTCTTGCTCGACCATGCGGGCCAAGTCGTCTCTCGTGAGGTGATCCTGCGTGAGGTCTGGGGCGACGCGGAGCTGCGCGGATCGAAGACCCTCGACATGCACATGTCCTGGCTGCGTCGCAAGATCGGCGACGAAGGACCCGTGGCCGAGCGTCGTATCGCGACGGTGCGCGGCGTCGGCTTCCGTATCAACAGCGACTAGCGGTCGATGCGGCGCCGGATTCTGGTCTCGATTCTCGCTGTCGTCGTCATGACGGCCTTGCTGCTCGGTCTACCCCTGATGTACACCGCGTGGTTGTGGGTGGAGGATTTCACCCGCAACGACCTGCAGGCACGCCTGGATCGAATGGCGGCCGAGATCATTTCGCAGGAAGGGTCGGCGGGGCTGATCGAGGGCCAGCTCGATATCGGCTCGCTCCGGTTGGCGATCCCACAGGGTGGTCGGCTCGTGGTCATCTACCCGACCCCCGAGGATGCCGCGTCGCGCGCGGACATCGGGC
The DNA here is from genome assembly GCF_002258285.1 of Rhodococcus sp. 06-418-5. Taxonomy (NCBI): domain Bacteria; kingdom Bacillati; phylum Actinomycetota; class Actinomycetes; order Mycobacteriales; family Nocardiaceae; genus Rhodococcus; species Rhodococcus sp. 06-418-5. The sequence continues at coordinate 2,743 of NZ_NOYE01000012.1, forward strand.
AGTCGTCCGTGCCTCGACCGCTCGTCGAATCGCTGTCGATGGGTACCTCGGGTTCGCTTCGCCTCGAAGTTCCGTCCGACGACATGCGTTCCCTTCAGCGCCAGGCGCTCGGAGCGGTGACTCTCGTCGTTCTCGCATCGGCGATGGCAGGCACCGTCGTGGCCGTAGCGACGGCCAAGCGGCTGGCCGACCCGTTGCAGGATGTGGCGCGGCGCGCCGCCCGCCTGGCCGAGGGCGACTTTCGGCCGGACCCACGACGGCACGGCATCGCAGAACTCGATCGGGTCTCGGAGGTTCTCGATTCGGCGACCGTCGAGATCGCCGGGCGGCTGCAACGTGAACACACGTTGGTCGCCGATGTCTCGCATCAGCTTCGCAGCCGTCTGACCGCCGTCCGTCTACGTCTGGACGAGATCTCCACGCACCCGGATCCGGCAGTGGTCGACGAGGCCAATGAGGCGATGGATCAGGTGGACCGACTGACCCTCGCCATCGACGAGCTCGTTCGATCCTCTCGAAGTGACGGCGCTGCCGACGCGCACGAGGTCTCGGTCGTCGAGGAACTGATCGGCACCGTCGTCGAGTGGCAGCGAAACTTCGAGGACGTGGGGCGGACCCTGGTGCTCAAGGGTGATGCGGACCTGAAGGCATCGGTGACCGGCTCGCGGTTGCGCGAAGCGGTCTCGGTTCTGGTGGACAATTCTCTGGTGCACGGAGAAGGCGCGTGCACGGTGGCGGTTCGGGCCGTCTCGGCGGTCGAGAGCACCGAGGGACGCCGTGAACGACTGGTCTGTGTCGAGGTCTCGGACGAGGGACCGGGGGTGAGCAACGAACTCGCTCCGCACATCTTCGACCGTGGATTCTCGGGAGCCGGTTCCACCGGTGTCGGGCTCGCGCTGGCCCGGGCGCTGATCGAGGCGGACGGTGGCAGGCTGGAACTGCAGCGCCGCCGTCCGGCGCTCTTCTCGGTCTTCCTGCCTGCGTGGCGTGAACCGTCGGCTGCCGTGCCTCGGCGCGAGCCGCGCTGATCGTCTCAGGGAAGGTCGAGTGCGTCCGCTGCGTCGGTCGGGTCCTCGTTGCGTTCGGCGTCCACTTCCAAGATGGTGCGCGCGTTGTCCTCGGGGAAGGCGAAGCGGCGCAGTGCCCAGAACCGGAATGCCATCTGCAGCAGGTTGCCGATGATGTAGTTGAGGACGAAGTCGATGATGACCACCGTGGTCAGCGACTCACTGGTGTCGCGAATGTCGAAGACGTTGTTCGCGATCCACAGGGGACCGGCTGCGATGAGCACGCCGATGCCGCTGATCGCGAAGAAGAGCAGTGCCTCGTGGTGCCGCTCGCGTCCGCCGCGATGCTTGAATGCCCACTCGCGGTTGAGGAAGTAGCTGAGCAGGGTGGCGAGAACACCCGAGATGATCTTGGCGATCACCGGCTTCTGCTCGAGCACCGTCAGGCTCAGCGAGTAGAAGATGACGAGGTCGAACACCATCGTCGTGCCACCGACGATGGCGAACTTGATCAGCTCACTGTGCCGGATCGCGAGGTCCCGAATGGGCGTGGGTAAGCGTTGGAGCACGCTTGCGATCGTCGGCACAACGGTGAAGTCTACGAAACCCACCCTGGATTCGCCGAACCGAGGCTCCGATCATCAGGGTTTCCACAGGTCCTCGCCCAGCAAGTGGCCCGGCGGGCCGGACGCCGGTTCGGACCGAATGCGCGCGACATGACACCATGGTGAGCCGTGACAGGTACCGAACCGCGCCCCACCGCTGCGCGCCCGTCGTCGACCGGAATGCCCGTGGTGACGATGATCGGCGGCGGGCAACTCGCCCGAATGACTCACCAGTCCGCCATCGAACTCGGACAGACTCTTCGCGTCCTCGCCGCGGGTGCCGACGAGCCGGCAGCTCAGGTCAGCCCCGACGTCGTCTTCGGGCACCACGACGACCTCGATGCGCTCCGCACGGCCGCGACCGGTTCCAACGCTCTCACCTTCGACCACGAGCAGGTGCCGACCGAGCACCTCGAGACTCTCGTGGCGGAAGGCGTCAACGTGCAGCCGCCACCGAGTGCGTTGATCTTCGCCCAGGACAAACTTCGTATGCGCCGCAAGCTCGCCGAACTCGGCGCGCCCGGTCCCGCCTACGCCGAGGTCTCGTGGGCGCAGGACGCGATTGCGTTCGGAGACGAGCACGGGTGGCCGGTGGTACTCAAGGCCGTTCGCGGCGGCTACGACGGGCGCGGCGTCTGGATGCCCGCCGACGCCGAGGAAGCCGAGGCGATCGTCACTGCCCAACTCGACCTGGGTGTACCGCTCATGGTCGAGGAGAAGGTCGCCATGCGCCGCGAGCTGTCGGCGATGGTCGCCCGGTCGCCGTTCGGCCAGGGTGCCGCGTGGCCCGTCGTGCAGACCGTGCAACGCAACGGCCAGTGCGCCGTCGTGCTGGCACCTGCTCCCGACCTCGACGAGGACGTGGCCACGTTCGCAGGCAGGCTCGCGCTCGACATCGCCGGTGCGCTCGGCGTCGTCGGAGACCTCGCTGTCGAACTGTTCGAGACCACCTCGGGCAAACTCCTGGTCAACGAACTCGCCATGCGCCCCCACAACTCCGGGCACTGGACCATGGACGGGTGTCGCACCTCGCAGTTCGAGCAGCACCTGCGTGCGGTACTCGACTACCCGCTCGGCGACACCGATCCACTCGCTCCGGTGACGGTGATGGCCAACATTCTGGGCGCGCCCGAGGCCCCCGAGATGACGATGGACGAGCGGCTGCATCACCTGTTCGCCCGCATGCCCGATGCGAAGGTGCATCTGTACGGCAAGGGCGAGCGCAAGGATCGCAAGATCGGCCACGTGAACATCCTGGGCGCGCAATCGGGTTCGCTTGCCGACCCCGCCTACGTGGCCGCGGTGCGCGAGCGAGCCGAACGCGCAGCGCACTGGATGTCGCACGCCGAATGGACCGACGGATGGGACCCGCACGATGACTGACAACACTCCTGCCCCCGATGGTCGTTCCGCAGGCTCCACTCCTGCCGTGGGCCTGATCATGGGCAGCGATTCCGACTGGCCCACCATGGAAGCAGCAGCAGAAGCACTGGCGGAGTTCGGAATTCGCTTCGAGGTGGGCGTCGTGTCGGCGCACCGCACCCCGCAGCGCATGCTCGACTACGCGCGCGAGGCCGCAGGCCGCGGGATCCGGGTGATCATCGCCGGTGCCGGGGGAGCGGCCCACCTGCCCGGCATGGTCGCGTCGGCGACGCCGCTGCCGGTCATCGGCGTTCCGGTGCCCCTGAAGTACCTCGACGGTATGGACTCGCTGCTCTCGATCGTCCAGATGCCCGCCGGTGTTCCCGTGGCCACCGTCTCCATCGGTGGTGCACGCAACGCAGGGCTGCTCGCGGTCCGGATTCTCGGTGCATCCGATCCGGCTCTGCAAGAACGGATGGCTGCGTTCCAGGCCTCGCTCGAGGCCATGGTGCTGGAGAAGGACAAAGCGCTGCGCACCACTCTGCTCGGGTGAGCGCAGCCGTGTCACGCAGCGAGCAGATCGAGCGCGCAGGTCGCGGTAGTCGGCAGTCCATGCTCGTGACACGGCTGGCGTTGCTCTATGCCCGGCTCTGGCGCGGTACGGCGCGCTTCGACGACGAATTCTCCCTGTTCGTGTGCACCGGGCTGCGCGGCGGATTCGGCCGCGGCGGAACGACATTCGGCGGTGCCTATCTGACGAAGGGCAACACCGCCCGTCGGGTACTTCGGCACGAGGCCGTACACGCAGACCAATGGGCGAACTTCGGGCTCACCTTCCCGTTCCGCTACCTCGCCGAGGAAGCGCGGCATCGGGGCCCGGCGAACAAGTTCGAGATCGAGGCCGGACTCGCCGACGGTGGCTACCGTCAGCCCGGCTGAGCAGCGGTGGCGGTGACCTTTTCGGTCTCGGCGCGCCGCTGGGACTTCGTCTCGTCCGGATTGGCCACCTGAACCAATGACGCACCGACGACGAGAACCGAGAGCAGACCGTCGATCAGCTCGTCGGCCGTGTTCCAGGACGCGCTGGAGGCGATCCGGTCCGAGGCCGTCCACGACCGTGCGTCGGCTCGCTCACGAGCGGCAGCGAGCACCTCGTCCACCGAACGCCCGTCCAGTGCCGCGCCTGCGCTCGCGGAACCCGCGACCCTGAACTGATCGCCGTGCACCCGCACCGACGTCGCGTAATCGGTCATGCCGATCGGCAGATCGGGAACCGCCTTGCCGAACGCGTCGAGCGAGAACGCCAACACCTCGTCCGCCTCGGGAGACTCGTCGAGCCGATCGCCCGACACCATCGCCACGTCCGCGGAGTCGTCGGCCCCGATGACCACCTCGCCGCCTGCCCACCAGACTCCCAGCAGCGCCGCAGCCGTCTGCCAGTGCGCGGGCAACAGTACACTCACCCTGCCACCCACCTCGAAGGCGAACTCGTCGCGCAGCAGGTTGGCGGTCTTGGCGGCCCAGTTCGCGAGGGTCACCGCCGACACCTCGACCCGCTCACCGGACGCATCGTCGTAGAACGTCACGCGCGGACCGGCCGGATCGGCGGCGAGAATCGGGTCGAGCAGGGTCTGAGTCAGATTCGAAGCCACCCCAGCACCCTAGATGACGCTCGACGCCACCGATTCACACGCTCGGCGAGCGGCACCGATCAGTTGACGCACATCGGACCGGTGGAACCGGCGTCGATCGGAGCCGCCGGTGCCTCGGGAACCGCCGTACCCGATTCGGGAGCAATGGTTTCCGCAGTCGCGGCCTGCCCCGAGCCCGGCCCCGCGTAGTCGTTCGCGAGGACCACGCGCACGGTGTCCGCAGGCAGCGAGTCGTCGGCGGTGATCTGCAGATCGCCCAGGGCAGCCGACACGGCACGCGCGGCATCGCTGTCCACATCGGCAGCCTGGATACGGCTCGCGGAAATCGACGAGCCCTCGTAGTTTCCGATGGTGCCGTCGACGTATCCCAGTGCAGTCAGCGAGCCGGCGACACCGTTGGCGAGTCCGTCGATCCCGCTGTCGTTCGCGACGTCGACCGTCACCGTCGACGGATCGACAACCGGTGCGTCCGAATCCTCGGCGTTGGCCTCCGCCGAATTGCCGTCGCCGAGCAGTCCTTCGACGTACTTCTTCACCGCGGCCGGATCGACCTGCACGATCGATTCGCCGTAGTCGGTCGTCGCATTGATGTCGACTGCCGGGATCGTCTCGAACTTGACCTTGCCGCCTGCGAGATCCTGCAGGCGGGTGGCGAACTGCAGAATGTCCCAGTCGGAATCGAGCGTCACCGATCGCTGAACTGCGGTGCTGAGTTGGCCCAGTTTCGCGGGGTTGCTCAGTGTCTTGGCGCTGAGCACACTTCGCACCAGCGAGGCCATGAACACCTGCTGGCGCACGATGCGGTCCAGGTCTCCGCGGGGAAGATCGTGCCGCTGTCGGACGAAACTGAGAGCCTGCGAACCGGAGAGGTTCTGCTCGCCCGCCGGGAAGTTCGCACCCGAGAGTGGTTCCTGCACAGGGTTGTTCAGACACACCTCGACGCCGCCGACGGCATCGGTCAGCAGCACGAAGCCGAGCAGACCCACCTCGGCATAGTGATCGACGGTGATGCCGGTGAGGTTGGCGACGGAGTCGATGAGCGCCTCGCGCCCGGCTTCGGTGGCCTGTGATTCGGCATCGGCGTCGGTGACACCCTGCTCCACCAATTCGAGCCGCTTGTTCTCCTTCGTCGCGCCGTACGCAGCATTGATCTTCGACATCCCGATACCGGGAACCTCGACGTACGAGTCTCGCGGGATGGAGATCGCAGTGGCCGACGAACCATCGTTCGGGACGCGGATCAGCACGATCGTGTCGGTGTTGGACGCCACCTCTTCGCCTGCGTTCAGAGACGCGAGTTCGGCGGGGGACAACGCGTTGCCGTGGGCGTCGGTACGGCTGTCGGTGCCGACCATGAGAATGTCGACGGCACCGTCGGCGGCTCCGCCGAGACCGAGACCGCCCGCGGTGGCGATGTTCGAGCGCAGGCTGTCGACACTGCGCCAAGCGAAACCGGTCACCAGCAGAACCAGGATCGAGAGCACCGCGACCGCGACGTGCGTCGCGGGCCAGCGGGTACCGCCGACGCGAGGCGACCTGCCGTCGGATTCGGGTTGCTCGACGCCACCGTGAGCGCTGCGTCGTTCCGGCCGGCGCGATCTGTCCGCACGTTCGCTGCGAGTTCTCCGTCTGCCTTCTCCGCGGAGTTCGTCGTCGCCGTATCGGTGAGCAGCGTCCCCGCGGTCGGTGGGGCGGCCCGCGGTGCGCGCTCGGGGGCCGTCGGGTCGCCGGGGAGCGCTCCGCCTCGGCGGGGGAGTGCGCTCACCTCCGGGCGTGCCTGGATCTCGTGGCACCGTGACGACCCTCTCTCGTTTCCGGCCGGTCTGAGACACCCGCCTACTTCGTTGTTCCCCCCGCCGTTCGAAGGTTACTTGGCACCGGTCGCTGCCTCGCCGAAGCGAACGCGGCGTGCCACACTTGGCAACCGTGAATGCGATCGTGGTGACCGGTGCACACGGCCAGTTGGGCCGCCGAGTGATGTCTCTGGCCGCCGAACGAGGTGACGGTGTCGAGGTGTTCGGATATTCCTCCGCCGACCTGGACATCACCGACCCCGACGCCGTGGCTGCGGCGGTGACAGCGGGGGCAACGGTGATCAACTGTGCCGCGTACACCGCGGTCGATGCCGCCGAGACCGACGAGGCACGGGCATCGGCGGTCAACGCGGACGGCCCTCGAAATCTCGCGCGCGCCTGCGGGCGTGTCGGGGCCCGGTTGATCCACGTCTCCACCGATTATGTGTTCGACGGCACAGCAACAGAACCGTACGAGGTCGATGCGAAGACCGCACCGCAGTCGGCGTACGGACGCACCAAGCTCGCAGGCGAGCTCGCGGTGCACGAGGAACTGCCCGAGGCCGTGATCGTGCGGACCGCCTGGGTGTACGACAACACCGGCAAGAATTTCGTGACCACGATGCGTCGACTCGAAGGTGAGCGCGAGACGATCTCGGTGGTCGACGACCAGATCGGGTCGCCCACGTTCGCTCACGATCTGGCGTCGGGCCTGCTCGAGCTCGAAGCCGATCCTGCTGTGCGCGGTCGAACGCTGCACTACACCAATGCGGGGCAGGCCAGCTGGTTCGACCTCGCACGCGCGGTGTTCGCGGGCATCGGTGCCGATCCCGAGCGAGTGCAGCCGTGCTCGAGCGCCGAGTACGTCGTTCCGGCACCTCGGCCCGCGTACTCGGTGCTGTCACCGACTGCATGGGTCGATGCCGGTCTGACCCCGGCGCGGCCGTGGTCGGACGCGTTGGCGGCCGCCTTGACGCAGTCGACATGAGGGTCGGACGCGAGATCGGGCTAGTCTTGCCCGCGTGAGTTCCGAGCTGGCCGTGGTGACGGTGACCTATTCACCCGGCGAATACCTTGACCAGTTCCTGACGTCTCTGCGTGAGGCGACGACGCGTCCCCTTCGGGTGATCATGGCGGACAACGGCTCGGTCGACGGCACGCCCGAGGCAGCCGAGGCCGCGTTCGAGGAGGCGGAACTGCTGCGAACCGGAGCGAACATCGGTTACGGCGCAGCGGTCAACCGCGCGGTGGCCGAGATCGACCCCGACGTCGAGTTCGTCGTCGTGGCCAACCCCGACGTGCGGTGGCATCCCGGATCCCTCGACGGCCTGCTCGACGCTGCGGCGCGTTGGCCACGGGCGGGTGCCCTCGGACCGCTCATTCGTGAGCCCGACGGCTCGCGTTACCCGTCGGCACGGTCGGTGCCCGATCTCACGTCCGGTGCAGGCCATGCGGTGTTGGGCAAACTGTGGCCGACGAACCCGTGGACTCGGCGGTATCGCCAGGAGAACGAGACGGTCAGCGAGCGTCCGGTGGGGTGGCTGTCGGGATCGTGCCTGTTGCTGCGGCGTTCGGCATTCGACTCGATCGGTGGATTCGACTCGCGCTACTTCATGTACATGGAGGACGTGGATCTCGGCGACCGGCTCGGAAGAGCGGGCTGGCACAACGTCTACGTTCCCGATGTCGAGGTGACCCACTCGAAAGGTCATGCGGCAGGACGGCATCCGGAAGTGATGTTGCCCGCACATCACACCAGCGCGTACCGCTTCCAGGCCGATCGGCACGACCGGACGTGGCAGGCTCCCTTACGATGGGCCCTGCGCGCAGGTCTCGGTCTTCGCTCGAAGATCGTTGTGGCCGGAGCGCTTCGGGCGCGGGCAGTTGACGGACGAGTATCGGACGAGAGAACAGAGGCTGGACATGTCGGATAGTTCCACATCGGGTGCCGCACGTACCGACGCAGTCATCTTGGTGGGCGGCAAGGGAACTCGGCTCCGGCCGCTGACGCTCTCGGCACCCAAGCCGATGCTCCCCACCGCTGGGTTGCCGTTCCTCACGCACCTGCTGGCGCGCATCAAGGCCGCAGGCATCGAGCACGTGGTTCTCGGTACATCGTTCAAAGCCGAAGTGTTCGAGCAGCATTTCGGGGACGGATCCTCGCTCGGCATCGAACTCGAGTACGTCTTCGAGACCGAGCCGATGGGCACCGGTGGAGGTATCAGAAACGTACTGCCGCGTCTGCGCGCCGAGAACGTCATGGTCTTCAACGGCGACGTCCTGGGCGGCACCGATCTGACAGCGGTGCTCGATACGCACCGAACCACCGATGCGGACGTCACGTTGCATCTGGTTCGCGTCGGTGACCCGCGCGCGTTCGGTTGCGTACCGACGGACGAATCAGGCCGGGTGACAGCGTTTCTCGAAAAGACTCAGGATCCGCCGACCGATCAGATCAACGCGGGCTGCTACGTCTTCAAGCGCGAGATCATCGAGTCCATTCCGTCCGATCGCCCGGTGTCGGTGGAGCGAGAGGTGTTCCCCGCCTTGCTGGCCGAGGACAAGAAGGTCTACGGGCACGTCGACAGTGCCTACTGGCGCGACATGGGAACACCGGAGGATTTCGTCAAGGGCTCGGCCGATCTGGTTCGCGGCATCGCGCCGTCGCCTGCACTGCACGGTGATCGCGGCGAATCACTTGTTCATCCGGGTGCAGGCGTGGCCCCTGGTGCCTTGCTGATCGGTGGAACCGTCGTCGGACGCGGTGCCGAGATCGGGGCGGGTGCCCGCCTCGACGGGGCCGTCGTGTTCGACGGTGCGATCGTCGAAGCAGGGGCCGTCGTCGAGAGATCCATCCTCGGCTTCGGGGCCCGTATCGGACCCCGCGCACTGGTGCGCGACGCGGTCATCGGAGACGGTGCCGACATCGGTGCTCGCTGCGAGTTGCTCCGCGGCGCGCGCGTGTGGCCCGGGGTCAAGTTGCCCGACGGTGGAGTCCGCTTCTCCACCGACGTCTGAGGCGTGCTCGCCGTCAGCGGCGGCGGGCAGCGAGTGCGACGAGGTGGTCGATCGTCTCTCGCTCGGCGTCGTCGGGCAATGCATCGACCGGCCACCAGCGCAGATCCGTCGATTCCTCGCTGCGGACCGCTCGCGCGCCGTCCGGGGCCCGGACCAGGAATCTGAGGTCGAGGTGCCGCGTCGGTGCGCCGAGCGAGCACGTGATCGGGTGGGTGTGCGCCGAGAGCAGTATCGGATCGATGGTCAGATCGGCGATCCCGGATTCCTCGGTGGCCTCCCGTAGCGCGGCGTCGACCACGGTCTCGTCGGTCGGTTCGCAGTGGCCACCGAGTTGAATCCACCGACCGACCTTGGGATGAAGCGTCAGCAGCACATGGGCTCCCGATGCGTCGAGGACCAGCGAGGACGCGGTGAAGTGTCCGGCCCGGTTGGCGCGCAGGCAGGCGTCGGGATTGCTGTCGAGAAACGCCAGCATGGTGTGCCGGAGCGATTCGTCTCCCGAGTCGGAGGGTGCCCAGCCGTGCAGGGCCGTGCCGACCGAGTTCCACAGTGTCGAACGACGCGGCGTCGCCGCCGACACGCTTCAGACCTCCAGCAGCGAGGAGCCGGGCACCACTGGCTCCCGCACGGTCAGCGGCTCGGCGGAGTGCCCGATCGCGATGGCCCCCATGGCTTTCCAATCCGCTCGCAGGCCGAGTTCGGCGCGCACGGTGTCGGCCGCGAAGATCGTCGAGCCGATCCAACAGCTGCCCAGGTCACGAACCGCGAGAGCGACGAGCAAAGCCTGTACGGCCGCGCCGACGGCGACGGTGAACATCGTGTCCTCCGCCGCCCGTCGCCGCTCGTCGGGGTACGAGTGTGCGCCGTCGGGCACACAGAACGGGATCACGATCTCCGGAGCGTCGAACAGAATGTCGCCGCGGCTCAGTCGTGCGGCTGTTCGCTCCTCGCTCAGGCCGTCTGCGGTCAGGTCGGCTCGCCATTGCTCTCGCATCGCCTCGAGCAGCCGGCGGCGCAGCGCGGGTGTCCTGACCCAGACGAAGCGGACCGGACGGGTGTGGTGCGGAGCAGGGGCGGTGAGGGCATCGGACACGGCAGCACGAACGGAGTCGGGATCGACGGGTTCGTCGGTGAACGAGCGCACCGACCGTCGGAGCAGGAGGGCTTCGCGTCGACCACGATCGAGTGCCTCGGCGGTGCCGAGCCAGAACAGATCGTCCTCACCCCCGCGCAGGAGGGCTGCGGCGGTGGAACCGTCGTCGACCGGAGTCAGTCCGCGCACCACGGCGATCGGAACCCCGCCCAGCTTGCCTTTCACCAGATCGCCTGCGGCAGCGAGCTCGTCGGCGATCGCGACCTCGGTGACGACGAGCTCGTTCCCTTGGCCGTCCTCGGCTCCGGCGTATGCATGTAGGACGCCGAGGCCCGCCGCTCCGATGGCGGCGTCGGTCTGGCCGATCCGCCACGCCCGCCCCATGGTGTCGGTGACGACCACGGCGACCGTCACCCCCAGGAGCGACCCGAGGGCAGTGCGGAGTGCTGCGGCACTGGCGTCGGGGTTCTCGGGCAGCAGCGCCAGTTCGCCGCCGTCGACGTTGGAGCCGTCGATTCCCGACGCGGCCTGCACGATGCCGAGTCGATTCTCGGTGATGAGGGTGCGGCCCTTGCGGGCGACGATGCGTACGGCTTCCTGTTCCACCAGGACTCTGCGGGCGGCATCTCGCTCGTCTGCATCGCGAGGTGCCTGTACGAGACGGCCCTCGACCTTGGAGAGAATCTTGCTGGTGACGATGAGGATGTCGCCGTCACGCAACCATGGCGCACGGTCCGCGACGGTCGCAGCGAGATCGTCGCCCGGCCGGAACTCGGGGAGCCCGGTCACCGGAAGAATTTCGATGGCCCCGCCGGGCGCGTGATCACTGGGTGCGGTGTGTGTGGTGTGGGAGTCGGTCACAGGTCGAGTCCGGCTGCGCGCAGTGCAGTGCGTGCCATCACTGCAGTGGTCTCGGGGTCGGTCATCAGCAACGGAACCGACTGCACGTCCACACCGTCGACGACCGCCGTATCGGTGGTGTGCACCAGCCATGCGTCGAGAATGCCGGTACCGCTCCGGCTTCCGTAATGACGGCCCACCGCCTGCGCCGTGGTCTCGACTCCGATGACGGACAGGCACTCGTCGGCCATGCCGCGCAACGGCTTACCGTCGACGACGGGGGACAGGCCGACGACTTTGGCATCCGTCGTGCGAAGCGCACCGCGGATACCCGGCACTGCGAGGATCGCACCGACACTGACCACCGGGTTGGACGGCGCGAGGACGACGGCGTCGGCCTCGGTGATCGCCTCGACGACTCCCGGTGCCGGAGTTGCCTGTTCGGCTCCGATGTTGGCGAAGCTGTGGGTCGGGATCTGTGCGCGATACCGAACCCACCACTCCTGGAAGTGAATTGCGCGCTGCTGCTCGCCGCTCGGGTCGTCGGGATCGGTGACGACGACATGGGTCTCGGAGCGATCGTCGGTGACGGGCAGCAGCCGGACTCCCGGTTGCCAACGGTTGCACAGAGCTTCGGTGACGGCGGACAGCGGAAAGCCGGTGCGCAACATACGACTGCGGATCAGGTGCGTGGCGATGTCGCGGTCGCCGAGTCCGAACCAGTCGGGATCGGCACCGTAGGATGCCAACTCGTCTCGAGCGTTCCAGGTCTCCGCGATCCGACCCCAGCCTCGATCGGTGTCGATCCCGCCGCCGAGGGTGTACATGCAGGTGTCGAGATCCGGGCAGATGCGGAGTCCGTGCATCCACACGTCGTCGCCGACGTTGACCACGGCGGTGATCTCGTGCTCGGGCTCGTCGCCGAACAACGTTTTCAGGCCCTGCAGAAACCGAGCGCCACCGACGCCGCCGACCAGAACAGTAACTTTCACAACACGCGAGCCTAATGGGGTTGCGCTGGTGCGGGGTGAGCGCCCACCCCGTGCCGCAACGTCCGTGTGGACGGTTTGCGCGTGCCAGAACCGATGCGACACGCACGGGACGGGCTTCGATTCGGGGAGAGCGCCGATTTCGGGCATGTGATGGTATTGGATTTGCGCGATCGGCTTGACCGCGACACACCTGGACGTGTCTAATCACAGGTATGTCATTCAGTGTTCGCAGCACGAGTTCGATTGCGGCGAACCTGGTTTCGAACACTCGTTCCCTTCCTGTTCGTCCCTGACTGGACGTCGAGTAGAGGTCGAGAGTCGGATCCGGCACGTTGGACCAGCTCGATCGAATGACCGCGCGGGGCAAGGTATTCGAGAACACGAGGACCGAAAGTATCTGCGCTACCACAGGTGAGGAGGCGGAAGCGATGTATGACCAGCACGTGACACGTGATCAGCGGGGCGGACCCACTGCACATCTCAGCGCTGTCGACGACGCGCCGCAAACCGAGTCCGGCATCGGCGCAGATTCCAGCGTCTCGATCGATGCGGGTTCTGCGTACGTCGTCCCGACGGACGAGACCGACGACGTCGACGTCATCGACGCCGACGCGGAACTCGATTCGGATTCCGACGTCGACTCGATGCCGTTCGTCGCCGAGTCGGTTCCACCGGCCAAGCCGTTCCTCAGTCTCGTCGCGGGTTTCGACGAGATGTTCGAGGAAATCGAGGACCAGTGGCAGGAACGCGCACTGTGTGCGCAGACCGACCCCGAGGCCTTCTTCCCGGAGAAGGGCGGATCCACCCGCGAGGCGAAGCGCATCTGCCTCGGCTGCGAGGTCAAGGACGAGTGCCTCGAGTACGCGCTCGCCAACGACGAGCGGTTCGGCATCTGGGGCGGGCTGTCCGAGCGGGAGCGTCGCAGGCTCAAGCGCGGAATCGGCTGAGCAGTTCGGTTCGGTCTCCCGACGCGTCGGTCACTCCCCGGCCGGGTCGACCTCGTCCGGGTCGATTCCGAGATACGTGGCCACCTGCTCGACCAGAACCTCGAACAACAGATCCTCCAAATCCTCCGGATGCTTGGCGCGTCGTTCCAACGGGCGCCGAAACAGCACCACTCTGGCGCGTGTCGTCTCCCCGCGCTTGTCGATGCCGGCGGGTACCAGGCGTGAGAGCGGTACCGGACCCTCCGCCACCACCTCGGGTGGCCACGTCACCGATTCCGGATCCAACGCCCTGATCTTGGGTACCTCGTCCACGGCGATGTCGAGCTTCGAGAGCTTCTCGTGCCACCGATGATCGATCCGCGCGAACGCCTCGAGCACCAGCCGGTCGAACTTCTCCGCCCGTGAGCGCCGCGCCGGGATGTCCTCGGGCAGAACCGGTCCGCGGATGCCGCGTCCGTGTCGGGCCACGGACCGAGAAGTGATCCGGCGCGCGGATGAGAAACGAGGCATACGAGGAGGTTATCGCGCTCGTCCGGTGTGTCGGTCGTTCGGTCGGTTGCACCCACCGGATACTCTGCACTCGTGAGATCACTGCGTGGCTGCTGCAGGCCTGGTTGCAACCGTTCTGCCGTTGCGACGCTCACATACGTCTACTCCGATTCCACCGCGGTCGTCGGACCGCTGGCCACAGTCGACGAACCGCATTCCTGGGATCTGTGCGAGGTGCACGCGTCGACCACCACCGCTCCCAAGGGCTGGGAACTGGTGCGCTACGAAGGCGGCTACTCGACGTCGAGCCCCGACGAGGACGATCTGACGGCGCTCGCCGAAGCCGTACGCGAAGCGGGTCGCGGCGATCGCGTCCGATCCGAGGATCGCGAGAGCTACGATCGCTCGATCTCCCGGCCGTCCGAGACCGAACGCCGATCCGCTCCGGCCGTCCGAACGGGCAGGCGCGGCCACCTCCGAGTTCTTCCCGACCCCACGTCCTGAGCCGCCCGAGGACACCGAGTGTGGCGTCCGTCGGTCCGACTGGCCGGTCCGTCTGCCGTCTGGCAAGGTTCGGGGAGCAGGACAGAAACGGACCGCAAGGTTCAGCCGATACTTGGTGTGGATCGCACCGCTACCGACGCTCGATTTCCGACGCCGATGTGCGGCGTCGTCGACAACGATCACCAGGAGAATCTTCGTGGCCCGAACCGCAGAATCCGTGAACGCCGTCATCAAGGCATACGACGTCCGAGGCGTCGTGGGCGAGCAGATCGACGAGGCGTTCGTGCGCGACGTCGGTGCGTCGTTCGCTCGATTGGTTCGTGACGAGGCGGGGGCCGCGCGTTCGGTGGTCATCGGGCACGACATGCGTGATTCGTCGCCCGCACTCTCTCGTGCGTTCGCCGACGGCGTCACCGCTCAGGGGCTCGACGTCGTGCACATCGGCCTGGCGTCGACCGATCAGCTCTACTTCGCCTCGGGCCTGCTCGAATGCCCGGGAGCGATGTTCACCGCCAGTCACAACCCGGCGAAGTACAACGGGATCAAGCTCTGCCGCGCCGGTGCGAAGCCCGTGGGCCAGGACACCGGTCTGGCCACGGTGAAGGCCGAATTGGTGGACGGGGTACCGGAGTTCGACGGCCCCGCCGGGACCGTGACGTCTCGTGACGTGCTGACCGAGTACGCGCAGTTCCTGCGCGAACTGGTCGATCTGTCGGGGATTCGCGCCATGAAGATCGCGGTGGATGCAGGCAACGGCATGGGCGGGCACACCGTGCCCGCTGTGTTCGCGCCGCTGCCGGTGACGATCGAACCGTTGTTCTTCGAACTCGACGGCAGCTTTCCCAATCACGAGGCCAATCCACTCGACCCGGCGAACCTGGTGGACCTGCAGCGATTCGTCGTCGAGACCGGCTCCGAGATCGGCCTTGCCTTCGACGGCGACGCCGATCGGTGCTTCGTCGTCGACGAGAAGGGCGACCCGGTGTCACCGTCGGCGGTGACCTGCCTGGTGGCCGAGCGCGAGCTGGCCAAGGAGCCGGGCGCGGTCGTCATCCACAATCTGATCACCTCCCGTGCGGTACCTGAGCTGGTCGAGAAGCTCGGTGGCACGCCGGTCCGCACCCGCGTCGGCCACTCTTTCATCAAGCAGCAGATGGCCGACACCGGAGCCGTTTTCGGTGGCGAGCACTCGGCGCACTACTACTTCCGTGATTTCTGGGGAGCGGACTCGGGCATGCTTGCTGCGCTGCACGTTCTCGCGGCTTTCGGTGCACAGGATCGCCCCTTGTCGGAGATGATGGCCACCTACGAGACCTACAGCGCGTCGGGAGAGATCAACTCGACGGTCGGTGACGCAGCCGAACGGACCGAGGCCGTGCTCGCGGCGTTCGCCGATCGGACCGCCGGAATCGACCGCCTCGACGGCGTGACGGTCGAGTTGTCCGACGGCGGCTGGTTCAACCTGCGGGCATCCAACACCGAACCCCTGCTTCGACTCAATGTGGAAGCGCGGACCCGCGAAGAAGTCGACGCACTTTCGACGGAGATCTTGAGCATCGTTCGCGCCGGACTGGAATAGTGGTTACCGAGGGCCCGTGAGTGGGTATGCAGACGTTTCGAGCGGGTGACGTAAGGGGAGGTGTCGCAGCCATGACGGCAGTGTCGTCTCTGGTCGATCTCGACGATTCGGATGCTCTCATCGCAGCCGATCGCGAGGGCTCCCTGCGCAGCGCAGCGCTGGCGGGCGCTCAGGTTCGTGCCGTCGCGACCGCGGTCGACGAGTCGGTCCTCGCCCGGCTGGCCGATCTGCGTCCCCGGAGCGTGGTGATCGTGACCGGCGACGGGCGTAGCAGTCGAGCAGCGTCACTGCTGGTCGCTGCGCTCGGTGACCGCCTCGGCGTCCCCCTCGTGCGAAGCACCGGTACCCCGCCGTGGATCGGCCCACTCGACGTGGTGGTGGTGGCAGGCGACGACGCAGGGGATCCGCGGCTGGCAGAGTCGGTCGACGCGGCATCCCGGCGTGGTGCCGAAGTCGTGGTGGTTGCCCCCGAGGAGGGGCCGCTGCGTGCCGTCCGGGGAGCCAGGGTCATGTGGTTGCCGCCGCGAATCGCGGTTCGTGACCACAATGCGCTGATGCGTTACCTCGCGGCGTTCGTTGCGGTACTCGGGGCGGTTGCCGGCGGATCGTGGAAGACGTTGCTGCCCAATTTGTCTCGTCTTGCGGACCTGCTCGACGCGGAGGCGGTGAGGAACAGCCCGTCCAACGAGATGTTCCACAATCCGGCCAAGGCCCTCGCCAGTGGGTTGAACGGTCGACGCGTTGTGCTGACCGGGGGCAGTCCTGCTGCGGTCGAGGTCGCTCGGCACGGCAGCGAGGTGCTGCTGCGCGTGGCGGGTGTCGTCGTCGGTGCGGGGGAATTGGGTGACGTCATTGCCGCGTCCATTCGGGCGTCCGTCGTCGAATCATCCGGCACATCACAGACATTCGACTCGTTCTTTCACGACGAGCAGCTCGACGGACCACCGCCTGCGCTGCCGATGCGCGTCGTCGTGGTGGCCTCGGACGTCGATCGCGCGATGACCGAACGACGAATCGCAGGTGTACCGGAGTCGGAAATGTTGCTCGCCGATTCCAGCGAGGCGCTGTTCGGTGGCGAGCACGCACGTTCCGAATTCGACGGCCCCCCACCGGTGCGGGATCCGGATAGACTCTCGGTGCTCGACACGATGTCCGTGTTGGCCACGCGGTTGGACACCACTGCCGCGTACCTGCTGTTGATGGGCGGTAGCTAGTGCAGCTCTTGCGAGGCGCGGTTCGGTCCTACGCATGGGGTTCGCGAACCGCTCTGGCTCGAATTCAGGGACGCCCGGTGCCGTCCGATCATCCCGAGGCAGAAATCTGGCTCGGCGCTCATCCGGCCGACTCCGCGCATGTGGTGCACGAGGGCGGCAGCACCCCGCTGCTCACGCTGATCGACGACGATCCGGGTACTCATCTCGGTGGCTCCGCGCAGCAGTACGAGTCACGCCTGCCGTACCTGCTCAAACTGCTTGCCGCGGAAGAGCCCTTGTCTCTGCAGGCGCATCCCAGCAGTGCTCAGGCACGTGAAGGCTTTGCACGCGAGAACGCCGCGGGTGTCCCGATCGACTCTCCGGTACGCAACTACCGGGATCCGAACCACAAGCCCGAACTGATCGTCGCGCTCACGGAATTCGAGGCGTTGGCAGGCTTCCGGCGTCCTACCGAGACCGTCGAACTGCTCGACGCGTTGGCCGTCCCCGCCCTGAGCGGGTATCGAACTCTGCTGGCCGCCCAGCCCGATGCCTCGGGCCTGCGCACCGTGTTCACCTCGTGGATCACGCTGCCCGGGCAGGCACTCGACGACATGTTGCCTGCCGTCGCCCAAGGATGCATCGACTATCTTTCCGGGCCCGCACGCACGGACGGTGGACGATTCGCCGCCGAGGCCAGAACTCTGCTCGAGCTCGGGGAGTCGTATCCCGGTGACGCCGGAGTGCTCGCGGCGCTGCTGCTCAATCGGGTGAATCTGACTCCCGGCCAGGGTCTGTACCTCGACGCCGGAAATCTGCACGCGTATCTGCGCGGCACCGGGGTCGAGATCATGGCGAACTCCGACAACGTGCTGCGCGGCGGACTGACCCCCAAACACGTCGACGTCCCGGAACTGTTGCGGGTGCTCGATTTCGAGCCTGCCGACATCTCGCCCATCACTCCGGGTGTCGACGATCGACCGACCTATCTGTATCCGACGCCTGCACCGGAATTCGCGCTGAGTCGGACTTCGGTTGCGGCGGGGGAGACGGTCGCCGTTCCCGGCTCCGGCCCGAGAATTCTGTTGTGCACGAGTGGCACCGTCGTCGCCGCTACCGCAGACCGACAGTTCGAGCTGACGGTGCCCCAGGGCAGCTCGGCATGGATACCCGCTGCAGACGAATCGGTCACCGTGACCGCCGACTCGGGCGAGGCCGAGGTGTTCGTGGCCTCTGTTGGCCGCCTGTAGATCGCGCGTTCGCGGAGCGTCTGCCGATTCGAACCGTGAGATCGGTCCGATGGCGTGCCCGTAGGCAATAGTCTGATGCCACAGTGAATCGAAGTGACGGATGAGTTCGGTGATCCGTCGGTAGATGTGAAGTGGCGATACGGAGACCCGATGACCAGAGCAGACCGGCCCGCGAAGACCCCACGTACGACGGGTTGGTTCCGGACCAAATCGATCGAGCAGTCGATCGAGGACACCGACGAGCCGGACACGAAACTTCGGAAAGAACTCGGATCCTGGGATCTGACCGTGTTCGGCGTCGCCGTCGCCGTCGGTGCCGGCATCTTCACCCTGACCGCGCGGACCGCAGGAAACGTTGCGGGACCGGCTGTGTCGTTGGCCTTCGTGCTCGCGGCGATCGCCTGTGGCCTCGCGGCGCTGTGCTACGCGGAGTTCGCGTCGACGGTGCCCGTGGCGGGAAGTGCGTACACGTTCTCGTACGCGGCGTTCGGCGAGTTCATCGCATGGATCATCGGATGGGATCTGATCCTCGAGTTCGGCCTCGCAGCCGCCGTGGTGGCGAAGGCATGGTCGCTCTATCTGGGCGATCTGCTCGGTACGTCCGCTCCGGTGCTCGAGATCGGTTCTCTGAATTTCGACTGGGGCGCACTGCTGATCGTGGTGGTCCTGACGGTGCTGATCGCGTCGGGTACCAAGTTGTCCTCACGGGTGTCGCTGGTGATCACCGCGGTGAAGGTCATCGTCGTTCTCTTCGTCGTGGTCGTCGGCGCGTTCTACATCAAGGTCGCCAACTACGATCCCTACATTCCGCCGTCGGAGCCTGCGTCGACCGGCGAGGGGCTGCACCAGTCGCTGTTCTCGTTCGTCACCGGTGCCGGCGGCAGCACCTTCGGTTGGTACGGACTGTTGGCTGCGGCGTCACTGGTGTTCTTCGCGTTCATCGGTTTCGACGTGGTCGCCACGACCGCGGAGGAGACCAGGGAACCCCAGAAGGCACTGCCGCGCGGGATTCTCGGATCGCTCGCGATCGTGACCGTGCTCTACGTGGCCGTCACGTTGGTGCTGACCGGAATGGTCAAGTACACCGATCTGGCCGGCGACAGCTCCACGCTGGCGACGGCGTTCGAGCTGAACGGGTTGACCTGGGCCAAGAACATCATCTCGTTCGGTGCCCTCGCCGGTCTCACGACCGTGGTGATGGTGTTGATGCTGGGGCAGACCCGAGTGCTCTTCGCGATGTCGCGCGACGGACTGGTGCCGCGGGGACTGGCACACACCGGAAGCAAGGGCACGCCGGTTCGGACGACGATTCTGGTGGGTGTCATCGTCGGTCTCCTCGCTGCCTTCGTTCCGCTGGGAACGCTGGAGGAGATGGTGAACATCGGCACGCTGTTCGCGTTCGTGCTGGTGTCTGCGGGTGTGCTGGTTCTGCGCCGGACTCGACCCGACCTCGAGCGTGGCTTCCGGGTGCCGTGGGTTCCGTTGGTGCCGATTCTCGCCGTCCTGGCCTGCTTGTGGCTGATGCTCAACCTGTCGGTGGAGACGTGGTTGCGGTTCCTGGTCTGGATGGCCGCAGGCGTCGTGATCTACGTCCTGTACGGCAGGCGTCACTCGGTGATGGGGCTGCGAGAAGCAGGCAAGTCCAGGACCGAGAAGCCCGAGCGCTGACCCATGCAGTGACAGCGCCGGGCGTTCATGACCGCTGACCAGCGATTGTGCGGCGAATTTAGATAGCGTCACATCAGACCGTGGGAATGTTATACCCTCGAAAACAGACTTGGAGGACTCAAAAAGTTCGATGAGAGGGTGTTGCAACAGTGAGTGTGGACGGCCGAATCACTTCTACGGAGGATTCGGGTGTCGCTTTCGGGGGGCGGGATTCGAAGGCCAGTGAACGGTCGGTTCGCTGGCGGGACAACAAACGTTATCTGTGGATGCTGGGGCTGTTGGCCCCGGCGTCGGCGCTACTACCGTCGCAGTTGGTCTACTGGACGGGCATGCCGCTCTTCTGGTGGAGCGGCGTGCTGGTGTTCTTCGTGATCATTCCGGTGATCGATCTGATCGCGGGCGAGGACGGACACAATCCGGATGCGTCGGCCAGCGAAAAATTGCAGAACGATCGGTACTACCGATGGTGTACGTATCTGTTTCTGCCCGTGCAGTTCGTCGGACTCTTCGTCGCCTGCTGGATGTGGGCCTACGGCGATCTGAGCGTGGTGGACAAGATCGGCCTCGCGGTCACGGTGGGCCTGGTGGCAGGCACGGGCATCAACGCCGCTCACGAACTGGGCCATCGCATCGAGCAGCACGAGCGCTGGTTGGCCAAGGTCGCCCTGTCCCAGACGCTGTACGGACACTTCTTCGTCGAACACAATCGCGGTCACCACGTCCGGGTGGCGACGCCGGAGGATCCCGCGAGCGCACGACTGGGCGAGAGTGTGTGGACCTTCGTGCCGCGCAGCACGATCCGCGGCCTTGCCTCCGCCTGGAAGCTCGAGGCGCAACGACTCCGGCGCAAGGGCCGCTCGGTCGCCAGCCCTTCCAACGCGCTGCTGCACACGTGGCTGCTCAGTGTCGTGCTGTTCGGTTCGTTGCTGATCGTGTTCGGCTGGTCCATCGCGCCGTATCTTCTGGTGCAGGCCGTCGTCGGATTCGTCCTGCTCGAGATGGTGAACTACGTGGAGCACTACGCCCTGCTCCGCGAAACGAACGATCGCGGGAAATACGTTCGGTGCTCGCCTCGCCACAGCTGGAACAGCGACAGAATCTGCACCAACATATTTCTGTACCACCTGCAGCGGCACAGCGACCACCATGCCAATCCGGGCAAGCGATATCAGACCCTGCTCTCCTGCGACGAGGCCCCGCAGTTGCCCGCCGGCTATGCGTCGATGGTGATCCTCGCCGCAATTCCGCCGCTGTGGCGTCGGGTGATGGATCCGCGGGTATCGGCGCACTACCAGGGAGATATCGCCCGCGCGAACATCCTGCCCCGAAAACGGGCTCGAATCCTGGCGCGAGCCGGACGAAACGGGTAGAGCGGGTTCTCGACGGTCGGTCGATTCGCCGGTTCCACTCCTGCTCGCTCGGGCAGCCGGTGGTGCCGCCGCGCGGACCCGATAGCCTGGGAACAGATACTCAGTCAACAGGAGAGGCAAGATGACGACCTCAGTTACGTCAGGATCGGCACTCACCGTGGATCGCCGCGGTGGAATCGACTTCAAGGTCGCAGACCTGTCGCTCGCGGAATTCGGCCGCAAGGAAATCCGACTCGCCGAGCACGAGATGCCCGGCTTGATCGCGCTGCGCCGCGAATACGCAGACGTGCAGCCGCTCAAGGGAGCGCGAGTCTCGGGATCGCTGCACATGACCGTGCAGACAGCCGTGCTGATCGAGACCCTGGTTGCACTCGGTGCCGAAGTTCGGTGGGCGTCGTGCAACATCTTCTCCACCCAGGACCACGCGGCAGCAGCCGTCGTCGTCGGGCCCTACGGCACCGTCGAGGAGCCCAAGGGCGTCCCGGTGTTCGCCTGGAAGGGTGAAAGCCTCGAAGAGTACTGGTGGGCGGCCGAGCAGATGCTCACCTGGCCCGAGCAGCCCGCCAACATGATTCTCGACGACGGTGGCGACGCCACGATGCTGGTACTGCGCGGCGCGCAGTTCGAGAAGGCAGGCGTCGTACCGCCGACCGACGACGATCACGATTCGGACGAGTACAAGGTGTTTCTCGGCCTGCTTCGTCGCTCGCTCGAGGCATCGAAGTCCAAGTGGACCGAGGTCGCCGAGTCCGTTCAGGGTGTCACCGAAGAGACCACGACCGGCGTGCTGCGGCTCTACCAGTTCGCGGCCGCCGGAGAGCTCACGTTCCCGGCCATCAACGTCAACGACTCCGTCACCAAGAGCAAGTTCGACAACAAGTACGGCACCCGGCATTCGCTGATCGACGGCATCAACCGCGGCACCGACGTTCTCATCGGCGGCAAGGCCGTTCTGGTCTGTGGCTACGGCGACGTGGGCAAGGGCTGCGCCGAGGCGCTCAAGGGCCAGGGTGCACGTGTGACCGTCACCGAGGCCGACCCGATCAACGCGCTGCAGGCGCTGATGGACGGCTTCGACGTGCGCACGGTCGAGGAGTTCATCGAGCAGGCCGACATCGTGATCACCTCGACGGGCAACCTGTCGATCATCACGTTCGAGCACATGCGCAAGATGAAGCACCAGGCGATCCTGGGCAACATCGGTCACTTCGACAACGAGATCGACATGGCCGGGCTGGAGAAGGCTCCCGATGTCACGCGGATCAACATCAAGCCGCAGGTCGACGAGTACCAGTTCAAGGACGGGCACTCGATCATCGTCCTGTCCGAGGGTCGCTTGCTCAATCTCGGCAACGCCACGGGACACCCGTCGTTCGTCATGAGCAACAGCTTCTCCAACCAGGTCATCGCTCAGATCGAACTGTGGACCAAGCCGGACGAGTACGACAACGAGGTCTACCGCCTGCCCAAGCACCTCGACGAGAAGGTCGCCCGCATCCACGTCGAAGCGCTCGGTGGTTCGATCACCAAGCTCACCAAGGAGCAGGCCGAGTACATCGGCGTCGACGTCGAGGGCCCGTACAAGCCCGAGCACTACCGCTACTGACCGACGGGGCAGGTCCGGGAGTGGGAAAACTGTTCGTCATCGAAGGAGTCGACGGAGCGGGCAAGAACACGCTCGCCCGTCGGCTCGTTTCGGCGTGGGAACGTGACGGCCTGTCGGTCGAGCGCATCGGGTTTCCCCGGTACCACCGATCGATCCACGCCGATCTGGCTGCGGAGGCGTTGCACGGCGAACACGGCGACACCGCAGGCAGTGTGCACGCGATGGCCCTGTTGTTCGCTCTCGATCGCCGGGACGCGGGCGACGAGATCCGAAGGTTGCTCTCGGACAACGACATCGTTCTTCTCGATCGGTACGTGGCATCCAACGCCGCCTACACCGCCGCTCGGCTCGAGCAGTCCGCCGACGGCGAGGCCGTCGAATGGATCAGGTCGCTCGAGTTCGAGCGATTCGCGGTGCCCGTTCCCGATGTCCAGATTCTCCTCGACGTCCCGGTGGCGCTGGCCGCCGAGCGTGCTGCGGCCCGGGAGAGTGCGGACGCCGCTCGCACCCGGGATTCCTATGAGCGCGACAGCTCACTGCAGAGCCGAACCTCGGCTGCGTACAGCACCCTCGCTGCATCGCATTGGGTGTCGCCGTGGCGGGTCGTCACCGCCGACGTCGACCCCGATCGACTCGCCGCCGACATGTTCAATCAGCCATCAGGGGTTCGGAAAGTGACACCATAGGACCATGAAGCCTCGGATTCTGGTTGTGGACGACGATTCGGCTCTGGCGGAGATGCTCACCATCGTGTTGCGCGGTGAGGGATTCGAGCCCTTCGTGGTCGGCGACGGCACCCAAGCTCTGGCTGCCGTACGCGAGAATCGGCCGGACCTGGTGTTGCTCGACCTGATGCTTCCCGGAATGAACGGCATCGACGTCTGCCGCGTCCTTCGTGCCGATTCGGGCGTGCCGATCGTCATGCTGACGGCCAAGACCGACACCGTCGACGTCGTCCTGGGTCTCGAGTCCGGTGCGGACGACTACATCATGAAGCCCTTCAAGCCGAAGGAACTGGTCGCTCGGGTGCGTGCGCGCCTGCGTCGGACCGAGGACGAACCCGCCGAACTGCTGTCCATCGCAGACATCGTCATCGACGTGCCGGCCCACAAGGTCAGTCGCGGCGACGAACTCGTCTCCCTGACGCCCCTCGAGTTCGACCTGCTCGTGGCGCTTGCCCGCAAACCTCGCCAGGTGTTCACTCGAGAGGTGTTGCTCGAACAGGTCTGGGGTTACCGCCACGCGGCCGACACCCGACTGGTCAACGTGCACGTGCAGCGTCTGCGCGCCAAGGTGGAGAAGGACCCGGAGAACCCCGAGGTGGTGTTGACCGTGAGGGGGGTCGGCTACAAGGCCGGACCGCCGTGATCCGTTTCTCCCATTCTCGGCGGCGGATCAACGGCAAGTTCTCACCGGTACTGCGTTGGTTTCGTTCGCTGAGTACGTCGCTCGGCCATGCCTGGCGACGGTCTCTGCAGCTGCGCGTCGTCGTGTCGACGCTCACGCTGTCCCTGGTGGTCATTCTCATCCTCGGTGTGGTGTTGACCAGCCAGATCACCGATCGACTGCTCGAGGCCAAGTTGTCCGCCGCGACCGAGGAGCTCGACCGTTCGCGGACCACCGTCGAGGGCAACCTCGCCGGAGCCGACGATTCGAGCGGGCTCGCGACACGCCTCGAACGGGCCAGGGCGGCACTGACCAACCAGGATCTGGACGCGGCGTCGACCACCGGGTCGGCGGGATCGTTCGATCCGGTCCTGATCGTGGAGGGCGATGCCACCCGAGCGGAGGCGTCCGTCGGTCCGGTCGATCAGATCCCGAACAGCCTGCGCGACTTCGTCAAGAAGGGCCTGATCAGTTCGCAGTACGCCACGGTGACCGACAGCGACGGCGGGTATTCCGGATCGGCGCTGATCATGGGATCGCCCACCGGATCCGACATCTCGGCCCTGCAGCTCTACCTCATCTTTCCGCTGGCC
The DNA here is from genome assembly GCF_002258285.1 of Rhodococcus sp. 06-418-5. Lineage (NCBI taxonomy): Bacteria > Bacillati > Actinomycetota > Actinomycetes > Mycobacteriales > Nocardiaceae > Rhodococcus > Rhodococcus sp. 06-418-5. Next base: position 27,690 of record NZ_NOYE01000012.1, read on the forward strand.
AGCGAGGATCGCACGCTCTCGCTCGTTCGCGGCACGCTGTTCATCGGTGCGGTGGTGCTCCTGGTTCTGCTCGCGGCGATCGCGATGCTCGTCGCGCGGCAGGTGGTTCTGCCCATTCGTTCGGCGTCGAGGATCGCGGTGCGATTCGCCGACGGCAGGCTCAAGGAACGCATGCCGGTCCGCGGCGAGGACGACATGGCCAGACTTGCGATGTCGTTCAACGAGATGGCCGAGAGCCTGTCCAAACAGATCACCCAGCTCGAGGAATTCGGCAATCTCCAGCGCCGATTCACCTCCGACGTCAGCCACGAACTACGCACCCCGCTGACCACCGTTCGGATGGCCGCAGACCTCATTCACGACGCCAGCGACGACCTGGAGCCTGCACTCAAGAGATCGTCGGAGTTGCTGGTCAACGAGCTCGATCGGTTCGAGACCCTCCTCGGTGACCTGCTCGAGATCAGCCGCCACGACGCGGGCGTGGCCGAACTGGCCGCCGAACAGCTCGACCTGCGCATGTGCGCTCGAGCGGCGGTGTCGACCGTGCGACATCTGGCCCGCGAGACCGGCACCGAAGTGATCGTCGACATGCCCGAGACCGCAGTGATCGCCGAGGTCGACCCCCGACGGGTGGAACGAATCCTGCGCAATCTGCTGGCGAACGCACTCGACCACGGCGAGGGCAAGCCGGTCCTGCTGCGGCTGCGCTCGGACGCCGACGCGGCAGCATTCGTGGTGCGCGATCAGGGAGTCGGGCTGCGACCGGGCGAAGAGAAGCTGGTGTTCAACCGGTTCTGGCGCTCGGATCCCTCCCGCGTTCGACGTTCCGGCGGCACCGGCCTGGGGCTGGCCATCAGCGTCGAGGACGCCCGCCTGCACGACGGTAAGCTCGAAGCGTGGGGAGTAGTGGGCGAAGGCGCATGTTTCCGACTCACCCTGCCGCTCGTGCGCGGGCACAAGGTGATCGGGTCCCCACTGCCCCTCAAACCCAGCACCAGAAAATTCGCACAAGGACAACCGATTCCCGCGATCACCGCACCCAAGACATCCGCGTCGGAGCCCGCGACGTGATCTTCTCGTGTCGTCGCAGCACCCGGGTGCTGGCGATGTGCGCGCTCGTCGTCGCCCTCGTGGGCGGCTGCGCCAGCCTGCCCGAATCGTCCAGCCCTCAGGCCATCGGCACCTTGACCGCCGGTGCCGTGCCGACCAGCGCCCCGGCCCCCGAGCCGGGACGCGAGCCCGATCGCCTGCTCGACGACTTCTTCGAGGCCAGCGCGGTCTCGGCCAACAGGCATCAGGCCGCCCGGCAGTTTCTCACCGAGGAGGCGTCGGGAACGTGGGACGACGGCGCACGGACGGTCGTAGCGGACCGGATCGACACCCTGTCCGGTCCACGAACTGCGGACACCGCGCAGTTCACCATCCGCTCGACGACGGCGGGAATGCTGGCCTCCGGCGGCGAGTACCAGGCCGGCTCGGACACGGTCGACGCCGCGATCGAGATGGCCCGAGTGGACGGTCAGTGGCGGATCTCGAAACTGCCGCCGGGCGTCGTCATCGATCGATCCGCATTTCTGAACACCTATCAGCAGCGATCGCTCTACTTCGTGGATCCGCTCGGTGGCGTACTCGTGCCCGACGTGCGGTGGACCAGCGGATCGCAGGACCAGCTCGCCAACCAGCTCGTGCAGCTGCTCATCGACGGCCCCAAGTCGGCGCTGGCGGCCGCGGTGAGCAACGAACTGTCCGACGATGTGAGTATTCGCGGGCCCATCACCAAGGCAGACGGCCAGACCTCGCAGGTGGGGGTGGGACTCGGCGGCATCAAGATCGACTTCGGTGGCCTGCAGAACAAGGGTGACCGCGATCGCGAACTGCTTGCCGCTCAAGTGATCTGGACTCTCGCCTCGGCGGAGGTGGCAGGGCCGTACGTGTTGCTCGCCGACGGTCAACCCATCGACACGACCAAGCCCGACGGGTGGACGACCGCGGGCGTCGACGCGTTCGATCCGCTGGGCGGTACCGACGACAGCATCGGGCTGCACGCACTCGCCTCCGGCACATTGCTCCGCGTCGACGAGGCGGAGACCACCCCCGCTCCCGGGTACTTCGGGCAGGCCCGCAACCTGCGTTCGGTGGCGCTGTCGAACGACGGCACCCTCGTGGCAGGCGTCGCGGACACCGGACGGCCCGCCCCTGCGCCGTCGAGCACGCTCATGGTCGGTAGCTACGACGGTGGCGCGTTCCCCGTGGCCGAGGGGCAATCGATCACGCGTCCCACCTGGGGAGCCGACGACAACGCGGCGTGGGCGGTGATCGACGGCACCAACGTCATCCGGGCCGCCCGCGATCCGTCCACCGGTCAGGTGTCGGTGATCCCGGTCGAGGCCACCGCCGTCACGACACTCGGCAATCGGATCACCGAACTGCGACTGGCCCGCGACGGGGTGCGAGCGGCGCTCATCGTCGACGGCGTCGTGTACGTGGCGACGGTGGTGCGCGAGCCCTCGGGCGTGTACTCCCTGACCGAGCCGAGGGCCGTGGCCATCGGACTCGGTAGTGACGCCACGAGTCTGGACTGGAGTACGGGCGACACGATCGTGATCGCACGGGTCGCCACCGATACACCGGTGGTCGAGGTGACCGTCGACGGATCCCGGATGGATCCGCTGCCCTCACGCAACCTGACCACTCCGGTGTTGGCGGTGGACGCCTCGCCGGAAACGGAGTACGTGGCCGACGCGCGGGCCGTGTTCGCGCTCAACAACACCGATCCGGTCGGCGACCGGTACTGGCGCGAGGTCACCGGATTGACCGGAGTCGAAGCGGTGCCGATTCTGCCCGGCTGACGGGGCCGCAGACGTCTGTCGGTGGGCCCGGGCAGAATCCCCGTCCATGCGATCGCTCCTCGATCTGATTCTGCCTCTCGAGTGTGCCGGGTGCGGTGTGCCGGGGGAGCACTGGTGCCCGGTGTGTTCCCTGGCTCTGTTCGTCCCGCCCATCGCCGTTCGTCCACGAGTCGATCCCGGCGTGCCGTGCTGGTCCCTCGGTACGTACACCGGGCCGCGTCGCAGTGGTGTGATCGCCTTGAAGGAGCGAGGTCGACGGTCGGTGGCCCGGCCCTTCGGGCGAGCGCTCGCCGGGGCCGTGGGACATCTGCGTGACGCAGGTGAGATCGATCCGCCCGAGCTCGGTTCGCTGGTTCTGATCTGCGCGCCCTCTCGGGCTCGGGCGGCGCGCGCTCGCGGGGGTGATCCCGTTCTGCGATGCGCTCGGATCGCTGCCGAACAGTTGGCACCGGAGCGAGTGCTCGTTCCCGAGGTGCTCCGCATGAGCGGCGCGGTCCGCGACTCGGTCGGACTGTCGGCCGGGCAACGGCAGCACAACGTGGCGGGCCGGATCGAGGCCGTCGGGGTGACTCGTCCGCGAACCGGCGCACGTGGGACGAAGTCGGCGGACTTCACCGTTCTGCTCATCGACGACGTCGTCACCACCGGCGCGACCTTGGCCGAATCGGCAAGAGTACTAACCGATTTCGGGGTCCCGGTGGCCGGCGCGCTGGTGGTGGCCAGTGCGTGACGGTGAGGTGGAGGGACACGCCGACAACCAATTCGGGGTGAACGGTGGCACACGAGTCGATGACCGACTAACGTCGCGGACACGCCCCAACTGAACCGGATGTGAGGTGATGCCCCGGACTCGAGATGCCGGAAGGTTCCCCATTCGGCATGCACACTTGCCACGTCCAACAGTGGGCGTGGCCGATATCGGGAGGTACGCGTGACGACCCCTTCACAAGCCTCGGTTTTCTTCGACGAGAAGCCCTCGGAAGAACCCGCCAAGAGCAATGCGGACGTTGTGGTCAAGGGCCGCAACGTCGAGATACCGGATCATTTCCGGATATACGTCTCCGAGAAATTGGCTCGCCTCGAGCGCTTCGATCCCTCCATCTACCTGTTCGACGTCGAACTGCAGCACGAACGAAATCGCCGCCAGGCCAAGGCATGTCAACGCGTGGAGATCACCGCGAAGGGCAAGGGCCCGGTCGTTCGAGCCGAAGCGTGTGCCGACAGTTTCTATGCCGCACTCGAAGCGGTGACGTCGAAACTTGAGAGCAGACTCCGGCGCACCAAGGACCGTCGCAAGGTCCACTACGGCGAGAAGAGACCCGTGTCCGTCGCCGAGGCCACTGCCGAACTCGCCGAGGACGACACGCTGGCCCTCGATCCCGAGATCAAACTCGACTCGTTCGAGGACGACCAGAGCGGTCCCGGGCACATCGTGCGAACCAAGATCCACTCGGCTGCACCGATGAGCGTCGACGACGCGCTGTACGAAATGGAACTCGTCGGTCACGATTTCTTCCTGTTCCACGACAGCGCAACCGATCGTCCCTCGGTCGTGTACCGACGGCACGCCTTCGATTACGGCTTGATCAGACTCACCTGACCGGACCGCTCGAGGCGGCGCGACTCGTTCGCCGTCCGTGAAATCTTTTCACCGCTGCAGGCTCGACACCGGAGACTCGATCCCCACGTCGAGCCTGCAGTGCTGTGTCGGTGTTGTCCGAATGGTCGATCGACGATCTCCGACGACCGACAGTCGGGCTGCCGGGTTCGCAGCGACACCGCCTACCATGGACGCGTTCGGGTTACCCGTCACGCAGAAGTCGTGGTGACGAACCCGTGAGCTCGTGCAGTATGCAGTGTTGTTCGTACCAGTACCCGTGAACCGAGGATCGAGGACGAGAAAGCCCGTGCCGTCGCTGTCGTTTTCCAAGCTGCTCCGTGTCGGTGAAGGTCGCATGGTCAAGCGGCTCAAGAGCATCGCCGACCACGTCTCGACCCTGTCTCCGGACGTCGAGAGCCTCTCCGACGACGAACTGCGCGGCAAGACCGCGGAGTTCAAGGAGAGGTACTCCGCCGGCGAGACCCTGGATCAGCTCCTGCCCGAGGCCTTCGCCGTGGCCCGCGAGGCGTCGTGGCGGGTGCTGTCGCAGCGACACTTCGACGTTCAGGTCATGGGTGGAGCCGCCCTGCACTTCGGCAACATCGCCGAGATGAAGACCGGTGAGGGCAAGACCCTGACCTGTGTTCTGCCCGCTTACCTCAACGCCATCTCCGGCGACGGTGTGCACGTGGTGACGGTCAACGACTACCTCGCCAAGCGCGACTCGGAGTGGATGGGCCGCGTGCACCGTTTCCTCGGTCTCTCGGTCGACGTGATTCTCTCCGGCATGACCCCGGTGGAACGCCGTGCCGCATACGCCGCGGACATCACCTACGGCACCAACAACGAGTTCGGTTTCGACTACCTGCGCGACAACATGACGCACTCGCTCGACGACCTCGTGCAGCGCGGCCACAACTTCGCCGTCGTCGACGAGGTCGACTCGATCCTCATCGACGAGGCCCGCACGCCGCTGATCATCTCCGGACCCGCCGACGCGTCGAGCAAGTGGTACGGAGAATTCGCCCGTATCGCGCCGATGCTCAAGGTGGACACCCACTACGAGGTCGACATCCGCAAGCGGACCATCGGTGTGCACGAGGCTGGCGTCGAACTGGTCGAGGATCAGCTCGGCATCGACAACCTGTACGAGGCCGCCAACTCTCCGCTGGTGAACTACCTCAACAACGCGATCAAGGCCAAAGAGCTCTACACCAAGGACAAGGACTACATCGTCCGCGACGGTGAGGTCATCATCGTCGACGAGTTCACCGGCCGCATCCTGGTGGGACGCCGCTACAACGAGGGCATGCACCAGGCGATCGAAGCCAAGGAGAAGGTGGAGATCAAGGCCGAGAACCAGACGCTGGCCACCATCACCCTGCAGAACTACTTCCGTCTCTACGACAAGCTCTCGGGCATGACGGGTACCGCCGAGACCGAGGCCGCGGAACTGCACCAGATCTACGGTCTCGGCGTCATTCCGATTCCGACCAACCGTCCCATGGTCCGCGTGGACAACGGCGACCTGATCTACAAGACGGAAGAAGCGAAGTTCGACGCCGTCGTCGACGACGTCGTCGAGCGGCACGAGAAGGGCCAGCCGGTCCTCATCGGCACCACGAGCGTCGAGCGCTCGGAGTACCTGTCGAAGCAGTTCACCAAGCGCGGCGTGGCGCACAACGTGTTGAACGCGAAGTTCCACGAGCAGGAAGCGACGATCATCGCCGAGGCGGGCAGGCAGGGCGCGGTGACCGTCGCGACCAACATGGCCGGCCGCGGCACCGACGTCGTGCTCGGTGGCAATCCGGACATTCTCGCCGACCTGAAACTGAGGAAGCAGGGTCTGGATCCGGTCGAGACCCCGGAAGAGTACGAGGCCGCGTGGGAGCCTGCGCTCGAAGAGGTCAAGGCGCAGGTCAAGGCCGATGCCGATACTGTGCGCGAGGCCGGTGGGCTGTACGTCCTCGGTACCGAGCGACACGATTCGCGCCGGATCGACAACCAGCTTCGAGGCCGCTCCGGTCGTCAGGGTGATCCGGGTGAATCGCGTTTCTACCTCTCGCTCGGCGACGAACTGATGCGTCGATTCAACGGTGGTGCACTCGAATCGATCATGACCCGGCTCAACCTGCCCGACGACGTCCCGATCGAAGCCAAGATGGTGTCCAAGGCCATCAAGAGCGCTCAGACGCAGGTCGAGCAGCAGAACTTCGAGATCCGCAAGAACGTTCTCAAGTACGACGAGGTGATGAACCAACAGCGCACCGTCATTTACGAGGAGCGTCGCCGGATCCTCGAAGGTGCCGACATGGAGGGCCAGGTCGAGGGCATGATCACCGACGTGATCACCGCCTACGTCGACGGTGCGACGGCCGAGGGCTACGTCGAGGACTGGGATCTCGAGCAGCTCTGGACCGCACTGAAGACTCTCTATCCGGTGGGAATCGACCACAAGGTGCTCGTCGGCGAGAACGAGGACGGCGAGAAGGACGACCTGAGCCGCGACGAATTGCGTGAGGCGCTGCTCGAGGACGCGCGATCGGCCTACGCCACCCGCGAGGCCGAGATCGACGGAATCGCCGGCGAGAACGGAATGCGTGAACTCGAGCGTCGAGTGCTGCTGTCGGTACTCGATCGCAAGTGGCGCGAGCACCTCTACGAGATGGACTACCTCAAGGAAGGCATCGGCCTGCGTGCGATGGCGCAGCGTGACCCGCTGGTCGAATACCAGCGCGAGGGCTACGACATGTTCCAGGGCATGCTCGACGGCCTGAAGGAGGAGTCGGTCGGCTTCCTGTTCAACCTTCAGGTCGAGGCGACACCGGCTCCGGCGGGGCCCGCGGCCTCGGCAGGTCTCGCCGTGGCTCCAGGACTGTCCTCGCCGGTGGGCTCCGGCCGACCGGCACCGACACCCGCCGCAGCACCGGCACCGACGGCACCCGCACCGACGGCTCCGGCACCCACTGCTCCGGCACCCGCCGCTCCCGCAGTGCCCTCGGCTCTGCGGGCGAAGGGTCTCGACGACCAGGACGAGCAGAGACTGACCTTCTCCGGTCCGGCCGAGGGCGGTGGCACTGCGGTTCGCCGTTCCGGTCCGTCCCCGTCCGGCAGCGAGTCCGCCGCCGAAGGCACCCGCCGCGAGCGTCGCGAAGCCGCGAGGACTCAGAGCAAGGCACCCAAGAAGGCAGCTCGCTCCAAGCGCAAGAGATAGTGCACGACGGTCGCGTCGCCTCCGGGCGAGGCGACCGTCACCCCACTCGTAGCGAGGTGACCGTCCACCCGGGGCGGCGCGGGTCGATCGCCAGCTCGATTCGGCCCGCGAAGGCGAACGTGCGTGGACCGCGGGTGTAGGAGCCGAAGATCTCCGCGGAGACGTCCGATCGATACGCCACGTGTACTCGACGCACGGCAGCGAATCCGAGTCGTCTGCCGGGCGGCGGGTTCCGCACGATGGTCCGCACCAGGTCGACCATCGAGGCGGTGAACAACGGTGACAGCTGGTCTGCGCTGCGTCGTCGATCGATGACCTCGATCATCATGCGCATGGCGCGGTCGGCACTCGACCGTGCATCGGCGGGTACCGGTGGCCGGCCGTAGGGCTCGACGCGCGGTCGAGAACGGTTGCTGCGCACGGATACTCGGTGCCGAGTAGGCGGCGGTTCGGTGGCCGACGCCGGATCCCACGTGTGTACGGCACCGGTGCAGAGCGGCGGTTCGAACGGTGCGGCACGCGAGAGAAAGCAATGATGTTCGGCGCGGACTCGGGGGCCGGGGGCCGAGGTGTCGGAGATGTCCGGCGGGTCGTTCGATTCGATGACGCTCACACCGTCATTGACGGTCCGAGAGCGCGTTCGGTTCCCGTCGGTACCCCGGATCGGCCCGCGATACGGTCCACGACCGACCCCGAGACCGACATCGGCCCGCCACGTACTCTATGTTCGAGCACACTGCGCGCTCGGCCACAGGAATCGGCGCGTACTTCACGCGAGGACGGGGACTGGAACACGCGATGGCGACCAGGCTGACAGCGCAGGATGCGTCGTTCTACTTTCTCGAGGCCAGTAGCAGCCCCATGCACCTCGGGTCGCTCGCCATCTTTCGGACTCCGCGCAGCGGATTCAGCTACGACCGACTGCTGTCGTTGGTCGAACAACGATTGGCCTTGGTTCCCCGGTATCGGCAGAAGGTGCGTGAGGTCGCCTTCGGTCTGGCCAGGCCGGTGTGGGTCGACGACGCGGATTTCGACATCACGTACCACATTCGCCGGTCGGCGCTCCCGAAGCCTGGTTCCGACGATCAGTTGCACGATCTGATCGCGCGACTGACCTCGCGCCCACTCGATCGCACTCGGCCGCTGTGGGAGATGTATCTGGTCGAGGGCCTGTCGAAGAATCGCTTCGCGATCTTCACCAAGTCACACTCGGCCTTGGTCGACGGCGAACACGCGCTCGACATCGGTCAGGTCATTCTGGATGCGAGCAAGAATCCGCCGCCGATGGCCGAGGAACTCTGGATGCCTGCGCGCGAGCCCAAGGACTCGGCGTTGGTCATCGATGCTCTGACCGAGTTGGTGGTGCGTCCTGGGGAGAGCGTCGAGGCTCTGCGCGGTGCGGTCCGCGGGGCTGCCGGTGTCGCGGGCGAGGCAGTGCGTGGCGCCGCGAAGGTCGCGGCAGTTCTGCGCACCGCGACCCAGAGCGCGCCGTCGAGTCCGCTGAACGCCCCGATCTCGCGAAACCGCAGATTCGCGGTGGCCAAGACCGAGCTCGCCGACTACCGGAGAATCCACAACAGGTTCGATTGCTCGATCAACGACGTGGTGCTCGCTGTCGTGACCGGGGCACTGCGCAATTGGCTGCTCTCTCGGGGAGAGCCCGTCACGGCCTCCTCGACGGTGCGGGCCATGGTGCCCATGTCGGTGTACGTCTCGGCCGATCGGGTCGGTTTCGGAGAAGCGGCCGAGCGGCCGGTCGAGCCGGCCGAGGACGATCGCAGCGAGGTCTCGTCGTTTCTGGTGGACCTGCCCGTCGGTGAATCGAATGCCGTGGTGCGGCTCTCGCACATTGCGCACGCCACCGAGGCGCATGCCAAGCAGAGTCGCGGAGTCACCGCACAGACACTGATGCGCATCTCCGGGTTCGCGCCTGCGAGCCTGCACGCGATGGGCGCGCGGGCGGGCAGCAGGCTCTCTCAGCGGGTGTTCAATCTGATCGTCACCAACGCGCCAGGACCCCAGTTCCCGCTGTACGTGGGCGGTGCGCGCATGCTCGAGATGTATCCGGTGTCGCCGCTGTTCGAGAACCAGGCGATGAGCATCGGGTTGACGTCCTACGACGGCTACGTGTTCTTCGGGCTCAATGCCGATCGAGGTGCCATGCCCGACGTGGACGTCGTCACGGCGCTTCTGCACGAGGCATTGGAAGAGTTGGTCGATGCCAGCAACGAATCGAGAGTGTGAGGTCTTCTGCAATGCGTGTCTACGTTCCGGCGACGCTGGAGTTCTTGAAAGTGTTGTCGGCAGAGGGCGAGTTCAGCCCGGTCTCGCGCACGGCCTTCGCGGTGACACCGACGCTGCGTGAGGCGTACTCGTCCGGCGACGACGAGGAGCTTGCCGAGGTGGCGATGGGGGAGGCCGCGCGGGCCTCTCTGCGACTGATCGCCGCCGCCGTCGACGACGAGAGCGATACCGGTACGGTCGCCGAAGGGGTGGTGTACCGGCGGGCGGTGATCGCGGCCGATGTGGACGATCCCACTCTGCGCCCCGATCTCGACGATGCCGTCGTCCGGCTGAAGGAACCGTTGCGGATGGATCAGGTCGCGTCGGTCCACGTCGATCTCGAAGGGGCCGAATCGGCGGTGGCCAAGGCCGTCGCTGCCGTCGATGCCGCGGACATGGGTGACGTGGACGCGGAGTTCGTGCTCGGCGACGCCGAGGATCACACGCTCGCGTGGTACGCCCCGCAAGAGTTGTCGTTTCTGCTCGAACTGCTGTGACTCGGCCGTGTTCGCTCGGGCACGATTCACATCGGCGCAGGTGTTCCCGAACCCGAACCTACGGTAGCGTAACCTCGATGACCGCAAGCGGTTCAGTATCTCGATCGAGGGGATGGAACACCCGATGGATCTGAAGAAGTGGCTGGAGGCTCCGGCGGCCGGAGTATCGGCCCCCAAGCGTCCGAGACTGAACATGGTGCGTGGTGCCTTCACCCGCATCACCACTCCCTTGTTGCCCGATGACTACCTGCATCTGGCGAATCCTCTCTGGTCCGCACGCGAACTCCGCGGTCGCATCGTGCGAGTGGAGAAGGAAACCGCGACGGCGGTGACCCTGGTGATCCAGCCGGGTTGGGGCTTCAACTTCGATTACCGGCCCGGCCAGTACATCGGGATCGGGTTGCACCTCGGCGGGCGTTGGCACTGGCGGTCCTACTCGCTGACCTCTCCGCCGAACTGGGAGGACAAGCTGATCTCCATCACCGTCAAGGCGATGCCGGAAGGCTTCCTCTCGTCACACCTGGTCGGCGGTGTCCCGCAGGGAACCATCGTTCGGCTGGCCGCCCCGAAAGGCAATTTCGCGCTGCCCGTGCCGCCGCCGAACAAAATCTTGTTCGTCACGGCAGGCAGCGGCATCACCCCGATCATCTCGATGCTGCGGGCATTGGATCGGCACGGCGACATGCCCGACACCGTGCACATCCACTCGGCACCCACCGAGGACGAAGTCATGTTCGCCGCCGAGATCGCCGCGCTGGAGAAGTCTCATCCCAACTTCACCTCGCACGTGCAACTGACGCGGTCGGACGGCAAGTTCGCACTCGCCTCGCTCGACGAGCTCTATCCCGACTGGCGCACGCGTGACACCTGGGCGTGCGGGCCTGCAGCTCTGCTCGAAGAGATCGAGAAGACCTGGAAACGCGAGGGGATCGAGGACCGGCTTCACCTGGAGCGGTTCGAGATCTCGCGCGCCGACACCTCCGGTGCAGGCGGCACCGTCACGTTTTCCAAATCGGACAAGAAGACCACCGTCGACGGCGCGACCAGCCTGCTCGAAGCCGGTGAGAACGTCGGCGTTCAGATGCCGTTCGGCTGCCGGATGGGTATCTGCCAGACGTGCGTTGTCCCGTTGACGGCAGGGCATGTGATCGACCTTCGTTCCGGTAAGGAACACAGTGAGGGCGACCGCGTCCAGACGTGCATTTCCGCTGCTGCGGGCGATTGCACACTGGAACTGTAGGTCTGTTTTTCGCACACCGCCTTCTCAGACTGTTCGGTTACGCTTACGTAGGTTGCCCACGTCGAAACCCGATATTTCGGGCACTGCACTCAACTGTTGGAGGACCCGGTGGCTATCACCGACATCAAAGAGTTCGCTCATCTCAGCGAAGCGGACATGGAAGCGTTCGGTCGTGAACTGGATGCGATTCGTCGAGACGTCGAAGACAGCCGCGGCGAGCGCGATGCCGCCTACATCCGTCGGACGATCAGACTGCAGCGGCTGCTCGAGCTCGGTGGCCGTGCGGTGCTGCTCGGCAGCAAGTATCGGCCGGCCTGGTTCGTGGGTACGGCGATGCTCAGTGTCGCCAAGATCGTCGAGAACATGGAACTCGGCCACAACGTGATGCACGGGCAGTGGGACTGGATGAACGATCCGGAGATTCACTCCACCTCGTGGGAGTGGGATCAGACCGGTCCGTCGGAGCAGTGGAAACGCGCCCACAATTACTCGCACCACACGTACACCAACATCGTCGGCATGGACGACGACATCGGCTTCGGCATCCTGCGGATGACCCGCGACGAGCCGTGGAAGCCGATCAACCTCGTTCAGCCGCTCGCCAACATCGTGCTGGCCACCACCTTCGAGTGGGGCATCGCGCTGCACGATTACGACGCGCAGAAGCAGTTGGACGGCGAGGACGAGAAGGGCCTGCTGAAGTCTCCGGCGACCCGCGCCTTCGCGCGCAAGATCGCCAAGCAGGTCGGCAAGGATTTCGTGCTGTTCCCGGCACTGTCCGGTCCGGCGTGGAAGTCGACGTTGACCGCCAACGCGACGGCCAACCTCGTCCGGAATTTGTGGGCGTACGCGGTGATCTTCTGTGGTCACTTCCCCGACGGGGCAGAGAAGTTCACGATCGGCCAGTTCGAGACCGAGACACGACCCGAGTGGTACCTGCGTCAGATGCTGGGCAGTGCGAACTTCGACGCCGGTCCGGTCATGGCGTTCATGAGCGGCAACCTCTGCTACCAGATCGAGCACCACATGTTCCCGGATCTGCCGAGCAACAGGTACTCGGAGATCGCCGAGAAGGTGCACGCTCTGTGCGAGAAGTACGACCTGCCGTACACCACGGGGTCGCTCGGCAAGCAGTACCTGCTGGCGCTGCGGACCATTCACAAGCTGTCGCTGCCCGACTCGTGGTTGCGTGCCACGTCCGACAACGCTCCCGAGACGTCCTCCGAGCGACGGTGGCGCGTAGGGGATTCGCCTGCCGTTCATGCTCTTCGGATCGATCCGCTGACCGGGCAACGTCGCGGTCTGCGGTCGGCGATGCAGGAGGCGCGTGTGAGCCTGCGCAACGCCAAGAAGGAAGCCAGGCGTCAGGCCAAGGCCCTTCGCCGATCGGGCGACCGCGCGTCGTTGTGAATCGTCACACACATTCCCGGCACTAACCTACGGAACCGTAAGTTACGATACGGTAGGTGACGGAATCACACATGGCCTGATACGCGAGCTGTGTGTTCACGACTGCCAGGAGGTTGTTTCCCATGGCGATTACGGACGTCAAAGAATACGCGCATCTGACCGATGCCGACATCGAGGCGTTGGGCCACGAGCTCGACGCCATCCGGCGTGACATCGAAGCGTCCCGCGGTGAACGCGACGCCCGGTACGTCAAGAACACGATCCGCCTGCAGCGATCCCTCGACATCGGTGGCCGGGCCGTGCTCTTCGCCAGCCGTCGTCGTCCGGCGTGGCTCGTCGGCACCGCCATGCTCGGTGTCGCGAAGATCATCGAGAACATGGAGCTCGGCCACAACGTCATGCACGGCCAGTGGGACTGGATGAACGACCCGGAAATCCACTCCACGTCGTGGGAGTGGGACAACACGGGGCCGTCCGCTCACTGGAAGCAGACGCACAACTACATTCACCACAAGTACACCAACGTGCTCGGTATGGACGACGACGTCGGCTACGGTCTGCTGCGCGTCACCCGCGATCAGCGGTGGAAGCCCTTCAACATCGGCAACCCCGTCTACAACCTGCTGCTGCAGCTGTTCTTCGAGTACGGAGTGGCGCTTCAGCACCTCGAACTGGGCAAGGTCGCCAAGGGTCGAGTGCCGCGTGAGGAATTCGAGCAGAAGCGGCGCGAGGTGCTCGAGAAGGTCGGCAAGCAGATCGGCAAGGACTACGTCCTGCATCCGTTGCTGACCGGTCCCGCCTGGAAGAGCACGTTGACGGCGAACATCGCCGCCAACATGATCCGCAACGTGTGGACCAACACCGTCATCTTCTGCGGCCACTTCCCCGACGGTGCGGAGAAGTTCACCAAGTCCGACATGGAGGGCGAAACTCAGGGTCAGTGGTACCTGCGTCAGATGCTCGGCAGTGCGAACTTCAACGCAGGCCCCGTCATGGAGTTCATGAGCGGCAACCTGTGCTACCAGATCGAGCACCACCTGTTCCCGGATCTGCCCAGTAACCGCCTGCGCGAGATCAAGGTTCGAGTGCTCGAACTGGCCGAGAAGTACGACCTGCCGTACACGACCGGTTCGATCGTCCACCAGTACTTCCTGTCGTGGCGAACCATCGCCAAGCTGTCGCTGCCGAACAAGTACCTGAAGGCGACCAGTGACGACGCTCCCGAGACTGCGTCCGAGCGCAAGTGGGCCGATGCTCCGGCCGGTTTGTTCACCGTCGATCCCGAAACGGGCAAGCGTCGCGGTCTCCGCACCGCCATCGCAGAGACGAAGAAGCGCAAGGGAATTCGCAGCCTGGTCCGCAAGGCCGCGTAAGTTCCGAACGGCGTGCAGCCTGGTGGCAACCGACCCCGAGAGGGGGGTTGCTACCAGGCTTCGTTCGTTCGAACGGCTTCGAGGAGCAGACGCACGGCCGCGACGCGTCGGGCCGCGTCTCCGGCCAAGGTGTCCAGAGCGCACTCGGGATCGGCGGGTGGGCCGAGGTGGGTGCATCCTCGGGGGCAGTTCTCGATGGTGTCGGCCAAATCGGAGAACGCTGCGACGACGTTCTCGGGGGAGATGTGCGCCAGTCCGAACGACCGGATACCGGGAGTGTCGACCACCCAGCCGCCGCCGGGCAGAGGGAGCGCCACCGACTGCGTCGAGGTGTGACGGCCCTTCCCGACGCCCGAGACCACACCGGTGGCGCGATATGCGTCGGGCACGAGCCTGTTGACGAGCGTGGACTTTCCGACGCCCGAGTGGCCGATGAGCGCCGTCACCGAGTTCGTCAGCATCGCGGTCAGCTCGGTGAGGTCCTCGGACTGGCCTGCCAACACCACCGGGACGTCGAGATCGGCGAAGGCCGCGGTGAATTCCTCGGGGTCGGCCAGATCGCTCTTGGTCAGGCACAGGACCGGTTCGAGTCCGCCGACGTACGCAGCCACCAGCGCCCGCTCGACGAAACCGGTCCGAGGCGGCGGGTCCGCGAGCGCGGCCACGATGAGCAGCCGGTCGGCGTTGGCCACCACCACCCGCTCGAACGGATCGGTGTCGTCCGCCGTGCGCCGCAACACCGTGCGCCGCTCGGCGACGCGCACGATTCGGGCCAGAGTGTCGACCTTGCCCGACAGATCTCCGACGATGCCGACCTCGTCGCCCACCACGATCGGAGTACGGCCCAACTCGCGGGCACGCATCGTCACCACCGGCCGTGCCGGGTCACCGCCGAGCACACAACCCCATCGGCCGCGGTCGACGGACACCACCATGCCTGCTTCGGCGTCGTTGTGTTCGGGTCGAGTCTTGGTCCGTGGACGCGAACTCTTGCCCGGTCGGATACGAACGTCGGACTCGTCGTATCGGCGCGCGGTCAGGAGCCGACCCCGCTCGGTGTCGACGCGGACAGCATTGCGTCCCACAACATCTCGAAACCGGGCAGAGTTTTGGCTGTGGTACCGATGTCGTCCACCTCGACCCCGGGGACACGCAGTCCGACGATTGCGCCCGCGGTGGCCATCCGGTGGTCGGCGTACGAGTGCCAGACGCCTGCGTGCAGCGGAGCCGGATCGATGCGGATGCCGTCGTCCGTTTCCACGGCGCGCCCACCCAGTCGGACGATCTCGGTTGTCAGTGCGGCGAGTCGGTCGGTCTCGTGGCCCCGCAGGTGGGCGATGCCACGCAGAATCGACGGACCTTCGGCCAGTGCGGCGAGTGCCGCGACCGTCGGGGTCAGCTCGCCGACATCGTGAAGATCGAAATCGATGCCGCGCAACGTATCCGGGCCCTCGACGGTCAAGATGCCTGCGGTCAGGTCGACTCGAGCGCCCATCCGGGTGAGTATCTCGCGGAAGGCATCGCCGGGCTGGGTGGTCGATTCGGGCCAATTCGGCACGCGCACTCGGCCTTCGGTCACCGCCGCTGCAGCGAGGAAAGGGGTGGCGTTGGACAGATCCGGCTCGATGATCCACTCGATCGGCGCGACCGGTCCGGGGTGCACCCGCCAGGTGTTCGCGTCACCACCGGACTCGGGGGAATCGACTCGGACGCCGGCGCGCCGCAACATGTCCACGGTCATGTCGATGTGCGGCATGGACGGAACGGGCTTGCCGATGTGGTGGATTTCGATTCCCTCGTCGAACGCCGCCGCGGAGAGCATCAGACCCGAGACGAACTGCGAGGAACCCGAGGCGTCGATGTCGACCGATCCGCCGCGCAGCGAACCGGTACCGCGCATCGTGAACGGCAGAGCGCTGCCGTCGATCTCGGCCCCCACCGCACGCAGGGCGTCTAGGATGGTGTCGAGTGGACGAATGCGAGCCTGTTCGTCGCCGTCGAACGACACCTCGCCCGCGGCGAGGGCAGCCAGGGGCGGCACGAAGCGCATGACGGTACCCGCCAGACCACACTCCACGGCTCCTCCGTGCAACGGAGCCGGAGTCACGCGCAACGCCGTCCTGTCGTCGTCCGCGGCGATGATCTCGATCCCCAAGGTTGCCAGGGCGTCGATCATGAGATCGGTGTCACGGCTGCGCAGAGCACCGGTGATCGTGGACGAGCCGGAGGCGAGCGAGGCGATGATCAGTGCGCGATTGGTGATCGATTTCGATCCGGGCAGAGTGACTGTCGCGTCGACGGGTGCGACGGCGGCTGGGGCTGTCCAATTGCTCACCGGTCCATCTTCTCTCATTCGATGTCAGCGCGCGGCGATGGGCGCGGTTGTGGCACGGGTGAGCCCGATGAGATCGGCTGGTGCGAGTTCGATTTCCAGTCCCCGACGACCTCCGCTGCACAGAATCGTCTCGAAGCCGAGCGCCGAGTCGTCGATCGCGGTGGGCAGGGATCTGCGTTGTCCGAGTGGTGAGATGCCGCCGAAGACGTACCCGGAGGAGCGCTCGGCGGCAGCCCTGTCGGCCATCGCGATCTTCCTGGTGGACAGCGCAGCGGCCGCGGCCTTGAGAGAGAGCATCGCCGTCACCGGAACGATCGCCACCGCCAGCGAGCGATCTGCTCGTTCCACGACGAGCGTCTTGAAGACCTGTTCGGGTCGAACGCCGAGCCGATCGACGAGTATCCGGGCTGCCTCCTCGCCGTAGGACTGCACCCGAGCATCGTGGTCGTAGGAGTGGACGGTGTGCGCCACCTTTCGTGCGGTGAGCAGCGCGAGAGCGGGTGTGGACGCAGCCATTCACCGGACTCTAGCGACCGAGCGGGAACACGACGGGACGACGCCGTGTTGTGTAACGACAGATACGGATGCAGGCGGAAGGAATGACGAATGGCAGTGCTGACCGCGGGACGTCCCCTCGTGTTGAAGGGGGTGATCTCTTCGCAGAAGCCGACTACGGGCGCCGTAGCCTGGGCGGTGGAAGCTATCGAAGGGATCAGCGTGACAGAAGCCAGCAATCCCGTCGCTGACGTGGACGACGAAAAGGCGATCGCGGAGCGCAGGGCTGCCGAGACCGAGGCTCAGTTGACCGAGCGCTTCGAGCGCGACGCGTTGCCGATGCTCGATCAGCTCTACGGCGCAGCTCTGCGAATGACGCGTAACCCTGCCGACGCCGAGGATCTGGTTCAGGAGACGTTCGTCAAGGCCTACTCGGCGTTCCGATCGTTCCGTGAGGGCACGAACCTCAAGGCATGGCTGTACCGAATTCTCACCAACACCTACATCAATTCCTATCGCAAGAAGCAGCGTCAGCCCGCTCAGTACCCCACCGACGAGATCAGTGACTGGCAGCTCGCCGCCACCGCCGAACACACGTCGACAGGGTTGCGATCCGCCGAGGTGGAAGCTCTGGACGCGCTGCCGGACGACGACATCAAAGCCGCGCTGCAGTCGCTGCCCGAGGAATTCCGGATGGCTGTGTACTACGCCGACGTCGAGGGATTCCCGTACAAGGAGATCGCCGAGATCATGGGCACGCCCATCGGCACGGTGATGTCGCGTCTGCACCGCGGACGCAAGCAACTGCGAGGCCTGCTGGCAGGGGTTGCACGGGAGCGCGGATTCAACCGGGACGGCGCAGTCGACCGGCACGAGCAGGAGGTAGTCCAGTGACGGGCACCGGAAAGATCGACGGCGGGGACGACGGCGACGCACAGTTCGAGCGGCTCGACTGCTCGGCGGTGATCGCGGACGTGTGGGTGATGCTCGACAACGAATGCGACGAAGCGAGCCGGACCCGTCTGCAGAAGCACATCGACGAATGCGGATCCTGCTTCGAGGCATATGGAATCGAAGAGAAGGTCAAGCGGCTCATCTCACGCAAGTGCGGGGGAGACCAGGCACCGGCCGGGTTGCGCGAGCGACTGAGCGTCGAGATCCGACGGACGGTGTTGATTCGTCAGACCGACTCCGAATAACCGCAGTTCGTACGACGACGAGGGGCCGAGAAGCAGTAGCTTCTCGGCCCCTCGTCGCTTGTGGCAAACCGTCAGCTGTTCGGACGTTTGCCGTGGTTGGCCTTGTTGCCCTTACGAGCACGCTTCTTACGTCCACGCTTTCCCATGATGGGCTCCTCTCGTTTGTTCACTACAGTCTCCCACGTGTGATTGGCTTACTGTGACGGGCCTGGCCTCCGGTGGGTGGTCTGCGCAGTTCGTGGTGACGTGAGAGAGGGGTTCGCCGGTGTCCGAGGACGTTCGTGCGGAGATGGTGTCCACGGTGTTTCAGGTGGTCGTGGCCCGAGGCGACGCAGTCGAGGTCGGTGACACCCTCGTCATCCTGGAATCGATGAAGATGGAGATTCCCGTGTTGGCCGAGACGGCAGGGACAGTCACATCGGTGGACGTCGCGGTGGGCGACGTCATTCAGCAGGGCGACCTCATCGCCGTCGTGTCCTGAGCAGTGATCACGTGAGCTGTCGTGTCGACCCTCAGTGACCTTCTGGCCGAGCACACCGACCTCCCCGGTGTCGCGGTCGACCACTTGCAACGAGTCGTGGGGGAGTGGCAGCTGCTGGCCGACCTGTCGTTCGCCGACGTGCTGCTGTGGGTCGGCACCGATGACGTGGCCAGTGGGACTGCCGACGTGCTGTGTGTGGCTCAGTGCCGGCCGACCACTGCGCCCACGGTCTTCACGCACGACATCGTGGGAACGACGATCTCCGAGTCCGAGCACCCCGACGTGATGGTCGCGCTGCAGCAGCGGCAAATAGTGCACGGAGGAGTGGTGACCCGGACCGAGAGCATTCCGGTGCGCTGCGGGGAGCACGTCATCGCGGTGCTGACCCGAGACACCAATCCCGCGCAGCTCCGTCCGCCGAGTGCCCTCGAGGTCGCGTATCGGGAATGTGCCGACGACCTGTGTCTGATGATCAGCGAAGGGACGTTTCCCACCCCGGAGGAGCGGACCGATGTGAACTCGTCCCCGCGAGCGGGCGACGGATTCATTCGCGTCGACACCGAGGGGCGGGTGGACTACGCCAGTCCCAACGCCCTCTCGGCGTACCACCGGATGGGATTGACGACGGAGTTGTCCGGTCGAGATCTGGCGTCGGTCACGCGATCTCTGGTCACCGACCCGTTCGACTCACAGGAAGTGGCCGACCACATCAGATCGTCGCTCAGCGGCAACGTGGGACACCGGATGGAGGTCGATGCACGCGGTGCCACCGTTCTCGTGCGTACGTTGGCTCTGCAGCCCCGGGGGAGGTCGGCCGGTGCGGCTGTGCTGATCCGCGATGTCACCGAGGTGAAACGACGCGATCGAGCCCTCCTCAGCAAGGACGCGACCATCCGAGAGATCCATCATCGGGTGAAGAACAACCTTCAGACGGTGGCGGCGCTGCTCCGGCTGCAGTCTCGTCGACTCGAGAACGAGGAAGCGCGGACGGCGTTGTCCGAGTCGGTTCGTCGGGTGACGTCCATTGCACTCGTGCACGAGATGCTGTCGATGTCGGTGGACGAGGAAGTGGATCTCGACGAGATCGTCGATCGTCTGGTGCCCATCATGTTGGACATAGCGACGGTCAACCCGAGAGTTCGAGTGGTGCGCGAGGGCAAACTCGGAGTCTTCTCGGCCGAACGGGCGACGCCCTTGGTGATGGTGCTCACGGAGCTGGTGCAGAACGCGATGGAGCATGGATTCGACGCCGGTTCTGCGGGTGTCGTCCGAATCGGAGCGGACCGGTCCGCGAAGTGGCTCGATGTTGTCATCCACGACGACGGGCGCGGGTTGCCCACGGGGTTCTCCCTGGAACGCTCGGACGGTCTCGGACTGCAGATCGTGCGCACGCTGGTATCGGTGGAGCTGAACGGATCGCTCGGTCTGCATCCGGCGGCGGGAGGGGGAACCGACGCGATGTTGAGAGTTCCTCTGGGACGGCGTGTGCCGAGGGCCTGATGCACGTTCGGTGAACAGTGTGTAACGAGCCCGCCGACGATCCGTGGAACGCAGAAGGCCCGGCATCCGCTGAGCGGGTACCGGGCCTTGCCGATTGCTGCGTGTGCGTCCTAGACGGAGCTGCGTGCGCGCGTACGTGCGTTGCGTCGCTTGAGAGCACGGCGCTCGTCTTCACTCATTGCGCCCCATACTCCTGCGTCCTGGCCGGATTCGAGTGCCCAGGACAGGCATTCAGCGGTGACGGGGCACCGAGTACAGACGACTTTGGCATCGGCGATCTGCGCGAGCGCCGGACCACTGTTTCCCACCGGGAAAAATAGTTCCGGATCTTCATCGCGACAAATTGCCTTGTGGCGCCAGTCCATCCTCTGCTCCTTACCGGGCGCCGAAGCGCCGTTTCGTTTCTCTTCTGTTCACGAGTGGGTAACCAATGTTTCCGCACTGTTGCTTGTGAATGCTTTCACGAACTCAGGTGAAGTCAAGGGGTACGCGCGTGACCGTGGTCAAGCTCACTCTGTTAGGCTCGCTTTAGCCTTCTGCGCTCCTTTGTACCCCGAGTGAACGGATTTCGCTCGTGGTTTCCCCAGAACAGCGTTGTGTGTTGCCGCATATGCCCAGGACGGGCGGCCCTCACCTGCCCGGCGCGACCACTTCGAGCGCGTCGGGAGTGGAGAAGAACTCCGCTTCCGTGCGCTCGCCCAGATAGTCGCCATCCATCTGCAAACCGACCGGTTCCGCCGACGAAATTCGGACACTCGGCACATCATCGATCCGAATCAGCTTGCGCGACTTCGGTTCTGCGCCCTTGGCCAGCAACTGGCGAGACACCCGCAAGGTAGGGAGCAAGGCAGTCGAACGCATGCCGAACACTCCCAGACCCGAATCGAAACCGGTACCCGGATTGGTGTGCACCGGCCTCTCGTTCAAATACGTCCACGGACTCGAATTCGACACGAACGCATAGTGCACACCCTCGAACGGATCCTGACCCGGAACCTCCACCGTCAACCGAGCCGGCTGCCGCTTGTGCTTGAAGAACTCCTGCACCGCCGACCGCACATAACGCGTCGCAGACACCGGCTTGCCGTCCTTGCGCCCGGCATCGATAGCCCGACACACGTCCGCATCCAGACCCATACCCGCGTTGAACGTGAACCAACGGTTGTCGCAGTGCCCCAACCCGATCGTCCGCCGCGCCCGTGCATCGAGCAGGCCGATCAACTGATTCGTCGCCGCCACCGGATCCGCCTCGATACCCAGCGAACGAGCGAACACATTCGCACTACCACCGGGAACGACCGCAATCGGCGGAATCGCACCGATCGTCACCGCCTGCATCGACGTCGGCAACGGCACCCCGAGCAACCCGTTGATCACCTCGTTGACCGTCCCGTCACCACCATGAACGATCACCAGACCCATCCCGTCCTCACGGGCACCCCGAGCAAGCTCCGACGCATGATCACGATGAGTCGTCTGCGCAACCGTCACCCGCACCCGACTCGACAACGCATGAGCCAACAGATCCCGAGCCGCAGCCGTCGTAGAAGTCGCATTGGGATTGACGATCAGCAGCGCACGCACGAGCACTGACACTAACGGGGTCGTTCCGCAGGCTCCACTCCGGTCACCTGCGTCGTTCCGCAGGCTCCACTCCGGTCACCTGCGTCGTTCCGCAGGCTCCACTCCCGTCACCTCGGGTCGTTCCGCAGGCTCCACTCCCGGTTGCCTAGGCTGGTCGCGTGTCCACCTCACCCGAGAACCTCACCCCGCCGGCCACGTTCCGATCCGCCGGGGCGCTCGTCGCAGCGCAAGGCGTGGCGTCGCTGGTGGCCGCCTTCGTTCTTCTCGTCCGAGCGTTCTCCGGAGAAGGGGACAACGCCGTGGCCAACGGCTACGGCACCGCGGGATGGTTCGGTGTCCTCGGTATCGGAGTCGGGGCGGCGGGCATCGCCCTGGTGCTCGGAAAACGCTGGGGAAGGTCCATCGCCACCGTCGTACAGCTGCTGCTGCTACCCGTCGTGTGGTCACTGTTGACCGGATCGCATCAAACCGTCTACGGCATCGCCCTCGGAGTAGTTGTCGTCGGCGTGCTCGTGTTGCTGTTCAGCCCGCCGTCCTCTCGGTGGATGGCCGCCGAATACAGCGACGTCGACGACTGATTCCGCCGAGGTGGTCGTTCAACGCGCCCGGGTGGCCAGCTCTGCCAATGCCGTCTCGGTCAGGCGGAACGTGGTCCACTCGTCCTGCGGCTCTGCTCCGAGTGATCGGTAGAACCCGATCGACGGGGTGTTCCAATCCAGAACCGACCAGACCAAACGCGTGTACCGCCGATCGACGCATTCGGCAGCCAACGCCGCGAGCAGAGCCGTTCCGAGGCCTTCTCCGCGCGCGGCGGGCTGCACGTAGAGATCCTCCAGATAGATTCCGTTGACGCCGTCCCACGTGGAGAAGTTCAAGAACCACAGCGCGCACCCCACCACCGTCCCCTCGTGCTCGGCGACGTGTGCGAACACCGACGGCTGCGCCCCGAACAGCGCAGAACGAAGCTGCTCGTCTCGAACGGTGCACAGCGAGGACGATTTCTCGTACGCGGCCAGTTCGTGCACGAGAGCGGTGACGGCGGGAACATCGGCCTCGGTGGCGCGGCGAATCATCCTGGGTTTCCTTTCGGTGCCGTGGCAGCGGTGAGAATCGACGGGTGCACGTTGTGCGCAACGAGCTGGCGAAACGAATGCTCGAAACCGAGCAACGAATACGCGGCGGGTGAGAGTGCGAAGCGTTTGCCCTCGGTGATGGGGGCCTCTGTCCAGCCGGCGATCAGCGCGCGCGAGAAGTGGCCGTGGCCGACCAACACGACGTCGCGGCCGCTCAACAGTGGCAGCACCACCGAGAGCACCAGTTCGACGCGCACAGCGATGTCTCCGATGGACTCACCACCCGGGCACGGATGCGTCCAGACGGTCCAGTGCGGCACCGTCTCGTGGATCTGCGTCGAGGTGATGCCCTCGTAGTCGCCGTAGTCCCACTCCGACAACGCATCCCACGTCCGGTCGACCTCCAGGCCTGCGAGCTCGGCAGTTCGACGGGCGCGCTCTCGCGGACTCGTGATCACCAGGGGATCGCGTAGCTTCAGGAGTCGGAGGAGCGATCCGGCCTCGACGGCCTGTCGCTCGCCGGTACTCGTGAGAGGGACGTCGGTGTTCCCGGTGTGCTTGCCGGCAAGCGCCCATTCGGTCTCACCGTGCCGAAGTAGAACGACTCTGCCAGCCTCGACGCCGCCGTGTGTTGTCATGGAACGATCATGCCCGCTCTCGGGATGTGGCCCTTGTCATAGGTGGCCTGCGGATGTGTCCGATTTGTCGATTGAGTACGGACCTACCGGCCGGTTACTCTCGGGGCGAATCTTCGCTGCCTCGGGCAACACAGCTCTTCCCGTCGTGCCTCACACTTCCTTCTCATCTCCTGGAGAACCATGACCGACCTGCAGAAGCCCGCGTCGTCCGATGCTCCGGAGAAGCTCGACGGCGCGTTGCTGAAGATCGCCGGTGTCGTCGTGCTCGGGGCGATCATGTCGATTCTCGATGTCACCGTCGTCAGCGTCGCACTCCGGACGTTCACCGACGTGTTCGACACCACCTACGCCAACGCCGCGTGGACGATGACGGGCTACACGCTCGCTCTGGCGACCGTCATACCTCTGACCGGTTGGGCTGCCGATCGGTTCGGTACCAAGCGCCTCTACATCACCGCGCTGGTGCTGTTCGTCCTCGGTTCGGTGCTGTGCAGCTTCGCCTGGGACATCACCTCGCTCATCGCCTTCCGGGTGTTGCAGGGTCTCGGCGGCGGCATGCTGATGCCGCTGGGCATGACGATCATGACGCGCGCCGCCGGTCCCGAGCGAATCGGGCGGGTGATGGCCGTGTTGGGTGTTCCGATGCTCATCGGTCCCATCGCAGGGCCCATCCTCGGCGGCTGGCTGATCGAGGCAGCGAGCTGGCACTGGATCTTCCTCATCAACCTGCCGATCGGCATACTCGCCCTGATCGCGGCCGTGGTGATCTTTCCCAGGGACAACCCGACTCCGTCCGAATCCTTCGACTTCCGCGGCATGCTGATGCTCTCGCCCGGCCTCGCCCTGTTCCTCTACGGCGCGTCCTCGGTCGTCGAAACCGAAACCGTTCTCGCGGTGAAGGTACTGGTCCCGGTCATCGTCGGGCTCGTGCTGATCGTCCTGTTCGTTTTTCATGCCCTGCGTGTGCAGCATCCGCTGATCGATCTACGGCTGTTCGCGAACCGATCGCTCACCGTGGCCGTGATCACCACCACGCTGTTCATGGTCGCCTTCATGGGCGCGGGACTGCTGTTCCCGAGCTATTTCCTGCTTCGCGGCGAAACGACGTTGACTGCCGGGCTGCTGCTCGCACCGCAGGGCATCGGCGCGATGATCGCGATGCCGATCGCCGGAGTGATCGCCGACAAGTTCGGTCCCGGCAGGATCGTGCTGGCGGGAATGGTGCTCATCACCGCAGGGATGGCGGTGTTCACCCAGGTCGGCACCGACACGTCCTACATCCTGCTCATCGGCGCACTGTTCGTCATGGGTCTCGGCCTCGGTTCGACGATGATGCCCATCATGACGGCCGCGCTGCAGACACTGACCGACGACACGGTTGCCCGCGGCTCGACGTTGATGAACATCGTTCAGCAAGCGGCCGGTTCCATAGGCACTGCGCTGATGTCGGTGGTGTTGACCGCTCAGCAGAAGCCCGCATCGACGGCGACCAGCCAGGTCGAGGCCTTCGACATCTCGGCCAGGGCGTTCGGAACCACCTTCATGGTCGCGCTGATTCTGATCGTCGCCACGTTCGTCCCCGCCTTCTTCCTGCCCCGAACGAAGCACGTCACCGAGCGGTCCGCGGCACCGATCGCGATGCACTGACGCGCCCGAGAGATGCCGAACCCTCGCTCATCGGCTCGATGTAAGCAAGGATCAGGGCCGTGACGACAATTCTCGCGGTAGCGAATCAGAAGGGCGGCGTCGCCAAGACCACCACGGTGGCTTCGCTCGCGGCTGCGCTGCATGCTCTCGATCGACGCGTCCTGGTGGTCGACCTCGACCCGCAGGGCTGCCTGACGTTCTCGCTCGGGCACAACCCGGACAAGCTCGATTCCTCGGTCCACGAAGTGCTGACCGGGGATGCGAAGGTCGAGGACGTCCTGATCGAGACCGCGGAAGGAATCGTGCTGCTGCCTGCGACGATCGATCTCGCCGGCGCGGAAGCGTTGCTGCTGATGCGTGCGGGTCGCGAATTCGCCCTCAAGCGGGCCCTCGCACCGATCCTCGAGGATTTCGATGTCGTCGTCATCGATTGTCCGCCGTCGCTCGGGGTACTGACCCTCAACGGCCTCACCGCCGCGCAGTCGGTGTTGGTGCCCCTGCAGTGCGAGACCCTCGCGCATCGAGGGGTCGGTCAGTTGTTGCGAACGGTGTCCGAGGTGCAGCAGATCACCAACCCCGATCTGACGCTTCTGGGTGCCCTTCCCACACTGTTCGATGCTCGCACCACGCACAGCAGGGACGTGCTCGGCGATGTCTCGGATCGCTATTCGTTACCGGTGCTCGCGCCGCCGATTCCGCGGACCGTGCGCTTCGCGGAGGCCAGTGCATCCGGCGCGACGGTACTCTCGGGCCGAAAGAACAAGGGCGCGCAGGCCTATCGAGAACTTGCCGAGAATCTGCTGGCGCACTGGGACGGCAAAGCCGATCTGAAGACCTACGATCCGGCGGAGTAGTACGAAGCCCCTGAGATCGAGTCAGCCCAGAGCGACCACGTCGGAACCGCGTTGCTCGACGACCACGTCGCCGATCACCGAGATCTGTATCGGGCCGTCGTAATCGCCTCGGTCGACCGGAATGTCGGCCGTCGAAACACCGGTGGCGAGATCGACCACCGATATGCCGTCGGGTACGGGTACGAGGAGTCGTCCGGCCATGACCGCGCCGTTCCCGAGGGCTCCGGGGACGGTCCACAGAGGGCCGAGGTTGTCGGGATCGAACGCCTGGACTCCCGCGCCGGTGAACCAGGTGAGCACCGAACCTGCTTTCGTTGCAGGGAAGTTCGGGGTAGGGGAGGAGCCTCCGGGGAGAGCGAATTCGGAGGTTCTCGCGGCCGCGTCGTCGTACAGTCCCACCCGATCGGGCGCGCCGTTGTTCGCTGGGATCCACAGCGCGACAACGCTGCCCGTGATCGCGATGATCCGCCCGGCAGTCGGTGTGTCGGATTCGGGAACGAGTTCCGGTACCACCGCTGACCCGTACTCCTCGGGTTCACTGGCGTCCTTGGGGGCAGGATTGATGAGCGACAATCGCGCGGCGGGCTCTCCCGGGCACTGTTCGAGCACGGCCGTTCGTGAGTTCGTCGACGCCGAGGACAGCAATGTGCAGCCGGTTCTCGGCTGACTTCCCGGATTGACCGGGGCGTCCACTCGGCCGTATTCGAGGGTGCGCACCAGGTCCGACCGCCACAGCTCCATGCGGGTGTCGCCCCTCGATGTCACGTAGGTGCCGTCGGAGGACAGGCGGACCGCATCGTCGGCGTCGGACGTGCGCTGCGCCTTGCGGTCTCCGGTGGCCCCGTCGAGTTCGGTGACCTGAGAGCAGCCGCGGCCGTCGCGGTAGACCGCGACCGCGGTGTTCCACGACGCGACCACCGAGCAGAGCGGGAGATCGCGTGTGTACGACCAGGATTGCTCGCCCGACCGTGGATCGCGGCCGAGGACGGCACCCCCGTCGGCGGTGACCACCGTGGATCCGGTGACGACAGGAAACGGGGTTCGCGTCGAATCCGTCGCTGCGCTCGGTGCGCGCCACAGTTCGGTGAGCGTCGTGGGCACCGCGGCGGCGGGTTCGGCTCGAGGCAGTGGCTCCTCGGCCGGGATCGATGTGGTTCCGCGAGCATCACCGGTGAACCAGGCGATGCTCGCGGCAACGACCACCACCACTGCGATGACGGCGGCGACGACGAGGTCGGTTCTCGTCCGACGTTCTGGAGCCAGCACGGCGGGAGGTTACTCCGATGCGCTCGCAGTCGACGGTCCGGCATCGGCGGACGATCCACTGGGGCGACGACGCCTACGGCGGCGCGGGGCAGTCTTGGTGGCCGTGTCGGTGGTCGCTGTGTCGGTCGTATCCGACTGTCCGGCAACCGAATCCGAGGCGGAAGTGGATTCGTTCGTGGTGGTGGCAGAGCCTGCGGCGTTGTCGCCGTCCTGCCCTGCGCGGGTGCGCCTGCGACTGCGCGAGCGGCGCGGCTTCGTCGTCGACGACGCGTCGGCCGCAGGCGCTGCGGCATTCGTCTCGCCGTCGTCGTCCGTCTTCTCCGGGGCACGCGACGGTGCCTTGCGCACGGTGCCGGTGGCATCGGTGGGGATGTCGAGGTCGGAGAACAGGTGCGGCGAGCTCGAATACGTCTCGACCGGATCCGGCATACCCAGACCCAGAGCCTTGTCGATCAACTGCCAGCGCGGGATGTCGTCCCAGTCGACGAGGGTGACGGCGATACCGGTGCGCCCTGCACGGCCGGTGCGGCCGATGCGGTGGACGTAGGTCTTCTCGTCCTCGGGGCACTGGTAGTTGATGACGTGGGTGACGTCGTCGATGTCGATTCCTCGGGCCGCGACGTCGGTGGCGATCAGCACGTCGATCTTGCCGGTGCGGAAAGCCTTGAGAGCCTTCTCGCGCTGGACCTGGCCGAGGTCTCCGTGGACCGCGCCGACCGAGTAGCCGCGCTCGGCCAGCTCGTCGGAGACCTTCTGCGCGGTGCGCTTGGTGCGGGTGAACACCATCGTCGCGCCGCGACCTTCGGCCTTGAGGACCTTGGCGACCATCTCGACCTTGTCGAGGGCGTGGGCCCGGTAGACGTGCTGGGCGGTGCGATCGTGCACGGCCGAGGACTCCGCCTCTTCGGCGCGGATGTGCGTCGGCTGCGTCAGGAAGGTGCGGGCCAGAGTGATGATGGGGCCGGGCATCGTGGCGGAGAACAGCATCGTCTGACGCTTGTCGGGGACCATGCCGAGGATGCGCTCGATGTCGGGGAGGAACCCGAGGTCGAGCATCTCGTCGGCCTCGTCGAGAACCAGGACCCCGACCTTGCCGAGGATCAGGTGGTTCTGCTTGGCGAGGTCGAGCAGTCGGCCCGGGGTGCCGACGACGACGTCGACGCCGTTCTGCAATGCGCTGATCTGCGCCTCGTACGGACGGCCACCGTAGATGGAGAGCACCTTGACGGGGCCGTTCGCGCCGCTGAGGTACTTCGACGCGTTCTCGAGGTCGGAGCTGACCTGCACGCACAGTTCACGCGTCGGCACGATCACCAGGGCGCGGGGGGTCCCGTCCAGCGGGGAGGTGCCGGAGTTGTCGGTGGCGAGTCGGTGCAGCAGGGGCACACCGAAGCCGAACGTCTTGCCCATTCCGGTGCGTGCCTGACCGATGAGGTCGTCGCCCGCGATGGCGAGCGGCAGCGTCAACTCCTGAATGGCGAACGTGCGCTCGATTCCCATCTCGGACAGTGCGCGAACGATGGTGGGGTCCACGTTCAGCTCGGCGAAAGTGGGAGGTACGTGCGTGTCGTCCACGTGCGCCGACACCGTGGTATCGCCGGTGTCGGACTCTTGGTCGATGACTGTCTTGCTCAGGGGACTGGCCTTCCTCGTGTTCGAACGTGCGCACGAGGAAGGGCATAGGCCTATTGCCGGCCGAAGTCGATGCCCTCGATCCGATGTGATGTCGCCGTCAGCCTCAGCGCGGCCGCGGACTGCGATGTCCGCTGCGGCGAAGCTGTCGAGGCGACCCGGATCAGGTGCGCACACATTATCGATGACCGTCGCGTGCTTCTTCGGTCCGTTTCATCGGTCCGCGAGCGACGATCGAGCACCATGGTAGCTTGCCGAACGGATTTCTCCATTGTCGGCAGGTCGCGGCAGGTCCGGCGCGCGCCGAGACGACGGGTCCGACACCGGACTACGATTGCCGCA
Source organism: Rhodococcus sp. 06-418-5 (assembly GCF_002258285.1). Classification (NCBI taxonomy): domain Bacteria; kingdom Bacillati; phylum Actinomycetota; class Actinomycetes; order Mycobacteriales; family Nocardiaceae; genus Rhodococcus; species Rhodococcus sp. 06-418-5. Next base: position 57,202 of record NZ_NOYE01000012.1, read on the forward strand.
TGGGAGCCCATTCGTCGGAGCCGTCGTCCGCAGTTTCACCCACCACCGTCGTCGAGTCGCCGGAAACGGACCGGGTCGACCCGGCGATCGCGCACGATCACCCCGGCATTCCGGATCTGTTCGCGGTGCTCGCCTACGGCGAGATCTCTGCGTTCTATCGCCTGGCGGACGACGCTCGAATGGCTCCGACCATGGAGGGTCGCGTCGCGCTGGCGAGCATGGCGGCTGCGGAGATGAGCCACTTCGAGACGTTGCAGAAAGCCCTGTCGGATCGCGGTCTCGATGTCTACGCCTCGATGGATCCGTTCGTTCGCGCTCTGGACGAGTACCACGAGTCGACGACGCCGTCGACGTGGTTGGAGTCGTTGGTCAAGGCCTACGTGGGTGACGGCATCGCGGCCGATTTCTACCGGCAGATCGCGCACAGTCTCGACCCGGCCGTGGCCGAGATCGTTCGAGACGTGCTCGCCGAGACCGGACACTCGGAGTTCGTGGTGCACGAGGTCTCCGACCGGGTTCGCGCAAGCTCGCAGGACAAGGCACGACTGATGCTGTGGGGTCGTCGTCTCCTCGGTGAGGCCATCACCCAGGCGCAGTTCGTGCTCGCTCGCCGCGAGTCGTTGACCGATCTCGTCATCACCGCGTCGGGAGATCTCAACGGTGTCGTCGCACTGTTCGATCGCATGCAGGAACAGCATGCGGAACGGATGTCCTCACTCGGCCTGGACTGACCGCACTGGGCGCTGTTCGCTGACAGCACAGGGCGTCGGGCATCCGGGGCGACCCCTCTGCACTAGCCTGGCGTGAGCAGAGTTGTCGAGAGTTCGGAGGTTGACCGTGGAGGTCAAGATCGGTGTTTCGGAGAGTTCCCGTGAGCTCGTCGTGAACAGCACGCAGTCCCCGGCCGAGGTCGAAGCGCTCGTATCGACCGCCTTCGCCGGTAAGGACGGAGTGCTGTCGTTGGAGGACGAGAAGGGACGCAAGTTCTTGATTCAGGCTTCCAAGGTGTCGTACGTCGAGATCGGTCCGTCCGATGCTCGCAAGGTCGGATTCGCGACCGCCTGAGACCGCGCGGAACGAAAAACACGCCCCTCACTCGGATCGAGTGAGGGGCGTGTTGCGTTCGTGGGTCCGTTCCCTACGGTGCCTGCAGGGGAACGTGTGACAGACCGCCCCAGGCCAGCGACACCGTGGTGTCGACGGCGTCTTCCTTGGAGATCGGCCGGTCGGCTTCGAGCCAGTACCGAGCGGTGAACTGACTGGCACCGACCAGGCCGACAGCCAGTACGCGGGCCCGGTACGGATCGAGTCCGGAGTCGTGAGCAACCAGGTCGAAGACGGCGTCGACGCAGGCTTCCGTCGCCTGCTCGACGCGCGCATTGACCTGCGGGTCGCCCATCAGATCGGACTCGAAGACCAAGCGGAAGCCCTGTGTGTCGGTGTCGACGAAGTCGTAGAACGCCAGCACTGCGGCGCGAACGCGCTGCCTGTTGTCCGTGGTCGAGCGCAGGGCCTGGCGGACTCCCGCGATCAGGGTGTCCACGTAGCTCTGCAGCACCGCCAGATACAGCTCGAGTTTTCCCGGGAAGTGCTGGTACAGGACCGGCTTGCTGACACCGGCGCATTCGGCGATCTCGTCCATTCCGGATGCGTGATATCCGCGGGTCACGAATATTTCGCTCGCAGCAGCGAGCAGTTGCGCCCGACGGGCATCGCGCGGCAACCGTGCGCCGCGGCGATTGCCGGTGGTGGCCGGCCGGTCGGAAGACCGCCGGTCGTCGAGATCTGTCATCAATTATGTTCCCATCCGCGTCGACAGCTGCGCTCGTCTTGGTTCGACAACGAAAGGTCCGGCATGAACTTCCGGCGGGTGGCCGTCGGTTCGGACCGTTCGTAGCGCAGATCACGGGCAACGATACTCGTGGCTGCCCACACTCACGGGATCCTGGGGGACCGTTGCGAAAAGTGGGCGATACCGGATCATGTCGAGCGGTTTGTTCGTACGATGTTTTCGTACCGAAAACCCGATAGTTCCGTTCCCGGTATCGGCGTGCCGAGCAGCGGGCGGTGAGGATTGTGAGATCGTGATCGAGTGACTGACCGAGGCGGGCCGCGTATCCGCGGTGGTGTGCAGTCGGGCGGCGTCGGCGAGAGCTACGACGATCGGTCGGACGACTTCCCACGCACCGTGGGAAGTCGTGGGTCGCATCAACCGCTCCGCGCGCAGTGGGACCCGACGCAACGCGAGGTCAAGCAACGCAGTCCCAGACCGGATCGCGATATCAGGAAACAGAGCAAGCTCGGAAAGTTCGCGTCCACGTACGGCTGGCGGGCGTACGCGGTTCCGATTCTGATCGTGGTGACCGCGCTCGTCGTGTTCGATGCCGTGCGTACCGGTGACCCCGTTACCGGCACCGCGGCGCAGTCCACCAATGTCGATCCCGGATTCGGCACCCTGAGTGCGGACACGACCTCGGGCACCGGAGTCATCGGCGTGCCGCCGCAGGCCGACGGCAACTTCGCGGAATCTATCTCCTCGGGTGAACTACCCGACGGTGGTCCGTTCGCGGTGCAGGGAGCCGGAACGTGGCACACCGTGCCGGGCACCACCGAGCAGGTGGGTCAGGGGACCGAGCGGGTGTTCACCTACACGGTCGAGGTGGAGGACGGCGTGGACACGGTCGGGTTCGGCGGCGACGAGTCGTTCGGCCGATTGGTGGATCAGACCCTCGCCAACCCCAAGAGTTGGACGAACGATCCACGGTTCGGATTTCGTCGAATCGATCAGGGCGATCCCGACTTCAGGATCTCGCTGACGTCGCAATTGTCGATCCGACAGGCCTGTGGCTACGACATCCAGCTCGAGGTCTCCTGTTACAACCCCGGCATCGAGCGAGTGGTGCTGAACGAGCCGAGGTGGGTGCGTGGAGCGATCTCGTTCCAGGGCGACATCGGCTCGTACCGCCAGTACCAGATCAATCACGAGGTCGGCCATGCGATCGGCTACCAACAGCACCAACCGTGCGAGACCGACGGCGGGCTCGCTCCGGTGATGATGCAGCAGACGTTCGGAACGTCCAACGACGACATCGCGCGACTGGACCCCGCGGGAGTCGTTCCGATGGACGGCAAGACGTGCCGATTCAACCCGTGGCCCTACCCCCGAGGCTGATCGGCTGGGTTCGGGACGGGCCGGGGGATTAGATTCGAACGTGGCGTGCCGGGTACTCGGTCGTCGTGTCGAGTCGAGGAGCGTCGCTGCGTCGTGGTCCATCTCCCCCCTCTGGTCGAACCCGCGGGCGAACTGACTCCCGAGGAAGTCGCCCGATACAGCAGGCACCTGATCATCCCCAATGTGGGAACGGACGGTCAGAAGCGACTGCGCAACGCACGCGTGCTCGTCGTCGGTGCCGGGGGGCTCGGTTCACCCGCGCTGCTCTACCTGGCAGCCGCCGGTGTCGGCACCCTGGGCATCGTGGAATTCGACGATGTCGAACTGTCGAACCTGCAACGGCAGATCATCCACGGCCGATCCGACGTGGGTCGTCCGAAGGCCGACAGCGCCAGGGACTCGATTCTCGAACTCAACGACGGCGTCGAGGTGGCGCTGCACCGTGTTCGACTCGACTCCTCGAACGCGCTCGAACTCTTTCGGCAGTACGACCTCGTCCTCGACGGGACCGACAATTTCGCCACCCGATATCTGGTCAACGACGCGGCCGCCCTGGTCGGAATCCCGTACGTGTGGGGTTCGATCTACCGGTTCGAGGGGCAGGTGTCGGTGTTCTGGGACGCCGCGCCCGGTGACGCAGGCATCAACTATCGCGACCTGTACCCCGAGGCTCCGCCGCCGGGCATGGTGCCCTCGTGCGCCGAAGGTGGGGTGCTGGGGGTGCTGTGTGCGTCGATCGGGTCGGTCATGGTGACCGAGGCCATCAAGCTGATCACCGGAATCGGCGAGACGTTGCTGGGTCGATTGATGATCTACGACGCGCTGGCGATGAACTATCGAACCGTCGGCCTGACTCGGGATCCGCATCGAACGCCGATCACCGAGCTGATCGATTACGAGGCATTCTGCGGAGTGGTCCCGGCCACCGAATCCACCGGAGAATCGATCACCCCGGCGGAGCTGCACGAACTGATGCAGTCCGGACGCGAGATCGCCCTCATCGACGTGCGCGAGCCGGTGGAGTGGGACATCGTCCGCATCGACGGTGCGCGTTCGATTCCCAAGGATCGAATCCTGTCGGGCGCGGTGATGGCGGAGCTTCCGCAGCACATTCCCATCGTGCTCTACTGCAAAACCGGCATCAGGTCCGCGGAGGTGCTCTCGGCCCTCGTCGGTGCCGGTTTCTCCGATGCCGCCCATCTGCACGGCGGAATAGTGGAGTGGGCCAAGCAGATCGATCCCGGTTTGCCCATGTACTGATGCGGTCCGTGTGCGCGTCGTCCGCAGTGGTGCCGCGATCGACGGTAGCGTGACGTTCGTGAGCTCTGTCGAACCTCCTCAGCACGTGATCTCTACGTTCGGGCTGCGCGATGTCGAGCCTGCACCGCTCGGTGCGGACTGGGACGGTGGATGGCGTCTGGGTGATGTCGTCCTGTCTCCGGTGGCAGACCATGCCCGAGCCGCGTGGTCGGCCAAGGTACGCGAGACGTTGACCGTCGACGGGGTTCGTCTCGCCCGTCCCGTGCGTTCGACCGACGGCCGATACGTCGTGTCGGGCTGGCGCGCAGACACGTTCGTCGCCGGCGAGCCGGAGCCCCGCCACGACGAGGTGATCTCGTTGTCGATGCGGTTGCACGCGGCGACCGCTCAACTCGAGCGACCCCGATTTCTGGTTCAGCCTCCCGTGGCCCCGTGGGCCGACGTGGACGTGTTCGTCGCTGCCGACAGGGCTGCCTGGGAGGCGGTCCCGCTGCGCTCCGCCCGCGGTGCAGGCGCACCCGAGCCGTCGTCCAGTGACGGCAAGAGCAGTCTGGAATTGGTCAAACAGCTTGCGACACTACGCAAGCCCGTCGAATCACCCGACCAGTTGGTGCACGGCGATCTGTTCGGAACGGTTCTGTTCTCCGGAAGCGAGGCCCCCGGGATCAGCGACATCACCCCGTACTGGCGTCCCGCGCCCTGGGCTGCCGGGGTGGCCGTGGTGGACGCACTTTCCTGGGGTGACGCCGACGACGGTCTGGTCGGCCGCTGGGACGATCTTCCGGAATGGCCGCAGATGCTGTTGCGTGCGTTGATGTTTCGTCTCGCAGTCCACGCGCTTCACCCGCGATCGACGTCGGAGGCCTTCCCGGGCTTGGCGCGAACAGCAGATCTGGTGCGCCTCATTCTGTGAGATCCGCTGCGCGAGCTGATAGTTCCACCGCACGAGCCGGCGATTCGGAGAGTTCGTGGAACAGTGACCTGGCGGCCTGCATCGCACGGGCTGCGTCGCCGTCGATGACCGCCGCCACGAGTGCGGTGTGTTCGTCGATGTAATCGTCGTCGTGCTCGATCGCGTGATGTCGCATGGCGTCGTGGATCACCGGCAGCAGCGAATCGTAGAACTCCAGATAGATGGCGTTGTGGCTGGCCGCGACGATGGCGCGGTGCAGCCGTGCGTCGATCCGAACGGCATCGGCCAGCGGGGTGTCGTCGGACCACGCGGCGTTGCGATCGGCCAGCGCACCCAGCATGGCGCGGATGTCGGCGTCGTCGCGTCGGTCGGCTGCGAGTGCTGCCGCAGTGACCTCCAGGGTTTCGCGCAGCTCGGTGACGTCGCGGTGCCGGGCGTCCGAGAAGTACTTACCCAGTGTCCCGCCGAGGTCGGAGCACGTCATGACGAAGGTGCCCGAACCTTGTCTGCGTTCGACCATGCCTGCATGGACGAGTGCCTGCACTGCTTCGCGCACGGTGTTGCGCCCGGTACCGGTCATCTCGCACAGTTCGGGTTCGGTGGGAATCCGGGTACCCACCGGCCATCGCTGCGACGTGATCTCCTCGCGCAGTGCAGCTGTCACCTGGGATATCAGGCTCGATCGCTGGACCTGCCGCACGTGGGCTCCTCATGCCGGGGACATTGCAGCGTCGATAGTAGTACTTTGCACCCAATGATCCGGTCATCCTATGATTGCGCGGTGAGTGCGCCCACCGTCCCCGCCGGCCGAATCGTCGGTACCTCCCTCCTGCGCGGGCGAATTCTGGTCTTCTCCGCGATCATTCTCTCCGCATTGACTCTGCGCGCCGCCGTGACTTCGATCAGCCCGCTGTTCGGCAGAATCGGCACCGACCTCGAGTTCGGTGCCACGGTGATCGGCATCGTGGGCATGTTGCCTCCCGCGATGTTCGCAGTGTTCGGTTTGGCAACGCCGTTTCTCGCCAAGCGCACGGGGCTCGAGCGGGCCGCTCTGCTGGCCATGGCACTGACCACCGTCGGTATGGCCACCCGCGCGTTCGCGCCGAACACCGCGTCGTTGTTGGCGCTGTCCGCGATCGCCCTCGCAGGCATGGGCATCGGCAATGTCGTCATCCCACCGCTGGTCAAACGCTACTTCTCCGACCGGCTCGCCGTGGTGAGCACCATCTACATCTGCGCCCTGCAGGTCAGCACCATGGTGCCGCCTCTGCTGGCGGTCCCCGTCGCCGACGCCCACGGGTGGCGGCTGTCCATCGGAATCTGGGCGGTCGTCGGCCTGGCCGCAGCACTGCCGTGGCTCGGTGTCGTGGTGGCCCGACGCGGCCACGACGAGAAGGATGTGACGGCCGAGGCCGGATCGGACGCGGTGCACGTGGAGCCGAGCGGCCGAATCCACCGGTCCTCGCTGGCGTGGGGGATGGTCCTGATGTTCGCGATGACGTCCACGATCACCTATGCGATGCTGACGTGGCTGCCGACGCTGTTGATCGATGCGGGTATCGGCGAAGCCCTTGCGGGTGCGTCGGTGGCCGCATTCGGGGCGATGGGCCTGATCACGTCGCTGGCCGCACCCACTCTCTGCGCGCGGGTGCGCAACCCGTACGGCATCGTGGTGGTCGCAGCGGCGTGTTATCTCGGCGGCTTCGCGGGGCTGCACTGGTCGCCGACGGCCGGTACGGTCCTGTGGGTGTGTCTGGTCGGGCTGGGCACGATGACCTTCCCGATGTCGCTGACGCTGATCAACCTCAGGACGCGCACTGCGGTGGGCTCGTCCTCGCTGTCGGGATTCACCCAGGGGTTGGGCTACGTGGTGTCGTCGACCGGTCCGATTCTGTTCGGGCTGTTGCACACGCGGTCCGGTGGATGGGGACTTCCGTTGATACTGCTCACCGGATGCGTGGCAGTTCTGCTGGTCGGAGGGTTCCTGTGCTGCCGACCGCGGATGCTCGAAGACACCTGGTGACGCACGTCGACGTCGACGCGTCATCTCACGACGGTGCCGGTGGACGCGTGAGACCGAGTTAATCAGCGAGTCACCGCACGCAGCGCCGCTGCAACATGGCTTTCCTATGTTCGGTTCACACACCGATCAGGAGGCCACACGTGACCAGCCTTTCTCGCAGCGCTTCGGCAGATGCCGGCTCAGCCACTACGGCGACAGTTCCACCCGGAACAGTTCCCGTCTCCGTGAACCATCACATCGCGCACTGGAATTCCGAGGACGTCGAGGCCTGGGAGGCAGGTGGCAAGCAGATCGCCAAGCGCAATCTGATCTGGTCGGTCATCGCCGAGCACGTCGGATTCTCGATCTGGTCGATCTGGTCGGTGATGGTGCTGTTCATGCCGATGTCGGTCTACGGCATCGACGCGGCGGGCAAGTTCTTCCTGGTGGCCGTCCCCACACTCGTGGGCGCGATCCTGCGGATTCCCTACACCTTCGCCACGGCCAAGTTCGGCGGGCGTAACTGGACCATCTTCAGTGCTCTGGTGCTCCTGATCCCCACCGTGCTGACGATGTACTTCATGCTCAACCCGGCGTCGTACACCACGTACATCATCGTCGCGGCGTTCGCCGGACTCGGCGGCGGAAACTTCGCATCCTCGATGACGAACATCAACGCGTTCTATCCTCAACGCGAGAAGGGATGGGCGCTCGGCCTGAACGCGGGCGGTGGCAACATCGGTGTGCCTGTCATCCAGCTCATCGGCTTGCTGGTCATCGCTACCATCGGCAACACCGCTCCCGAGATCGTGTGCGCCGTCTATCTCGTCTTCATCGCGGTGGCCGCCGTCGGTGCCGCGTTGTTCATGGACAACCTCGACAACCAGAAGACCAACGGCCGCTCCATGATCGACGTGTTGAAGTTCTCGGACTCGTGGTGGATCGCCTTCCTGTACATCGGCACGTTCGGATCGTTCATCGGCTTCAGCTTCGCGTTCGGCCAGGTACTGCAGATCAACTTCCTCGCCGGACTCACCGACGGCGGCCCCTCGACTCCTGCTCTGCAGGCGCAGGCATCGCTGCAGGCCGCTCAGATCGCCTTCATCGGACCGTTGCTGGGATCGCTGTCGCGTCCGTTCGGCGGCAAGCTCGCCGACAAGATCGGTGGCGGCAAGATCACCCTGTACACGTTCGTGGCCATGACGTTCGCCACCGGAATTCTGGTCGCGGCCAGTACCTGGGACGATTCGACGCCAGGGGCGGCCAGCGGCACGGTGATGGTGCTCTTCGTCGTCGGATTCATCGCACTCTTCCTGCTCTCCGGTATCGGAAACGGATCGGTCTACAAGATGATCCCGGCGATTTTCGCAGCCAAATCGGTTGCACTGCAGGGTATGACGGCCGACGAACAGCAGCACTGGTCGCGCAAGATGTCCGGCGCACTCATCGGCATCGCCGGTGCTATCGGCGCTCTCGGCGGCGTCGGAATCAACCTGGTGCTGCGGGCGTCGTACTCGGGTACCGCGAAGTCCGCCACGACGGCGTTCTGGGTGTTCCTCGGCTTCTACGTCGTGTGCGCGATCGTCACCTGGGCGATCTACCTCCGCAAGACCGACTCCGCCGATGCGAACGCTCCGGTAGCCGTCTGAGGTTCCGGCACCGGCAAGAACGAAACGCACTGCACGGCAACGAAGATCGGAAGGACCCGCAATGAAGAACGCGGTAGTGGTAGGTCACGGGATGGTCGGACACCGATTCGTCGAAGCGCTGCGTGCGCGCGACGAGGCGGCCGAGTGGAAGGTGACGGTCCTGTGCGAGGAGGCACTGGCGGCGTACGACAGGGTGGGACTGTCGTCCTACGTCGGTGCGTGGGACCACAAGGAACTCGCGCTGGCGGGCAACGACTATCCCGGTGACGCACTCGTCGAGATGCGCACCGGAGTCCGTGCAGAGCGCATCGACCGTGACCATCGCACTGTCGTGACCTCGGCCGGGGACACCGTCGACTACGACGCTCTCGTCCTCGCCACCGGGTCCTACCCGTTCGTCCCGCCGATCGCCGGTCACGACCTGCCCGCGTGCTTCGTCTACCGCACCCTCGACGACCTGGACAGGATTCGTGCTCGCGCCGACGCTGCGGGCCCCGGAGCCGTCGGTGTGGTGGTCGGCGGTGGCCTCCTCGGTCTCGAAGCGGCGAATGCGTTGAAGAAGATGGGGATGACCCCGCACGTCATCGAGTTCGCTCCACGGCTGATGCCGTTGCAGGTGGACGAGGGCGGCGGCGCGCTGTTGGCTCGCCTCGTCACCGAACTCGGGTTGAACGTACATGTGGGAGTGGGCACGTCGTCGATCTCCGAGAACGACAGCGCCGGTCTGACGGTCGAACTGAGCGACGGCAGCAGCATCGACGCCGCGCTGCTGGTCTTCTCCGCCGGTGTTCGTCCGCAGGACCGACTGGCACGCGAGAGCGGTCTCGAGGTCGGTGAGCGCGGCGGCATCATGGTCGACATCGGTTGCAGTACATCCGATCCGGCCGTCTACGCGATCGGTGAATGTGCCGCCGTCGAGGGCCGGTGCTACGGCCTGGTCGCTCCCGGATATTCGACGGCGGAGGTGGTGGCCGACCGATTGCTCGGTGGCGCAGCGCAATTCCCGGGTGCCGACATGTCCACCAAGCTCAAGCTGATGGGCGTCGATGTCGCGAGTTTCGGCGACGCCATGGCGGCCACTCCCGGTGCGCTCGAGGTGGTGTTCAGCGATGCACCCAAGGGGACATACGCCAAACTCGTCGTGACCGACGACGCGAAGACTCTCCTCGGGGGCATCCTCGTCGGCGATGCCTCCGCCTACTCGCTGCTCCGTCCGCTCGTCGGACGGGAACTGCCCGGCGACCCGGGTGCCCTGATCTCACCGGCAGCCGAACAGGTCGGTATCGGTGCGCTGCCCGACGACGCCGAGATCTGCTCGTGCAACGGTGTGAGCAAGGGGGCGATCTGCTCGGCGATCGCCGACGGGGCCTGCGATCTGGCGGCCGTGAAGAGCTGCACCACTGCGGGCACCACCTGCGGTGGATGCCTGCCGTCCATCAAGTCGTTGCTGGCAGCATCCGGGGTGGTGCTCTCGAAGTCGTTGTGCGAGCACTTCGCTCAGTCCAGGGCCGAGCTGTTCGAGATCGTTCGGGCCACGAACACCCGCACCTTCTCGTCGCTGATTACCAAGTACGGCACCGGAACCGGCTGCGACATCTGCAAGCCCGTCGTGGCATCGATTCTGGCGTCGACGTCCTCGGATCACATTCTCGACGGCGAGCAGGCGTCACTGCAGGACACCAACGACCACTTCCTGGCCAACATCCAGAAGAACGGCACGTACTCGGTGGTGCCCCGGATGCCAGGAGGCGAGTGCACGCCCGAGCAGCTCATCGTCATCGGTGAGGTGGCCCGCGATTTCGGGCTGTACACCAAGGTGACCGGAGGCCAGCGCATCGACATGTTCGGAGCCCGCGTCGAGCAGCTACCGGCGATCTGGAAGCGCCTCGTCGACGCCGGTATGGAATCGGGCCAGGCGTACGGAAAGTCGCTGCGGACGGTCAAGAGCTGCGTCGGCTCCAGTTGGTGCCGCTACGGCGTCCAGGACTCGGTGGGAATGGCCGTCGATCTCGAGAACCGCTACCGGGGTCTGCGATCGCCGCACAAGATCAAGTTCGGTGTCTCGGGCTGCGCGCGCGAATGCGCCGAAGCTCGGGGCAAGGACGTCGGGATCATCGCGACGGAGGGCGGCTGGAATCTGTACGTGGCCGGGAACGGCGGTCAGTCACCCAAGCACGCTCAGCTGCTGGCCTCGAACCTCGACGATGCCACCCTGGTCAGCTACATCGACCGCTACCTCATGTTCTACGTGCGTACGGCCGATCGGTTGCAGCGCACTGCGCCGTGGCTCGAGTCGCTCGACGGAGGCCTCGACCACCTCAGAGCGGTCGTGTGCGAGGACAGCCTCGGCATCGGTGCGGAGCTGGAGGCCGACATGGAACGCCACGTCGCCGGGTACAAGGACGAGTGGGCGGGTGTGCTCGAAGACGACGAGAAACTCGGTCGATTCGTCTCCTTCGTCAACGCCCCGGACGAGGCCGACCCCACCATCGCGTTCGACGAGTCCGGGGCACGCAAGGTACCCGTGCTGATGGGAATGCCGAGCATCGGCGCGTGAACCGCCGAAGGAGCTGACAACCGGCAGGTCACGAGACTGAGTGCATGTGCACAGACGAGTAATCGCGACTTAACGGCCCAGAAACACAAGCAACGTGGAATAGCTGATCAGGAGGTGCGCCATGACTGTCATCGATTCATCAACAGTGAAGTCACCAACAGCGGTACCGAACGGCATCGCTCGTGATTGGACCCCGGCCTGCACACTCGACGCACTGATTCCAGGGCGCGGAGTGGCGGTGCTCCTGCGAGGTGGCACCCAGGCGGCGCTGTTCCTGCTCGACGACGGACGACTGTTCGCGGTGGGCAACATCGATCCGTACGGACACGCAGCAGTGATGTCACGCGGACTGGTGGGAGACCGCGGAGGCGAACCCACCGTCGCGTCGCCGTTGCTCAAGCAGGTCTTCTCCCTGGCCGACGGGCGCTGCCTCGACGACCCGCAGGTCACCCTCGGATCCTTCGAGGTCTCCTGCGTCGAAGGCGTCGTGCTCGTCCGCGGCGGATCTACGTGAGCGAAATCGCCGGGGCAGCACTGCCTCTGGCCGGGTTCACGGTCGGAATCACGGCGTCGCGTCGGGCCGAGGAGTTCGCGACTCTGCTCGAGCGGCGCGGTGCCACCGTGATGCATGCACCTGCAATCCGCATCATCCCTTTGGCCGACGACGCCGAACTCGAACGCGTCACCGCCGCGGTCATCGCGGATCCGCCCGAGATCACCGTTGCCACAACAGGAATCGGCTTTCGTGGCTGGATCGAGGCAGCGGACGGGTGGGGGCAGGCCGAAGAACTGGGGCGCGCACTCGGCGCGTCACGCCTGCTGGCTCGCGGGCCGAAGGCGAAGGGTGCCATTCGAGCGGCCGATCTGCGCGAGGAATGGTCGCCCGCCTCGGAGTCCTCGGCGGAGGTACTCGAACATCTGCTCGCCGAAGGGGTGGAGGGTAAACGCGTCGCGGTGCAGCTGCACGGCGCGACCACCGAATGGGAGCCTGTTCCCGACTTCTGCGAGGTGTTGCGCTGCGCAGGAGCCGAAGTGGTTCCGGTGCCGGTGTACCGCTGGACGGCGCCCGACGACCAGAGCCCGATGGACCGGATGATCGAAGCCGTCGTCGTCGGCGATCTCGACGCCCTCAGCTTCACCTCGGCACCGGCGGTGGCGTCGATGCTGATGCGCGCCGACGAGAACGGCGTGCTCGAACCCCTGCTGCAATCGATGAGATCGAGGGTGCTGCCTGCGTGTGTCGGGCCGGTCACGGCCGCGCCCCTGGAACAACTGAACGTGGCCACCACCCAGCCCGCGCGGGCGCGTCTGGGGGCACTCGCGCGGCACATCGCCGAGGAGCTGCCGAGGCGAACCGGCCGGCTGCATGCGGGCGGACACGTGGTCAGCGTCCGCGGTAAGTGCGTGGTGGTCGACGGGGAAGTTCGACCGGTGTCGCCGGCAGGCATGGCGCTGATGAAGACGTTGGCCCGCAATCCCGGACGCGTCGTCTCCCGCGAGGACCTGTTGGCGTCACTGCCCGGCGGAGGCGGCGACACCCATGCGGTGGAAACCGCGATGACCAGACTCAGATCCTCGCTGGGCGCGCCGAAGGCAATTCAGACCGTGGTCAAGCGTGGCTACCGTATCGCACTCGATCACATCGAGACCGAAACGGACTGCGACTCCGACGAATCGGCCTCGCGTTCGGCCGTCGTCGAAGGAGGGAAGTACTGATGACACCCACTCTGGTGTTGGTTGCACACGGCACCCGAAACCCCCGTGGTGTCGAGATGATCGCCGCCCTCGCCGATGCCGTGTCGACGCAGATCGGTACCACGCGCGTGGCGTTCGTCGACGTTCTCGGGCCGTCTCCGGCCGAGGTGCTGCGCGACACCGCCGAGTCGGCGGTGGTGGTTCCGGCTTTCCTTGCGTCCGGCTACCACGTGCACACCGATGTGCCGCGAGAGATCGCCGACAGCGCTCACACCTCGGTCGCGGTCACCCGCGCTCTCGGACCCGACCGCGTGCTGGCCGAGGTCATGGTCGACCGACTGCGTGATGCAGGTTGGCAGGCGGGTGACTGTATCGTGCTCGCCGCCGCAGGATCGTCGGACGCTCGTGCGTTGGAGGAACATCGGCGCGCGGCAGCGATGCTGACCGACGTCGCCCGGGTCCCGGTCCGTATCGGCTACGTCGCCACCAGTACCCCCACCGTGTCCGACGCGGTGTCGACTCTGCGTGACGACGGGCATGTGCGGGTGTTCGTGGCGTCGTATCTGTTGGCGCGCGGGCTCTTTCACACCCGTTTGGCCGACGCCGGTGCCGACGGCGTCGGTGAACCGCTCGGAGTGCATGCCGCGATCGTCGATCTCGTGGTTGCGCGCTACCGCGAGGGTGTTCGCTCTCTCGGTGAATCTAGTGGTGCGGTAACGGAAGAATTGTCACCGGCTCGTCGGCGCTGACGTCGGCCGGGATCACCGCCAGTGCGTCGCGGCCAACGAGGTGAGCCAGATGTGCCGTGCGGACCTGGGTATCTGCTCGCCACCGCGTGCCGTCCGCGGTGACCGGGACGATGCGAGGAGTCGAGGACCGAACCTCGGCGGCATTGGACAACAGGCCGATCCGCGATGGGCGCACCGTCCTCCCGGTCAGGGCGTCGACGATGGCGGGTGCGGTGAGCATCGCGGTGCCGACGGCGGCCAGCGGGTTGCCGGGTAGGCCGAGCACCACCGTGCCGTCGGGCAGCGCCGCGGTGATCTGAGAACCCCCGGGACGCATCCGCATTCGCCCGACGACGGTCTCCGCATCGAGGCCGACGAGGGTCGTGCGGAGCTGATCGGCGGCCCCGCCTCCGGTTGCCCCGACGACGATGATCACGTCCACGTCCTCGGTGCGGGTCAGCACGTCTCGAAACCCCGTCGCGGTATCGTCGAGCAGCGTCACATCGACGACGGTGATACCGCAGTGTGCCAGGTACTCCGGCAGCACCGATCCGAGAACGTCCCTCGTCTCGCCGGGGGCGAGTGGTCCGGTGGATCGAATCTCGTTGCCGCTGATGACAACTCGCCCGCGGACCGGGCCTCGAACCGCCATCTCGAACACCTCGCCGCTGGCGGCGAGCGACCGTACCGCGGCATCGATCGGGGTGCCTGCTGCGACGAGTTCTGTGCCGGGCAGCCAGTCCTCGCCGCGTCGACGCGTGTCGTCGGACTGCGGGGCCGTCGGCATTCGCCGAGCGGACCCGTCGGGCTCGCGGATCACGTGTTCGTCGCGAACCACCGACGTCGCTCCGGGCGGAAGCGCGGCTCCGGTCGCTATGCGCACCGCCGTACCGTCGGTGAGTTCGGCGATGTTCGAGCTTCCGGCGTACGCGATGTCGGACCGCAGCGTCCAGGGTTCGGTGCCGCAGACGGCGTAGCCGTCCATCGCGGAGATGTCGACTGCTGGCAATGCGGTCCGGGACACGAGTGGTTCCGCGAGAACGGTTCCGACACTGTCCCGCACCGTGACTCGATGGACCGGCAGGGGAGCGAGTCGACGCCGAATTCGCTCGAGCGCGTCGCCGACCTCCAACGTCTCCGGCAGCTGCGCGGCGCGGCGGGCCGCGAGCAGATCGGAACGGGTATCGCAGTCCTCGATGCCGGACATCGGGATGACCGTGTGTTCCGCGGGAACGATTCTGCGCATCGGTGCGCCGTCCACCGAATCGAGCTGTGCCACAGCAGAGCGCAAGGCAGACAGTTGCCAGATGCCGAGCAGGAACTGGGTGCGGCCGTGACCGTCGCGGGCGAAGACGGCGTCGGTGCGCGAGTGGGATATGGAACCGATCAGCGATTCGACCGCCGCGGCGTCGAGAAAGGGCAGATCCGACGCAACGACCACCACCAGATCTGCGGTGCCCTCCGACTCTGCGGAGTCGAGTGACTTCAGTCCGGCGGCGAGGGCGGCGACCGGCCCACCGCCTGCCGGCGACTCGCGAGTCTGCACCACGTGCTCGGGCACTCCGGTTCGGAGCGGACCCACGAGAACCGTTCTGCGACAGCTCGATACCGCGTCCACGGCGATGTCGACCATGCGACGTCCGCCGACGGTCATGGCAGGCTTGTCGACCCCCTCCGACGCAGCGGGGTGCTCGGGATCTGCCATCCTCGACCCTCGGCCGCCGGCGAGAACGATCGCGTCGCAGACCGGCCGTGTCACGGTGCGAGCTCGGTCATGTCGGCAGCGGCACGTTCTGCAGGCGAACCTGCCCTCGCGCAATGGTCTTGCCGCTGTCCGAGGCCGTGATCGTGACCAGCCACAGTTGCTGAACGCGGCCCTGCTGCAACGGTTCTGCGACAACGTCGACGCGACCGCCCTTGCTGGCGCGCAGAAAGTCGGTGCCGTTGTGTACGCCGACTGCGAATTCACCGCGATCCTTGACCGCCTCGCTGGCACCGATGCTGGCGGCGCTCTCGACGGCAGTGGTGTAGACGCCGCCGTGGACGACGCCCCACGGCGTGAAGTGCTCGTCCGTCAAATCGATGTGCCCCGCAACCCTGGTGCCCGAGACCTCGTCGACGACGAGACCGGCGGACGCGACGAAGCTGCTGGCCTTCGACAGAGCGAACTTCGCCGTGGGGCGTGGATCGAACTGCTCGAACGCGTCCCTGATGTTCATTCTCCGAGATTAGTGGTCGGCGCAGTCGGGGGTGGGAGCGCCCCGAGGTCGAACCGAATCGAGGTCAACGGCACGCGCCCGTCGTGACTCGGCACGCCTTCGTCGGCCAGGGCGGCGAGCTGTCTCGCGGCAAGGTGCGGGGCCGGCTTTCCGCTCGCGCCGAGGACTCGATGCCAGGGCAGGTCCGCTGAATCGGTGCGCATGATCCAGCCGACGATGCGGGGGCTGGACAGGTCCGCGGCAGCCGCGATGTCTCCGTATGTGGCAACGAATCCCGGGGGGATCGACGCGACCAGCGCGCGAACCCTTTCGACCTGGGCTTCGGTGATCGGGGCCATCTACAGCACAGATCGCACCAGTTCGGCGACCTCGACCGGCTTGGCCTGGCCGACCATGTGATCGCAGTCCAGCTCGACGGTACGCAGGTTCTCACCGAGTTTCCCTCGCAGTGCAGCAAGGAATTCGTCGGTGACATAAGGGGGTTCGACGCGCATGGCCCGAACCACGATGGTCGGCACGCTCTCGGCGGGGACCACGATCGGACGAGCGAGCTCGCCCCACGTCGCGACGATCGCCGGAATCGACATTCGCCACGCCACCTTTCCGCCTTCTGCGGGGACCAGGTGGTCGGCGACCTCGCGGTCGAGCAATTCGGTGGGCACGTCAGCCCACGCCCCGTGGATCTTCTCCGATCGCGCCTCGTCGGCGTCGGTGTAGTCAGGGGACTTCGCGGTGGCCTCGGCCACCTCGAGCAGCTCGTCCGGCGGCAGAGCGATCGCGGGATCGAGCAGAACCAGCGCCCGCACCGCGTCCGGGAACCTCTGTGCGAGGTGCACGGCCAACGCGCCGCCGTACGAATGCCCGAGCACCACCACCGGACCGCGCGCGTGGGCGTCCAATACGGCCTTCAGAGCCGTGACCTGCGCGTCGATGTCCCAGGGCGGCGTGGCCGGAGAATAGCCGTGGCCGATCAGATCAGGAGCCAGAATTCGGGCCTCGGGCAGGTGATTCTCGGCGAGATCCCACCAGCGGGCACCGTGGCCGGTCACACCGTGGACGGCAAGGATTTCGGGACCGTCTGCGGGTCCGAACGTATGCAGATTCAACTCGGGCACGTCGACCACTATGCCGTATGCGCGGTCGCGTCTCCGGTTCGACGGGTGTCGACGACTGCCGTGGCCCGGTCTGTCGGTGGCTCGTGATTGCATCTGTGTCATGAGCTCGGACGGCAGACACGGCGCGACGGTCACTCTCGTCCGTGCACCCAAGGTGGCTCGCCCGGCGCGGGAGTGGACCGGCTCGGCAGCTCGGCTGCTGTCGTCGACTCCCGACGCGGCAGCAGCGGCCGCGTCGGGTGCGCCGCGATGGAATCCATGGCAGATCCTGGGTGGTCCCGGCACGGGTAAGACTTCGCTCGTCGCCGATTACGCGGTCTCGCGCATCGTCACCGGTGATCCGGAGTCGGTTCTGGTACTCACCCAGTCCAAACGGGCGGCAACCGCGGTGCGCGAGGTCATCACCTCGGGTCTGTTCAGCGGCGATCACGCACTGCGGGCGACGCGTGAACCGTTGGTGCGCACGGTGCACTCCTACGCCTTCGCGGTGCTGCGGCTGCAGGCCTCGCTGTACGGCAATCCGCCACCGCGATTGCTGACCGGTGCCGAGCAGGACGCCGTGGTGCGCGAGATGCTGCGCGGAGATCTGGAGGACGGGGCGGTCGACTGGCCGGAGCGGCTGCGTCCGGCCCTCGGCACCGCGGGATTCGTCACTGCGGTGCGAGACATGATGCTAAGGTCCGCCGAACGCGGCATCGGACCTGAAGACCTGATCAAACTCGGCCGCAGGCACGGCAAGCCCGAGTGGGTCGCCGTCGGGAGGTTCGCTGCCCGATACGAGCAGGCCATGTTGCTGCGCGGTGCTGTGGGAGTGGAGGCGGCGGGAGCCACGGCTCCTGGTCTGGACGCCGCCGAGCTGATCGGTGCCGCGCTCATGGCGTTCGCCACCGATCCCGAACTGTTGCGCAGCGAACGCGCGCGTATCCGGCACCTCGTCGTCGACGACGCGCAGCACCTCGATCCGCAGGCGGCGCAGCTGGTTCGGTTGATCGGCACCGACACCGAATCGACAGTCGTCGCCGGGGATCCCGATCAATCCGTGTTCACTTTCCGTGGCGCCGATCCCGCTTTCGTGGCCGATCTGGTCGAGGCGGACTCGCCGCGCCGCGTGGTGCTCACACGCAACTACCGCTCCGTGCCCGAGGTCGCCGAACTGACCGACATCGTGGCGAGAAGATTGCCGGGCCTCGGTCGCCACCGCTGCCCCGAACCGGTGGGCAGGGCCCGATTCGGAGCGCTGGCAGCGCGGGTGCACGTCGTGTCCTCGCCTGCGAAGGAGGCGGCGATCATCGCCGACGCCATGCGTCGGGCCCACCTGATCGACGGCATGCCCTGGTCGGAGATGGCGATCGTGGTGCGGTCGGTACCGCGCACCCTCGCACCGTTGCGTAGGGCGCTGCACGGGGCAGGGGTTCCGATGATCACCCCGACCTCGGAGCTACCGTTGCACCGCCAGCACGGGGCCGTGGGTCTCCTGCTGGTACTGCGGGCGATCTCCGACCCGAGCTTCGACGGTGAAGATGCACTCGCGTTGCTCTCCGGGCCGATCGGCGGAGCCGACCCGGTGGGTCTGCGGCGATTGCGCCGCGGCGTGCGCAGGCTCGAGCTCGCATCGGGCGGCGAGCGCGACTCGGCGGAGCTGCTCAGAGTCGTACTCACCGACGACGCTCGGGGGAGTGCCGGGTGGACGAACGGACTGTCGGACGTGGAGTCCGCCCCGTTGCGCAGAGCCCTCGGTGTCATCCGGAAGGCGCGGGCTCTCGCCCGCACGGGCCGCGGGGTCGAGGACGTGTTGTGGGCGGCGTGGCAGGCTTCGGGACTCGAGCGGCGTTGGGCCGCGGCGTCCGCCTGGGGTGGCTCGGCCGGTGCTCAGGCCGACCGCGACCTGGATGCGGTGGTGGCGTTGTTCGACGCGGCGGCGGCATACGTGGACAGGTTGCCCCGGGCGCAGATCGGTGGATTTCTCGATTACATTGCGCAGCAGGAGATCCCCACTCTCAACTCACACCGCGCCACGGTTCGGGCCGACGCGGTGACGCTGCTGAGCGCGCATTCTGCCGCGGGTCGGGAATGGGAGCTCGTCGCGGTTGCCGGGGTGCAGGAAGGGCTGTGGCCGGGTCTGCGGTCACGCGGCAGTCTCCTGGGCACCGACACCCTGGTCGACCTCGCGTCCGGCAAGGTCGACGCGGCCGCGGCGCTCGACGGGCGACTGTCGAAGTCGGCACCGTTGCTGGCCGAGGAGCGCACCCTGTTTCTGGTGGCGTGCAGTCGCGCCCGATCGACCTTGCTCGTCACCGCCGTCGATTCCAGTACCGGAGATGCCGATCTGGTCCGGTCGCGATTCGTGGACGAACTCCGCGGCGTCGACGCGGGAGGTGAGTCGGATCTCGTACCCGAGCTCCCCGGGCCCGAGACCGCACACCGAGTGTTGGCGCTGCCGATGCTGGTGGCCGAACTGCGGAGTGTGGTGTGCGATCCGGTTGTCGCCGAGCAGGATCCGGACAAGCGAGCCCGAGCGGCCCGGCATCTGGCCACTCTCGCCGACGCCGGTGTCCGAGGTGCCCATCCCGACGAGTGGTTCGGGGTGGCAGGGCCCAGTACCGACGCGCCGTTGTGGCAGCTCGGCGACGGTCCGGTGCCGCTGTCGCCGTCCACGGTGGAACAACTCACCACCTGTCCGCTGCGGTGGATGCTCGAACGTCACGGCGGCAACGACGGCACCAACACCCATGCGGTCACCGGCACGCTCGTGCACACTCTCGTCCAGGCAGTGGCCGGTCGGATACCACCGGAGCAACTCCGTCGTGCTCTCGAAACAGCTTGGGATGCAGTCGATCTCGGATCGCAGTGGTACTCGCGACACGAGCTCGACCGAACCGGGGCGATGCTCGAGACCTTCGAGACCTGGCTGCAGGGCAGTCGAGGCGAGCTCACCGAGGCCGGAGTCGAAGTGCGCGTCGACGGCATACTCGACGCTCGGTCGGAGGACGAACCGGCGGTGGCGTTGCGCGGCCGCATCGACCGACTCGAGCACGACCCGGACGGACGGCCGGTGATCATCGACGTCAAGACGGCCAAGACCGTGATGTCCAAGGAGGATGCCCAGGGCCACTATCAGCTGGCCACCTACCAGGTCGCCGCAGCAGCCGGTGCGATCGAGGGCGAGCCTGCGGGCGAGCCCGGCGGAGCGCGGCTGGTGTTCGTGGCCAAGCCTCACAACAAGGACGGGGCGACGCAGCGCGTCCAGGACGTGCCGACACCGGAGAAACTCGAGGAGTGGCGAGACACCGTGCACCAGGCCGCATCGGCGACGCAGGGACCGACGTTCGAGGCGCGTGTCAACGACGGGTGCAGGCACTGCCCGGTCAAGTCCAGTTGTCCGGCACACGAGACGGGTAGGCAGGTGACCGAGCAATGACGACATCGACGAAGACACGGACCGGTTCGGTGCTGGTGTCGCCGGTCGAGCTCGCCCGGGCGCTCGGGCAGAAGCATCCACCGACCGACGAACAGGCCGCCGTGATCGCGGCCCCGCCCGGCCCGACGCTCGTCGTCGCGGGAGCAGGTGCGGGCAAGACCGAGACCATGGCGGCCCGCGTGGTGTGGATGGTGGCCAACGGTTTCGTCGAACCCGACCAGGTTCTGGGTCTGACCTTCACTCGAAAAGCCGCACAGCAGTTGACCTCTCGGATCAGAGCTCGGCTGGCTCGGCTGGCCGGATCCGATCTGGTGCGTGCACTCGATCCGAGTTTGGCGCTGCGCGAGCGAATCCTCGGTGCCGAGCCGGAAGTGAGCACTTACCACTCCTATGCAGGCCGCCTGCTCACCGAGCACGGCTTGCTGTTGCCGATCGAACCATCCGCGACACTGCTCTCGGAAACCGAACTGTGGCAGCTGGCCCACCGTGTCGTCAGTACCTGGGACGGCGACCTGGACACCGACCGCAACCCCACGTCGGTGACCGAGGCCGTACTCGCGCTTTCCGGTCAATTGGCCGAGCATCTGGTCGATCCCGAGGACCTGCGCCACGCGCACGTGGAGCTGGAGAAACTGGTGCACACTCTCGGGCCGGGGCCACGACAACGCGGCGGGCCCACCAAGGAGTTGCTGAACATTCTCGACGCGCAGCATCAACGAATCGGGTTGCTGCCGTTGGTGGAACGGCTTGCGCAGACTCTGCGTCGCGAGGGCGCACTGGATTTCGGCTCGCAGATGTCGATGGCGGCGCGGGTCGCCGCCGAGCATGCCGAGGTGGGAATCGCCGAGAGGCAACGGTTCCGGCTCGTGTTGCTCGACGAGTACCAGGACACCGGACACGCTCAGCGTGTTCTGCTGTCGTCCCTGTTCGGTTCCGGCAGCGACCCGCAGTTGGCCTTGACCGCCGTCGGCGACCCGATGCAGTCGATCTACGGGTGGCGCGGCGCATCGGCAGCGAATCTGCCGCGGTTCGCCACCGATTTTCCGAATGCCGACGGAAGCCCCGCACCTCGGCTCGAGCTGCTCACCAGCTGGCGAAATCCGCCCGAGGCATTGACGCTGGCCAACCTGATCACCGACCCACTGCGTCGCGTCGGCGTGCCGGTGCCGACTCTGCGGGCCCGCCCCGGTGCGGTTCCCGGTGATGTTCGCCTGGCCGTCACCGACACCGTGCTGGACGAACGAGAGTGGATCGCGGACCGGATCGCGGGGGAGTACCGCTCCGCCCTCGAGCAGGATCGCATGCCGCCCACCGCCGCGGTTCTGGTGCGCCGCAACGCCGACGCCGAGCCGATCGCGGAGGTGCTGCGCAGCCGCGGACTACCGGTGGAGGTCGTCGGGCTCGGTGGATTGCTGCACGTTCCCGAGGTGGCCGACATCATCGCGATGCTGCGACTGGTGGCCGACCCCACTGCCGGTAGCTCGGCGATGCGCATCCTCACCGGCTCTCGGTGGCAGATCGGGCCGACGGATCTGCGGGCACTCTCCCAGCGCGCCCGAGAGCTCGAGATCCGCGGCGGCTACGGCACCAGCGGACGCGTCGACGACCCACAGGCGCTCGAGGCGGCACTCGGTAGCGCTCTGCCCGGCGAGCAGTCGGAGCAGGCCGGTCTGGCCGACGCGATAGCCGATCCCGGTCCGGCCGAGCGGTACTCGGAGGTGGGGCACCGCCGGATCGTCGCCCTGGCAGGCGAGCTCCACCTGCTACGCGACCGAATCGGTCAACCTCTGACGGAGTTGGTCGGCGACATCGAGCGGATCATGGGTATCGGTGTCGAGGCTCAGGCTCGCACGCCGTTCGGCACCGACGGCGCGGTCGGTCGTGAACATCTCGACGAATTCGCCCATGTGGTGGCCGATTACGCCGACAATCCGACCGCCACGGTCACCGGATTCCTGTCGTTCCTCGCCGCCGCGGAGACGGTCGAGGACGGCCTCGCCCCCGGTGAGGTCGAGGTCGCTCCCCATCGCGTGCAGGTGCTCACCGTTCATTCCGCGAAAGGCCTCGAATGGGAGGTGGTGGCGGTCCCGCACGTGGCCAAGGGTGTGTTCCCCTCCTCGAACGCCTCCTCGACCTGGCTCGGGGCGATGGCCGAGCTGCCGCCGTCTCTGCGCGGTGACCGCGCGCTCGACGGCGAAGGCTCGGAAGGGGTTCCGGTCCTCGAACTCGACGGGCTCCACAATCGCAAGGACCTGGAGGACGCAGTCAAGAGTCACAAGGATGCGTTGGCGAGGCGTCGGCTCGCCGAGGATCGCCGACTGTTCTACGTGGCACTCACCCGAACCGAACGGGTGCTGCTGGTATCCGCGCATCACTGGGACGAGAGCGCCACGAAGCCGCGTGGGCCGTCGGAATTTCTCGAGGAGTTGCACACGCACGTCGAGGAGTTCGCCGACATCGCGGTGATCGAGCAGTGGGCCTCGGCCCCGGAGGACGGGGCGTCGAACCCACTCGGGGCCGTGCCGCACTCCGCGTCCTGGCCGCGCGATCCACTCGGTCCACGACGAGGAGCGATCGAGAGCGGCGTGCAGGAAGTACTGCGCGCGTTGGCAGACATCTCGGCCGCACCGAGCGAAGACGACGGCACCGATGATCGAATTCGGGAGGACCCCGAGAACTGGGCCGCGGACGTCGACACTCTGCTGGCCGAGCGGGCCGCGAGATCGGTCGCAGGAGTCGACGTGGCTCTGCCCGGCAACCTGTCGGTGACACAGCTGGTGGACCTCGCGGCCGACCCCGACGCGTTGGCGTCGCGCCTACGTAGGCCGCTGCCGTTCCCGCCGAACCCGTTGGCCCGCAGGGGAACCGCGTTCCACGCCTGGATCGAGCGGCGCTTCGGTGCGACCCGACTGCTCGACCTGGACGAACTTCCGGGGTCGGCCGACACCGGAGCCTCGGCCGACGTGGACCTGGAAACCCTCCAGCAGGCGTTTCTCGACTCGGAGTGGTCGCTCCGCAGCCCCGTCGAAGTGGAGGTGCCGTTCGAGACGTCCGTAGCGGGAACGGTGCTGCGAGGACGTATCGACGCCGTGTTCGCAGACCCCGACGGCGGGTGGACCGTCGTCGACTGGAAAACCGGTGCCGAGCCGACGGCGTCGGAGCAGCGGGCGGTGGCGATGCAGCTCGCGGCCTATCGGCTGGCGTGGGCCGAGCTGATGTCGATCGGGCGCAGCGAACCGGTACCGCTCGATCGAGTGCGCGCGGCGTTCCACTACGTACGCAGTGGTCACACCATTTCGCCCGAAAACCTTCCGGACGCAACAGAATTGGCCCAACTCCTGGAAGGCCCGGCCGGGCCCGAGCAACCGGGGGTCAGGGTGCGTTCCGACGAGCCTTCAGAGCCTCGGTGACCAGTGGAATCTGCATCGGCAGTCGGGCGATCATCGCTGCTTTGAGAGCCGGTGAGGTCTTCGGGCTCTGCACGTACTTCCACGCCAGGTTGATGTTGGCGGGGAAGACCACGACGAACAGCGCGGCCGCGAGTGCACCGCCCAGTCGACGGGTCCGCGGTGCGGCAAGCGTTGCGGCCACGGCGAGTTCGGCAACGCCGGAGACCTGCGTGTAGGTCCGCGCCGAGCCGGGCAGGGCCGTCGGTACCTGGGCATCGAAGAACTTCGGGGTGGCGAAGTGCAGAACTCCGGCTCCGGCGAGCAGTCCGGCGAGGCGCAGTGCGGCCGCCTGACTCGATCTCTGTGTCATGCCCATACCGTGCCACACCCGGCGTCGTCGGCACAGAAGCCTGGCATGGGGTTACGCTGCGTGCCGTGAATGATCTCGACTTCGGTGAGTACCTCGGCGGGCGACGTGGCAGGTAGGTTGCGAGCGCGGCTGAGTGACAGTGGCGCGCTGACCGACAAGCCCGACTTCGCGCTCGTCGGAGTGCTGCGGGTTCCGGAACTGGAGTCGAGTCCGTGGCGCGCCATCTACAAGCGGGTGCTGATGGCGCTCGGAATCCTGTTCCTCGCGGCATTCGTCGTCTATCTCGATCGAGACGGCTACAGCGACAACCAGAACGGCGAACTGTCGTTTCTCGACGCGTTCTACTATGCGACGGTGTCGTTGTCGACGACGGGATACGGTGACATCGCACCGATGAGTCCGTCGGCGCGCCTGGTCAACATCCTGGTCATCACACCCCTTCGGGTCCTGTTCCTCATTCTGTTGGTCGGTACCACGCTGTCGGTTCTCACCGAGCGATCCCGGCAGGCATTCAAAATTCAGCGATGGAGACGCAGCGTGCGCAATCACACCGTGGTCATCGGTTTCGGCACCAAGGGCCGTACCGCAGTCGACGCGATGCTCGGAGACGGTGTTTCGGCGTCCGACATCGTCGTCGTCGACACCGATCAGACGGTACTCGACGCCGCATCGGCCCTGGGCTTGGTCACCGTGCACGGGTCGGCGACCAAGTCCGACGTGCTCCGGCTCACCGGAGCCCAGCATGCGGCGGCCATCATCGTGGCGACCAACCGGGACGACACCGCGGTGCTGGTGACTCTGACCGCACGCGAGATCGCTCCGAAAGCAAAGATCGTCGCCGCCATCAGGGAAGCGGAGAACACGCACCTGCTGCGTCAGTCCGGTGCCGATTCGGTCGTCGTGTCGTCGGAAACCGCGGGACGTCTGCTCGGCATCGCCACGTCGACCCCGTCCGTGGTGGAGATGATCGAAGATCTGTTGACCCCGGAGGCGGGCTTCGCCATCGCCGAACGCGAAGTCGAGCGTGACGAGGTGGGCGGTTCTCCGCGGCACCTCACCGACATCGTCCTCGGAGTGGTGCGGGGCGGCAAACTGTTCCGAGTCGGCACCCCGGAAGTCGATGCGGTCGAGGCATCCGATCGATTGCTGTACATCCGTCGCGTGGGCGACTAGTCCCGGCCAAGTAGGGTCGTGCGCGTGCCGAAATTCCACCTCGCTCACCCACCTCGACTGTCCCGATCGCCACTGAACAGGGCAGAGGAACTGCGCCGAGACACCGCAACATTGACAGCGGGTTGGCCGACAGCTCGAATCCTGAACGTGGACGGCAGAGGCCGATTCCCGGTGGACGAGCACGGCCTGGTGCTCGGCTCCGCCGCGGACGTCGCCGCCGAGCCGACGGCCGATGCGGTCTTTCTCGGAATTCACGGCGATCGACACCTGTGGGCCAGGCGGGTCGAGGTGGTCGCGGGCACCCTCGGCGACCTGCGCACCGACGGTGATCGCCTCGACAGCGACGCGTTGTCGATGGTGACCGGAGCCCTGGCGATCCTCAACTGGCATGCGAGCGCACAGTTCAGTTCACTCGACGGTGCGCCGTCCGTTCCGTCGAGCGCGGGGTGGTCGAGGACGAGCACCTCCACCGGTCACGAGGAGTTCCCTCGTACCGATCCGGCGGTGATCTGTCTGGTTCACGACGGTGGCGATCGAGTGCTGCTGGCCCGAGCCCCTGCGTGGCCCGAGCGTCGATTCTCGGTGCTGGCGGGTTTCGTCGAGGCCGGTGAGTCGCTGGAAACCTGTGTGACTCGGGAGATCAGGGAAGAAGTGGGCCTCGACGTCTCCGACATCGAATATCTGGGCAGTCAGCCCTGGCCGTTTCCGCGTTCGGTGATGATCGGATTCTCCGCCGTCGCCGACCCGCAGCAACCGTTGCACTTTCAGGACGGCGAGATCGCCGAGGCCCACTGGTTCGACCGAGCAGAGGTGGTCGCAGCGCTCGAACTGGGTGACTGGGGATCGGATTCGACGTCACGGTTGCTGCTCCCAGGTTCGATCTCCATCGCGCGCGGAATGCTCGAGGCCTGGGCGGCGTCGGCCTGACGGTCGGTCAGAGCGACAGCGCGCGCTTGACCTCGGCCAGAGTGGGGTTCGTGGCCGTCGACCCATCGGCGAACAGCACGGTCGGCACCACATGGTTGCCGTTGTTCACGCTGCCGACGAAGTCGGCCGACTCCGGGTTCTGCTCGATGTCGATCTCGGCGTACTCGATTCCGGCCTGGTCGAGCTGGGTCTTGAGCCTGCGGCAGTAACCGCACCACGTGGTGGAGTAGACGGTCAGCGCGGCCGGGGTCTGTGGGGTGTTCTCGGTAGTGGTCACGCCAACAGTCAACAGGAGCGCCGACGCGATTGTTCCGGCCGACACCCGCATCGGGCCGTCGGACAACCGGTTCGGCCCCGGGTGGAGCTGTCGGTAGGCACTGACACAATGGACCTCATGGCTGACGACGCGATGACCGCCGGACTCGATCCGGAGCAATCCGCGGCAGTGTTGGCTCCCCGCGGCCCGGTCTGCGTCCTGGCGGGTGCGGGCACAGGAAAGACTCGTACGATCACCCGACGCATCGCGCACCTCGTCTCGGCGGGGCACGTGTCCTCGGGGCAGGTTCTCGCAGTGACGTTCACTGCGCGCGCGGCCGGCGAGATGCGCGGTCGCTTGCGTGAGCTCGGTGTCGGGGGAGACGGCCCTCCGGTGCAGGCTCGGACGTTCCACGCCGCGGCCATGCGTCAGCTCAAGTATTTCTGGCCGCAGGTGGTCGGCGACACCGGATGGCAGCTTCTCGATCGCAAGTTCACCGTCGTCTCGCAGGCGGCCAACCGCGCCGGGGTGTCCACGTCGACCGACGCCATCCGGGATCTCGCGGGAGAGATCGAATGGGCCAAGGGATCGTTGATCGCACCCGAGGACTATCCGCGCATCGCGGCGAGCAATCGCCGTGACGTTCCGATGGACGCGACCAAGGTCGCCGCCGTGTACGCCGGCTACGAGGAACTCAAGTCACGCGGCGGCGACGGGATGTTGCTCGACTTCGACGACCTCCTGTTGCACACGGCCGCCGCGCTCGAAGAACATTCGTCGGTGGCCGACGAGTTCCGCGAGCGCTACCGCTGCTTCGTCGTCGACGAGTACCAGGACGTGACGCCGTTGCAGCAGCGGGTGCTCGACGCCTGGGTGGGCGAGCGTGACGATCTCACCGTCGTCGGTGACGCGAACCAGACCATCTATTCCTTCACCGGCGCATCTCCGCGGTATCTCCTCGACTTCTCACGGAAGTACCCCGAGGCCACCGTGGTTCGGCTCGAGCGCGACTACCGTTCGACGCCCGAGGTGGTGTCGCTGGCGAACCGCGTCATCGGCGCCGCCCGCGGTCGCATCGCAGGCACCCGACTGCAGTTGATCGGTCAGCGCGAGCCGGGTCCGGAACCGGAGTTCTTCGAGTACGACGACGAGCCGGCGGAAGCGGACGGCGTGGCGCGAGCGATCAAGAGGTTGATCTCGAAGGGCGTGGAACCGGCCGAGATCGCGATCCTCTACCGCATCAACGCTCAGTCCGAGGCACACGAGCAGGCGTTGACCGAGCTGAAGATCCCCTATCAGGTGCGCGGCGGTGAAGGGTTCTTCACCCGACCCGAGGTGCGGCAGGGTGTCAACGCGTTGCGGCAGGCAGGCGGTCGCGACGATCTGCCCGACGGCGCGCAGGCGGGCGAGGGGCTACCGGCTCTGGTGCGAGCGGTGTTGGCTCCGCTCGGCCTGACTGCCACCGAGCCGACGGGTGCGCAGGCCCGCGAGAAGTGGGCATCGTTGGGTGGTCTGGTGCAGCTCACCGAGGAGCTGCTGGTGCACGAGCCCGACCTGACGCTCGACAAACTGCTGGGCGAGCTCGCAGCACGCGCCGAGGCTCGGCATCCACCGACGGTGCAGGGCGTCACGCTCGCCTCGCTGCACGCGGCGAAGGGACTCGAGTGGGACGCGGTATTCATCGTCGGTCTCGCCGACGGCACTCTGCCGATCTCGCACGCGATCGGCAACGACCCCAGCGCCAACAACGAGGCAGCCGTCGAGGAGGAGCGCAGGCTGCTCTACGTCGGTGTCACGCGCGCCCGTGTCCACTTGCATCTGTCCTGGGCACTCGCCCGCAACGAGGGCGGACGCAAATCACGGCGACGGTCGAGGTTTCTCAACGGTCTGATTCCCGAGGACTCACCCGCGTCGCGTATCGCCGCGCCTGCTGCCAAGAAGTCCGGTCCCAAGTGCCGGTTGTGCGGCAAGCCGTTGATCGGCACGTCCGCGACCATGCTCGGTCGGTGCGACAGTTGTCCGTCGAACGTCGACATCGCCCTGCTCGATGCGCTGAAGTCGTGGCGATTGGACAAGTCCCGCGAACTGAAGGTGCCCGCGTACGTGGTCTTCAGCGACAACACGCTGACGGCCATCGCGGAGCAGCAACCGCAGGACGAGCGTGGGCTGGTGGCGATTCCGGGAATCGGGGCCAAGAAACTGGAGCGGTTCGGCGAAGAGGTCCTCACCGTCGTGCGGGCCTCGGACGCGTGACGCAGAGGGTGAGAATTTCCGCGAAACCGCAGGTAGAAAATAACTTGTGCAGATATCGGCGGGGGGCTTAGTCTGTTTCACGTGCCGCGGGAGATCGCGCACTGTCCCATCCGCCGACGAGACCAGAACAGGAGCTGAAGAAAATGATCAACACATTGCACGCCGCCGTTGCCCACGCAACCGTCGCGTTCAGCCCTGTCCTCGGCACGGCACCCTTCGGAGTTGCCCCCCTCGGCACTCATGCCGCCGCCGCAGGCTCTGTTGCGCAGACGTGGATTCGTTCCTCCGCTTTCGGCCCCATCGACGAGTCCGCATACGCGGCCTCGGGTTCGAATTCCGCCCAGGTCGCCCTGGCACCAGGAGCGAAAGCCGTTGCTCAGGCAGCCCGACGTCACCGCGCACCACGTGCGTCCGTGCTCGACAGCAGACACCGACTTCACTGTCGGTAGACGCTTCGACAAGCCCCACCAGGCCACGGACCCGCACTCGCGGACCGTGGCCTTTCTCGTTCAGGTAGTTCCTCTATCCGAGCGTGAGGCCGACAGGTTCGCATCACCCCTCGAACCGATAACGACGCCGCACGAAAAGTAGAGGAGACCGACGTGTCAACCGCCACGATCCGGACGACATGCCGACCAGAGTCCGAGAGTGCCTACGCTGCACAGTATTCGACCGAATCGGTCGAGCTGGCACTGTCGGTGCCCTGCCGAGCGGCGAACCCCGACATGTGGTTCGCCGACACCCCTGCCGAACTCGAGCAGGCGAAGGCGCTGTGCGCCGAGTGCCCCATCCGGCGTACCTGCCTGAGCGCGGCCCTCGACCGAGCCGAGCCGTGGGGCGTATGGGGCGGTGAGATCCTCGAGCAGGGTGTCGTCATCGCCCGCAAGCGTCCCCGAGGACGGCCGCGGAAGAACGCAGCATGATGTCCGAGACCGGTGCCCGGTTTCGCCGAACGATCAGTCGGCGAAGCCGGGCAGCCACTCGGTGAGAATGGCCATGTACGGCGCGTAGGCGTCCAATTGCGCGCAGATACCGACCAGCCCGCCGAGCACTCGGAAGATCATCACGTACTCGGCAGGCATGTTCAACGCGCGAACGGTGCGGAACTGCGCACTGTTGAAATCCGCGGCGGTGCCCGCAGCCTTCTGCAACCAGGCCCTGGTGAAATGGAACGATTCGGTGTGAATCGGATCGGTGAACGGACGTAGATAGTCCTCGATCTCCTTCTGCGTCACCGTTCGCCCCGGCACCACGAAGCCGCTCTCGGTGAACAACACCACGAGTTCGTCGAACTTCTCGTCACGCGCGAGCGAGACCATTCTGCCGAGAACCGGAGGGAGGCCGTCGGGCATCGGAGCGCAGGCACCGAAATCGATGACGCCCATGCGTCCGTCCTCGAGCATCATGAAATTGCCCGGATGGGGATCGGCGTGCAACAACTTCGCCCGCGCCGGAGAGACGAATGCGAACAGTGCGAGCAGTTCGCCCGCCCGATTGCGTTCCTCGGCCGTTCCGTTCGCGATCACATCGGCCAGCGGCCGACCCGTCATCCATTCGCTGACAACCACTTTGGGTGCACTGGCGACGATCTTGGGAATGGCGAACTGTGGATCGCCCGCAAATTCCTTGCTGAAGGCGCGTTGATTCGCCGCCTCGATGCGGTAGTCGAGCTCGTCCTCGGTGCGAGCGGTCAATTCCTCGAGCACCGGCTTGACGTCCGTGCCCGCGAGCACCGTGCTGAACAGGTTCGCGAACCTGTTCAGCGTCTTGAGGTCGGAGCGCAATGCGTCGTCCGCGCCGGGGTACTGGATCTTCACCGCGACATCGCGTCCATCCGACCACGTAGCTCGGTGCACCTGTCCGATGCTGGCCGAGGCGATCGCAGTGTCGTCGAAATCGAGAAAACGTGACCGCCACGCAGTTCCGAGCTGTTGGTCCAACACCCGATGCACGGTCTTCGCGGGCATGGGCGGTCCCTGCGCCTGCAGCTTGGTCAGCGCCTCGCGGTACGGCTCCGAGAACTCCTCCGGAACGGCCGCTTCCATCACCGAGAGCATCTGCCCGAGCTTCATGGCACCGCCCTTGAGTTCCCCGAGGACGGAGAAGAGCTGTTCTGCTGCTTTGGCGGCCATGTCCGCGTCGATTTCGTCGCGATTGCCGCCGGCGAGCTTCTTGCCGAACCCGACGGCAGCACGACCGGCCATTCCGAGGGGAATGCTGGCCAGTTTTGCAGTACGAGTCGATCCACGGCGCGGTATGTCAGACACAGCTCCATCATGGCTGAACCTTCCGACAATTGCTCGGACCGCCCCGCACCGACCGCTGTCGGTCGAGGTGAACTCGCGTTCGGTGCGTTTCGTCAGTGCCAGCAATCGCAGTGCGGATGCTTGGACCACAGCCGTTTGTGCACGGTGGTTCCGGCTGCCGCGAAGTCCAGCTCCATGGTGCAGTCGGCGGTCTCGGGGAGCGCGGCGTCGGAACGGCCGATGAGGTTCTCCAACTGAGCGAACGCGAACGCTGCCGTGGCCAACACCGTCGCGCTGCTGGCTTGGCCGACCGTGCCGAGCAGTTGAGCGGACAGATGTGGCCACTCGGGCTCGAAGTCGCAGCGCGTCAGATCGGCACACCGCAGGCAACTGGTCCGACCGGGCACCACGAAAGGACCGACTATCCCCTTGCCGTCTCGTAGCCGCACCTGCAGATGTGGGGTGCGCAGGCGCACCAGATCGGTCACCAATCGAGGTTCGGCAACCAGATCGTCGGCCAACACCACGACGTCGTAGTTCCAGGACTTCACCACCGAGTGCGGGTAGCGCGTCGGAGTCAGACTCGTCCGGCTCACCGTCACTCCGGTACGACTCAGACCGGAGGCCAACGCGTCGGAGATCGGGCCTCGCCCCACCAGGTGGACGGTCTTCACCGCCCCCGATCCGGCCTGCGAGGCACCCGGTGAGGCGTCGGACACCACCGGTTCGCTCGTGCCGTGCAGCAGCAACCCGGAATCCTCCAGTTCGCCGAGCATCGCCGATGTCCGATTGGCGGACATTCCCAATGTCATTGCGTGACAGACGATGTGCGGTCTGGAGTGGCCTGCGGCGAGGAGTCGGAGAATGTCGAGTATCGAGCCCGGCTCGATGCCGGGAGGTGGAGTGACGACGACGCTGGTCTCGGGATTCCAACCCAACTGAACTGTGCCGTCTCGCCGCGGCAGAATTGCCACCGCAGGATCGAGTCGAACTGTCGGTGTGATCATGAAACACACTCTGGCAGCCCAGACCGCGAAGAACGCCCACTCGGAGCGCGTTATCCACAGGGTGGAAGGGCCTCCGAGCAGGCGTTCGACGAGCTGGATCGAAGCGGTGCGACACCGCCCGGGTCAGGTTGTGGATGAACCTCTGTCGGGACCGTCGGTGCCCTTGTCGTCGTTCTCCGCAGCGCGCTCGGCGCGCTCTTCGGCCTCCTTGGCCTCCATCGCTTCGAGCTGCGCGATCGGGTCGTCGAAGTTCGATGTTCCACCACCGACCACTCGGTCGATGAACGCCGCGGGATTGTCGAGATCCGACGAGTCGGGCAGCAGATCGGGGTGTGCCCACACGCCGTCACGCCCCTCGATGTCGGCGGCGGCGAGGAGCTGACGCCACAGATCGGCTGCCTCGCGGACCTTGCGGGGGCGCAGTTCGAGGCCGACCAGCGTCGCGAAGGTCTGTTCGGCCGGGCCCCCCGACGCCCGGCGGCGACGGATGGTTTCGCCGAGCGCGACGGCACCGGGCAGACGGTCGCCGAGAGCGGCCGCCACCACCGTTTCGACCCATCCTTCGACCAGGGCGAGCAGTGTCTCCAGACGCTCGAGTGCGTGCTTCTGCTCCGGCGTCGTCTGGGGCTCGAAGGCACCCTGCTGCAGGATCGCCTCGATCTTCGACGGATCGGTCAGCGCGGACGGGTCGAGTCCTGCGGCGGCCTCCTCGATGGCCGAGAAGTCCATCCTGATGCCGCGGGCGTACTCCTCGACGGTGGCCAGAACCCGCTGCCGCAACCACGGGACGTGGCTGTAGAGCCGCTGATGGGCGGCTTCACGAGCGGCGAGGAACACCAACACCTCACGGTCGGGCTGCTCGAGCCCCTCACTGAACGACGCGATGGCCGACGGCAACAACGCCGCCGTCCCCGACGGTCCGAGGGGCAGGCCGATGTCGGTGGACGTCAGCACCTCCTTGGACAGCTGGCCGAGAGCTTGGCCGAGCTGCGAGCCGAACGCCATCCCGCCCATCTGCGTCAGCATGCCCATCATCGGCCCGGCCATCTGCTGGGCCTCGGCGGGCAGTCCGGATGTCCACATCCCCGAAATCTGCTCGGCGACGGGGTCGCACAGGCGCTTCCAGGTGTCGATCGTGTTGTCGAGCCAGTCGACCGGTGTCCAGGCAACGGTCTTCGTGGCACCGGCAGGCAGCGTCGTCGCCCCGTCCAGCCACAGCTCGGCCAGGTGCGCGGCGTCGGTGACGGCCTCCCGTTCGCCCGCCGACACCGGGCTGAAATCGCCCATCTGCTGGCGTGCCAGCTGCTTGGCCAGGTCGTAGTTCACCGGCCCCGAACCGGTTCCGCCCGCAGCTCCCATTCCGCTGAGCATCTGACCGAACTGGGTGAGCATCTGGCCCAGCTGTGCGGGGTCGAAGCCCTCCGCACCGAACCCGAAGCCGGCAGGGTTGCCGGAGCCGTCCGGATCCTTCTTCTTGTCCGGGTCGTCGTCGGGGGCACCGAAACCAAAATTGCTCATGACTCAACGGTACAAGCCCGAAGAACGGAGAGAGTGGTGGATCGTCACGCTGACGGCGAACAGTCGGACCCGTGTGAAGCCGGCACCGACGCACTCGGTAGGGGCGGTCTGCACCGTGGACTTCGTTCGGATCTAGTGTCTACGGAGTGAACCGAAGGATCGCCACTCTCGTCGCTGCGCTGGTGCCCGTGGTGGTGCTGGGCGTCACCGGCTCGGTCGTCACCGTTCCCTTCGCCGCACTCGGCCCCGGACCGACGTACAACACTCTCGGCGACGTCGACGGGGTGCCCGTGGTGCAGATCGACGGAACCGAGGTCGACCCGACGACGGGTCATTTGAACATGACGACCGTGGCCGTGCGTGATCAGCTCAATCTGTTCGAGGCTCTCGGCTTCTGGGCGAGCGGACGCCAAGGCCTGGTCCCGCGTGAAGAGGTCTATCCGCCGGACATGACGAAAGAAGAAGTGCAGGAGGGCAATCAGGCGGATTTCGAGCAGTCCGAATCCAGCGCCGAACTGGCTGCTCTGCACCATCTCGATCTCCCCGTGTCACTGGCGGTGGCCAGTGTCGCCGAGGACGGCCCCGCTGCAGGCGTGCTGAATGTGGGGGACACGCTGGTGTCGGTCGGCGGCACGCCCGTCGCGACTGCATCGGCCGTTCGTGAGGCCGTCAGTTCCAGAGCGCCGGGCGATTCTCTCGACATCGAGTACGTGCGAGACGGGTCGACGCAGACCAGCGCAGTGGTGCTCGGTGCTCGGCCCGACGATGCATCCCTCGGATACCTCGGAGTCACGCCCGAGGAGCAGCCGGACGTGCCGTTCGACGTGAAGTTCAACCTCGCCGACGTCGGCGGTCCGTCGGCCGGACTGATGTTCAGCCTCGCCGTGGTCGACAAGCTCAGTCCCGGTGAGCTGAGCAACGGTGAGTTCGTCGCGGGCACCGGAACCATCGACGCCGACGGTACCGTCGGGCCGATCGGCGGCATTCCCTACAAGCTGATCGCGGCTCGCGAAGCGGGTGCCACCACATTCCTGGTGCCGGACGCCAACTGTGGTGAAGCCCAACAGAACGTTCCCGACGGACTGCGTCTGGTGCGCGTCGAATCGTTGGACAGTGCTGTCGACGCTCTGCAGGCGATCGGCTCCGGCGGCGACGCGCCGTCCTGCAGCTGACCGGGCCGAGCCGCTAGTCGTCGTCGACGACGTCGAACGTTGCGTAGAGGCCGTGCACGACGTTGGGGGCCAGATCCTCGGCGATGCGAAGGTCGATGGGCGCGAAGGGATCGGCGTCCTCGTCCGGGTGCAACTGCAGCAACGTCAGGGACGGGCCGTCCTTGAGCACCGCGACGATCAACCGAGCATCCCGTTTCTCGGGATGGTTCTCGGCGGCCGAGCGTGCGGCTTCGTCGGCTGCATCGGGATCTGCGAGCAACGGCATCAAGGCATCGTCGAGGGTCGATTCGGCAGTCGGTGGAAGCACGACAATCTCCTGAACCAGGGCGCATCCGACCACACCCTCGGGCCACGTGGAGGTGGCGAGGAACTCGTCCAGGGCGGGGGAGCCGCCGGTGATGTCCTCGGGCAGCGAGTGCTGCTGGATCGGCGTCAGTGCCGCACCGTCGGCGAGATCGTCGAGCAGGCCGGGCTCGGCCGCGGCGAGCGCTGCGGTCGGCACCAACGCGAACATCTGCGGGGCCTGGTGCCATCCGCCCGCGTCGACGAAATCCGCCACCTCGCGGGCACATCGAGCCAGAGCCTCCGCCACGTCCTGCCCACCCGACTCCGGGTCGAACTCGCTTCCGAAATCGTCTCTGCCGGGCAGTCCGTTGCTGTCGTTGCTCACCGCACTATCCTCGCATTCCGATGGTTCTGTTCGACGCGACGCTCCTGACCTGGGTTCGGCAGTGGCCGCAGTACGGTTGTCGCAGCCGTAGGATCAACGTACGTACAGTAGGGCGAAACGGACATGCGGTGCACACTGAGTGCATCGCCGAAGTCATCTGCGGTGCCGATCGGCGCCGCCCGAAGTTGGAGTGTGGCACGTGGGCATGAGGCCCCCCACCGGTATGCCGTCCTTGTCGCGGCGAAGCCGGATCTTGCTCGTATTGGCCTTGGTGGCAGCAGGTTTGCTACTCATCGGTCCCCGTCTGATCGACGTGTACACCAATTGGCTGTGGTTCGGCGAAGTCGACTTCCGTGGCGTGTACACCACCACTCTGCTGACGCGGTTGGTGATCTTCCTCGTCGTTTCCCTGGTCGTCGGACTCATCGTCTTCGCGGCACTGCTGTTGGCGTACCGCAATCGGCCGGTGTTCGTTCCGGTCGCCGGTCCCAACGATCCGATCGCGCGGTACCGCACCACGGTGATGAGCCGTCTGCGCCTGTTCGGCATCGGAATTCCGGTGGTGTTCGGTTTCCTCTCCGGCATGATCGCCCAGACCAACTGGGTGACGGTCCAGCTGTTCCTGCACGGCGGGGACTTCGGGATGACCGATCCACAGTTCAATCTCGACGTCGGGTTCTACTCGTTCGATCTGCCGTTCTACCGATTCATCCTCAACTGGCTCTTCGTCGCCGTCCTGGTCGCGTTCTTCGCGAACTTGGTGACGCAGTACGTATTCGGCGGAATCCGGCTCGCCGGACGTGAGGGAGCCCTCACTCGCGCAGCGCGGATCCAGCTCGCCGTCCTGGCGGGCAGCTTCGTTCTGCTCAAGGCCGTGGCGTACTGGTTCGACCGCTACACCCTGCTGTCGAGCAGTCGGAAAGAACCGACGTTCACCGGTGCCAGCTTCACCGACATCAATGCGGTGTTGCCGGCCAAACTGATCCTGCTCGCGATCGCCGTGATCTGTGCCATCGCGTTCTTCGCAGCGATCTTCCTGCGTGATCTTCGAATTCCGGCGTTGGCCACTGCGCTGCTGGTGCTCTCGTCGATCCTGATCGGTGCCGTCTGGCCGATGGTGATGGAGCAGTTCTCGGTGCGCCCGAACGCGGCGGACAAGGAGAGCACGTACATCGAGCGGAACATCGCGGCCACCAGAGCCGCGTACGGACTGACCGACGACGTGGTCACCTATCGGAACTACTCCGGTGAGGCGGCGTTGAGCCCCGGCGAGGTGGCGTCGGAGTCGGCCACGATGTCCAACATCCGTCTGCTCGACCCGAACATCCTCGCGCCCACGTTCACCCAGCAGCGTCAGATCCGTAACTTCTACGGATTCCCCGACACTCTGGCCGTCGACCGGTACCCCGATGCCGACGGCAACCTGCGCGACTACGTCGTTGCTGCCCGTGAGATCTCACCGCAGACCCTCGACGCGAACCAGCGAGACTGGATCAACCGCCACACCGTGTTCACGCACGGCAACGGTTTCGTCGCAGCGCCGGCCAACTCCGTCGACGAGGCCGTCGCCGACGAATCCAGCGGCGGACGCGGCGGTTACCCGAACTACCAGGTCAACTGGATCGAGAACGACTCCGAGGGCACCATCCGAAAGGACGGGCCCGGCGACCTGGACCAGCCGCGCATCTACTTCGGCCCGGTCATCGCGAACTCCGACGCGGACTACTCGATCGTCGGTTCCACCGGCGAGCCTCGCGAGTACGACACCGACAGCAAGAGCTACACCTACACCGGTGCAGCAGGTGTCGACGTCGGCAACTTCTTCAACCGGCTCGTTTTCGCCAGCAAGTACGCCGAGCGCAACATTCTGTTCTCCAGCGTGATCGGCGACGAGTCGAAGATCCTGTTCAACCGTGACCCCCGCGACCGCGTTCAGAAGGTCGCACCGTGGTTGACCACCGACGGATCGACCTACCCGGCGATCGTCGAGGGCAAGCTCGTCTGGATCATCGACGGGTACACCACGCTGGACAACTTCCCGTACGCCCAGCGGATGTCGCTCGAGGACGCCACGGCCGACAGCATCGAGTCGACGACGACACGAGCACTGCCGAGCCGAGAGGTGTCGTACATCCGAAACTCGGTGAAGGCCACCGTCGATGCCTACGACGGCACCGTCAAGCTCTACGAGCAGGACGAGAACGATCCCGTGCTCAAGGCATGGGAAGGCGTGTTCCCGGGAACCGTCATCCCCAAGGACCAGGTGTCCGACGAGCTTCGTGATCACTTCCGTTACCCGGAAGATCTGTTCAAGGTTCAGCGTGAACTGCTGACCAAGTACCACGTCAACGATCCGCGAGAGTTCTTCACCAACAACGCGTTCTGGGAAGTTCCGACCGATCCGACCGCAGAGAACACCGCGGCCAAGCAGCCTCCGTACTACGTCGTCGCATCCGACATCTCCAACGAGGAGAATCAGGCGTCGTTCCAGTTGACCAGTGCGCTGGTCGGATATCGCCGAGAGGTGCTGGGCGCGTACGTCAGTGCGGATTCGGACCCGGAGAACTACGGCAAGATCACCGTGTTGCGATTGCCGACCGATACGTCGACTCAGGGTCCCAATCAGGTGCAGAACCAGATGACGACCACGACGGACGTATCCGAGAGTCTCGGCATCGTGCGCCGTGAGAACACCGTGGAGTTCGGCAACCTGCTGACACTTCCGGTCGGCAACGGTGGATTGATCTACGTGGAGCCGGTGTACGCCTCTCGAACCAACGAGGCGTCCGCTTATCCGCAGTTGATTCGAGTACTCGTCTCGTACGAGGGCCGCGTCGGGTATGCCGCGACACTGCCCGAGGCCATCGAGCAGGTGTTCGGAGCGGGTGCCGGACGCACGGTCACCGCACCCGGTGAGACCGACGGAAATACGCAGCCCGGCGCTGTTCCCGAAACCGCGCCGTCCGACGGTGGCACGCCTGCGGCAACTCCTGCCCCCGCCACCGGCGGTTCGGCAACGAGGGATGCTGCCGTTTCCGGTTTGAACGCTGCACTCTCCGCTGTGCGCTCTGCGCAGCAGAGCGGAAATCTGGCGGAACTCGGCACTGCGCTCGAGAACCTGCAGACCGCGGTCGACACGTACAACCGGGCCGGCAACTGATCGGGTCGGGTCAGGTCTGCTGACCCGAACCGGTCGATACGAGCGAAAGGGCCGCCTCACCGAATGGTGAGGCGGCCCTTCCGTCGTTCGTCACCTGCTCGCGCGCGAGATACGAGGCAACGTGAGAGGCAGTTCGACGAACTGTTGGGTGATCAGCGTCCGATGGGCGCGAGCACCGGGGCGTTCGCTGCAACGAGGTGCTGGAACTGAGTGCTCAGGCCGTACTGGTCGGCGAGCTTGGACGCCGCGTCGAACACGCCCTGTGCAGCCTGCGTGGCTGCTGCGGCCTCGGGGGCCACGACCGGTGCCGGTGCCGGTGCGGGAGCTGGCTGCGGAGCCGGTGCGGGAGCTGCCTCGGGCTCGGGAGTGGAGGCACCCTTGGTCAGCTGCTGACCGCACACGGGCCATGCGCCCGGTCCCTGACTCTGCAGGGTGTTCTCCGCGACGCGGATCTGCTCGGCCTTGGATGCGTTGGCCGGCGATCCGGTTCCGCCGTTGGCCGTCCAGGTGCTCTGCGAGAACTGCAGGCCACCGTAGTAGCCGTTTCCGGTGTTGATGCTCCAGTTGCCACCGCTCTCGCACTGTGCGACTGCGTCCCAGTTGTTCGAGGCTGCGTTGGCGGTTCCGGCTGAAACGCCGAGGGGGATCGCTACGGCGGCACCTGCGATGGCGACCAATCCGAGAGCGCGCTTGCCGAAATTGTTCTGTGTGGTCATGCGGGGTGAATCCTCTCCGCGCTCGACTGGCGCGACTGGCCTGCAATCACCTCGCCGGGATGTACGGCGTTCGTGACCAGGCACTTCGTATCGTCGCGGCTCTGCCCCCGTACGTATTGGGGACCACACCCGCGGGGCAGAGCGAAGGAAGCGGCGGGGTGGTGCAGGCCCAGCGGTTTAGGGCCGCCCGTGAAGGTAGTCGAGGATCTGCTCACCGTCACTGAGCAGGAATGGGACAGCCGATGTCCACATACTGGGACTCGAGGGGGTATTTCGCCAGCTCAGGCCCGGTCGTGGCGCTAATGTTTCTACTTCGTAACCCGACCGTTATGTGACTCGAAACACGCACGAAAAGAGACGCGGAGCACTATTTCGAGCCGCCTGAACCGTGATAAGCGCGAGCCACAACCTGCCGCGGTGCACTTCGTCGAGCGGGTGACAGCGCTCGGAAGTCACGTGATTTGCATTGGCCGTACGCACGGTAGTAACTTCGTAGTTGCAACGCGGGGTGGAGCAGCTCGGTAGCTCGCTGGGCTCATAACCCAGAGGTCGCAGGTTCAAATCCTGTCCCCGCTACCACTGACGAAGACCCAGGACCTATGTCCTGGGTCTTTTTCGTATTCTCGTATGTGCAGAAACGGCCCGTTCGGCCCGAGGGCGAACGCGATACCGTCGAAAGGACGACTCGTGTGATTCTTCCCGCCGTCCGAGACCCTCGCCTCATCACCGTGCAGCGCGGCGGACTTCTGTCCGAAGACGACCATCGGAGCCTCGCGCTCTGGGCGGCCGAGTGTGCGGAACATGTCCTCCACTTGTTCGAGACGGTCCGACCCGTCGACCCGCGACCACGCGAGGCGATCGAGGCCACCCGTGCGTGGGTGCGCGGCGAACTCGCGATGATGGCCACCCGCGCCCTCGGTGGCCACGCCATGGGAGCAGCACGGCCGCTCGTCGGTTGCTCTCGCTTCGCCGCGTACGCCGCGGGCCAGGCAGCCTGCGTGGCTCACGTACCCGAACACGACCTCGGAGCAGCCGCCTACGCCATCAAGGCAGCGCGGGCGGCTGCACCTGCAGGCCGAGAGACGAGTGCAGGCAGGAAAGAGCTCGAGTGGCAGCGTGACCGGCTTCCGAAAAGCGTGCGCCGGCTGGTGTTGGAAGACCAGAAGAGAAGAAACAGCATCTGTTGGTCCGTGTTCGACTGATCCCGGCTACCGGTCGGTGTGTTCGAGCATTTCGGACAGTGCCGCGACGGTGGACATCCCGCGTCGGGTGCGTAGTCGCCGAGGCGAAACCTGGTGTGCGACAGATGATTCCGATCGACGTCCACCGACCGATCGTGTGTCGTCGTGGTCCGGCCGTGACGACTGGGTACCGTCGGTTCAGTCCGAAACCTGCTCGCGGGCATCGTCACTGGTGACCGTGTCGGAATCCTCGCCGTCCTCGGAGGCGTCGGCGGTGAGGTCGACCGTGTCCACGCCCTCGAGTGCCGTCAACTCCTGTTCGGCCTCGGCGATGAGACCCTTCGCGTTCTCTTCGATCTTCTTGACCCACTCGGCCATGACGGTCACACCCTTCACTCGATTCCGTACCACCGGTCTACCAGATTTCCTCCCCGTAGGATCCGGCGTGTGCGAATACGAACCTCGCGTCTCGACCTCGACGAGCCGGCCGTCGCCGATCTCGATGAGTTGTACGCGATCTGCAGCGACCCGCAGTCGTGGACCCACTTTCCGAGCCTGCGGCACACCGATCCCGGCGTGACCGAACGAATGGTGCAGGGCTGGTCGGAGCAGTGGCGGCGGGATGGATTGTCCACCTGGATGATTCGTGAGCGCGGCAGCCACACGCTCAGTGGCTACGGCGGATGTTCGAAGCGCCGCAACGCCTTCTGGAATCTCGGCTATCGCCTCCATCCCGACGCGCAGGGCAACGGGTATGCCGCGGAGATGTGTGAGATCGCAGTCGAGTGCGCGCACCGAACCGAGCCCGAACTGCCGATCGTGGCATACCTGCTCGAACACAATGTCGCGTCGGCGCGGGTGGCCGAACGCGCAGGCCTGGAGTTGATCACCCGCGGACCCGACGTCGGCAATCCGGATGTCGACGCAATTCGCGTGGTGTACGCGGACCGTGCGTTGACGGCAGATCAGGTGGGCGCGGTTCTGTCGGCCTGACCGCGGCAGGTGCTCACTTCCGTGAGCCGACGTCGGAGCAGGCGTTTCTCCGGTGCGGTTCGGGCGAAATCCAACGCACGGCGATACTGCACCGCCGCCTCCTCGAACCTGTCGAGTCGTTGCAGCAGATCGGCTCTCGCCATGGGATACGGATGATATCGGCGCAACGACGCCTCGTCGGCAAGCCGGTCGAGCTCGCGCAGACCGGGCTCGGGACCGTCGCGCATCGCCAGTGCGACAGCCCTGTTCATCGCGACAATCGCATTCGGTGTCCGTGTCATGAGCACGTCGTACAGCGCAACGATCTGGGGCCAGTCCGTGTTGTCGGTGTCGGGTGATTCTGCATGCAGCGCAGCGATGGCCGCCTGCACGGCGTACGGACCGCCCCGGCCGCCGCTGAGGGCCTCGACCACGAGTTCCGTCCCTTCGGCGATGATCTCGGCGTTCCAGAGTCCACGGTCCTGATCTGCCAACAGCACGATGTCACCATCCGAGTCGGTGCGAGCGTCGCGTCTGGCGTCGATGAGCAGCATCAACGCCAGCAGGCCTGCCACCTCGGGCTCGGTCGGCAGTGCGGTGTGGAGAAGTCGTCCCATACCGATGGCTTCCGAGACGAGATCGACTCGCCCGACACTCTCACCCGAGGTCGCCGAATAGCCCTCGGTGAAGATCGAATAGACCACCTCGAGCACCATCGGCACCCTGCCTGCCAGCTCGTCCGGGCCCGGGAGGCGAAACGGAATCCGTGCGGCCCGAATCTTGTTCTTGGCCCGCACAATTCGCTGCGCCGCCGTGGCCGGAGGGATGAGCAGCGCACGGGCCACCTCGCCGGTACCGAGACCGGCCAGGCATCGAAGCGTCAACGCGAGTCGGTCACCGGCCGCAAGCGCCGGGTGTGCACACGTGAAGAACAACTGCAGCCGGTCGTCGGGCAGAGCATCGTCGAGCGAATTCGGGCTGCTCGGTTCGCTGCGATCCGTATCCGCCTGCAACACTCCGACCTTGGCGGCCAGGCTCTGATCGCGGCGCAGCCGATCGACCGCCTTCCGGCGGGCAGTGGTGAGTAGCCACGCCCCCGGCCGTGACGGGACGCCATCGACCGGCCAGTGTTTGAGGGCCGACTCGATGGCGTCCGAGGTCACTTCCTCGGCGAGGTCGAGGTCGCGGTACCGCTGTACCAACGAGGCGAGCAGAATCGAGCGCTCGGCTCGGAAGACCGATTCGAGCGCTCGATGAACCCCCGACTCGTTCACCGAGGAATCCTGCATGGCGGGACTGCGCCGGTCAGAATTCTGCAAGGGGCCGCACGATCACCGCGCCGCCGTCCTT
Organism: Rhodococcus sp. 06-418-5; assembly: GCF_002258285.1. Taxonomy (NCBI): domain Bacteria; kingdom Bacillati; phylum Actinomycetota; class Actinomycetes; order Mycobacteriales; family Nocardiaceae; genus Rhodococcus; species Rhodococcus sp. 06-418-5. The sequence continues at coordinate 100,290 of NZ_NOYE01000012.1, forward strand.
GGAGCCCGGGCATCGGGCCGCCCACTCGAGTGCCGCGTCCAGGTCGGGGACGTCGATCACGTCGTAGCCGCCGAGAACCTCGTGCGACTCGGCGTACGGGCCGTCGGTGACGGTCCGTTCCTCGGTGCGCGGGTCGACGCGCACCGCGGTGGCGGTCGTCAGATCGGCCATGGCGTACCCGGAGACGAAGACGCCGGCTTCCTTCATCTCTTTCTCGTAGGTCATCCAGTCCTCGACACTGCTGCAGCCCGGTGCTGCTCCGGGCGTGGTGTCGGCGTTGATCAAGAGGATGTACTTCATGGTGCGCTCCTGGGTTCGGTACCTCGTTGTCGCGGCGCGAGTCGCCGTTCACGATGACGACGTCCGGCAGACCACGATATCGACACCGTCCCGGAATTTTTCTTTCCGACGCACGAAAAACGGCATCGGACGCGGGGTCCGATGCCGTTTCGCGGCGACATCTCGGCTCGACGACGAGCCAGGTATCACTTCAGTTCTGCGGACGACTTCCCGAGTACTCGACGAGCAACGATCAGCTGTTGGATCTGCTGAGTTCCCTCGAAGATGTCGAGAATCTTGGAGTCGCGGCTCCACTTCTCGAGCAGCGGGCGCTCGGAGTAGCCGTAGGTACCGGCGAGTTCCACTGCCTTGAGGGTGATGTCGACTGCCGAGCGGCCCGCCTTGGCCTTCGACATCGATGCCTGCAGCGAGTTGGGCTCCTTGTTGTCGGCCATCCACGCTGCCCGCAGTGCGAGCAGATGTGCTGCTTCCCAGTCCGCTTCGAGGCGGAGGAACTCTGCGGCCGCCGCGTGCTGGTTGTAGGCGGGTGTCTCGTACGAGATGTCGACTCCGGCATCGACCAGGATCGATCGCAGCTCTTCGAGTGCCGCCCGCGCCACACCGATGGCCATACCGGCCACCAGGGGGCGGGTGTTGTCGAAGGTCTGCATGACGCCTGCGAAGCCCTTTTCGACGTTCACCTCGGCGGTGCCGAGCAAATTGTCCTTCGGGATGCGGCAATCCTCGAGCAGCAGCGCAGCGGTGTCGGACGCCTTGATGCCCAACTTGTGCTCGAGACGTGCAACCGACAGGCCCGGTGCGTCACGCGGAACGACGAACGACTTGATGGCCGCGCGGCCGAGCGACTTGTCGACCGTCGCCCATACGACGATGTGGGTGGAACGCTCACCGGCGGTGACGTAGATCTTCTCGCCGTTGAGTACCCACTCGTCACCGTCGAGGACGGCGGTGGTGGTCACCGCTGCGGAGTCCGAGCCGAAGCTGGGCTCGGTGATGGCCATCGAGGCCCACACCTTGCCGAAGCGCTCGAGCTGCTCGTCGGTGGACACCGCTGCGATGGCCGAGTTACCCAGGCCCTGGTAGGGGATCGACAGCGTCAGGCCGACGTCGCCCCAGCAGGTCTCGATCACGTTCACCAGGGCAGACATGTTGCCGCCGTTGGCGTTCGCGGTCTTGCTGGGCTTGGCCGACTCGCTGTCCTTCTCGCGGCCACCGGCGGCTCCGCCGATTTCGCCACCGGCGTCGGACATGCCTTCGACCATCGACGCCATGGTGTCGAGCTCGACCGGGTACTCGTGCTCGGCGAGGTCGTACTTGCGGGAAATCGGGCGGAAGATCTCGGCAGCGACCTGGTGAGCCTGATTCGCCTGCGCCCGAAGCTTCTTGGGAAGTTCAAGATTGATCATGGTGTGTGTCCTTGGGTGAGTGCCATGGAATTCGGGGGCGGACGGCTAGATGAGAACGATGCCTTCGGCGACGCCGACGGATCGCAGATCGCGGTACCACCGCTCCACCGGGTGCTCCTTGGTGAAGCCGTGACCGCCGAGCAACTGAACGCCATCGGAACCGATCTGCATGCCCTTCTCGGAGGCGAGTCGACGCGCGAGCGCCGATTCGCGGGCGAACGACAGTCCCTGCTCGGCCCGCGAAGCGCCGCGCAGCGTCACCAACCGCATGCCGTCGAGCTCGATGGCGATGTTGGCGACCATGAAGGCCACGGCCTGGCGGTTGCTGATCGGCTCGCCGAAGGCCACACGCTCGTTCACGTAGGGGACGACGTAGTCCAGCACGGCCTGGCTCGTACCGACGGCCAGCGACGCCCAGCCCAGTCGTGCGAGACCGATGGCAGCGCTGTATTCGGCGGCCCGCTGGTCCGCGTCACCGTCACCGAGCAATGCCGACTCGGGAACTGCGACGTCGGTCAGGATCAGGCGACCGAGTCCGGCAGCACGCAGTCCCATGCTCGGATCGGCCTCGACGACGAGACCCTTCGAGTCGGACTCGACGATGAAGAATGCCGGGCGGCCTTCGAGTTCTGCGGCGATGACGAACAGCTCGGAGCTGCCTGCAGCAGGCACCAGGCTCTTGACGCCGTTGAGCTTGTAGCCGCTGGGGGAGCGAACGGCCTTGGTCTGCAACGCATACGGATCGAAGAGCGCGCGGGGCTCGTTGACGACCACCGCAGCGTTCGGAACCTTCTCGCCCACGAACGCGGGCAGGTAGGTCTTCTGCTGTGCGTCCGTTCCCCATTGGGTCAGCGCGACGGCAACGCCGGAGGGGGCGAGGATGGGCAGGGCCAGGCCCATGTCGCCGTGCGCCAGCGCCTCGGCGACGAGCGAGTTGGTGACGGCCCCGCGCTCGGTGGCAGCGCCGTCGAGCTCCTCGGGAACGTTGATGAGGGTGATGCCGAGTTCGGCGGAGCGACGCACGAGGTCCTCGGGCGAGGACGCGTTGTGGTCTGCATCGAATGCGGCAGGCCGGAGGATTTCCTCGGCGAACTCCTTGACCGTCTCGACGATCATGCGCTGCTCGTCGTCGGGCGTCAGGTCGAAGTAGCTCAGGTTCTTGGCGGCACCGTCGTCGAGACGCTTGGGCTTACCGCCACCGGTGACCTTGGCGAACGTGCGATTTGCCGCGCCGAGAGTCTTGAACCCGGTCTTGGTGCTCTCGTACGTCACCCGGTCGATCGTCTGACGAAGGTTGTACTTCTCCGCCAGTTCGGATCCGGTGATGGCGGTCAGAACGCGCATCGCGGTTCCGATCGCATCCCTCTTGAACGGGTTGAGGCCAACCGCAGAAGTATCGCGGGGCACCTTGGGGGCCTTCGCGTCGACCACACTGTCTTGCTTGCTCATGATCACCAGTTCCTCGGCGTCGGTCACGGACTCCACAGATCTTACTCCCGAGTAAGATAGCTGTCTACTATCGAGTAAGTTCACGCACCGAGCCGAGTCGTTGCCGAGTGCATCACGCCAGGCCGGGCTGGATGTGGCACGCTGATCCGGTGCATCCGATCGCCCAGGTTTTCGCCGGCCTCGCCGCGGCCCTCCACGTCGTCATCTTCGTCATGGAGAGCGTGGCCTGGTCCAGGCCCGCAGTATGGTCGCGTTTCGGCGTCGCCAGTCAGCACGACGCCGACGTCGTCAAACCGATGGCCTTCAACCAGGGCTTCTACAACCTGTTCCTGGCCATCGGCATCGTGGTCGGCCTCGTCGTGGGCGGCTCCGCGGGCGACGCCGTCGTGTACTTCGCCTGCGCGAGTATCGTCGGCGCGGCACTCGTGCTCGCGACCGGTGGCGCGAAGTACTTTCGAGCGGCGTTCGTTCAGGGCATCACACCGCTGATCGCGCTGGTTGTGGCTGCAGTTCTCTAGGCGAGTGTCAGGCCCGAGGGGACAGGTGCTCGAGGACCGCGTGCTGCAGTAGGCCGTTGGTGGCCACGGCACTGCCACCGTGTGGGCCCGCGGTGCCGTCGAGCGCGGTGAACTCGCCGCCTGCCTCGCGCACCAGGACATCGAGCGCGGCCAGGTCCCACAGTGAGACCTCGGGTTCGGCGGCGATGTCGACTGCCCCCTCGGCGACCAGGCAGTACGAGAAGAAGTCGCCGTAGCCGCGCACCCGCCACACGGCGTCGGTCAGATCGAGGAACCGATCCCTGGTACCCAGATCCGCCCAGCCGGACAGGCTGGAGAAGCTCAGACTCGACGACGCCAACGAATCGACCTTCGAGACCTCGATCCGGCGCGGGGTACCGCCGTCCGATGCCGTCCAGGCCCCCTGATCGAGTGCGGCCCACCAGCGTCGGTTCAGGGCAGGTGCGCTGACGACTCCTACCCGCGGTACGCCGTCGTCGAGCAGGGCGATGAGGGTCGCCCAGACGGGCACGCCGCGGACGAAGTTCTTGGTGCCGTCGATGGGATCCACCACCCACTGGCGGCCGCTGAATGTCGCAGTACCGCCGAACTCCTCGCCCAGCAATGCGTCGGTGGGGCGCTGCGCACCCAGCGAGTTGCGGATTGCTGTCTCGACGGCCAGATCCGCGTCGGACACCGGGGTGAGATCCGGCTTGGAATCGACCGACAGGTCCATGGCGAGAAATCGTCGGCGTGTGATGGCGTCCGCCTCGTCGGCGAGAGTGAGGGCGAGAGCAAGATCGGAGGAGTAATCGGTCACGGGAGAAGACTATCGCCGCGCACGGGCTGCTCGTACGCGGCGACATGGGTGGTCGGGCCTATTCGGTGACTTCGTTCAGCTTTCCGGTTGCGACGTCGAAGACGAAGCCTCGAACGGATTCGTGCTTCGTGACGAACGGGCTCTGCTCGATGCGGGCGAGCGACTGGCGAACATCGCGGTCCAAGTCGGTGAACGACTCGGCAGCCCAGTGTGGCTTGATGCCCGTCTCGTCCTGTAGGTCTTTCTTGAACTCGTCGTCGGTGAAGGTGAGCATGCCGCAGTCGGTGTGATGGATCAGGATGATCTCTTTCGTGCCGAGTAGACGCTGACTGATGGCCAGTGAGCGAATCTCGTCGTCGGTGATGACACCGCCCGCATTGCGGATCACGTGTGCTTCGCCGTCGTGGAGACCGAGGATGCGGTAGACGTCGAGTCGGGCGTCCATGCACGCCACCACTGCCACGTGCTTCGACGGCGGCAACGGCAGGGGACCGTCGAACGTCGCGGCGTACGCCTTGTTGTTCTCGAGGTACTGGTCGGTGACGGTCATGCGACGCTCCTGTGTACTGCGGGTGTGGCCGGCACCGGGCGGTGGCAGGCATGTCGAGATGCGAATATGTCGATGAGCCGAAAGCTAGCAGTCCACCGATGGCCTGACGAGAGTTGAAATCTGCGCGGTTCGAACCCTCGACGTCGGTGTCCGTTCGGCTCGTGGGGGCCGGGGGAATCGGGGGCGGTCGGGTTCGGGTTCGCGTGCCGGTAACCTTGACTCTCGTGCATCCCGACGTTTCTGCAGACCTGGCCGAGCTCGACACCACTCTGTCCACCGTCGAGTCGGTGCTCGACGTCGAGGAACTGCGGCGACGCATCGACGAACTCGAGCATCAGGCGGCGTCGCCGGACCTGTGGAACGACCAGGAACACGCGCAGCAGGTGACCAGCCAGCTGTCCCATGCGCAGGCCGAGCTTCGCCGCGTCGAAGAACTCAGGCAGCGCCTCGAGGACATGCCGGTTCTGTACGAGCTCGCCGAGGGTGAAGAAGGCGAGGCAGCCGAATCCGCCACCGCCGATGCCGACGCCGAACGCGCCGCGCTCCGGGAGGACATCGCAGCCATGGAAGTGCGGACCCTGCTCTCCGGTGAGTACGACGCACGCGACGCACTGGTCAACATCCGTTCCGGTGCAGGCGGAATCGACGCGGCCGACTGGGCCGAGATGCTCATGCGTATGTACATCCGCTGGGCCGAGAAGCACGGCTACGGCGTCGAGGTCTACGACACGTCCTACGCCGAAGAGGCCGGTATCAAGAGCGCGACGTTCGCGGTCAAGGCTCCGTACACGTACGGCACGTTGTCGGTGGAACAGGGGACGCATCGGCTGGTGCGGATCAGCCCGTTCGACAACCAGGGTCGTCGCCAGACCTCGTTCGCGGAGGTGGAGGTGCTTCCGGTCGTCGAGACCACAGACCACATCGAGATCCCGGAGAACGACATTCGCGTGGACGTGTACCGCTCGTCCGGTCCGGGTGGGCAGTCGGTCAACACCACCGACTCCGCCGTTCGGTTGACGCACATCCCGACGGGGATCGTGGTGACCTGCCAGAACGAGAAGTCCCAGCTGCAGAACAAGGTCTCGGCCATGCGGGTGCTGCAGGCCAAGCTGCTCGAGGTCAAGCGCAAGGAAGAGCGTGCCGAGATGGATGCGCTCAAGGGTGACGGCGGTAGCTCCTGGGGTAACCAGATGCGCTCGTACGTTCTGCACCCGTACCAGATGGTCAAGGATCTGCGTACCGAGTACGAAGTCAACAATCCGTCTACAGTTCTCGACGGGGACATAGACGGATTCCTGGAATCGGGAATTCGTTGGCGAATGCGAGGGGAGCAGTAGATGACCGGTCATCGCGCAGGATCCGCTCCGTCGTTCCGATGACCAGCTGGCTGAACCCGACGCTCGACCTGAAGCTGAACGCCCTCGGGATCGTGCTGTACATCCTGGGCGGAATGCTGGCTGCGCGGTTCGTCACCTGGACCGGGTCCCGCATCACTGCCCGAATCGATCAGAACTACCAGCACAGCGATGCGCTCGTGCGGTCCGAGGCCGCCAAGCATCGGCACGCGCTGGCCCAGGTCATCACCTGGGTCGTGGTCACCCTCATCTACATCCTCGTCACCATCGAAGTGCTGCGTCGCTTCGGATTCGGCGTCGGCGGGCTCGTGGCACCCGCGACGGTCATCGGCGCAGCGCTCGGCTTCGGTGCTCAGCGCGTGGTCCAGGACATTCTGGCCGGGTTCTTCATCATCACCGAACGTCAGTACGGATTCGGTGACGTCGTGCAGATCGCCGTCAACGGTTCTGCCGAGGACGCCGAGGGCACGGTCGAGGACGTGACACTGCGCGTCACCCGGGTCCGCAGCGTCGACGGTGAGGTCATCACCGTGCCGAACGGGCAGATCGTCAAGGCGATCAACCTGTCGAAGGATTGGGCGCGCGCCGTCGTCGACGTTCCCGTGCCGAGCACCGCCGATCTCACCCAGGTGAACGCGCTGCTCCGATCGGTCGGCCGCGACGCGTTCGCAGACGCTCGGTTGCGTCCGCTGTTGCTCGACGAACCGACCGTGATGGGTGTGGAGAGCATCGAGGTGGGACAGGTCAACGTTCGCCTCGTTGCGCGAACATTGCCGGGTAAGCAGTTCCAGGTAGGACGAGAACTTCGAGTCCGAGTGGCCGCCGCGCTGCGACCCGAGGGCATCAGCGTTGCTCCCGACGTCAGTACGGCCGGGGTCGCGCCGGAAGCGTCGGGATTAGATCGGACGGAGGATCGATGAATACGCCCGATACCGGAGCCGAACGGCCGCAGCGGAACTGGCGACAGTGGCGCATTCCGGCCAAGATCAACGGCCGCGTCCGCACGTCCACAGTCGCGTTCGGGATCTGTTTCGTGCTCACCGGTCTGTGGTACGGCCAGGTCAGTGCAGAGATCGCCGAGAGGGACAGCGAACGTATCCAGGGCCCGGTTGCCGTGGACCCGGGCGAACTCACCCCCTACACCCAGCCGCAAGCCGTGGAACCGACCTATTCGAGTACCACCGTCACACCCACCCCGACCGCCACCACCGATCCCGACGGATCGGGAAGCGTCGACGAATCAGGGCAGCCGGCGACCACGACGACCCTGCCGTCGACGACCACCGCGCCGTTCGGTGTCCCGCTGCCACCGGTGATTCAGTCGCTGATACCCAGCCAGCCTGCGCCGACGTCGTCTCGCTGAGGCATCCTTTACCGTCTCTCGGGACTCGCCGCGGTGCTCCCTCGGTTCCGGCGGTTACCGGACGGTAAGGACTACACTGGCGACCCGTGATCAGCACCTCGAATGTCTCCAAGTCTTACAAGACCTCCACCAGGCCTGCCCTGGACAAGGTGACGGTCTCCATCGACAAGGGTGAGTTCGTGTTCCTGATCGGTCCGTCCGGTTCGGGCAAATCGACGTTCATGCGGCTGCTCCTCAAGGAGGAGACGCCCACCTCCGGCGACATCCACGTCGCCGATTTCCACGTCAACCGACTGGCGGCCCGACGCGTCCCCCGGCTGCGGCAGAGCATGGGCTGCGTGTTCCAGGACTTCCGCCTGTTGCAGCAGAAGACGGTGGTGGAGAACGTGGCGTTCGCTCTCGAAGTGATCGGCAAGCCGCGCTCGATGATCAAGCGCACCGTTCCCGAAGTTCTCGACCTGGTGGGACTCGGCGGTAAGTCGGATCGTCTGCCCAACGAGTTGTCCGGTGGAGAACAGCAGCGGGTGGCGATCGCTCGCGCGTTCGTCAATCGTCCACTCGTGCTGCTCGCGGACGAGCCGACCGGAAACCTCGATCCGGACACCAGCCAGGACATCATGCTGCTGCTCGAGCGCATCAACCGCACCGGAACCACGGTGCTGATGGCCACCCACGACAACCACATCGTCGACTCGATGCGCCGACGCGTCGTCGAACTCGACAACGGACGAGTCGTTCGTGACGAGGCCCGCGGGGTCTACGGCGTCGGTCGCTGACGCCGCCGCCGACTCAGGACCGCACAGACGTCACGACCGAACGAATCGAAGGGCTCGGATTCCGCGATGCGCGCAAGTTTCATCTTCAGCGAGGTCCTCACCGGACTTCGCCGCAACATCACCATGACGATCGCCATGATCTTGACGACCGCAATTTCTCTCGGCCTGTTCGGCGGTGGCCTGCTCGTGGTCCAGATGGCGGGGAAGACTCAGCAGATCTTCCTCGATCGGGTGGAGGTGCAGATCTTCCTCACCGACGACATCTCGGCGAGCGACGCCGATTGTGCGCAGGAGACCTGTGCCACCCTGCGATCGGATCTCGAGAACACTCCGTCGGTGGTCTCGGTGCAGTACCTCAATCGTGAGGATGCGGTGAAGGACGCCACCGAACGCGTGTTCAAGGATCAGCCGGAGTTGGCCGAACTGGTCAGTGCCGACAGCTTTCCCGCGTCGTTCAAGGTGCGTCTGAGCGATCCCGAACGGTTCGGGGTCATCAACGACAACTTCGAGAATCGACCGGGCGTGCAGAGCGTTCTCAATCAGCGCGATCTCGTCGAGCGTCTGTTCAGTGTGCTCAACGGCGTGCGCAACGCGGCTTTCGCCATCGCCACGGTGCAGGCGATCGCGGCAATCCTGTTGATCGCCAACATGGTTCAGATCGCTGCGTTCACCAGGCGAACCGAGGTGGGCATCATGCGGTTGGTCGGTGCCACTCGGTGGTACACGCAGTTGCCCTTCCTCCTGGAGGCGGTGGTGGCGGCGTTGATCGGCTCGGCGCTCGCGATCGCCGGCCTGTTCACCGCGAAGAACATGTTCATCGACGACGTTCTGTCGGATGTGTATCAGGCCAACATTCTGGCCCGAATATCGAACAGTGACGTTCTGCTCGTCTCGCCGTTCCTCGCGCTGGTGGGAGTGGGAATGGCTGCGGTGACGGCGTACATCACGCTGCGGTTGTACGTGCGCGAATAAATTCGGTTGCCGTTCGGTTCTATGCTGGAGCGGTTGCCCGTGGAACCGATCCACGCGGCGCATGCTCGAGAAAGGGCCCTGCAGTGAGAGAGAAGGGCCGCAAGGCCATCGCGACCAATCGCAAGGCGCGGCACAACTACTCCATACTCGACGTCCTCGAGGCCGGAGTCGCCCTCGTCGGTACCGAGGTCAAGAGTCTGCGCGACGGTAAGGCCTCACTGGTCGACGCCTTCGCGACCGTCGACGACGGTGAAATCTGGCTGCGCGGGCTGCACATCGCCGAATACACGCTCGGGAGCTGGACCAACCACGCGCCGCGGCGAAACCGCAAACTGCTCCTTCATCGCCGCGAGATCGATCGCCTGGCAAGCAAGGTCAAAGAGGGAAACCTGACGCTGGTGCCGTTGTCGATGTATTTCTCCGACGGCAAGGTCAAGGTCGAGCTGGCACTGGCCAAGGGCAAGCAGGACTACGACAAGAGACAGTCGCTGGCCAAGCGCACCGCCGAACGCGAGGTCACTCGCGAGCTCGGTCGTCGCGTGAAGGGAATGCGCTGACCGCTGTACTGCTCGCCCTGGTAGCCGCCGTCGGCTACGGAGTGAGCGATTTCGTCGGCGGAGTCGCATCCCGCCGAGTCGCCGCCCTCCGGGTGGTCATCGTGTCGTACCCCCTGTCGCTGTTGATCGTGCTGCTCGTCGCACCGTTCGTCGGCGGCACGATCGAGCTCCCGGCGATGCTCTGGGGGCTGGCATCGGGTGTCGCCGGTGGCGTTGCGGTGTGGTGGTTCTACCTGGCCCTCGCTGCCGGGCCGATGGCCGTGGTCTCACCGGTCACCGCCGTCCTGGTCGCCGGGATCCCGGTCCTGGTGGGGCTGTCCATGGGTGAGCGTCCGGGAATCATCGCGTTCGTCGGTATCGCCGTAGCACTGGTGGCCGTGGTGCTGGTGAGCAGAGAATCCCCGGACGAGGTGACCGGCGAGGTGGCCGGCGGACGCGAGATGAAGTTCACCCGAACGGTCGCCTGGTTGACGGTCGGTTCGGGGGTGACGTTCGCTTTCGCGTTCATCTTTCTGCACCGGATCGGCGACGGCAGCGGGCTGTGGCCGCTGGCGGCATCGCGCGCGTCCGCGACCGCGGTGGTCTGGATCGTGGCCCTCGCTTCCGGTCACTTCGCACCGCCGCACGGCAGCGTGCTCAAACTCGCGGCCTTCGTCAGCGTGCTCGACGTCGTCGCCAACGCTGCGATGATCTACGCCTATCAGGGTGGTCTGCTCTCCTTGGTCAGTGTCATCGCGTCGCTGTATCCGGCGGCGACGGTACTGCTGGCGATGGTGATGCTCGGCGAGCGAGTGGGAATGTTGCAGAAGATCGGAATGGCGTTGGCGCTCGGTGCGATCGCGATGATCGCGCTCTCTGGTTGAACCGCACCGCCCGGGGGTAATGACTCCGGTTATGACAGCTTTCGACTCTGCCTCCGACACCGCCGCGCCCGAGAAGTCGCCGCGCGTCCTCGTCACCGGTGCCACGGGATATCTGGGCGGTCGGCTGGCCCCGCGACTGCTCGACGAGGGGTACACGGTCCGCGTGCTGGCACGCACGCCCGCCAAGCTCGACTCCGTGCCGTGGGCGACCGATGTCGAGATCGTGCAAGGCGATCTGAGCGATCGGGAATCGTTGAAGGAAGCGCTCAGCGGAGTCGACGTCATGTATTACCTGGTGCACTCGATGGGCACCGCAGGGCACTCGGATTTCGCCGACACCGAACGCGACAGCGCCGAGAACGTCGCGGCCGTGGCGGCGGAATGCGGTGTGGGGCGCATCGTCTACCTCGGCGGGTTGCATCCGCCGACCGGTGAACTCTCGCCGCACCTGAAGTCGCGTGCCGAGGTGGGACGCATTCTGATCGACTCGGGAGTCCCGACGATCGTTCTGCAGGCCGGTGTTGTGATCGGATCCGGCTCGGCGTCGTTCGAGATGATCCGGCACCTCACCAATCGGCTTCCGGTGATGACCACACCGCGGTGGGTACACAATCGCATCCAGCCCATCGCTGTGCGGGACGTGTTGCACTACCTGATCGGGGCCGCGAGTGCGCCCATCACCGAATCCAGGACATTCGACATCGGCGGTCCCGATGTCATGCAGTACGGCGAGATGATGAACATCTATGCCGACGTCGCGGGTCTGCGGCAGCGTCGGATCATCGTGCTCCCGGTGTTGACTCCGCGACTGGCCGGTCACTGGATCGGGCTGGTGACTCCCATTCCGCGCGGGCTGGCGATGCCGCTCATCGAATCACTGCAATACGACGCCATCGGTCACGAGATGGACATCGATGCCGTCGTCCCGCGCCCGGAGGACGGCCTGACCGGCTACCGCGATTCCGTGAGATTGGCGCTGCGCAAGATCGACGACGGCGAGGTGGAGACTCGGTGGACAGATGCCACCGGTACCGCGGCACCGTCGGATCCGTTGCCTTCGGATCCGACCTGGGCAGGCGAGGTCGTCTACACCGACACCCGGGTCGCCCGCAGTGCAGCGCAGTCGACCGCGATCAGGCCCGCACTCGAACGATTGGCCGACGCCGACGTTCTCACCGGCTGGCATCGCGACGTCACCGGACCCGACGCATCCGCGTCGGGCACCGAGCACACCACGCGGCTCAAGTCCTCCACACGACTTCCCGGCGAGGCCTGGCTGGACCTGACGGTCGGGGGAACTGCGAAGCAGCCGACGATCGAGCAGCGGTTGGTGTTCTTCCCTCGTGGACTGGCCGGCCGAGCGGTCTGGTACGCCTCGCTGCCCGTACGCCTGGTGATGGCCCGTCGGATGCTGCGCACGGTGGTGCAACGAGTCGACGCCGACGCTGCCTCGAATTCTGCGGATCGCCGAGTCGGCCGTTAATGGAATGAATGTGTCCGGGGGAGGCGTTACACTGAACAGCCCGGACACGGTGTTCGGGAACATACGGGGCTGAACGGTTTCGACTTTGTATGTTGAGTCAGGGGAAGCGTGTCGGTGCAGGCGAGAGACCACCGTAAGCGTCATCGCAACCTTATAAGCGCCGATTCCAATCAGCGCGACTACGCACTCGCTGCCTAAGTAGCGACTGCGTGTCTGTCAGTCCGGGCTTGCCCTCGGCCCGGGTACTGGCATCAGCTAGAGGGCTCACCGATTCATCCGGCCGCGGGATGATGAGGAACATCAAACAGTGGCTGGGATCGTCATCCTGACTTGTTCGCGAGATCGGGAGATCCAAGTAGAGGCATAGCGGACTGCACACGGAGAAGCCCTGGCAATGCAGCAGAGGACCCGGGTTCGATTCCCGGCAGCTCCACCGACGAAGACCGGGCCGAGAGACACTCTCGGTCCGGTCTTCTTCTTTGTCGGCCAGGTCACAATCGACTCGGTCGAACTCATCCAACCCGAAGCGACCGCGGTGTCGAATAGTGGTCATGAGCAACGAGCCCACTCCAGTTCTGCATACCGGCAGACCGGTGCGCGCGCCGTCACTGGTCGTGCTGGTCCTCGGCGGCGGGAAAGACGTGAGTCGGGCCCGCAGTCGGCCGTGGCACCTGGCCGGTCTGCGCATGTGGACGTTCACCTGGATGCTTCGGCGCGTCGGCCGTACACGCGGCATATCGGTGCAGCAGTTGCAGTACCGGTTCCGGGGCTGGAACGCGCCCGAACGGTCTCCGGTCGAGGATGCCCGATGGGCGCTGAACCGAATTCACGACGAGTACCCGGACGTTCACGTGGTGGTCGTCGGCCATTCGATGGGTGGCCGCACCGCCGCTGCACTGGTCGACGATCCTTCCAGCCCAGGAGTGGAGCCTGCAGGAACGACCCAGAAGATCGTGGGTGTCGTGGCCCTGGCTCCGTGGTGGCCGGAGGGCACGGAGGTCGATGCGTTCGAACCGGGTAGGAAGCTGCTCGTGATGCACGGAACTGCCGACAGGTGGACCGATCCTCGAACGTCCCGCCGGGCGACCGAACGTGCGGCGGCGCGCGGGGTGGACGCTCGCTACCTCTCGGTGCCGGGTGGGCATTTCATGCTGCGCAATCCGCGGGTCTGGTCCAGGGCAACGCGCGACTTCGTTCTCGGTATCGCTGCCGATGCGCCGGCCGACTGCATGGGCAGGCAATCGTGACGCGGCGCCGGGTCGCGGTGGTGGGGAGCGGTGTTGCCGGTCTGACGGCGGCGTACGCGCTCTCGTCGACGTCGTCGGTGACGTTGTACGAGGCGGACTCCCGTCTCGGCGGCCATGCGGACACCCACTACGTGGACGGACCCGATGGCCGCGTCGGCGTCGACACCGGGTTCATCGTGCACAACGACCGGACGTATCCGACGCTGCTTCGACTGTTCGACGAGCTCGAGGTGCCTACTCAGGATTCGGACATGAGCATGTCCGTGCGGTGCGACGGGTGCGGCCTCGAATACTCGGGCGGCCAGGGCATGCGCGGAATCCTCGCGCAACGCACAGCGGTGTTCAAGCCGCGATTCGTCTCGATGCTGCTCGACGTCAAGCGTTTTCATCGCCTGGCCAACGAACTGCTGGACAGTTCCGAACCGGTGGAGTCCGAGACGACTCTCGCGCAGTTTCTCGCAGAGCACTCGTTCTCGGCGTACTTCGAAGCACACTTCATGACGCCGCTGGTGTCCGCGGTGTGGTCGTGCAATCCGGACACTGCTCTCGCGTACCCGGCTCGCTACCTGTTCACCTTCCTTCGGCACCACGGGATGCTCACCGTCACCGGCTCTCCCACCTGGCGCACCGTCACCGGTGGATCCATCGAATACGTTCGCCGGGTTGCTCGGCACATCGACGAGGTGTTGCTCGATACCCCCGTGCACGCGGTCTACAGGTCCGAGGACTGCGTGCAGATCCGAGACGCCCGCGACGACCTGCGTACGTTCGACGCTGCCGTGATCGCGGTGCACCCCGGTGCCGCGCTGAAGATGCTCGCAGAACCGACTGCGCTCGAGCACAGCATCCTGGGAGCGATGCCGTACTCGACCAATCACACGCAACTGCACACAGATTCGTCGGTACTGCCGAAGAACACGAGGGCGCGAGCGTCGTGGAACTATCACCTCCCGTCGTGCGCGGCCAAACCCGACCGGGTGCTGGTCAGCTACGACCTGACCAGGTTGCAACGCCTGGGGGAGACCGATCGCAGAATGCTGGTCACCCTCGGTGGAGCGGATCGTATCGACCCGGGTCGGGTGCTGGACGAGATGACCTACGAACACCCGCAGTACACCCCGGAATCGGTTGCAGCGCAGCGTCGACTTCCCGAATTGGACACCGACACCGTGGCATTCGCCGGTGCCTACCACGGCTGGGGATTTCACGAGGACGGTGCGCTCTCGGGTGCGCGGGCCGCGCAACGGGTGGGTGCCACGTGGCTCTGACGTCCCTTCTGCCGGCCACCCGCGCGCACGGGGCGGCTCTGTATCGCACTCGAATCGACCACGTTCGGCGCGCGCCGATTCGAAACACGTTCTCGTACCGGAGCTACAGCTGGTTCGTCGACCTCGACGCGCTTCCCGAGTTGCCCCGGATACTGCGACCACTGGCCTCGTTCGACTCCCGTGACCACCTCGGTGACCCCGACGCCACTCTTCGCCAGAACGTCGATGCGTTCCTGGCGGAGAACGGTATCGATCTCGGCGGCGGACGGATCACGATGTTGGCGAGCGCACGGGTGTTCGGTCACACCTTCAACCCACTGAGTGTGTACTGGTGTCACGACAACGACGGAGAGCTCCGCTGCGTCGTCGCGGAGGTGCACAACACCTACGGCGAGCGATACCGGTACCTGGTGCACACCGATCATCGCGGCGCGGCCCGTACGACCAAGGAGTTCTACGTCTCTCCGTTCAACGACGTCGACGGCGAATACTCCATGCTGCTACCCGAGCCGGACGCCGCGCTTCGGCTCTCGATCGTCCTCGAACGCGCCGGTCAGCCCCCGTTCGTGGCGACCGTCGACGGCCGTCGACGAGAAGTGACGACGCAGTCGATTCTTCGCACTGCAGTCGAGATCCCGATTGCGCCGCTACGAGTGGTGGTACAGATCCGATGGCAAGGGATTCGGCTCTGGGCGCGGGGGCTGAAGATCGTGCAGAAACCTGCCCCTCCCGGGGCACGAAAATCCCAGAAGCAAGGGGCCAACAGATGACTACTGTGTCGAAATCCAATTCGGTGTCGAACCCGGTCGGTGGTCCGAGCCCGCTGGTCGATCCGCAGGTCTGGCCCCAGATCGCCCATGTTCCCGGTGGTGCAAAGGTTGCGGTGGCCGCACCCGTGGCCGACTTTCTCTTTCGCCGTGCGGTGGCACGCCTGCAGGTTCGGGTCGCGATGCCCGACGGCGAGGTGATCGGTGCCGGTTCGGCCGAGGCACCGTTGATGACCGTCCATCGGCCACACGACTTCGCCGCACGGGTCGGGGACAGCGGACTCATCGGATTCGGTGAGGCATACATGGCCGGTGACTGGGATGCCGAGGACCTCACTGCTGTGCTCGAGGTCTTCGCCCGGCGAATGGCGTCGCTGATTCCCAAGTCGCTGCAGCGACTCCGAGGGCTGTACATCCCGAAACCCCCACGGAGCGAGCGTAATACGACGAAGAACACGCGATCGAACATCTCGCGCCACTACGACTTGTCGAACGATCTCTTCGAGCTCTTCCTCGACGAGACGATGACCTACTCGAGTGCGCTGTTCTCCGAATCGGGGAGCGGAGACGACAGTGCGGAGCTCGCCGACGCTCAGCGCCGCAAGATCGATCGGCTACTCGACCGCGCAGGCGTCGGAGAGGGAACCAGAGTGCTCGAGATCGGCACCGGATGGGGCGAGCTGGCCATTCGTGCGGCCGCTCGCGGTGCGACGGTACGGTCGGTGACACTGTCGACCGAACAGCAGGAGCTGGCGCGTAAGCGCTGTGCCGCTGCCGGTTACGCGGACAGAATCCGGATCGATCTTCTCGACTACCGCTTGGTCGACGGCGAGTACGACGCGATCGTGTCGGTCGAGATGATCGAGGCCGTCGGGCATCAATACTGGGCAACGTATTTCGAGACGATCGACTCGTTGCTCGCGCCGGGTGGGCGAGTTGCCCTGCAGGCCATCACGATGCCGCACGACCGAATGCTGGCTACTCGAAACACGTACACCTGGGTACACAAGTACATCTTTCCCGGCGGGTTCCTGCCGTCGGTGCGAGCCATCGAAGAGGTCACCGAGCAGAGCACCTCGCTTCGGGTACGGGAGCGACTGTCCATGGGTGATCACTATGCGCGAACCCTCGCGCTGTGGGACAGGCGTTTCCGCGAATACCGCAGCGAGGCAGAGCAGCTCGGTTTCGACGAGGTGTTCGCGCGGATGTGGCACTTCTACCTGTGCTACTCGGAGGCCGGGTTTCGATCCGGGTACCTCGATGTTCAACAGATCGTGCTCGACCGAAGGGACAACCGATGACCACCTCGACACTCTCCGTGGACCGGACCGATCGACGAGTCGGTGTTGCGCATCGAATTGCCGAGTTGGTGGAACCCCTGGTGGGTGGTCCACTACCCGTTCGGCTGCAGGCGTGGGACGGATCCGTCGCAGGCGATGCCTCGGCACCGAGGGTGCTGTTGCGCAGTCCGAGCGCTCTTCGGCGATTGCTGTGGAGCCCCGGTGAACTCGGTGCTGCGCAGGCATACGTCACCGGCGAGTTGGACGTCGACGGCGACCTCGCCGCGGCTCTCGATCACGTCTGGGGTGTGGTGCGTGAGCGTCGACTCTCGGCGATCCGTCCGGGGCCGGCCTCGCTACTACGGTTGGCGAAACTGGCCAAGGATCTCGGGGTGTTCGGCCGTCCGCTGCCGCCGCCCGTGTCGCAGGCCTCGGTGAAGGGGCGGCTGCACTCGGTGCTCCGCGACCGCGCTGCGATCAGCCACCACTACGACCTGTCGAACGACTTTTACGAGTTGGTCCTCGATTCGCACATGGCGTACTCGTCGGCGTACTGGACCTCCGATTCGCCGGATTACACCCTCGACGACGCTCAGCGCGACAAACTCGACCTCGTATGTCGAAAGATCGGCCTCGACAAGCGCGTAGGGCAACGCTTTCTCGACGTCGGTTGCGGCTGGGGATCCCTGAGCCTGCACGCGGCACAGGAGTACGGAGCGAAGGTCGTCGGAGTGACGATCTCCCGCGAGCAGAAGGCCTTCATCGACAAGCGCATCGCCGACCGAGGACTGCAGGACCGCGTCGAGATCCGAATCCAGGATTATCGAGAGATTCCGGACGGGCCCTTCGACGCGGTGGCGTCGATCGAGATGGGTGAGCATGTGGGGGAGGCCAATTACCCGACCTACACCGCAGCCCTGCATACCAACGTCAAGCCCGGCGGCCGCGTGCTGATCCAACAGATGTCGCGCAGGGAAGGCGACAACCCCGGCGGCGGAGCATTCATCGAATCGTTCATCGCGCCGGACATGTTTATGCGCCCGGTCGGGCGGACCGTCGCGATGATCGAGGAGGCCGGACTGGAGGTGCGCGACGTCCACGCCCTCCGGGAGCATTACGTGCGGACCGTCGACGTCTGGACCGAGCGCTTCGAGGCACGCTTCGACGACGTGGTGGCGATGGTCGGGGAGGAGGTCGCTCGCGTGTGGCGGCTGTACCTGATCGGCGGTGGAATGGCGTTCCGGGACAACAGGATGGGCGTCGATCAGATTCTGGCGGTCCGGTCCGGGAGCGGACCGTCCGAGATGGAACCGGTTCGACCGGTGTGGGTGTGCCCGCGGTGAACTGGTCCGACTTCCTGACCGTATCGCTGGCGAGCCTCGGCGGTACCGCTGTCCTGATGATCGTCACCGCCCTCATCGGCGCGCGTATCGGACGCCACAACGTCGTGGACGTGACGTGGGGCGGCGGATTCGTTCTGATCGCCCTGATCTCGGCTGCGACCGGAACAGGTGAACTGTGGCGTCGCTTACTACTGCTCGTCCTGGTCGGTGTGTGGGGGCTTCGCCTTGCCGTGCACGTCTTTCGACGCTCGCGCGGGCACGGCGAAGATCCGCGCTACACCGAGATGCTCGCCAAGGCCCCCGGTAACGAAACCCTGTACGCCCTGCGGAAGATCTACCTGACGCAGGCGGTTGCATTGTGGTTCGTGTCCCTGCCGCTGCAGGTATCCGCTGTCGCGCACGGATCCGTTCTGCCGGTCGTCGTGCTCGGAGTACTGGTCTGGATTGTCGGATGGACGTTCGAGGCAGTGGGCGATGCGCAGTTGAAAGCCTTCAAGGCCGACTCCTCGAACAAGGGCCGGATCATGGACCGGGGTCTGTGGGCCTGGACGCGGCACCCCAACTACTTCGGCGACTCGGCGGTCTGGTGGGGACTGTTCCTCGTCTCGGCGTCGGCGTGGCCCGGGGTGTTCACGCTTCTCTCGCCCATCGCGATGACGTACTTCCTGGTGTTCGCCACCGGTGCACGGTTGCTCGAGCGCAGCATGGAGAAGCGACCGGGGTATCGCGAATACCAGCAGCGAACGAGCTATTTCCTCCCGCGGCCACCGAAGCAGCACAGCAAGTAGGTCACGGGTGCGGGGGCGGCGCTAGGGTTGGTCGAGAAGTTCGGTTTCGTCGATCAACGAGGAGGCGCATCGTGGCGCACGAGAGAGCTGGAACCACTGCACTGCCGGAGGATCTGGTGGATCTTTCGCAGCTCGTGACCGCGTACTACTCGCGGGTTCCCGATGTGTCGGAACCGAGTCAGCAGGTGGTGTTCGGCACCTCCGGACATCGAGGGTCCAGTCTGGACTCGGCGTTCAACGAGGCGCACATCGTGGCGACGACGCAGGCGATCGTGGAGTACCGGTCCGCACAGGGCATCACCGGCCCGCTGTTCATCGGTCGGGACACTCACGCTCTGTCCGAACCCGCCTGGACGACGGCGTTGGAAGTGTTGGCTGCCAACGGTGTCGACGTACTGGTCGATTCGGGCGATCGGTACACGCCCACCCCCGCCGTCAGCCACGCAATTCTTCGCCACAACGAGTCCGGACCGTCGGCGAAGGCCGACGGCATCGTGGTGACTCCCTCGCACAATCCGCCGCGGGACGGCGGATTCAAGTACAACCCTCCGCACGGTGGTCCGGCCGACAGCGATGCCACATCGGTCATTGCCGCTCGCGCCAACGAGCTTCTGCGCGATGGCATTTCGGGCATCAAGCGGGTGACCCTTGCCCAGGCGTTCGCGGGGAGCGTCTCTCGCTACGACTTCCTCGGCACCTACGTGGACGACCTACCGAACGTGCTCGATCTCGACGCGATCCGCGCGGCCGGAGTGCGTATAGGAGCAGATCCGTTGGGTGGAGCGAGTGTCGATTACTGGGATGCCATCGCCGAGCGGCACAATCTCGACCTGACCGTGGTGAACCCGTTGGTGGACGGCACATTCCGCTTCATGACTCTCGATACCGACGGCAAGATCAGGATGGACTGCTCGTCGCCGAACGCGATGGCCTCGCTCATCGCTGCCCGCGATCGGTTCGACATCTCGACGGGCAACGATGCCGACTCCGATCGACACGGCATCGTCACTCCCGACGGTGGCCTGCTCAACCCCAATCACTTTCTCGCCGTCGCCATCGACTACCTGTTCACCCACCGACCCGATTGGTCGCCCACGGCGGCAGTGGGCAAGACGTTGGTGAGCTCGTCGATGATCGACCGGGTCGTCTCGGGTCTCGGCCGTCGTCTGCTCGAGGTGCCGGTCGGTTTCAAATGGTTCGTCCCCGGTCTGCTCGCAGGCGAGCTCGGATTCGGCGGTGAGGAGAGCGCCGGAGCGTCGTTCCTCCGACACAACGGCCGCGTCTGGACCACCGACAAGGACGGAATCGTGCTGGCTTTGCTGGCATCCGAGATCACCGCTGTCACCGGATCCACGCCGTCGCAGCGCTACGCCGAGTTCACCGCGAAGTTCGGCGATCCGACGTATGCCCGCGTCGATGCACCTGCCACCCGCGAGCAGAAGGCCGTTCTCGCCGAGCTGTCGCCCGATCAGATCACCGCCACCGAGCTGGCGGGCGAACCGATCACGGCAACGCTGACCGAGGCTCCCGGCAACGGAGCGGCCCTCGGTGGCCTGAAAGTGACGACGGAGAGCGCCTGGTTCGCTGCGCGCCCGTCCGGAACCGAGGACGTGTACAAGATCTACGCGGAGTCGTTCCAGGGCGAGGACCATCTGGCCCGGGTTCAAGCCGCCGCACGTGAGCTGGTGTCCTCCGCACTCGAGAGCTCGTGACCGACTCACCTCCATCCGACCACGACAGTTCGGCTCCCGAGCCCGCATTCAGACCCGGAGGCAAGCTCCCACCGGAGATCTGGGTACTGGTATCGGCGGCGTTCGTCATCGCGCTCGGATTCGGTATCGTCGCGCCCGCTCTGCCGCAGTTCGCCCGGGAATTCGGCGTCGGATACACGGCGGCGTCGGCGGTCATCAGTGCGTTCGCTCTCATGCGGTTGCTGTTCGCGCCCGCCAGTGGTGCTCTGGTGCAGCGGCTCGGCGAGCGGCCCGTGTACCTGATCGGACTGCTCATCGTTGCGGTGTCCACCGGCGCTTGCGCGCTGGCTCAGACGTACTGGCAGCTGTTGGTGTTTCGAGGACTCGGAGGCGTCGGCTCGACGATGTTCTCGGTGTCGGCACTGGGATTGCTGATCAGGATCAGCCCTGCGACCAGTCGGGGCCGCATCTCCGGCCTCTATGCGACCGCTTTCCTGCTGGGAACCATCGGCGGTCCGCTCGTCGGCGGCGCTCTCGTCGGATTCGGGCTGCGGGTGCCGTTCGTGATCTATGCCGTAGCGCTCGTGATCGCGGCGGCCGTCGTGTACTTCACCCTGGGCAACTCCGACCTCGTCAAGCCGGAGAAGGGCTCGGCACCACCCACGATGTCGTTGCTCGCCGCGCTGCGGATCCCGTCGTATCGGGCTGCGTTGGCGTCGAATTTCGCCAACGGGTGGGCAGTGTTCGGTGTTCGAGTGGCCTTGGTGCCGTTGTTCGTCGTCGAGGCGATGCAGCGATCCGAGGTGTTCGTCGGTATCGCGCTGACCGTGTTCGCAGTGGGAAATGCCCTGGTGCTCACCAGTGCAGGCCGCCTGTCCGACGTGCGCGGACGCAAGCCGTTCATGGTGGGTGGGCTGGCGGTGTGCGGGCTGGGAACCGTCGTGATGGGGTACGTCCACGATCCCGTGCTGTTTCTCGTGGTGTCGCTGATCGCCGGAATCGGATCGGGTCTGATGAGTCCTGCCCAGCAGGCCTCGGTTGCGGACGTGATCGGCTCGAAGGCGCGCGGTGGGCCCGTGCTGGCCGCGTTCCAGATGGCATCCGATGTCGGCGCGGTCATCGGTCCGATCGTCGCCGGAATGATCGTCGAACAAGTCTCCTTCGGTCCGGCATTCGCCGTGACGGGGGCGCTGCTTCTCCTGGCAGGACTCTGGTGGTCGCGAGTTCCGGACACGCTCGGGCACGAGCGCACCCGACCGACGCAACCGTAGTATTCGCTGTGTGAGCCAGAAGAAGACATCCAGTACGAAACACACACCCGAGGCAACCTCGAACACGATGACCTACGTATTGGGCGGCATCGCATTCGTCGTAGTGGTGGTCGTCATCGGGGTGGCGATCATGTGGCAGAGCGGAAGCGACGCTCCACGCAACGACGGCTACGGAACGGTCAAGAATCCGGCGGTCGAATTGTCGTTGCCGGGTGACGGGGTGGTTCAGCTGTCGCGTCCCGAAGCGCAGCGAGTCATCGATGTCTTCGAGGATCCGATGTGCCCGTTCTGCGGCGACCTCGAAGTGAAACACGGCCAGGAGTTGGCTCAGAAAATCGACGACGGCGTCGTCTCGGTGAATTACCACCTGGTCAATTTCCTGGATCCACAATCGGCGTCCGGTGACTATTCGACGCGTGCCGTTGCGGCGTCGCACTGCGTGGCAGCGACGGAGAACGCGCGGGTCTACTCCGCATTTCATGCCGGGCTGTTCGACCCGGAATTTCGCCCCGAAGAAGGCAGCGACTCCGACCGGACCGATGCCGAACTCGCAGAACTCGCTCGATCCGCAGGAGCGAGCGATCTGGCGACGGACTGCATCTCCGCCGGTGCGCAGCGCGAGACGGCAGTGGCGGATGCGAACACAGGACGGGATGCGCTGGCGGCGTCGGGTGCCCGCGGAACACCAGGAGTCCTCGTCGACGGTCAGGTTGTCGATGCGCTCGGTGACTCGGAATGGCTGGCGTCGATCAACTGATCTCGGGGCGTTCGTGCGGCCGGTCGTCGAGGATTCGGTACCGGCTGCACCAGGTGATTTGTTGCTGCTGCGACCGATGGTGTAACTTCGTTCGAGCAACCGCATGAGCGGGAGCACGCAGTAACTCGGGGCTATGGCGCAGCTGGTAGCGCACCACACTGGCAGTGTGGGGGTCAGGGGTTCGAGTCCCCTTAGCTCCACCGAGAGACAAGCTCGACCGCGTAGGTCAACGAAAAAGCGTCGCCCTAGGGCGACGCTTTTCGTGTTTCGGTGACACCGACCGCCGAGTCGGCATCCGGGCGTCGTGCCGGGATGCCGACTCGGCTGTCGTCAGCTCAGTGCGCGGCGTCGAATGCTTGCTCGACCTCGGCGGGGATTCTGCCGCGGGCCGAGATGTTGTGGCCGTTCGCCTTGGCCCATTCTCTGATGGCCTTGGTCTGATTGGCGTCGCGCTTGGCACCGGTTGCGGGGGCGCTCGACTTCTTCGTTCGCTTTCCACCGACCTTGGTGGAGTGCTCGATGTAATAGTCGAGTTTGCGGTGAAATTCCTTCGCGTTCTTGTCGCTCAGGTCGATTTCGTAGCTGACTCCGTTGACCGAATAGGTTATGTGTTCGCCACCGGATTCGATCGGTTTTTCGTCGATGTCATCGACAAGTTGCACATAGACTTTTCTGGCCATGCTGAAGCTCTCCAATGATGCAGGGGATGATGCGGGGATGTCCAGATCGAACTGATGCGACTATACGGCTGAACATTGTGTTCATCCATGCGGGTCGTGGGATTGTTACGCGTTTCGCAGAATTCCCACAGATATCGGCTCGCCTCTTCTCCGAAACCGACGAGGTGATTGTCCGTGGCATTCTCTCCGCGATCGGTGTTCGTCGTTATCCGAGAGAAAGACGAACCGTCCGGTTCGAATTGGTAGTGCCATCCATTGGGTCGGTTCGAGTGCGATCGAGCGACGACGTGCCGGTACCACTCGGGATCGGTGGCCTCGGCTACGAATCGGTCACGAAACGCAATCGTTTTACTAACGAAAGATCACTCGATACTCGTCGATCGCGATATCTGCTTCACTTGATGCGCAAGTGTCTGTTGTGACGTGTGGAGTCCCGTGATGCGGTGACCCGTTCGGATCAGCGGTGTCCGAGGGGCCGAAAGGGGAGTTGCGCAGCGAGTACCACCGTTGCGCCAGACCATATGAAATCTGCACCGATGACCAGGTCGGCACTGACGGCGCTGATGTGCGCCGGAATTCTCGGTGCCGGGGTACTCGCGTCCGTACCGGCCAGTGCGACGCCGGCAGACACGGCACCTGCCGCGAGTACGGAACTGTCCGGAAAGACGGTGTTCCTCGACCCGGGCCACCAGGGCACCGCACATTCGGAGAATCTGCAGCGGCAGGTGAACGACGGGCGCGGCGGCACCAAGGATTGTCAGACCACCGGCATGACCACCCTGGACGGAGTGCCCGAGCACACCATCAACTGGAAAGTCAGCGAACTCGTTCGATCGAGCCTGGAGAGTCTGGGTGCGACGGTGAAGACGAGTCGAGCAGACGACACCGGATGGGGCGGATGCGTCGACGACAGGGCGCGGGCGGCCGGCGAGTCCGGGGCCGACGTGGCCGTGAGTATCCACGCGGACTCCACGAGTACGACGACCGATGCCGACAAGCACGGCTTCCATCTGATCGTGCCCACGCTGCCGATTCCGAACGCGGCTGCCGACGCTGCCCAGTCCGAGGGCGGCCGCTCGGCATCGACGCTGATGCGGGACTCCTATGTGCGGGCCGGATTCGAGCCTGCCAACTATGCGGGAGTCGAGAACGGGATACAGGAGCGATCCGATGTCGCCGGGCCTGCACTGACTACGGTGCCCCTCGTGTTCGTCGAGATGGGCAACGGATCGAACCCCGACGACGCAGCTCTTCTCGAGAGCTCGGACGGTCAGCTGAAGCATGCGATCGCCATCTCGACGGGAATCATCGACTACCTTCTCGGGGCCGAAACCCCGTCCCCGTCAGCAACTGCCGCCACCACGCCGGCGTCTGCCGCCACCACGCCGGCGGCTACCGCCGCCACGACGCCCGCGACCCCTGACCGGACTGCGACGACCGGCACCGCCGCAACGGCACCCGGCGGCGTTGGCCCCACGGCCGAGAGACGCAGCGCGTTGTCCCGGTTGCTCGAGAGCGTGTCCCCGTACGTCGACTCGTTCGGCGTCGACGGCCTGGAAGGACTGGCGACCCCGGGCAACGTGAGCAGTGTGTCCACGTTCGCGCAAGGCCTGCTGAAGCAGATTCTCGCCGACCGGTAGTCTCGGACGCCGTGGCGCGTCGACGAATTCCGGTGGTGATAGTGGCCGGCTTTCTCGGCGCGGGTAAGACCACCCTCCTGAACCACCTGCTGCGCAACGATTCCGGCATCCGAATAGGTGTTGTGGTCAACGACTTCGGGGCGATCAACATCGATTCGATGCTCGTGGCCGGCCAGGTCGATTCGATGGTCTCCCTCGGCGACGGCTGTATCTGTTGCGCCGTCGACATCAGCGATATGGACGCGATGTTCGATGTCCTCGCACACCGCCGGTCCGCCATCGACGTGATCGTGGTCGAGGCCAGCGGTCTGGCCGAACCCCGCAACCTCATCAGGATGGTCCGCGGTAGCGAGAACGAATTCATCGTCTACGGCGGGCTCGTCGGGGTCGTCGACGCGGTCGAGTTCCCGCAGACCCGTGCGCGGCATCCCGAGATCGACCAGCACCTGCAACTGGCCGATCTGGTGGTGCTGAACAAGTCCGATGCGGTGACCGAGTCCGAACGCTCCGCGGTGCGCTCGACGGTGCAGGCCGTCGTCGCAGATGTGCCCGTCGTACCCGTTGCCTTCGGTCGCGTCGACCCGCTGCTGCTGTTCGATCGGCGCGAGGATCGGTCGGTGGATTCGGCAATGGCGGTGCAGCTGTCGTTCGACGAACTACTTCGGGAGAACCACGATCACGACCACGATCGTCACCTGCACGCGCAGTACTCGCACACCGAGTTCGTCAGTACGGATCCCGTCGAACCCCGGCGACTGATCGAGTTCCTGGAGAATCCTTCCGGAAATCTCTACCGCATCAAGGGATTCGTACACTTCGGCATCGCCGGCCACACCCAGAAGTTCGTCGTGCACACGGTGGGTCGACACATTCGATTCGAGGTCGCGTCGTGGTCGAGGGGTGAGCCCGTGCAGACCTCACTGGTGCTGATCGGTAGCGATCTCGATGCCTCGGCCGTCGAGCAGCGGTTGCGCGCGTGTGTGCGAGGACCGGACGACCCCGACGACGCCTCTGCGATGCTTCCGGTCCATCGCTACCTCGAGACCGGTTAGCTCGCTAGAGCCCGACCCACTCGGTGCGTCCGCCCTCGAATCCCTGACGCTTCCAGATAGGGACCTCGGCCTTGATGCGCTCGACGAGTCGCGCGCAGGCTTCGAATGCCTCGGCGCGATGAGCCGAGCCGACGGCGGCGACGAGTGCGAGGTCGCCGACCCGGAGATCGCCGACGCGGTGCACTGCGGCGACCGCCAATCCGGTCTCTGCCGATACCTCCGAGCAGCATCGGTTCAGGAAGCGTTCCGCGTCGGGGTGGGCTCGATATTCGAGGGTTTCCACGGCATGTCCGCCGTCGTGGTCACGAACGATTCCGCTGAACAGCACGACCGCTCCGTGTCGCGAATCCTGCACCGCTGCTTCGACTTCGGCGGTACTCAACGGTTCACTGGAAATTCGTGCGACGAGTTCACTCATCGTGGGGGCCTCCTCCGGCGATCTGTGCCAGTACATGGTCGAGGAGCGGGTCGAGGACGGAGAGTCCATCCTTCACACCGCCCGGTGAGCCCGGCAGGTTGACGACGAGCGTGCGTCCGATCAGACCCGAGACACCGCGGCTGAGCACCGCATGAGGCGTCGCGGATGTTCCGCGGGTGCGGATCGCATCGGCGATCCCCGGCATGTCGATGTCCAGGAGTGCCGCCGTCGCCTCCGGGGTCGCGTCGGTGGGGGACACCCCGGTTCCGCCCGTGCTGACGATCAACGACGGTTCGCCGCGCAGGGCGTCGTGCAGTCCGGCCGCGATGTCGGCATCGGCGTAGACCAGTGGGCCTCGCACGGCGAAGCCTCGATCGGTCAACCAGGCGGCGATGGCGGGGCCGGTGGTGTCCGGTCGAGTTCCTCGCGCGCCGCCGGTGGAGGCCACCAGAACCACTGCGGACCGTGCGGACTCGAACACGGGATCACCCGCAGCCTCGTCGGCGCCCTCCGCACCGTCCCGTTGCCAATGCCCGTGTTTGCCGCCGTCTTTCGTGAGCAACCGGACGCCGTTCATGGTGGCACCGGGATCGACGGCCTTGACCATGTCGTGCAGGGTCAGGCCCGCGACGGCGACCGCGGTCAGTGCTTCCATCTCCACCCCGGTGCGTCCGGTGGTGCGGGCGGTGGCCTCGACCGTGATGGACGACTCGGTGAACCCGAACGAGATCTTCACCGAGGAGAGGGCGAGCTGATGACACAGCGGAATCAGGTCCGATGTCCGCTTCGCTGCCGAGATGCCGGCGATGCGGGCGGTGGCGAGGACGTCGGCTTTGGGCATGTCGTCCGCACGTACGAGGGCGATGACCTCGGCAGTGGTGACGAACTCACCGGCGGCGACGGCCGTGCGCGAGGTTTCCTTCTTGTGCGCCACATCGACCATGCGGGCGCGGCCCTGATCGTCGAGATGAGACAGCTGGGCATCGGTGGTCACAGCGGCCACACCTCCACGTCGGATCCTGCAGCGAGTTCGGTTGTCTCGGAATCGATGTCGATCAACACATCGGCCCATGCCAGTGCGGCGACCAGGTGCGAGCCGGGGCCGGCGACGAGCTCCACCCGACCGTCCTCGCGCATTCGGCCACGGAGCAACTGTCGTCTACCGGGCGGTGACACGATCGATTCGTGCAGGGCCGCAGTGGTCGAGAGCACCGGAGGCAGGCCGGCCGCTCGCCGAACGATGTTGCGCGCGAACATGATGTACGAGACGACGGTACTGACGGGATTGCCGGGAAAACTGAGCACGGGAACACCGTCGAACAGCGTCATGCCCTGCGGTCCGCCCGGCTGCATGCGAACCGATCCGAAATTGCCGCCGAGCGGTTGGAGCACGTCCTTGACCACTTCGAAGTCGCCCATCGACACTCCGCCGGACGTGATGATCAGCTCCGCCGATTCCGCTGCCGCGTCGAGGATCTCGCGGAAGCGGCTCGGCTCGTCCGAGCTGCGCGCGACGGAGACCACCTCGGCACCGCTGGCGCGTAGGTGTGCGGCGAGGGTGATCCCGTTCGAGTCGTAGATCTGACCGGGCGTCAGCGTCGAGCCGGCGTCGACCAGCTCGGCACCGGTGGTCACGACGGCCACACGAGGACGTGAGCGGACCTCGAGCTCACCGAAGCCGACGGCAGCGAGAACGGAGATGTGGCGGGGTTCGAGCACTCGACCCGACTCGACGAGGACTGTTCCGACCCGCACGTCGCTTCCCTGCTCGCGTACGAATTCACCTGCTGCGCGGCTCTTGTGGATCGTCACCGAACCTTCCGCCGCCACGGAGGTGTCTTCGACGGGGACGATGGCGTCCGCTCCGTCCGGAATGGGGGCACCGGTCATGATCTTGGCGGCACTGCCCGAGGCGAGCACTGCCGATTCCGTCGGGCCTGCGGCGATGATCGTCGAGACCGGAAGCGTCACCGGGGTGGTGGACACGGATCGCGAATCCACGGCGTAGCCGTCCATCTGCGAGTTGCGGAACAGGGGCAGATCGACCGGGGACCGTACGTCCTCGAACGAGACGCGTCCCAGCGCGTTGTCGAGAGCAATTCGCTGAGCTGTTCTCGTGGTCAGCGCCGCGAGCAGAGTGTCGACCGCGGCGGCGTGTTCCTCGACCGATACAGCGGTCACCGTGCGGATCCAGTGATCGCGTGCGTGTGCTCAACCGTCATGGGTGCCAATCCTAAGCACGCCGGTCCGTCGACTCGGTGTGGGCTGCGGCATAATGGGTAGACACATCTACGACAGACGTGATTTTCGACGGAGACGAGGTACGAGGTGACGGTGGACAGTGTCACCTCGCTGGGCATTCCCGGGTTCGGTACCACCACGGGTTCGGCTGCAGGCAGTGCGAACTCCGTGTCCGACCGGCCGGACGTGCCGCATCTGATCGATCGTTTCGGCCGAGTGGCCCGCGACCTGCGCGTCTCGATCACCGAGAAGTGCTCGTTGCGCTGCACCTACTGCATGCCAGAGGAAGGCCTTCCGGCGATCCCGGCTGCGGCGCTGCTGACACCCGCCGAGATTGCCCGAGTGGTCTCGGTGTCGGTACGCCTGCTCGGTATTCGGGACGTGCGCTTCACCGGAGGCGAGCCGTTGATGCGCCGCGATCTCGACGAGATTCTGCGGCTGTGCGCCGACGTCGCGGACGGTGTGCCGCTGTCGATGACCACCAACGCCGTCGGTCTCGAACATCGGGCACAGTCGTTGGCGGACGCCGGGTTGACCCGAGTGAACGTCTCGTTGGATTCGGTCGACCGCGAGGATTTCGCGCGCTTGACCCGACGAGATCGGCTGCCGTCGGTGCTCGCCGGAATCAGGGCAGCGCAGCGTGCCGGGATCGGGCCGGTCAAGGTCAACGCCGTTCTGATGCGCGACACCCTGTCGGGTGCCGTCGATCTGCTGCGCTGGTGCCTCGACGAAGGCGTTGCTCTGCGCTTCATCGAGCAGATGCCGCTCGACGCCGACCACGAGTGGGCCCGCGCGAACATGATCGATGCCCAGACCCTGCTCGACGAACTGTCCACCGAGTTCGACCTGCGTGAGGTGGGGCGCGTCGATCCCTCCGCCCCGGCCGAGGAATGGAGTGTCGACGGTACCGACGCCACCGTCGGCATCATCGCGTCGGTGACCCGCTCGTTCTGCGGTGATTGCGACCGCACCAGAGTGACTGCAGAGGGAACGATTCGGTCCTGTCTGTTCAGCGACGACGAAACCGATCTGAGGGCAGCTCTGCGCGGCGGTGCCACCGACGACGAACTGGCAGTCGTGTGGCGTGGGGCGATGTGGAACAAGTGGGCGGGTCACGGCATCGACGCCGACGGCTTCGTACCTCCCACCCGCAGCATGGGAGCCATCGGTGGGTGAGACCCAGGTGGAGGTGCGGTACTTCGCTGCAGCGGTCGACGCGTCGCACTGCGAGTCCGAGTACCTGACCGTGCCGATCGGAGCCACTCTCGCAGATCTGCGGGAGCTGATCCTGTCCCGGCACGGCGCGCCGATGGAGCCGATACTCAGGGTGTCGGCTTTCCTGGTCGGAGACGATCTCACCCGCGATCTCGGGCGCGTGATCGGCGGCAGGGTCGACGTACTGCCGCCCTTCGCAGGCGGCTGAGCGCACGCGGTTCGCCGCGCCGCCACCGACAGGTGGCGGCGCAGGATTCAGCTGCTCCTCTTCCACCAATCGTCGAACGGCGTCACGGGCACCGTGCGCTTGTGCCGAGTTGCGAGGAACATCGTCTCCAGCTTGTCGGCGATCTCCTCGGTGACGTCCTTGCCCTCGAGGTAGTCGTCGATCTGTTCGTACGTCACGCCCAGCGCTTCCTCGTCGGGTAGCGCGGGTCGATCGTCTTCGAGATCGGCGGTGGGAATCTTGCGCCAGGTGCTCTCCGGGGCTCCCAGTTCGCGCAGCAGCGCTGCACCCTGACGTTTGCTCAACCCGGTGAGCGGAGTCAGATCGACCCCGCCGTCACCGAATTTGGTGAAGAACCCGGTGATCGCCTCGGCGGCGTGGTCGGTGCCGACGACGACGTAACCGAGTTCGCCGGCAAGGGCGTACTGCGCGACCATGCGCTGGCGCGCCTTGATGTTGCCGCGGACGAAATCTCGAATTTCGGTACCACCGAGTGCCTCCGCCGTCGCGGCCGCTGCGGCGTCGGCAGCGGCTTTGATGTTCACCGTCACCGTGCGGTCGGGATCGATGAATTTCAGCGCGATCGATGCGTCGTCCTCGTCGGCCTGCACGCCGTAGGGGAGTCGAACGGCGACGAACTCGGCCTCGTGTCCGTCGGCTCGGAGCTCCGTCGCTGCCTGTTGGGCGAGCTTGCCGGTGAGCGTGCTGTCCTGACCGCCACTGATGCCGAGTACGAAGCCCGAGGCCGGGGTCGACGTCAGGTAGTCCTTCAGGAAATCCACGCGCCTGCGGACCTCCGTGATCGGGTCGATGGTCGACTGCACGGCCAGCTCGCGCATGATCCCCGAGCGCAATTCCGAGTTGATGTGTCCCATCACGTCATCCTAATGACGGGTGCCGGTGTGGTGCTTCGCGCCGTGCGTAGTGTCGACGGACGTGAGTGGATCCTCCGACACCTTCGTCAAGCGAAACCCGCACGCGCATCCCGATTTCTTCGCGGCCGAGGCCGCCGGGCTTCGGTGGCTCGGCGACGCGGCGGCCCCTGTCGTCGGGGTCCTCGGGCACGGCCGGACGTACATCGAACTCGAGCGGCTGATTGCGGCCCGCCCCACGCCGGGCGCAGCCGAACGATTCGGCCGCGCTCTGGCCGCGATGCATTCCGCCGGAGCCGCCGGGTTCGGTGCGCCACCGGTGGATGCCGACGGCGTCGCCTTCTCGGGTCAGCTGTTCATCGGTGCTCGGCCCATGACCAGCACAGTGCACACCTCATGGGGAGCGTTCTACGCCGCAGAACGAGTGTTGCCGTTTCTTTCGATCGCGCAGGACGCGGGCACTGTGACGCCCGGGGAGGCGGCGATCGTCGAGTCGGCGTGCCGACGTATCGCGGACGGCGACTTCGACGATGCAGAGCCGCCGAGCCGTATTCACGGTGATCTCTGGAACGGCAACGTGTTCTGGACCGACGCGGGAGTGGTGCTCATCGACCCGGCGGCGCACGGTGGGCACCGCGAGACCGATCTGGCGATGTTGGCGCTGTTCGGTTGCGCCCACCTCGACGCCGTCGTCGGCGGCTACGAGACGGTACGGCCGCTGCGATCCGGGTGGCGCGAGCGCACGGCTGTGCATCAGCTGCATCCACTCGCAGTTCATGCTGCCGGTCACGGCCGTTCCTACGGCACGGCGCTGCACGCGGCGGCTGCGGCCGTCGTCGGGCTGTGAGCGAAGGATCTACCGAGTGCGAGTTGCTCGGCGTACCAGATCTTCCCAGCCGTCGGCCAGGCGATCCATCGGCATCCCCAGATCTCGGTACTGGTGGAGTACCAGCGTGGCTTCGAGCGGTGTGAGCAGCCAGTACGCGAGCAATTCGAGATCCCCGTCCACCTCGGCTGCGCGGAGCAGCGACAGGACGTGGGTGAAGTTGACCATGTGCGCCGGGGCGGAGTACCGCGCGTCGTCGGCGCTCTCCGCGGCGCGCAGCACTTCCCCCTGGACGTTGACGAATTCGAGTCGAGCTCGGCCGAAGGCAACGAGACGATCGATGGGGTCGGCACCCGGACCCAGCGGGGGTTCGCCGAACATGAACGAGTGCTGCAGTTTCTTCTCGGTGTGGTCGAGCAGCGCGCGCATCAGCCCGGCCCGGTTCCCGAAGCGACGGAACACTGTGCCCTTGCCCACTCCGGCCTTGCTCGCCACGGCGTCCATGGTGATGGCATCGGCTCCGACGGTCGCCACCAGATCGGTTGCGGCGTCGAGGAGCAGGCGACGGTTGCGCGCTGCGTCGCACCGTTCGGATTCCTCGCCCGCTATGGGCAGCATCGGGCCGGTCACAGTGGAAGCCTACCTTGCCGGGAACATAAATGGACCACGGTCCGTTTGCATGGTAGGAATTGATCCGACGATCACGTCAACCGAACTTGCGAAGGAATAACCTCATGTCAGACGCTCATGTACTCGTTCTCGTCGGAAGCCTGCGCGCCGAGTCGGTGAACAAGCGAATCGCCGAGACCGCTGTCACAGTGGCTCCCGCCGGTGCCGAAGTAGTGGTGTACGACGGTCTCGGAGACGTCCCGTTCTACAACGAGGACATCGATGTCGAGGGATCGGCACCTGCAGCCGCGCTCGCTCTGCGGGCCGCTGCCGAGAAGGCTACGGCGTTGTTGTTGGTCACGCCCGAATACAACGGCACCATCCCGGCCGTGCTGAAGAACGCCATCGACTGGCTCTCGCGCCCGTACGGTGCGGGTGCCATGGTGGGCAAGCCGGTCGTCGTGATCAGCGCGTCGCCCAGCGGCAACGGAGCCAAGTGGGCGCACGAGGACACCAGCAAGGCCGTACGCATCGCAGGCGGAACCGTCCTCGAGGACGTCCAGCTCTCCATTGGTGGAACCATCGACAAGTTCGGCTCGGCCCACCCGCGCGAGAACGTCGAGGTCTCCGGCGAGATCGGGCACGTCGTCGCCGAACTGGTGAAGGCCGCCGACGATCTCGTGAGTGCGTGACCATCTCACGGTTTCGATAATCGTTTTCATGTAGGCTGGTTGCATGAAGGTGAGAAACTCGGTGAAATCGCTCAAGAACAAGCCCGGTGCACAGGTCGTTCGGCGCCGTGGCACGGTGTTCGTGATCAACAAGAAAGAACCGCGGTTCAAAGCGCGCCAGCGTTGACGATCGCGTGATCGACCGCGAAGGACCCTCGGAGACATCCGGGGGTCCTTCGTCGTGTCCGGGAGTGTCGGCGGTCGTCGGCACTGGTCACGGTTCAAGCCGAGTTTCGTTGTGATGGACAACACGTGGCCGGTGTGACGTGCGACACGCCGATGCGGGTCGATTTCCATGGCTCGACAGCGCCGTGACCAGCGAATACCACGGATGTTGTTCGCAACATCTCGTGTTCTAGGCAGATGTCGGACACTAGGTGTAGTGTTTGACCGACCGAGAGGCCACAACTCGAAGAACGTGCACAAACGGGTTCGAGCAGGTCGAAGTCGCCCTGAGCGGGAGATGTTCTCGGTGCCACACGCAGAGCACATCGGTCGCGTCGGTGCACCCGATGGCGACAACGGAAAGAGGGACACCATGAGCATCACCGTTTACACCAAGCCCGCCTGCGTTCAGTGCAATGCCACCTACCGCGCCCTCGACAAAGCCGGTATCGAGTACTCCGTGATCGACATCTCGCAGGATCCCGAAGCACGTGACTACGTCATGGCACTCGGTTACCTGCAGGCTCCGGTTGTCGTCGCGGGCGACGATCACTGGTCCGGCTTCCGTCCGGATCGCATCAAGACCCTCGCAGCGAACGCTGCTTGAACAGTACGAGAGAGTGAGTGAGCGGTGAGTTCGCAACCGCAGTCCTCCCACTCACTGGTCTACTTCTCCAGCGCGTCCGAGAACACCCATCGCTTCGTCTCGAAGCTGGACATTCCCGCGACACGAATCCCTCTGCGTGATCCGAACGGCACCTTTCGTGTCGACTCTCCCTACGTACTCATCGTGCCGACGTACGGGGGAGGGACCACGTACGCCGGCCGCGACACCAACTACGTCCCCAAGCGAGTGATCAAGTTTCTCAACGACGAGCACAACCGTTCGTTGATCCGAGCTGTCATCGCTGCCGGAAACACGAACTTCGGTGACTCGTTCTGCTTTGCGGGAGATGTCATTTCGCAGAAGTGCGCAGTTCCGTATCTGTACCGATTCGAATTGATGGGCACCCCCGAGGACGTAGTGCGGGTCCGCGAGGGGCTGGAGGACTTCTGGGAACGTGAAGTCCGACGCGCCGCCCACACGCACTAGAGCACCACACCCCACATACCCAGTAGGAGCATCGCCGTGGCACCGACCATCACCGACGCAGCACCCGTACCCACCACCGTCCGCGGCGACGGCGACATGGATTACCACGCGCTCAACGCGATGCTCAATCTGTACGGCCCCAACGGTGAGATCCAGTTCGAGAAGGATCGCGAGGCTGCCAATCAGTACTTCCTGCAGCACGTCAATCAGAACACCGTGTTCTTCCACGATCTGGACGAGAAGCTGGACTACCTCGTCGAGGAGAACTACTACGAGCCCGAGGTTCTGGATCAGTACTCTCGCGAGTTCGTCAAGTTCCTGATCAACCACGCGTACTCGAAGAAGTTTCGGTTCCCCACGTTCCTCGGGGCGTTCAAGTACTACACCTCGTACACGCTCAAGACGTTCGACGGCAAGCGTTACCTCGAGCGTTTCGAGGACCGGGTGTGCATGGTGGCGTTGACGCTGGCCGCCGGCGACGAGGCCCTGGCCACCGATCTGGTCGACGAAATCATCGCCGGCCGCTTCCAGCCCGCGACGCCGACCTTCCTCAACTCCGGCAAGAAGCAGCGCGGCGAGCCCGTGTCCTGCTTCCTGCTGCGCATCGAGGACAACATGGAGTCCATCGGCCGCTCCATCAATTCCGCCCTGCAGCTGTCCAAGCGCGGCGGCGGAGTTGCGTTGCTGCTGAGCAATATTCGCGAGGCCGGCGCGCCCATCAAGCGCATCGAGAACCAGTCCTCGGGTGTCATCCCGATCATGAAGCTGCTCGAGGACTCGTTCTCGTACGCCAACCAGCTCGGTGCACGTCAGGGCGCAGGCGCGGTGTACCTGCACGCACACCATCCCGACGTCTACAAGTTCCTGGACACCAAGCGTGAGAATGCGGACGAGAAGATCCGCATCAAGACGCTCTCGCTCGGAATCGTCATCCCGGACATCACGTTCGAGCTGGCGAAGAAGAACGAGGACATGTACCTGTTCTCGCCGTACGACGTCGAGCGCATCTACGGTGTGCCCTTCGCCGACATCAACGTGTCGGAGAAGTACTACGAGATGGTCGACGACAAGCGGATCCGCAAGACCAAGATCAAGTCTCGCGAGTTCTTCCAGACTCTGGCCGAGCTGCAGTTCGAGTCCGGCTACCCGTACATCATGTACGAGGACACCGTCAATCGTGCGAACCCGGTCAAGGGCAAGATCACTCACTCCAACCTGTGCTCGGAGATCCTGCAGGTCTCGACGCCGTCGACGTTCAACGACGATCTCTCGTACAGCCATGTGGGCAAGGACATCTCGTGCAACCTGGGTTCGCTGAACATCGCCAAGACGATGGACTCGCCCGACTTCGGTAAGACCATCGCCGT
The DNA here is from genome assembly GCF_002258285.1 of Rhodococcus sp. 06-418-5. Lineage (NCBI taxonomy): Bacteria > Bacillati > Actinomycetota > Actinomycetes > Mycobacteriales > Nocardiaceae > Rhodococcus > Rhodococcus sp. 06-418-5. Next base: position 136,228 of record NZ_NOYE01000012.1, read on the forward strand.
GGCCATTCGCGGCCTCACCGCGGTGTCCGATCAGACGCACATCTTCTCCGTGCCGTCGATCGAGCAGGGCAACAACGATTCCCACGCGATCGGCCTCGGGCAGATGAATCTGCACGGCTACCTGGCGCGCGAGCGGATTCACTACGGCTCGACCGAGGGAATCGATTTCACGAACATCTACTTCTACACCGTGCTGTTCCACGCGCTTCAGGCGTCGAATCAGCTGGCGAAGGATCGCGGTCAGTACTTCAAGGGTTTCCCCGAGTCCAAGTACGCGTCGGGTGAATTCTTCGACAAGTACACCGACCAGGTCTGGGAGCCGGCCACGCCCAAGGTCGCGAAGTTGTTCGCCGACTCGGGCGTATCGGTTCCCACCCAGGCGGATTGGACGACGTTGAAGGCGTCCGTGCAGGAGCACGGCATCTACAACCAGAACCTGCAGGCCGTCCCGCCGACCGGCTCGATCTCGTACATCAACAACTCCACCTCGTCGATTCACCCGGTGGCGTCGAAGATCGAGATTCGCAAGGAAGGCAAGATCGGTCGCGTCTACTACCCGGCTCCGTATCTCGACAACGACAACCTGGATTTCTATCAGGATGCCTACGAGATCGGATACGAGAAGATCATCGACACCTACGCTGCCGCAACGCAACACGTCGATCAGGGTCTGTCGTTGACGCTGTTCTTCAAGGACACCGCCACCACTCGCGACATCAACCGTGCGCAGATCTACGCATGGCGCAAGGGCATCAAGACGCTGTACTACATTCGTCTGCGCCAGTTGGCCCTCGAGGGCACCGAGGTGGAGGGTTGCGTGTCCTGCATGCTGTAGCCGACCCGGTCGGTCGAGCTGTGGCCGATACCGCGATCTCGCGGCGCGTTGCGGAGCATAATCAGGCATGGACACCGAGGCGGACGACGAGGTCGAATCCGATATCGATGTGAGAATTGCTCGGAAGGATGCACGTCCTTCCGAGCAATGTCTGCGTGGTCGACACGCCCGTCGGCGCGTACCCCGCAGCGGGTTGGCCGAATGGGATCCGGTCTCGCGTGGTCACGATGCGCTCGACACGGTGCTCGCGCAGAACATCATTCGGGTGCCGGAGCTGCTGCCGATCCGCTACGCGAGAATGTCCGCATCGCCGTGGACCTACTTCCGCGGTGCCGCGGCCGTGATGGCAGCCGACCTCGCGTCGACTCCGCACACCGGCGTCGAGGTCCAGCTGTGTGGCGACGCCCACGTGTTGAATTTCGGATTGTGGGCCACTCCCGAACGGAACCTGTACTTCGACCTCCGCGACTTCGACGAAACGCTGCCCGGCCCGTTCGAGTGGGACCTCAAACGGCTGGCGACCTCTCTCGTGGTTCTCGGGCGGGAGAACGGGGTCGATGCGCGACGCTCCGATCGGGCGGTGTCGGCGATGACGGCTGCGTACTGCCGAAAGATGAGGACATACGCGAGCACGCCGGAGATCGACATCTGGTACGACCGCATCGACGTCGCCGGTCTGCTCGGTCACTTCTCGTCGGGCATCGCTCGACACGCAGAGAAACTCATCGAAACGAAAGCCGAGCGTCGTACCAGCCGTGGGGCGTCCCGCAAGTTCACCGAGACGAGGGACGGTCGTCGAAGGATTCGCGAGGACGCACCTTTTCGCACTCACGTCGGTGATTCCCAGATCGAGCTGGTGCAGGCGGTGATCGCCGGCTACAGCGAGTCGGTCGACGACCACATCTGGAGTCTGCTGACCAGGTTCCGGGTTCTCGACGTCGTGCGGCAGGTGGTCGGCGTCGGGAGCGTCGGAATGCGGGTGTATCTGGCGCTGCTCGAAGAACGTCGAACGAAGGATCCGTTCTTCCTGCAGATCAAGCAGGCAGGGCCGTCGGTGTTCGAGCAGTTTCTCGAACCGAGCCGGTACGACAATCACGGTGCCCGCGTGGTCAACGGGCAGCGAATGCTGCAGAGCGCGACCGACATGTTCGTGGGATGGACGGCAGTGGGGACCATGAACTTCTACGTTCGGCAGTTCCGTGACATGAAGGTCATTCCCGACGGCGAGATCATCGGGCCGTACCTCACCGAATTCGCCACCGCATGCGGTGAAGTTCTCGCGCGAGCGCATGCCCGCAGTGGTGACGCGGAGGCGATCGCCGACTACCTCGGCCGCGGAGACAACGTCGGTCGGGCGATGGTGACGTTCGCCCATGCCTACGCCGATCAGAACGAGCGTGATCATGCGCAGTTGGTCGCTGCCGTCGAGGCCGGAACCGTCCCGTGCTCGGTGGGGTGGTGACCGACCGACGCAGCCGTAAAGGTCATCCCTGCGGGCAACACTCCCGGCACACTTTGTAGTGCCTACCGGACTTGTCGGACACAACGGGTAGTGTTCGTATCAGCGGCTTTTCACGTAGCTCCGTCCCCGTCTCTCGCTCATCGACCTGTAGGTAGGCACCCATGGTAAAGCTCATCGATCGCGTCTCCGCGATCAACTGGAATCGGGTCCAGGACGACAAGGACTCCGAAGTGTGGGAGCGCCTCACCAGTAATTTCTGGCTGCCCGAGAAGGTGCCGGTGTCCAACGACATCCCGTCGTGGGCAACGTTGACCGCCGTCGAGAAGCAGTTGACGATGCGTGTGTTCACCGGGTTGACACTGCTCGACACCATCCAGGGCACCGTCGGCGCTGTCAGCCTCATCCCGGACGCCATCACTCCCCACGAGGAAGCGGTGTACACCAACATCGCGTTCATGGAGTCGGTGCACGCCAAGAGCTACAGCTCCATCTTCTCCACCCTCAGCTCCACCCGCGACATCGACGATGCATTCCGCTGGTCCGAGGAGAACGTCAACCTCCAGCGCAAAGCCGAGATCGTCCTGAACTTCTACCACGGTGACGATCCGCTCAAGCGCAAGGTGGCGTCGACGCTGCTGGAGTCGTTCCTGTTCTACTCCGGCTTCTACCTGCCGATGTACTGGTCCTCGCGGGCCAAGCTCACCAACACCGCGGACCTGATCCGTCTGATCATCCGCGACGAGGCCGTACACGGGTACTACATCGGCTACAAGTACCAGAAGGGTCTAGAGAAGATCAGCGAGGCGCAGCGCGAGGAACTCAAGAACTACACGTTCGAGTTGCTGTTCGAGTTGTACGACAACGAGGTCGAGTACACCCAGGACCTCTACGACGAGATCGGCCTGACCGAGGACGTCAAGAAGTTCCTGCGGTACAACGCCAACAAGGCACTGAACAATCTCGGCTACGAGGGCCTGTTCCCCAAGGACGAGACGGACGTCAACCCGGCGATCCTGTCGGCGCTCTCACCCAACGCCGACGAGAACCACGACTTCTTCTCCGGCTCGGGTTCCTCGTACGTCATCGGCAAGGCCGTCAACACCGAAGACGAGGACTGGGACTTCTAGAGATTCGTTCGCGCGTCGGGCCGCTCACTCTTTCGGTGGGCGTCCCGGCGCGCGAATGTCCTGTGCATCCTTCGGCATTCGGCCCTGCTCGCTCAATGCTCGACGCAGTAGGAACTCGATCTGAGCGTTGGTGCTCCGGAGATCGTCGGAGGCCCAACGGGCGAGGGCGTCGTGCACCGTTGGGTCCAACCGCAGCAGAATCTTCTTACGTTCGACGGCCATGGCTCACTGATACAGCGATCCGGTGTTGACGACAGGTTGCGTGTCGCGGTCGCTGCACAGCACCACGAGCAGATTCGACACCATCGTGGCCTTGCGCTCCTCGTCGAGCTCGACGACGTGCTTCTCCTCCAGCTTCCCGAGCGCCATCTCCACCATTCCGACGGCACCTTCGACGATCTGCTGACGGGCCGCGATGACCGCCCCGGCCTGCTGACGTCGCAACATGGCCTGGGCGATCTCCGGGGCATAGGCCAGCCGGTTGATTCGTGTTTCGATCACCTCGACACCGGCCGAACGCACTCGTGCGTGCACCTCCTCCGACATGGCAGCGGTGATCTCGTCGGCGTTCTCCCGCAACGACATTCGTCCTTCGGCGTCGTACGGATAGCTGCCGGCGATGTGGCGGACGGCCGACTCGGTCTGGACGGCGACGAACTCCTCGTAATCGTCGACCTGGAACGATGCCAGTGCGGTGTCGGCAACCTGCCAGACGACGATGGCGGAGATCTCGATCGGATTGCCGTCGGCGTCGTTGACCTTCGATTGGCCGGTCTCGTGGTTGCGGATTCGCGTCGAGATGGCCCGGCGGTAGGTCAACGGATTGGTCCAACGCAGCCCCGGCGTTCGCAGGGTGCCGCTGTACGAACTCCCGAGAAGCTGAAGAACGCGAGCCTGGTTCGGCTGCACCAGCGTCAGGCCCACGAGTGCGGGCAAGGAGAGGACGAACAGGACGACTCCGGTCACGACCAGCGCGACGACGGTGAACACGAGTCCGAGCGCGAACGCGGCGATTCCGCCGAGGAACAGCGCGAGACCGATGCCGAGCATCGACCAGCCGGGCAGATCCCAGCCCGGGCGCTCGGCGATGGTGGTGGTCGGGGTACCCGTCGGCTTCTCGGCGACGGTTGCAGGTGCGGACATGAGAACCTCCCTCTCGATGATGATACTAAAGTGATATCACATTAAGCATCGACGAGCACGGAAATCTTGGGAACCGCTCACTGTCGTTCGGCGGGGGAGTCAGCGCCGGAACCACGCCGACGGCTCATCGGCGATGGCCTTCTCGATTCGCAATCGCGAAGTGGCCGTGAGATTTTCCGGGAGCGCGTCGAGTGCGAACCAGGCGACGTCGAGATTCTCGTCGTCGGCCACGTGAGGAATGCCGCCGGTGTACCGAGCAAGAAACGTGATGTCGAGATACTGCGCGACGTCGCCGTTGGGGTACGTGATCGGCTCCGTCACGTCGACACTCGTCAGTCGCACGATCGTGGCGTCGACGCCGGTCTCCTCCCCGATCTCACGCAGGGCGGCCGGAGCAGGTTCCTCGCCGGGCTCGAGGATTCCGGAGACCACGGCCCAGGTGTTGTTGTCCGCGCGCAGAGTCAGCAGCACACGCCGGTCGTCGTCGAGGACGACCGCGCTGACACCGGACAACCACAGCGGCGAAGTGCCGACGACGCTGCGCAGCGCCTGCACGAATTCGGGAATGGGCATCGCGTCAGGAGACGTAGGCGTTCAGCGACGCGGACAGATCGGCCAGAATCGCCCGAGCCGCGACGACCCCACTGCCGGACCACACCGTGTCGTTCACCGCGAACACACGACCGTCGGTGACCGAGCCCAGATCGTGCCACGCGTCGCTGTCCATCACCTCGCGGCCGTACGTCTCGCCGTCGGGGCCTGCGAATCGCACGTAGACGATGTCTCCCTCCACCGGCGAGAGGTCGTTCGCCTCGACCGAGAAATCGGCGTCGCGCTGGCTCTGCGGTCGCGCGACCCCCACTTCGGCGAGCACCTGGCCGGCAAAGGAGTTCGGACCGTCCACTTCGATGGAGTCCGCGTCGAATCGAACGACGGACGCCTGGGTCTGGGTGGCGTCGATCTCGCGACCGACCCGCTCGGCATCCGCGGTGAACGACGCGAGTGCCTCGAATCCTCCCTGGCCGCGACCGAGCGCAGCCGCGGACTGCAGGAACGTGTCCTTCCACCCCTGTCCGGTCGCCGTGAAGACTGTCGGGGCGATGGCCGTCAGGTCGTCGTAGGTGTTCGATCCGAGAGAATCTGCACCCAGGATCAGGTCGGGATCGAGGGCGGCGATGGCATCGATGTCGGGTGCACCCACCGGGCCGACGGACGGGACGGACGCCAATCCGGTGCCCAGATACAGCGGTTGATCGCCGTCACCGCGGAAATCGGGGTCGATCGTGGCCGCTCCGACGACCCGCTCCCAGATTCCGACCGCGCAGCTCGCATCGAGGCCGGCGGCGTCGAGCACGACGATGCGCTGCGGGTCGGCCGGAATGGCGCTGATCCCCTCGGCATGTCCCACGGGTCGGGTGTCACCCTCGATTCCGGTCGGGTCGAGAGGTGCGAGCGCGGGGCACAGTCCCACGGTGTCCCGATTGTTCCCGACCACTCCGGCACCGGCGATGTTCGTGGTGGTGCGGATGATGGTGGATGCGTCGTCCTGCGCTTCGGAATCGGAGCAGCCGACCAGCGCCATGGTGGCGGCAAGGCACACGGCGGCGACGGCGCCCATCCTGCGCGGTGCACACGAACGGGGGAGTCGTGGGTGGAGTGGCAACGCGGGACTTCCTTCGACGGGTCGGGTGGTCTCACACAGTATCGGAAGGCGGCCGTCGCAGAACACTCGAACGGACGCCGTCGAGCGTCCGGAATCGGCGACGATCGAAGCGTTGTCGAATGCGTCCGAAAGGCCGACAGCGCAGGCAGATCGCGCGATGTGGGCGTGCTCGATCGGGGCCAATACGACACACGGTAGGACCGGTTCGGCAAGTGTCGGTCCGACGGTCTACGATTCGAGGAGCGCACGACTAGATGACGTCGCCTCGTGGTTCGAGGTCCGACGCGCAATCAGGAGGATCTGTGACTGCCCTAGCGCCTAGGCCCGCTCCCGCGGTGGATGCTGCTCGGCCGTTCCCGCCGCGGACGGGACCGAAGGGGTCGTTCCTGCACAAAGCGGTGACGACCACCGATCCCAAGGTGTTGGGAATCATGTACATCGCGACATCGTTCGCGTTCTTCCTGATCGGTGGACTCATGGCGCTGCTGATGCGCGCCGAGTTGGCCATTCCGGGAATGCAGTTCCTGTCCAACGAGCAGTACAACCAGCTCTTCACAATGCACGGCACCATCATGCTGTTGCTGTACGCGACGCCGATCGTCTTCGGATTCGCCAACTACATCCTTCCGCTGCAGATCGGCGCTCCCGACGTCGCGTTCCCGCGGTTGAACGCGTTCTCGTACTGGCTCTACCTGTTCGGTGCGTTGATCGCCACGGCCGGTTTCATCACCCCCGGTGGTGCTGCCGACTTCGGGTGGACCGCGTACACCCCGCTCACCTCGGCTCTGCACTCGCCCGGCGTCGGTGCGGACCTGTGGATCATGGGCCTGGCCGTCGGCGGTCTCGGCACCATCCTCGGTGGCGTCAACATGATCACCACCGTGATCTGCCTGCGTGCTCCCGGCATGACGATGTTCCGCATGCCGATCTTCACCTGGAACATCCTGGTGACGTCCATCCTGATCCTGCTGGCATTCCCGCTGCTGACGGCTGCGTTGCTCGGGCTGGCGGCCGACCGACATCTGGGGGCGCATCTGTTCGACCCGGCGACCGGCGGAGTGCTGTTGTGGCAGCACCTGTTCTGGTTCTTCGGTCACCCCGAGGTGTACATCATCGCGCTGCCGTTCTTCGGAATCGTCTCCGAGGTGTTCCCCGTCTTCTCGCGTAAGCCGATCTTCGGCTACTCGGGTCTGATCTACGCGACGATCGCCATCGCCGCCCTCTCCATCGCGGTGTGGGCGCACCACATGTACGCCACGGGCGCGGTGTTGCTGCCGTTCTTCTCCTTCATGACGTTCCTGATCGCGGTGCCGACGGGTGTGAAGATCTTCAACTGGGTCGGCACGATGTGGCGAGGCCAGGTGACTCTGGAAACGCCGATGCTGTTCTCGATCGGGTTCCTGATCACCTTCGTCTTCGGCGGACTCACCGGTGTTCTGCTGGCGTCGCCGCCCATCGACTTCCAGGTCACCGACACGTACTTCGTGGTCGCCCACTTCCACTACGTGGTGTTCGGCACCGTGGTGTTCGCAACGTACGCCGGCATCTACTTCTGGTTCCCGAAGATGACGGGCCGGATGATGGACGAGGCGCTGGGCAAGTGGCACTTCTGGCTGACGTTCTTCGGATTCCACGCCACGTTCCTGGTGCAGCACTGGCTCGGAAACGAGGGCATGCCGCGTCGCTACGCCGATTACCTGCCCTCGGACGGGTTCACCGAGTTGAACGTCATCTCCACGATCGGAGCCTTCATCCTGGGTGCCTCGACACTGCCGTTCGTGTGGAACGTGTTCAAGTCCTACCGATACGGCGAGGTCGTCACGGTCGACGATCCGTGGGGCTACGGAAACTCGTTGGAGTGGGCCACCTCGTGCCCGCCGCCGCGACACAACTTCACCGAACTGCCTCGGATCCGTTCCGAGCGTCCGGCGTTCGAGTTGCACTACCCGCACATGGTCGAACGGATGCGCGCGGAAGCACACGTCGGGCCGGGAGCGCACGGTGGTAAGACCACCGCCGTCCTCGAACAGGCCCGCCGGGCTCCGATCGCCACCAGCGATCACGAAGGATCCGGAGACCCGGACCCCAAGTAGTCCACAGCACAGCGAGAGCCCCTCCCGGCTACCGGGTGGGGCTCTTCGCTTGCGACAATCTCGTGGCGTGTTCGGGCTTGCTCGTCCACCACGGGTGACACGAAGACCTATCCGGCCGCTGGCCGTGTGCGAAAGGGAGATCCGGTGACTTCGAGCGACACCGCAGTGCTGGTGACGGTGACGGGACCAGACAAGCCGGGCGTCACATCGGTGCTGTTCGCAGCACTGTCACGGCACAACGTCAGCCTGCTCGACGTCGAGCAGGTGGTCATTCGCGGCAGGCTGACTCTGGGCGTTCTCCTGTCCTGCCCCCGCGACCCCGAAGCGCTCCAGGAGGAGCTGGAGGACGCGATGGCGACGGTCGGCGTGCACGTCGATGTCGAGATCGACACCGCGCGGGGCGGCGGGCAGAGCCTGGCCACCCACGTCGTCGTCGTTCTGGGCCGACCCGTGACCGCTCGTGCCTTCAGCACCATCTCCCGTGAGCTCGCCCGCCAGGGCGCGAACATCGACGCCATTCGCGGAATCGCCGACTATCCCGTCACGGGCCTCGAACTTCAGGTGACCGCAACCGACACCTCGCCGGATGCCGATGTGCAACTGCGTGCCGGCCTCGCGGGAATCGCAGCCGGCATCGGCGTCGACATCGCCGTACAGCGCGGCGGGATCGCACGGCGATCCAAGCGACTGATCGTGTTCGACGTCGACTCGACGCTCGTCCAGGGTGAGGTCATCGAAATGTTGGCTGCCCGTGCCGGGCGAGAGGACGAAGTTCGTGCGGTCACCGAAGCTGCCATGCGCGGTGAGATCGACTTCGCGGAGTCGCTCGAACAGCGAGTTGCCGCGTTGGCAGGGCTGGACGAATCCGTCATCGACGAAGTGGGCGAGAGCCTGGAGCTGACGGCGGGGGCCAGGACCACCATCCGTACCCTCCGTCGTCTCGGATTCGCCTGCGGCGTCGTATCCGGAGGATTCCGCCAGGTCATCGAGGGACTCGCACACGAACTCGAACTCGACTACGTCAAGGCCAACACCCTCGAGATCGTCGACGGCAAGCTCACCGGCCGGGTGATCGGAGAAGTGGTCGATCGTGCTGCGAAGGCGACGGCACTGCGCGAGTTCGCGGCACAGTCGGGAGTGCCGATGGAGCAGACCGTCGCCGTCGGCGACGGAGCGAACGACATCGACATGCTGACGGCCGCGGGCCTCGGGGTCGCCTTCAACGCCAAGCCGGCGTTGCGAGAGATCGCCGACACGGCCATCTCGCATCCGTATCTGGACGCGGTTCTGTTCATACTCGGTGTCACCCGCAACGAGATCGAAGCTGCGGACGCGGTCGACGGGGGAGTCCGCCGCGTCCCGATCCCATGACCGGCGATCCCATGACCGGCGACGACATGACCGACGGTCCGATGACCGGTGCCGGACCGGACGACGTGGGCAACGCCGAGGCGGCGGCCGAGGAATTCTCACCGGACAACACGTTCGCCTCGCGCCACGCCGAACTCGCTCGTGGGTACGGCGGAGCCGAGGACCCGGCCGATCCGTCACAGGTGCTGGCCATGCCGTTGGTGCTGCACATCCCCAAATCCGATCCGCCCCGGCGTAGCGGGCTGCTCGAGGCGGCTGCCCGAGCAACCGTGTCGCTGTGCCTGGACCCACGGGTGGGCGTCGGCGCGTCGTGGAACGCGGCCTTCACCGAATGGACGTCGGCTCGGATCCGAAAAGTTGCTCGACGGGCACGCGGCGCACACTGGCTCGCAGCGCAGGACGTTCCGGGTGTGACGGTCGACGTCGGGGGAGCGTCGGCCCGTGCCTTCGTGCCGGGTCGGGTCGGAGATCTGGACCCGCGGATCAAGCGGCTGCAGATCGGTGGGACCGACGTGGCGGCCGAGGACGAGCCTGCGGTCTCGGCGGGCCCTGTGCTGTGGATCGACGCGTCCCTGTCCATGACGGTGGGCAAGGCGGCCGCTCAGGTGGGGCACGCGTCGATGTTGCTCGCGGGTGCGATGGGCATGGAGGAATGCCGCGAGTGGGCCGCGGCCGGCTACGCATGTTCGGTCCGATCCGCGAACCCGGACCAATGGACGCGTGCACTGGGCGAGGTTCGCGCCGGGCGCGCCGTCGCAGTGCGGGATGCCGGCTTCACCGAAGTGGCACCCGGTTCGACGACGGTGATTGCCGTTCTCTAGAGCTGGGGTCCACTGTCGTACAACTGGCTATGCCGAACATATCCAGTAGCTCCGAGACTGGAGGCATGTTCACCTCACCACGTCGTGTCGTCGCCGGTCGCCGGCTTCCCTCTCGGTTGGCTGCCCTCTACGTGGGGCTGTGGCTGTACGGGGCGTCGATGTCGTCGATGATCGCGGGTGGACTGGGCGTCAACCCGTGGGACGTCTTCCACCAGGGTCTCGAACGTCACCTGTCGCTGAGTTTCGGAACCATCACCGCGATCACCGGAGTGGCCGTACTGCTGATGTGGATCCCGCTGCGGCAACGTCCGGGCCTGGGTACCGTGAGCAACGTCGTGGTGATCGCCGTTGCCGTGGACGCGACGTCCGCGGTGTTGCCGCATCTCGACGGACTCCCGATCAGGACCGTTGCCATGGTGTCGGGCATCGTGCTCAACGCGTTCGCAACCGCGCTGTACATCGGTGCCGGGATGGGCCCGGGGCCACGAGACGGACTGATGACCGGTCTGGTGGCCAGGACCGGATGGTCGATTCGCCTGACCCGCACCGGAATCGAGCTGACGGTGGTACTCACCGGTTGGTTGCTCGGCGGGACGCTCGGCGTCGGGACGGTTCTCTATGCGCTCGGAGTCGGTCCGCTCGTGCAACTGTTCATGACTCACCTGCCTGCGCTGCGCAGTACCAGGACAGTCGATCCGGTCACCGATATCGTCGAACCCGGTTCCAGCGCAGTGGTATCCGCGGGCACCCCGTCCGCGCACGAGGAATCGAGGACCGGAACGAACCGCGACGACGACCAACTCGGGCACGCCAGAGTGATCTCGGCGGGGCCACCGGAATGGAGCACGAGGAGCGAGCTCGCGTCGTCGACCTGCCCACCGTCGGAGGCGTAGGAGCGGACGTCGGAACCGTCCACCCAGGCCTGAATGGTGCGCACCGAGTCGTCGTTCCATCGGTCCGTGTCGAATTCGATTCCGGCGGAATCGAACCAGACCAGATCGGGTCGGCCGGTCGGTGTCGCGCGGCCGGTGAAGAACTCCTGCTGACGAAGGGTCGGAGCGCTCGCTCGGACGCGGAGCAGTCGACCCACGAAGCGAATCATGTTCTGATCCGCGCCGTCCCAGTCGATGGCCCAGCTCTCTGCCGCCGGAGCGTTCTCGGCGACGCAGTACGCATTGTTGTTGCCTCCCTGGGTGTGTCCCAGTTCGTCGCCGGCGAGCAGCATCGGCGTACCGGTGGAGAGCGTCAGGGTTGCCAGTAGCGCCCGAACATGGCGTCCCCGGGCCTCGACGACCGACGGGTCCTCGCTCGGACCCTCGATGCCGTGGTTGACCGACGAGTTGTTGTCGGTGCCGTCCCTGTTCTCTTCGCCGTTGGCCTCGTTGTGCTTCCGCTCGTACGACACCAGGTCTCGGGCGGTGAACCCGTCGTGCGCGGTGACGAAGTTGATCGACGCCCACGGCAGGCGTCCGTTGCCTGCGAAGAGGTCTTCCGAACCGGCCAGGCGCGAGGCCAATTCGCGGACGCCGTGCTGGCCCGCCCAGAAGCGTCGCACCGTGTCGCGGTAGCGATCGTTCCATTCCGACCACGCCACTCCGAAGTTGCCGACCTGATAGCCGGCACCGGTGGCGTCCCACGGCTCGGCGATCAATTTGACCCGAGCCAGGACCGGGTCGGTGGCAACGGTCGTCAACAACGGTGCGCGAGAATCGAATCGCCAACCACCGGGTCGACCGAGGGTGCTGGCCAGGTCGAATCGGAACCCGTCCACACCCATGTCCTCGACCCAGTACCGAAGGCTGTCGCACACCATCCGCACCACCGCAGGCGAAGCGGAATCGAGAGTGTTGCCGCAGCCGGTCAGATCGACGTCCGATCCGCGTCCGTCCAGCAGGTAGTAGCCGGGCGCATCGAGCCCACGCCAACTGATCGTGGGGCCGTCGACCGCGGATTCGCACGTGTGGTTGTAGACGACGTCGAGGATCACCTCGATTCCGGCAGCGTGCAGCGCGTCGACCATGGTGCGAAACTCGTCCACCTCGGCACCGGGAACAGCGGCGAAGCGTGGATCCGGGGCGAAGTACGCACCCGTCGAATACCCCCAGTGGTTTCGCATACCCCGGGCGCGGACGCCCGGTTCGGTGAATGTGGTGTGTACGGGCAACAATTCGACCGACGTGATGCCGATGCGAGCGAGGTGTTCGAGTACCGCCGGCTCGGCGAGCCCGAGGTACGTACCGCGAAGATGTTCGGGCACAGCGGGATTGCGGGCCGTGAAGGAGCCCACGTGTAGCTCGTAGAGAACGGTTCGGTCCCAGGGCACATCGGGGCGCGCGGGTCGGCCGACGCGATCTGCGGCCGCGCGGACGACGCCGAGCGGGAGGTGTCCGAGCGAGTCTCGAGAACTGGGTGCCCCGAACGGATCGTCCTCGTAGGCGAGCAGTGCCGATGGGTCGCCGAAGGTTCCGGACACCTGGCGTGCTGCGGGATCGAGCAGAATCTTCGCGCCGTTGAACCGTCGTCCGGAGTGCGGATCCCACCTCCCGTGGGCGCGGAACCCGTATCGGTCACCGGGTCGAACTCCCGGCACGAAGGCGTGTCGAACTCCGAACGTGCGGGTGGTCAGTTCCACCCGTCGTTCACCGCCGTCCGGATCGACCAGACACACCTCGACTCCATCGGCCTCGGGCGCATGGACTGCAAATTGAGTGCCAGCCGACAGTGCAGTGGCACCCAGCGGGAACGGTGATCCGGGTGGGTTCGCGCCGGATTCCCGGTCCGAGGTCCGGCGGGAAGTGCGGGGTAGATCGTCATTGGGCGACACGCGTGCACATCCTGCCGTGAATGCGCGGTCGATGTGCGAGAAGATAGGCGTCGTGTCTGAACCGGATCCCGACCTGCTCGTAGATTTCACCGACGTAGTCGTCCGCCGGGGCGGTGCGACCCTGGTGGGACCCGTCACCTGGAAGGTGGAACTGGACGAACGGTGGGTCGTGCTCGGCCCCAACGGTGCCGGAAAGACGTCTCTGCTGCGTATCGCTGCCGCCGAGATCCATCCCACGTCCGGTGTCGCCCACGTTCTCGGAGAGGTCATGGGCAGGGTCGACGTCTCCGAACTCCGACCGCGGATCGGCTTGTCCTCCTCCTCGCTGGCGCAGCGCATTCCGGCCGACGAACTCGTGTCCGATCTGGTCGTGTCCGCCGGCTACTCGGTACTGGGGCGCTGGCGAGAGAAATACGACGCGGTCGACACCGAGCGCGCAGTCGAGATGCTCGAGAGCCTCGGTGCCGAACATCTCGCCACCCGCACCTACGGCACGTTGTCCGAAGGCGAACGAAAGCGTGTTCTCATCGCCCGTGCCCTGATGACCGATCCCGAACTGCTCTTGCTGGACGAGCCGGCGGCGGGCCTCGACCTCGGCGGACGCGAGGAACTGGTGGCACGCCTGACCGACCTCGCAGCCGATCCCGATGCCCCCGCCACCGTGCTGATCACCCACCACGTGGAAGAGATTCCGCCGGGATTCAGTCACGCGTTGTTGCTCAAGGAAGGCGGGGTGGTGGCACAGGGACTGGTCGACGACGTCATCACCGCAGAGAACCTGACCGAGGCGTTCAGCCAGTCGATCACGCTCGATCGCGTCGACGGTCGGTTCTTCGCGCGGCGAACCCGCGCTGCCGGCGCGCACCGCCGATAGCACGCACCGCCGATAGCACGCACCGCCGATAGCGCGGACCGAGCGACGGCGCTGCGCAGCGCAGCGGTACGTTGCCTTCCATGAGTTCGACTGGTGCTGCCGATCACGTGCAGGCGCGGGATGCTTCGACCGTCATCTTGATTCGTGACGGTCTGTCACGGCCGGGCATCGAGGTGTTCCTGCTCGAACGCGTCGGCGGCATGGCGTTCGCGGGAGGGATGACGGTGTTTCCCGGTGGCGGCGTCGACCCTGCGGACGCGGCAGCGGACGTCCGCTGGGCAGGTCCGCCGCCGTCGTGGTGGGCCGAGCGCTTCGCAACCGACGAGGGAAGGGCGCAGGCCCTGGTGTGTGCTGCAGCGCGTGAGACGTTCGAGGAGTGCGGGGTGCTGTTGGCCGGCTCGACGCCGGAGTCGATCGTCGCCGATACCGCTCCGTTCGCTGCGGAGCGCGGTCGGCTCGAGCGCCGCGAGATCTCGTTCGCCGAATTTCTCACCGCCCACGACCTCGTCCTGCGAGCGGATCTGCTCCGGCCCTGGTCGCACTGGATCACTCCGGTCGGTGAAGCGCGACGGTACGACACCCGATTCTTCGTCGCCGTGCTGCCCGAGGGCCAGAATGCGGACGGCGAAACCAGCGAGGCGGCGTCGGTCAGCTGGCGCTCGACCGGTGATGCACTGGCGGATTGGCGCTCCGGAAACACCATCCTGCTTCCGCCGACCTGGAGCCAGTTGGATGCGCTGTCCCGGTTCGACACGGTCGCGGACGTCGTTGCTCACGAACGCGAGGTAACCCCGGTCCTGCCGATACTGACCCGAGACGACGGCACCGTACGAGTGCTCTTCGACGGCGACGAGGACTACTACGCCGGAACGCGACATCCCTGGTCCGATCGCCGGGACGAGGCCCGGTAGCCTTTCGGCCCATGGCTGAGTTCGTGAATCTCGAGGTATCGGACGGTATCGGCACCATCCGCCTGGATCGCCCACCGATGAACGCATTGAACCGGCAGATGCAGGAGGAGATTCGCGCGGCGGCGCGTGAGGCCACCGTGAATTCCGAGGTCAAGGCCGTCGTCGTGTACGGCGGCGAGAAGGTGTTCGCGGCCGGTGCCGACATCAAGGAGATGGTGTCGTTGTCCGCGGCCGAGATGGCTGCCATCGCCGAGGATCTGCAGTCCGCTCTCGGCTCGCTGAGCACCGTTCCCAAGCCCGTCGTTGCCGCCGTGACCGGATACGCACTCGGTGGTGGGCTCGAGGTCGCGCTGGGAGCAGATCGTCGGATCGCGGGCGACAACGCGAAATTCGGTGTCCCCGAGGTGCTGCTCGGCGTCATCCCCGGCGGCGGCGGCACCCAACGGCTCGCCCGGTTGATCGGCCCCAGCCGTGCCAAGGACATGGTCTTCACCGGCCGCTTCGTCGGTGCCGAGGAAGCGCTGCGCATCGGCTTGGTGGACGAGGTGGTGGCACCGGACGAGGTGTACAACGCCGCCCGCACCTGGGCCATGCAGTTCACCACGGGTGCATCGCGAGCGCTCGCAGCGGCCAAAGCGTCGATCGACCAGGGGCTCGACGTCGATCTCACCACCGGTCTGCGAATCGAGGCCCAGCAGTTCGCGGCCCTGTTCGCCACCGAGGATCGCACCGTCGGCATGACGTCGTTCGTGGCCGACGGCCCTGGAAAAGCGACCTTCACCGGGCGGTGAAGCACCGGCCCGGCCGGAGAAGAGTTGTTCCACAGCTACCGGATAGTAGGCTCGCCTGATGACTGCAAGCCCCCACGACGGTGTCGATCGCTCGCTCTCGAACTCGACGTCCCTGGCCTCGGCCGAGTCCGATGACCGCCAGGTCGATCCCGCCCCGAATCCGCACGCCACTGCCGAGCAGGTCGAGGCTGCACGCTCGGACACCAAACTGGCGCAGGTGCTCTATCACGATTGGGAAGCCGAGACCTACGACGACAAGTGGTCGATTTCCTACGACGAGCGATGCATCGACTACGCACGCGGCAGGTTCGATCAGGCCGTTTCCGGTGACGCCTCCGCACAGTCCGACGTGCCGTACGGCCGCGCGCTCGAACTGGGTTGCGGTACCGGATTCTTCCTGCTCAACCTGATGCAGGCCGGGATAGCGGAGAAGGGCTCGGTCACCGACCTCTCGCCCGGCATGGTCAAGGTCGCACTTCGCAACGCCGAGCACCTCGGCCTGGACGTCGACGGCCGCGTCGCCGACGCGGAGACGATTCCGTACGACGACAACACGTTCGATCTCGTCGTCGGGCACGCCGTCCTCCACCACATCCCGGACGTCGAACAGTCCCTGCGTGAGGTGTTGCGGGTGCTCAAGCCGGGCGGTCGCTTCGTCTTCGCGGGCGAACCCACCACCGTCGGCAACTTCTACGCACGCTGGCTCGGACGCATCACATGGGAGGCGACCACCCGCGCAACCAAGCTCCCGTTCCTGGCGAGCTGGCGCAAGCCCCAGGAAGAGCTCGACGAGTCCTCGCGAGCAGCGGCACTCGAAGCCGTCGTCGACCTGCACACGTTCGATCCGACCGATCTAGAGCACATCGCGCTCTCGGCCGGTGCGGAGTCCGTGCAGGCCAACACCGAGGAGTTCGCTGCCGCTCTCCTCGGCTGGCCGGTGCGGACCTTCGAGGCCGCAGTGCCAGCGGGCAAGCTGGGGTGGAACTGGGCCAAGTTCGCCTTCGATGGTTGGAAGACACTGAGCTGGGTCGACGAGAACGTGCTGCAACACGTGGTGCCGCGCGGGCTGTTCTACAACGTGATGATCACCGGCACCAAGCCTGCACCTCGCGATTGACAGGCAGTCACGCCGCAGGGGTCGATGGCGGGGCCTGCCGTGGGATATGACTTCACCGATGCCGACCTCGATTTCATGCACAGCGAGGTCGGCATCGAGGCACTCGACGCTGCGGACTGCCTCGAATTCGGTACGAGAACAGCGGTGCGAGACATCTCCTCGATCCGGGAGCGATTCCCCGCCCACGCGGGTGCCCTGATCGAAACCGTGACCGTCCGCCGCAAGGCGCGGGTGAAACTACTCGACTCCGACCGATGGTGGGTCACCGACGAGGCGGTGCAGCAGGCAACGCCGACGCTCGTCGCACGCAGGCGGGCCGCTCGACTCGCCGGACGACGGGTGCACGATGTCACGTGTTCGATCGGCAGCGAACTGTCGGTCCTGATCGGCACCGCGGAGTTGGCGGTGGGCAGCGATCTGGACCCGATTCGGCTTCGGATGGCCGCACACAACGTCCCGGACGCCACCGTACTGCGCGCCGACGCACTGACCCCGACGACGCGTGACACCGTCGTCGTCGCCGATCCCGGCCGCCGAGCGGGTGGGCGGCGACGCCACGACCCGGCAGCGTTGCAACCACCGCTACCGGACCTGCTCGACGCCTATCGAGGCCGAGACCTGGTCGTCAAATGTGCGCCCGGCCTGGATTTCGACTCTGTCGACTGGGCGGGTGAGGTGGAGGTGGTCTCGCTGGACGGGGGAGTGCGAGAAGCGTGCCTCTGGTCGGAAGGGTTGAGCGAGAACGGTGTTCGGCGTCGTGCTGCGGTCCTTCGGTCCGACGGCAGTGTGTTCGAGATCACCGATTCGGAATCCGACGACATTCCGGTTCGGCCCCCAGGCAGCTACATCGTCGATCCCGACGGCGCGGTGGTCAGGGCCGGTTTGGTTCGGCACTACGGTGCCAGATTCGGTCTGTGGCAACTCGATCCGAGAATCGCGTATCTGACCGGCGACACGATCCCGGCCGGGGTGCGCGGGTTTCGGATTCTGGAGCAGGCCAAGTTCTCGGAGAAGGTGCTTCGGCAACAACTGAATCGGATGGACTGCGGCTCGGTGGAAATTCTGGTCCGCGGAGTCGACGTGGATCCGGCGCTGCTGCGGCCCAAGCTCAAACTTCGGGGATCCGTCGCTCTGTCGGTGGTGATCGCCCGAGTCGATCGGTCCGCGGTGGCGTTCGTCTGCGCGCCAGGGGCTGTCGGTCAGCCCGTGTAGGTGAAGATCTCGCCGAGGTAGCTCGCGGTGACGACCTGGCCGTCCGGGCCGATCGACGTTCCGACGGTGGTGCCGACGACGTCGGGAACGGGCTGCACATCCACCGTCTCACCGGTGGCCGCGTCGAACGTGAGCAGCGCCAGTCCGTCGTCCTCACGCACGACGGTGTGGCCGCGTCCGTCGGCGGATTGAGCTGCCGTGCCTGCCTGTTGAACGTCGTCGCGGACCCAGACTCGCTCGGCCGAATCTCCGTTGTCGCGCAAGCCGACGATCGTGCCGTCGCCGCCCGACGGCACGATCGTGCCGTCCGAGGCGATCGACGGAGCGGCACCGATACCGAGGCCGGTACCCTCGGTCCACTTCTGTCGCCCGTCGGCGGTGTCGAACGCGGTCAGCCTGCCGTCGACATCGGCCAGGTAGACCGTCGATCCGTCCTCAGACAGCACCGGACTGGACGCGACCCCGGCGGGCAGCAGGTCCGAGGACCAACGCTCGACGAGCCCTGGCGTGCCATCGTGTTCGTACTGCAGTGAAACGAGTTGCGGTGCAATCGAACCCGGACGCCACAGGGTCAGGTAGATCGACCCGGTCGCGGCGTCGACGGCGGGTGCGGCGGGTACCGGGCACTCGGATCCGCCCGAGCTGCACCGGTCGAGTCCGGTATCGACCGGCAGAAAATCCGAATTCGGGTCGGTCAGGAAGTTCGGTGTCGGAACGAGATCGAGAATCGGTACTCGAAGTTGCCCGTTCTGCGAATCCAGAACGCTGACCTGCCCCATCTGGGTGATCGAGAGCACGCTGCCGTCCCCGAGGAACTGCGCGGACTTGGGCACTCCGTACACCGGTGTGCGCCAACGTAGTTGGCCGTGGTCGTTGTACGAGTTCATGCCGCCGTCGTCGCCGATGTAGACGTTGATCGCCGAATCGACCGTCGGCGTTGCAGTGACGACGGACGGTCCGACGCGATTGCACCAGCGCTTACGGGCGGAGTCGATCTCGAACGAGAAGAGGTTGCAACCGGATTCGGTGGCGGCAGTGACGAACATCTGACCGGTCGATCCGATGGACACCGGGGAGGTCACCGTGCCGCCGGTGGGGCGCGTCCAGTCCAGGGACAGTGGGGTCGACACCGACACCCCGGTGGTGGCGCTGTTGTGGGAATTCGCGTGCGCTGCAGGCCACGAATCGGGAGAGAGCGGCTCTATCGCCGAGGTGTCGGTACCACAGCCGCTCACGGTCACCAGCGCCAGCGCTGCTGCGAAAGCGGTGACCTTTCTGCCGGTCCTACCGTTGGCCCTGACGCCGCGCATCGATCGCTCCCCATGACTCGAGTCCGTGCCCGACACGGTGCCGGGGCGTCTGTGTTCGTTCCGCCGACGAGCAACGGTCGACAGACAACCCTAGCCCGCGCGAGGGTGGCGGCAGAGAGCGGGCGAACGAGAAACTAGGGTGAACCACCATGACGAGTATGTGGAACGCGCCGCTGCGGACACGCTGGCGCGGGTCGAGACGACGCGACACCGACCAGGCGCGGTTCCTCACGCGTGCGTCCCTCGACTGGGTGCTCGCCAACAAGGCGTACACGCCGTGGTACCTGGTGCGCTACTACCGCCTCGCGAAGTTCAAGCTGGCCAATCCGCACGTGATCCTCAAGGGCATGGTGTTTCTCGGCAAGAACGTCGAGATCCACTCCACTCCCGAGCTCTCGCGCCTCGAGATCGGGCGCTGGGTACACATCGGCGACGGCAATGCCATTCGCTGCCACGAGGGTTCGCTGCGGATCGGCGACAAGGTGGTCTTCGGCAAGGACAACGTCGTCAACACCTACCTCGACATCGAGATCGGCGCGTCGACGCTGGTGGCCGACTGGTGCTACATCTGCGATTTCGATCATCGGATGGACGATGTGAACATGCCGATCAAGGATCAGGGAATCGTCAAGGGGCCGGTGAGAATCGGGCCGGACACGTGGATCGCGGCCAAGGTGACGATTCTGCGCGAGACCCGGATCGGTCGGGGCTGCGTGCTCGGAGCCCATGCCGTGGTCAAGGGTGAGATCCCGGATTACAGCATCGCGGTCGGTGCCCCGGCCAAGGTCGTCCGCAATCGCAAGGTCGCCTGGGAAGCCGGTGCCGCCGAACGCGCGAAATACATTGCCGCGCTGGAGGATATCGCTCGCAAGAAGGCGCTCGGACAGGCCGAGGCGGCACGAGAGAACTGACTCTGCTGGTCTCAGGTACGGCCGGGCAGAGCGCGCTCGACGATGTGCGGTCGGGCCAACGGATGCCGAACTTTGCGTTTGGCTTCCAGATAGACCTGGGCGGTCGTCTCGGCGACGTGCTTCCAGTCGAAGTCGACGGTGAGGCGTTCGCGGGCGGCCACGGCCCTCTCCTGTGCGGCGTCCGCATTGTCGAGAACGCGCCGCACTGCAGCGGCCAGCCCGCCGACGTCGCCGGGCTCGAAGGACAGGCCGGTCACGCCGTCGACGATCGCTTCACCCAGACCGCCTGCCGTGGACGCGACCAGCGGGGTGCCCGCGGCCGCGGCCTCGAGCGCGATGATGCCGAAAGGTTCGTACCGACTGGGAAGGACGATGGCGTCGGCTCCGTGCAGCCAGCCGAGGAGTTCGGTGTGGTCGAGATTGCCCAGAAACGACACAGCGCGGGCAACCCGGTGCGTGCGCGCCAGCCCGGCCAACCAGGCGAACTGTGTTCCTTCGCCGGCGATGTGCAGGGTGGTACCCGGGTGGCTCCGTCGGATGCGGGGCAGAGCTGCGATGGCATCCTGGATGCCCTTCTCGTACTCGAGGCGGCCGACGTAGAGCAACTTGGCCGGCTCGGATCGAGGCTCTCGTCGCCGAAAGTTCCAGGTGGAGCGGTCGATTCCGTTGCGAATCACCGTCACCGACGACTTAGATACTCCGAACAGGGTGGTGACCTCGTCCTTCATCGATGTCGAGCAGGCGATCACCGCATCGGAATCGTTGGCGAGCCACCACTCGACGGAGTGCACCTGGCGGTTGACGCGCCCGGATATCCACCCGCTGTGGCGTCCGGCCTCGGTGGCGTGGATGGTCGAGACGAGCGGTACGTCGTAGAACTCGGCGAGTGCGATCGCCGGGTGTGCGACGAGCCAGTCGTGGGCATGAACGACGTCGGGCTGCCAACCGTCACCCAGACCGGGCTTTCCCAGCGCGACGCCGGCACGCACCATCGCGTGCCCCATCGCGAGGGTCCATGCGAGCATGTCCTCCCCGAAGACGAAGTGGGCCGGGTCCTCGGCGACGGCGACGACGAGCACCCCGTCCTCGATGTGGTGAGACGTCGGGTGGGTGGCGGCGTCGGTTCCGGTGGGGCGACGCGACAGAACCACGACCTCGTGTCCGCATCGAACCAACTCGGTTGCCAGGTGGTGCACGTGCCGGCCGAGTCCGCCGACCACAACGGGTGGGTACTCCCACGACACCATCAGGATTTTCATCGACGCCCCCCTACACCTTCTCGCTCACGGCCACCGTGTGCACCGGGCAGCCGGCGCGCATCCAACGCAGGAAACAGTCCGTCCGCGCGGTTCCATTGCCGAGCCAACTCGTCTGCACGGACAGGTGATCCAGCTGCGGCCGCGGCAGCGATCTCGCGCAGCGCATGTGCATGGACGTGCGCCCGCTCCCGCGCGTAGCCTGCGGCGGAATCCTTGCTGACCATGAATGCCCAGTCGCTGGCCACGGCCATCAGTGTCTCACGCAGTATCTGATCGTTGACGCGATTGCGTAGTTCGGGTCCACCGGCGCGACGCCGAGCGTCTCGGGCGGTATCGACGGCGTCGAGAGCGGCCCGGGACACCTCGGAATTGAGCGCGACCAGATCGGCTACGTCGTCGCCCGCCCACACGCGCCAGTCCTTGCCCGATCCCCACGACGAATCCTGCAGTTCGAGCGGCGCCCCGACGTAACCCTGCTCGCGGGCGTCGTTCAGCGTGCCGACGGTGATGCCTGCGGCGGGAAGCGCGCGCATGAGCTTGCCGAGCCACTGTGGGCCCTCGTGCCACCAGTGCCCGAACAGCTCGGTGTCGAATGCTGCGACGACCAGGGCGTCGCGTCCGATGCGCTCGGATTCGGAGATCAACCGCCTGCGCACCACATCGACGAAGTCGGCGACGTGACGGTCCACCGTCGCCGCGGCCCGTTCGGGGTCGTAGGGAGCCTTGTCGTTCGACGCGACCGAGCGGCCGGTGACCCGGGCCGGTTTGAGACCGGTGGCGTGATCGTAGGTGTGGAAATCCCGATAGGAACCGTGGCCGGGATAGCCGGACTTCGGTGACCACACGCGGTAGCTGACCGGGAGATCGCGTCCGAACGCGACGACGTCGGAGTCCCACACCGGCCTGCCGAGGGAGGTGTCTCCGCGCATTGCCGGACCGTCGACCATGAAGTGCGAGACCCCGGCCGCGGCGTACTCGGTTTCCATGCCCGGGGTGAATCCGCATTCGGGTGCCCAGATCCCTCGGGGCGTTGTGCCCCACCGGGTGTGGGCGTCGAGCAGTCCTTCTCGGAGCGAGAAGGCGCGCAGTCGGGGATCGAGCAGCGGCTGGAACGGGTGCGCCAAGGGTCCACCCAGCAGTTCGACGGTTCCGGTGTCGATCAGCGGTCGAAGGACCGCGGACCCGCCGTGCCGCCACCGGGTCTCGAATCGATCGAGCGCGGCGGCAGAACCTCGGTGTTCCCGAACGGACAGGTCGCGGTCTGTCGCCTCGTGGGCTCTGAGCTGCCAGTTCCCGAGCCAGTGGTGCATTCCGGACAGGCAGTGTGGATCGTCGAGTTGAGCGGCCAGTACCGGGGTGACCCCCAGCGAGAGCACGTTGCCGTGGCCGTCCTCGGCCAGCCGTTCGAGCGTCTCGGTGATCGGTAGATAGCAGTCCGCCCAGGACTGGTACAGCCATTCCTCGCCGACGGGCCAGCGCCCGTGATTGGCCAGCCACGGCAGGTGGGAGTGCAGCACGAGGGAGAACATGCCCGGCACGGTGGCACCGGATGTCACCCGATCACCGCGCTCGAACTCTTGCGGGCGACTGCGACCAGATCGAGGCTGTCGTCGATGCGGTCGGCGGCGATGTCGAAGTCCTCGATCGAGATGGCCGCGACGTCCTCGGTGAGTTCGGCCGGCCAGGGCTCACCGGCCAGAGCCCGTTCGATCTGTGCGTCGATGAACGAACCGCCGTGCTTGGCGTCGAGTGCGGCCAGCGTGCGTCCGTGCCGGACTCCGGTGATTTCGTCGACCTCGAGCCGAGCGTCCACGAGAAGCTCGGTGAGTTCGGCCGCGTCGAGTTCGCGGGTGTGGAACGGGTTGAGCGGGGTGTCGCGTCCGGGCGAGAACGTGATGCGGTTGGGCGTGCTGATCAACAGAATGCCGCCGGGCGCGAGCACCCGGTGCACCTCGGCGAGGAACGCACCCTGATCCCAGAGGTGCTCGATCACCTGGAAATTGACGACGACGTCGATCGAGGAATCGGCGACCGGGAGGCGGTCGAGGTTGCCGCGCAGCATCGTCACCCTCGGGTAACGGGCGTGCACGTGCGCGGCGGCCGACCTGTCGTAGTCGAGACCGAGGACTGTCGTCGCGACATCGGCAATCATGTTGGCTCCGTAGCCTTCTCCCGATCCCGCTTCCAGCACCGTTCGGTCGCGGCAGTGCTCGACGAGTGCGCGGTAGACCACCTCGTGGCGGCGGAACCAGTAGTTCTCCTCGGCGATGCCGGGCACGGTGCGCTCCCCGGTGAGGGGCAGTGGTGCCGGTGCCGGTGCCTGAGCCGATGAATCGTTCACCGACGAAAGGTTAGTGGAGACGCGGGGGAGGTAAGCCAACGTGGTCTCCATAACAGTCGGGGTACAGATGTATGGTCGGACAGGCAGGGAGGTATGTTACCCACGGGTAACTACGGTGAGGTAACCTCGTCCCAGACCGTAGAACTGCACGAACCGTTAGAACACTCACGATCAGCAGAACATGACCAGGAGGTCGACGCAGACCCATGACGAACATCGTTGTTTTGATCAAGCAGGTTCCAGACACGTGGTCCGAGCGCAAGCTCACCGACGGTGACTACACCCTCGATCGCGAGGCTGCCGACGCCGTCCTCGACGAGATCAACGAGCGGGCCGTCGAAGAGGCACTGCTCATCAAGGAAGCCCAGGGCGGTGAGGTCAAGGTTCTGTCCGCAGGCCCCGATCGCGCCACCGATGCCATCCGCAAGGCCCTGTCGATGGGTGCAGACAGCGCAGTGCACCTCAACGACCCGACCCTGCACGGCTCCGACGCGATCCAGACCGGGTACGCGCTGGCCGCAGCGCTCGGCAACGTCGCATTCGAGAACGACGAGCCGGCCGATCTCATCATCGCAGGCAACGAGGCCACCGACGGCCGCACCGGTGCCGTTCCGGCGATCATCGCCGAATACCTGCAGATCCCGGCCCTGACGCAGCTGCGCAAGCTCACCGTCGCGGACGGCAAGGTCACCGGCGAGCGGGAGACCGACGAAGGCATCTTCGGCCTCGAAGCCGCGTTGCCCGCCATCGTGAGCGTCACCGAGAAGATCAACGAACCGCGCTTCCCGTCGTTCAAGGGCATCATGGCCGCCAAGAAGAAGACGGTGCAGACCATCACGCTGGCCGATATCGGTGTCGAGGACGGCATCGTCGGCGTCGACAACGCGGGTACGACCGTCACGTCGTCCACCCCCAAGCCTCCCAAGACTGCAGGCGAGCGGCTCACCGACGAGGGCGACGGCGGCGACAAGATCGCCACCTACCTCGTCGGCCAGAAGATCATCTGATCCCGCCCCACCGAGCAATCGAAGACAAACGAGGAGCAAGTCATGGCAGAAGTACTCGTGCTCGTGGAGCACGTCGAGGGAACACTGAAGAAGGTCAGCACCGAGCTGATCACCGCCGCTCGTGCGCTGGGTGAGCCGTCCGCGGTCGTCACCGGCCCGGTCGGCACCACCGACAAGGTCGCCGACGCGCTGACCGAAGCCGGTGCCGAGAAGATCTACGCCGCCGAATCCGACGCGGTCGACGGATTCCTGGTCACCCCGAAGGTCGACGTGCTGTCGGCTCTTGCGGAGTCGGTCTCGCCTACGGCGATCATCACCGCAGCCACGATCGAGGGCAAGGAAGTTGCGGGTCGACTCGCAGCACGCCTCGGCTCGGGCTACCACAACGACGTCGTCGCACTGAACGGCGACGGCAGTGCCGTCTACTCCATCTTCGGTGGCGCGTTCACCGTCGAGGCCAAGGCAAACGGCGACGTTCCGGTCATCTCGCTGCGCCCAGGTGCAGTCGAGGCCGAGCCGAAGGCCGGAGCGGGCACCCGCGAAACCGTCGAGGTCCCCGCGCAGGAAGAAGGGGCCGTCAAGGTCACCTCGCGTGACCCGATCGTCGGCGGCGACCGTCCGGAGCTGACCGAGGCGTCGGTCGTCGTGTCCGGTGGACGCGGTGTCGGCAGTGCCGACAAGTTCTCCGTCGTCGAGGAGCTGGCCGACTCGCTCGGTGCCGCAGTCGGTGCTTCGCGCGCCGCTGTCGACTCCGGCTACTACCCGGGCCAGTTCCAGGTGGGTCAGACGGGTAAGACCGTCTCCCCGCAGCTGTACGTCGCACTGGGTATCTCCGGAGCCATCCAGCACCGTGCAGGCATGCAGACCTCGAAGACGATCGTCGCTGTCAACAAGGACGAGGAAGCGCCCATCTTCGAGATCGCCGACTACGGCATCGTCGGTGACCTCTTCAACGTCGCACCGCAGCTGACCGAGGCAGTCAAGAAGCACAAGGGGTAGCTCCGAGCGCTGTTCCCCGACAGGCCCTCACCGCCCGCGCGGTGAGGGCCTGTCGTGTCGATCGGCGCAACCTTGTTCACGCAAACTCTTCCGACACGTTTCCCCGACGATGCCCGGTGGCCTTCCCCGCTCGTTAGACACACCTCATGACCACTTCTGTCATGAGCTCGACTGCATCGATCGTCCCGGCCACCGACCGCTACTCGCTCGTGTTGTCCACCGACCCGGAGCACCGACTCGCCGCGCAGCGTCTGCGCTACGAGGTGTTCGCTTCCGAGCCGGGATTTTCCGTTCCCACCGATACCGACGGCCTCGACGCCGATCGGTTCGACGAATTCTGTGATCACCTGCTCGTTCGTGACCAGTGGACCGACACGTTCGTCGGCTGCTACCGCATGTTGCCGCCGCAGGCCGCCGTCTCTGCCGGTGGGTATTACACGGCAACCGAATTCTATATATCCGCACTCGATCCCGTCGGCATGAATATCGTCGAAATGGGAAGGGCTGCGGTTCATCCCGATCATCGGTCCGGATCCGTCCTTGGGCTCATGTGGGCAGGAATCCTGCACTACCTCGATGTGACGGGATACGAGTGGGTGATGGGCTGCGTGTCGGTGCCCATGCAGTCGGCACCGGGGGACCCCATCGGGGCCAACGTTCGCAGTGTTCGAGACCGCCTGTTGAGCAAGCACGCCACGCCGCTCGACCGTCGGGTCAGGCCGTACTCTCCGGTCGTCGTCGACGGGGTGGACCTGATCGACATCGAACCCGCGGCGCGAACGTCGATGCCGCCGTTGATGAACGGCTACCTTCGGCTCGGTGCCTCCATCTGTGGTGAGCCCGCCCACGATCCCGAATTCGGTGTCGCGGACTTCGTCGCGGTGCTCGGCCTGCACGAGGCCAACACTCGCTATCTCGACCGCTTGCGCTCGGCAGCAACGACGTTCGAGTCGGGTGTCCGGTGACTCGACCGATCGAGCACGCGCACGCGTGGATGCCGTCGTCGCCGTGCAGTGACGGCTGTCTGCCGAAGAACCCACCGACGGTGGGACGAATCGTCCTCGTGCTGCGAGTCGTACTGGCGCTGGCCGCGTTCGGGTTACTGCCGGTGCTGGTCGTCCTCGGGGTCCCGTTCCCGCGGGTTCGCCGTTCGCTGACGCGGATCGGCGCTCGGACCCTGCTGTTCGCCATCGGAATCGACCTGACCGTGCTCGACGCCCGCTCGGAACGGGAGCGCTCCCGAACCGCTGCAGGCGCACTGCACGTCGCCGGTCACATCTCCTGGACCGACGTCGTGGTACTCACTGCAGTACAGCCATCGACCTTCGTCGCGCGTGCCGACCTCATCGACTGGCCGGTGCTCGGCCGCCTCGCGCGGGCCATGAAGGTACTTCCGATCGATCGAGCTCGACTGCATCAGCTCCCAGGCGTCGTCGATCAGGTGGCCGATCGCGTCCGCGCAGGCGGA
Organism: Rhodococcus sp. 06-418-5; assembly: GCF_002258285.1. Lineage (NCBI taxonomy): Bacteria > Bacillati > Actinomycetota > Actinomycetes > Mycobacteriales > Nocardiaceae > Rhodococcus > Rhodococcus sp. 06-418-5. The sequence continues at coordinate 163,767 of NZ_NOYE01000012.1, forward strand.
TCGGTCGTCGTCTTCCCCGAAGCCACCACCTGGTGTGGTCGCGCGTACGGCTCGCTTCGGCCTGCGCTGCTTCAGGCCGCGATCGATTCGGAGACCTGGGTACAGCCGATTCGACTGCGCTACCTCGACCGGACCGGCGAACAGACCACCGCAACGTGCTTCGTGGGGGACGAGACGATCGGCGCATCCATCGGCCGGATCTTCCGATTGCGAGGCCTGCGTGCCGAGGTGGAGTTCACCGCCCCGGAGGCACCCGGTGGCGATCGACGCGACCTCGCTCGACGATGCGAGGTGGCGATTCGACGCGACGGAGTGGAGCTTGCGGAACGATACGGGAAGGACGTCTTCGACCCCACCGTGCACGAGGTGATGGCCGAGTCCGAACGCAGGCCGATGCCGCCGACGGTTGCGGCGGCCTGAACGAGCATCGATCACCGTGACCGCGGACCCACCTCGCGCAGGTAGGTCCGCGGTCACGGCAGCGGGTATCGTCTAGCCTGTTATGCCTTCAGTGCGCAGTACGACTGCTTCCGTCCCGCCGCGGCCACCGGTGTACCTCGATCACGCAGCGACGACCCCGATGCTGCCGAGCGCGATCGAGGCGATGACCGCTGTGTTCGCCACGGTGGGCAACGCGTCCTCGCTGCACACCTCCGGGCGGTCCGCTCGGCGCCGAGTGGAGGAATCGCGCGAGTCGATCGCTGCGGACCTCGGCGCGCGCCCGTCCGAGGTGATCTTCACCTCCGGTGGTACCGAGAGCGACAACCTCGCCGTCAAGGGCATCTTCGCGGCCCGGCGCGATTCGGACCCCGCACTGACCAGGATCATCGCCAGTTCGGTGGAGCATCACGCGGTGCTCGACGCGGTGGAGTGGCTCGTCGCACACGAAGGTGCGAGCGTCACCTGGCTCCCGGTCGATACAGAGGGGCGGGTCACTCCGGACGCGCTGCGTGCCGAGCTGGCCCTGCATGCCGACGAGACTGCGCTCGTGACCGTGATGTGGGCCAACAACGAGATCGGAACCGTCATGCCGGTCGCCGAGCTCGCGGCCGTGGCCGCCGAATACGGAGTTCCGATGCACAGTGACGCGGTCCAGGCGGTGCCGCATCTGCCCGTCGGCTTCGCCGAGAGCGGTCTGTCCGCGCTCAGCATCGCGGCACACAAGTTCGGTGGACCGCAGGGGGTCGGTGCACTTCTGCTCGGCCGCCAGGTCCCGTGCGTTCCGCTCTTCCACGGCGGGGGGCACGAGCGAGACGTTCGATCGGGCACTCCGGACACTGCGGGCGTCGTGGCCATGGCGGCTGCGCTGCGTACGACCGTCGAGAACTCGGCGCGGCACCGCGCCGAACTGAGAGCACTGCGCGACCGGTTGATCGTCGGGATCAGAGACGCCGTTCCCGACGCCGTCCTCAACGGGCCGGAAGGCGACGATCGGCTGGTCGGGAACGTGCACTTCACCTTTCCCGGGTGCGAGGGTGATTCGCTGTTGATGTTGCTCGATGCGGCAGGCATAGAATGCTCGACGGGCTCGGCGTGCACTGCCGGCGTGGCCAGCGCCAGTCACGTTCTGATCGCGCTCGGGTGCGATCCGGCCGTCGCCCGCGGATCACTGCGGTTCTCGTTGGGAACCGGCTCGTCCGAATCGGACGTCACCACTGTGCTTGCGGCTCTGCCGCAGGTCGTCGAACGCGCTCGTGCCGCCGGATTGGCCGGCGTCGGAGCTCGAGGAGGAAATCGCTGATGCGTGTTCTGGCTGCTATGAGCGGGGGAGTCGACTCGGCCGTTGCCGCGGCCCGTGCCGTGGACGAGGGCCACGACGTCGTCGGTGTGCACCTGGCTCTGTCGACCGCTCCCGGCGCTCTGCGCACCGGTTCGCGTGGTTGCTGCTCCAAGGAAGACGCCGGTGACGCTCGTCGAGCTGCCGACGTACTCGGAATCCCTTTCTACGTATGGGATTTCGCGGATCGCTTCAAAGAGGACGTCATCGACGATTTCGTCGCGTCCTATGCCGCAGGTGAGACCCCGAATCCGTGCCTGCGCTGCAACGAGAAGATCAAGTTCTCCGCTCTGGCCGACCGCGCTCTCGCTCTCGGCTTCGATGCCGTCGCGACCGGGCACTACGCGCAACTGCACGACGGAGTGCTGCGACGTGCCGTGGACGCGGACAAGGATCAGTCGTACGTGTTGGCCGTGCTGAACCGGGCCCAGCTCTCGCGTGCGATGTTCCCCATCGGGGACACCCCGAAGTCCGAGATTCGCGAGGAGGCTGCCGAGCGTGGGTTGGCCGTCGCCGACAAGCCGGACAGTCACGACATCTGCTTCATCCCGTCGGGCGACACTCGCGCATTCCTCGGCGCGCGGATCGGCGTACGCCCGGGCAAGGTCGTCGACTCCGAGACCGGAGCCGAACTTGCCGATCACGAAGGCGTGCACGGGTTCACCATCGGGCAACGCAAGGGCCTCGGCGTGGAAGGCCCGGCCGCGGACGGCCGTCCCCGCTACGTGACGTCGATCGAACCCGACAGTGGCACCGTCATGGTCGGCTCGGCACAGAAGCTCGACGTCTGGGCGATCAGTGGAGATCGCGCGGTATGGACCGAAGGTACCGCCCCGACCGGCCCCATCGAGTGCGTCGTCCAGGTCCGTGCGCACGGCGGACTGACCGAGGCGGTCGCCGAGGCAGCGGGTGACGGCATGGAGATCCAACTGCGGGCTCCACTGACCGGTGTGGCCAAGGGCCAGGCTGCGGTGCTGTACCGCAAGGACATTCACGGCGACATCGTCATCGGCAGCTCGACCATCTCGGGTACTCGATCCGAGCGCGAGTGACCCCGGGCGTCTTCGCTGGACTGGCGACCGGCATCGGTTCGTGGCCGGGCACCGACATCCGTGAGGCCGCCGCGGTCGTCGTCGGGGAGTTCACCGAGCTCCCACACGTCGTCGAACTTCCGGCTCGCGGCCTCGGTGCGGACATGATCGGACGCACCGGAGCCATCATGGTCGACGTCGAGCTCGACGTGCGCACCTCCGGTTATCGCGTCGTGCCACGCCCGATGCTCGCCGGCCGGCGGGCGACCGATTTCCTGGCCGAGGACCTCGACGTGCTCGAGGAACTGTGGGAGGTGTCGGGGCTTCGCGGCAGCGGCCGCACCATCAAGGTCCAGGCGGCCGGTCCGTTCACGATGGCGGCGCAGGTCGAACTTCGGCACGGGCATCGGGCCCTGACCGATCGCGGTGCGCTGCGGCATTTCGCCGAATCCCTCGGCGAGGGACTGCGCCTGCACTGCGCGGAAGTGACGCGTCGGCTCGGAGTCGACGTCCTCGTTCAGCTCGACGAACCCAGTCTCGCAGCCGTTCTGGCCGGCAGCCTGACGGGCATCACCGGGCTCGATTCTGTGCGGGCAGTCCCGGAACCGGATGTTCTCGACCTGCTCGATTCGTTGATCGAGACGATCGATCGTCCCGTTGCCGTCCACTGTTGTGCCGGCGACGTTCCGTTCGATCTGCTTCGCCGTTCGCGCGCGGTCGCAGTCGCCGTCGACGCGACTGCGCTGCGCCGCAGCGATTTCGACGGAGTCGGCGAGCTGCTGCAATCCGGCAAGACACTGATGCTCGGGTTGATTCCGTCCGAAACGCCGGAGCGGCCACCGCATTGGCGCGAACTGGCCGAGCCGGGCGTCACGTTGATCGACCGACTCGGATTCGACAGATCGATTCTCGCCTCCCATATCTCCGTGACGCCTGCATGTGGATTGTCCGGAAGTACACCGGAGTGGGCCCGTCGCGCAACAGGACTCGCCCGCGACGTGGCTGCCGCGTTCGCGGATTCCCCCGATTCGTTGTGAGATCACACAGCCGCTCGCAGTGAAACGCTGTCGACTTCGGGCCGATCGAACCCACTGCTGTTAGGACGCCGAACAGGTGTGACACTATTCACATGGCCGTCGGGGGTCTGTTGAACACGCGGGAGTTCGGAAATGGCATCAGGTGGTCGCGACTTCGACGAGGTCGCCTCCCTCCGGCGTTCCGGCAGGCACCGTCGAGGACTCGTGGCGAAACTGGCCGCGGCCACCTCCGACTGGTACCGAGCGCCGCACGATTTCGAGTGGATCATCAATCACAGATCGACCCGTCCGCTGACCGGGATCATCCGCGTGGTGTTCGGCACCGCCACGCTGATGTACGCCGTCACCTCGATCTTGATGCTGTTCAGCGATCTCGGGCCGCAGGGACCGACGGCCATCGGCTGGGTCCTCTTCGTTCTGGTCACTCAGGTGTTCGTCGCCGCCCGGTGCGTGCTCGGCCCGATCCCGGGAAAGAAGTTCTTCGTCGCGTTCCTGGCCTTCGGGGACATTCTCACGACCTCGGTGTTGATTCTGTACGCGCCTGTCGCGTCCCTGATCGGAACGGTGTTGTTCGCCGTCACAGGAGCGTTCTGCACCTACTTCCTCAGTCCGCGACTGCTGGTGGCGCATCTGGTGTGGACCGCAACGTTCATCGTCGGTTTCGGTATCCGCACCTTCCTGTCGGTGACGAGCGACGAGGTGGACTACATCGACGGGCCCGCGGTGGTGACGGCGACGGTGGTTCTGCTCCTGGCGACGGTGGGAGTACCGGTGTTCGCTCAGGTGGCCTGGACGACGCTGTCCAACGACGCCAAGCGGTCGGTTCTCGATCCCCTGACCGGGGTGTACAACCGGCGCGGCATCGACAGTGAACTGCTGGACTTGTGGCACGAAGCCGGTAAGCGCGGCATGTCCATGGCTTTCCTGGTTGTCGACATCGACAAGTTCAAGGCCGTCAACGACCGATTCGGGCACAGCCGCGGCGACGAAGTGATCGTGCGGGTCGCAGATCGGCTGCGCCGCGTGGTCCGGCATCAGGGGGGAGTGCTCGCTCGAACCGGTGGCGAAGAGTTCCTCGTCGCCATGGTCGGTGATGCGCGGGGGATGGTCGATCTCGGCTTCGACATCGTTCGGGTCCTCTGGGACCGCCGCGACGACATCCCCGTCACCGTCAGCGTGGGAATGGCGTTGCTGCGCGAGGACTCGGCTCTGTGGGACGTCGGTACGTCCGTCGTCGGCAGAGCAGCCCGTACGGCGGATGCGGCGATGTACCGGTCCAAACAGTCCGGTGGAAACAGTTTGGTCGTCGAAGAGATCTGAGGCCTCGAACCGACGTGCGTCGATGCGTCGATGCGCCGGTGTGCTCGGGTGCGACCTCTGCGATGATCGTGCGATGTATCGGCTATCGGATGCCCAGCGACGTGGACTACCCGCCGGAGTGCTGTTGTCGGTGATGGCGTCCGTGCTCGGCGGTATCTACGCGGACTCTTTCGTGACCGGCTTCGCTCTGACCGCCGGAATCTGCGCGGTGGCGATCGTCGCCGCGACATTGCTGCTGGGACTCATGGGTCGCTAGCCGCACGGTGTCGGCCGATGGGGCACTGTCGGTGGGGTCGGATAATCTTCGATACGTGCCCGAGCCGACCGAATCACCCGCAGGAACCGACGACAGCGCAGGGACGGTCGGTGTTGAACTCGATGCTGCGTCCTCTGCCGATCGCGAGCGATGGCAGACGCTGGCCGAGGAAGTTCGCGGGCACCAGTTTCGCTACTACGTCCGAGATTCGCCGATCGTGTCCGACGGCGAGTTCGATGCCCTGCTGCGCGAGCTGAACGAGCTGGAAGAGGCGCATCCGGATCTGCGTACGGCGGATTCACCGACCCAACTCGTCGGGGGCGGCTTCGCCACGGAATTCACCGCCGTGGACCACCTGGAACGAATGTTGAGCTTGGACAACGTGTTCGATCACGACGAGCTACGAGCCTGGGCCAAACGGGTCGAGACCGAAGCAGGGCCGGATCTGGAGTATCTGTGCGAGGTCAAGATCGACGGCGTCGCATTGAATCTGGTGTACGAGAACGGCACGCTCGTGCGCGGCGCCACCCGAGGTGACGGACGTACCGGAGAGGACGTGACGCTCAACGCGCGCACGATCGACGACATCCCGGACACCCTGACCGGGAGCGAGCAGTACCCCGTCCCGGAACTGTTGGAAGTACGCGGCGAGGTCTTCTTCCGGCTGGAGGACTTCCAGGCGCTCAACGCCGCACTGGTGGCGGAGGGCAAGCCCCCGTTCGCGAATCCACGAAATTCGGCGGCAGGGTCGCTGCGACAGAAGAATCCGGCGGTCACCTCCAAGCGGCGTCTGGGAATGATCTGCCACGGCTTCGGTCGCATGGTGGGTTTCACGCCCGAGTCGCAATGGCACGCCTACGAGGCTCTCCGCGCCTGGGGTCTGCCCATTTCCACCCACACGACCCGAGTGCAGGGCGTCGATGCCGTCATCGAGAAGGTCGTCTACTGGGACCAGCATCGACACGACGTCGAACACGAGATCGACGGCCTGGTCGTCAAGATCGACGACATGTCGCTTCATCGTCGACTGGGGACGACGTCTCGCGCGCCGCGGTGGGCGATCGCGTACAAGTACCCACCCGAGGAGGTCACCACGACGCTGCTCGACATCCGGGTCAGCGTCGGCCGCACGGGCAGAGTGACGCCGTTCGCCTACATGACGCCGGTGCTCGTGGCCGGCTCGACGGTGTCGCTGGCGACGCTGCACAACGGGTCGGAGGTCAAGCGCAAGGGCGTTCTGATCGGCGACACGGTGACCATTCGCAAAGCGGGAGAGGTCATTCCGGAGGTTCTCGGCCCCGTCGTCGACGCCAGGACCGGTGCCGAGACCGAGTTCGTCATGCCCACCGAGTGCCCGGAGTGCTCGACGCCTCTGGCCCCGGCGAAGGAGGGTGACGCCGACCTGCGCTGCCCCAACTCGCAGTTCTGCCCGGCGCAACGTCGCGAGCGGGTGTTCTTCGTGGCCGAGCGGCAGCGATTCGACATCGAGGGACTCGGTTACGAGGCCGCATCCGACCTGTTGGCCACCGGGGCCATCGAGGACGAAGGTGACCTGTTCTCGCTCACCGAGGACGATCTGATGAAGACGGCGATCTTCCGCACCAAGTCCGGGGCGTTGTCCGCCACCGGTCGAAAGTTGCTCGACAACCTGGCCACCGCACGGAACCAGCCGCTGTGGCGGGTGCTGGTCAGTCTGTCCATCCGGCACGTCGGTCCCTCGGCAGCGCGCGCATTGGCAGGGGAGTTCGGCAGCCTCGACCGAATCCGGGCAGCGTCGGTCGAGGAACTCTCGGCGGTCGACGGGGTGGGCGGCACCATCGCAGCCGCAGTCTCCGAGTGGTTCGAGGTCGACTGGCACCGCGCCATCGTCGACAAGTGGCAGGCCGCGGGCGTGCGCATGGAAGACGAGCGGGACGCGTCCATCGAGCGCAATCTCGAGGGACTGTCGATCGTGGTCACCGGGTCGCTCACGTCGTACTCGCGTGACGAGGCAAAGGAAGCGATTCTGCTGCGCGGTGGCAAGGCTGCAGGTTCGGTATCGAAGAAGACGGCGTTCGTGGTGGTCGGTGACGCTCCGGGGTCCAAGCACGACAAGGCGATCGAGCTCGGCGTGCCGGTGCTCGACGAAGCGGGATTCACCCTGCTTCTGACCGAGGGCCCCGATGCCGTGGCTCCGACCGACGCAGAACCCGGACCCTCGGACTGATCGGGCCGGGAACGCGTCGGTTCGGACGCGTCAGTTCAGAACCGTCGCGACGATGCCGGCGAGATACCCGAGTCGGGCGATCTCCGAGGGCCTGAACTCCGGGCCCCCGGGCCTGCCCAACATCAGCACGGTGCCGGTGGTACCGAGGGGAGCCGCGGCGATCTTGGTGTCCATGTCCCGCCATACCTGGGGCACCCAGTCGGCGTCCGAGTCCAGAGCGGCAGGGGCGTTCAGTGGGAACCAGGGCAGCTCGGCGGCGTGCGTCTCGGGAGCCCCCGAGCTGCCCACCAGACGGAACGGACCGTGTGCGTTGGTGGCAACGACTGTGCTCCACCCCACCCGCAGAACGCGGGGGGCTCCGTCGACGAGCACCTGAAGTCGGTCGTCGGACGCCGCCGCGACCCGATCGATCAATTCCAGTTCTCGGTGCGTATCGAGGACGCCGGTGTACGGGCGGATGGAATCGACCCGAACGTCGGTCAGGTTCTCGGCAGCAGTGATGAGCGTGTCGGGAAGCGAACCCGGAGCGACGTCGACCACAAGATCGTCGACTGCGTAACCGTCACCGCGTTCGATGACGTCGAGGGAGAGGATGTCCGCCCCGACCGAACCGAGCGCGACGGCCAACGATCCGAGGCTGCCCGGCCGATCCGGCAGTTGGACGCGGAGCAGGTAGGACATGTCACGCTCCCTTTCGACTTCTGGCGTATTTCGGCCACCCCAGCGTCATCGGTCGTTGCTGGCGAGTAGCGTGCCGCTCTTGGGTCGTTCGGCAGGCTCCGCTCCTGGGAACACTGTGCACCCCGGCGCGAGCAATCCTTGCATCTTCGACCCGTCGGGTACGTCGCGCAACGCGGGCCGTGACAATTCCGACACTCCACGCGGCCGCGAGGCGTGAGTGAAGTCCGCGTAATGCTGCGCACTAGGCTGGACCGCGTTCGCGAACCCACGAGGTTCGCTCTGCACGAATACGGGGCCGCTTCTGCAGGCTCCGCTTCTATGTCCGAAAGGGGTCTACGCGGTGCCAGACATCTCCCGCGACGAGGTCGCTCACCTCGCCCGGCTGTCGCGCTTGGCTCTCAGCGACGCCGAACTCGACGAGTTCGCCGGCCAGTTGGATTCGATTCTTCATCACGTCAAGACGGTGGCGGAGGTGGCAACCGACGACGTCCCACCGACCGCCAACCCCAGCGACATCGTGAACGTGACGCGTCCCGACGTGATCGTTCCAGGCCTGACGCCGGAACAGGCACTGTCCGGCGCACCGAACGCCGAGGAGGGCCGTTTCGCGGTGCCGCAGATTCTGGGAGAGAGCGAATGACCGACCTGACGAAGCTCGACGCGTCCGAGCTCGCCACCCGAATCCATGCGCGTGAGGTCAGCGCCGTCGAGGTGACTCAGGCGCATCTCGACCGGATCTCCGAGGTCGATGGTGACCTGCACGCTTTTCTGCACGTCGCAGGATCCGAGGCACTCGCAGCGGCGACCGACGTCGATGCGGGATTGTCCGCCGGACACGCACCTGCTTCGGCTCTGGCAGGCGTGCCGCTGGCCCTCAAGGACGTGTTCACCACGACCGACATGCCGACGACGGCCGGATCGAAGATTCTCGACGGGTGGATGTCGCCGTACGACGCGACGCTCACCACGAAGCTGCGGGCCGCGGGCATTCCGGTGCTGGGCAAGACCAACATGGACGAGTTCGCGATGGGTTCGTCCACCGAGAACTCGGCCTACGGACCGACCAAGAACCCCTGGGACACCACCCGCATCCCCGGTGGCTCGGGTGGCGGCAGTGCTGCGGCGCTCGCGTCGTACCAGGCCCCGCTGGCCATCGGCACCGACACCGGAGGATCGATCCGCCAGCCGGCGGCGCTGACCGGCACCGTGGGAACCAAGCCGACCTACGGCAGCGTCTCGCGCTACGGACTGATCGCCTGTGCCTCCTCTCTCGATCAGGGTGGCCCGTGCGGTCGAACCGTGCTCGATACCGCGTTGCTGCACGAGGTCATCGCCGGCTACGACTCGCGCGACTCCACGTCGGTGGAGACTGCAGTTCGACCGGTGGTCGAGGCGGCGCGAGAGGGTGCTCGCGGTGACCTGACCGGAGTGCGTGTCGGTGTCGTCAAGGAATTGCACTCGGACAAGTACCAGCCCGGTGTGATCTCGTCCTTCGACGCCGCGGTGGCGACACTGACCGAACTCGGTGCCGAGGTGGTCGAGGTGTCGTGCCCCAACTTCGTGCACGCACTGGCCGCCTACTACCTGATTCTTCCGTCGGAGGTGTCGTCCAACCTGGCTCGGTTCGACGGCATGCGGTACGGGTTGCGGGCGGGTGACGACGGCAAGCACAGCGCCGAGCAGGTCATGGCCACCACGCGCGCACAGGGGTTCGGACCGGAAGTCAAGCGTCGCATCATGATCGGGACCTATGCCCTCTCCGCGGGATACTACGACGCCTACTACGGCTCTGCCCTGAAGGTGCGCACCCTGATCGCCCGTGACTTCGACGCCGCGTACGAGAAGGTCGACGTGCTGGTGTCGCCGACTACCCCGACCACGGCATTTCCGTTGGGGGACAAGGTCGACGATCCGATGGCGATGTATCTCAACGACCTGTGCACCCTGCCCACGAACCTCGCGGGTCACTGCGCGATGTCGGTGCCGTCGGGTCTTGCTTCCGAGGACGGACTGCCCGTCGGTCTGCAGATCATGGCTCCGGCGTTCGCGGACGAGCGGCTCTACCGTGTCGGTGCCGCATACGAGGCCGCCCGCGGCGATCTGAGGTAGTTCGAGGTGCTGCATCGGTGGGCTGCCGATCTGGCTCATCAGCCACTGCTGTCCGGTGCAGTGCCCGCGGTCGCACTGACTGCGACGGCGGTCCTGACGACCGTCCTCGTGGTCGCGGTCGTCCGAAGGACACGGCGAGGCCGAACGCTGGGAACGGTGTTCGGCCCGCTGAGTGCTCTGGGTCTCGTGGGATCGCTTGTGGTGGCGGCGACGGTGCTCACCAATCTGACCGTCACTCGGTACCCGACGGTGGCCGTGGCGCTCGGCCACCGACCGGCCGTCCCGATCGAGGGCACCGGCAGGTTGATCGACATGGACGTGCCCGGCACGGTGTCGCACTTCGACGCGCGACCCGCGACCGTCTACGTTCCGGCGTCGTACGACGCAGGAGCGAGCGACCTACCGGTGCTGGTGCTGCTCACCGGCCAACCCGGCCATGTCGTCGACTGGATCGAGGGTGGTCGGCTGGCCCAGACGATGGACGCATTCGCGGCACGTCACGACGGCGCGGCCCCGATCGTCGTGGTGGCCGACGGCCTCGGCGACACCGAGGCGAATCCGATGTGCATGGATTCGGACCTCGGGAATGCCGCGACGTACCTGTCCGTCGATGTGCCGCAGTGGGTTCGGTCGAACTTCCGGGTGTCCTCGGATCCGAGGGCGTGGGCGGTGGGCGGCTATTCCTACGGCGGAACGTGCGCGCTGCAGCTGGCGGTGACTGCACCGTCGGTGTACCCCACCTTTCTCGACATCTCCGGCGAGGACGAGCAACGGCGCGGGACGAGAAGCGAATCCGTTGCGGCGGCATACGGCACGGACACCCCGGCGAACGAGGCGCGTTTCGAGCGATCGACGCCGCTGAACATACTCTCGCGCAACAGATTTCCCGATTCGGCCGGCGCGTTCGTGGTAGGTGCCGACGACGAGGAATTTCGGCCACAGACCGAGCGAACCTTCAAGGCTGCAGAGGCTGCGGGTCTCGAGGTGCACTACAGCGAGCTGCCCGGCGGGCACTCGATGCAGGTGTGGGCTCCCGCGCTGGAGCAGGAAATGGACTGGCTCGGTGGGCGATTGGGGCTTGTCGACTGAATCGCCCGGCGTGGTCGTCACCGACACCGTTGCATGCTCGTACCCTGGTCGGTTCCGTACCGATGGCCGTGACCGGCTCCGACGTCGAGTGCGGCCGCAAGATCGACGGACGTCTGGAGGAAGCTCACGCCGGGCAGCCACATCGGTGTGGGCGCGTCGGGTCGGGTGCTCGACGTGTTCGGCGGTGACCACAGCAGGTCGGTCGACCACCGGACGACGGGGTCCGAGGAATTGGCCACCACCGTTGCGCCGTCGGTGTTCACGGCCCCGGCGGGCGGACCCGCCCACACGGCACCGCAGATTCCCGGATCGCTCCGTCCGATCGAGAGGAACACGTCGCTTCCCGCCACCGCGCCCAGACTCTGGCCGTACACGATGATGTCGGGCGGTGTCGGTTCCGATGCCGCGCGCGTCGCCACAGCGCGAACCACCGCGTCCGCGGAACTACGCGCGTCGTCCTCGGCGAACAGGAATGTCGCCCAACTGGGCGCGCTCGAGTACTGCACCGCCACTGTGGCGACGTCACCACCGAATCTGCTCTCGGCACCGGTGACGGCGTTCTCGTCCACCCACCCCGATCCGGTCGGTATCGCGACGACCACGACGCTGCGCTGGAAACCCCCGGCTCGATCCAGGTCCGCGACGGCCAACGCCACCCTGCGATCGAGCGTCGGGGCCGAATCCAGACCCGCGTAGGCGCGCACGGTGCCGGGAGCGAGACCGCCGGAGACGAACTTCCGGCCCTCTGCGCCGAGCGTGCGCCACGGGACGAGCGAGGCCGGAGCTCCTGATCTCGTGTTCGAGCTCGGAGCGGGCTCTGCGTCGTCCACAACGGAGTTCGAGGCCGAGAACGAGTCCGATACGGCCGACCCGACCGAAGGCGCGGCGACGAACGACGCAAGACCGACGATGGCAACCGCAATCACCGATCGACCACGGCCGAGTGCGCCGCCGATTCCGACAGCCGCACGGCCGAGTCCGCAGAGAACCACCGCAACACAGATCGCCCCTGCGGCCACCTCCACTGCGTACCGCCAGTCCACCGTCCCGACGTCCATAGCGATCCGTAATCGGTTCTGCCAGAGAATATTCGCTGCAAAAGAGCAGGTGGATATCCCTGTCCCGACACCCGCCGACCAGGCCTGCAGGCGCCGCCGAGCGGGCATGCGCGAGCCGAACACGCGCCGGGCCGACCATGCGGCCGCGAGTGCCGTCGCCATCACTGTGCCGGTGAACAGGGCCTGGGTGACGGCCGGCCGTGGGAGCAACGAGGGAGCCGAGGACACCATCACTGCAACGGTGAGGGCCACCGAGGTGCCGATTCGGGGGATTCGGACACCCGTCTCGGCCGGGGCAGTCGGGTGAGCCGAACCGGCAACTCCGGTGCCTGCGACGATGGGCGCGATCATGCGGGCTCGATCGTCCGGGACACCGGCTCGGTGGTCAGCAGGCGTCGGCGCGCATGTCGGCCGGTCGCGATGCCCCACAGTGCAATCGGAACGATCCCCGCGCCGCCGAACACGAAGGGTAATGCCTGCTCGGCCACCGGTGCGCCGAAGGACTGTCGCCAGGAGTTGAGGTCGACGGCCGTGGCAGCCACCGATGCGGTGGCGTCGCAGACCTGACGGGGCCCGTCGTCGGCCCGGTCCGTGCAGGCGGCGTGCATACGCCCCTCCAACTGGGCATCGAACGATCTGCGCCACTGCGGATCCACTGTCGTTCCTGTGGCAGCGGCGTACCGAATCAGGTCGTAGCCCAGGTCGTGGGCCCTGCATGCGGAATCGAACTCGGACGGAAGCGGAACGGGCGTCGAGCAATCGCCGTGTGGGTTCTCTGCCATGTCGTCCTGCACCCGAGGCCGGTATCCCATCACCGATCCGAAGTCGTCGGGGATGGTCAGGGCGGCGACGTCCGCCGACTCGGTGACCAGTGCGTGTACCGAGACCGCGACAGGCGAAGTCGATTCGGCAGCAGGCGGTGTCGATGCCGCGCCGGTCGTTGCCGTCACCGCTGCGATCGCCGCCGCCGCGCACATGACGACGCGAGAAGTGTTCCTGTTCATGACTTTCGACGCTAGGGAGCGGCGTATTTTTCGGACATCGCACCGAAGTCTCGTTCTGCCGTACGTGCATCGGTGGTTCCCCAGGGGGATCCGATACCTGGATACTGCACAGAACTGATACCCAGGTATGACGACCTCGTCGGCTCACAGTCCCTAGGCTCGGTGCGTGCGAAGGAACAGATCAGGCGACGCCGAACTCGGAGCGATTCGGCGTCGAGTGCCGACCCGACTCGGTGGATTCCGCGCGATCGACGTGCTGATCGTTGCGATCACTGCAACGCTGTATTCGATTGCATGGCCGACTCTGCCGGTCACCCATCAGGTCTCGGGTCCGCTACTGCCCATCGTCGGCGCACTCGCCGCGTTTCCTTTCGCGTTGATCCGCGTCAATCCCGCACTGGGATGGGCCGTCTCGGCTCTGTTCGCTCTGGTGATACCGGTAGCGTTCGACCGTGTACCCGGCTACGACTACCCGTGGCAGGTGGTGCACGTACTCGTTCTTCTGGCGTTGTTGTTCGCCGTCGCGGTTCGCTCGCCGATATCGGTTTTGCTCGTCGCCTGGCCGGCCAGCATGCTGGTGTTCTTCGCCTACATGCCGGGCGCGGACGGCGTCGGCTGGTCGGTGGGTCTGACCGCGATCGTGGTGTTCGGACTGTTGATCCGCTGGCTCGTTCTCTCCCGTAGGCAGCTCGCGCAGCAAGAGGAAGTCAGTGAGCTCGAGCGCACCCGACGCACCGTTCTCGAGGAGAAAGCCAAGATCGCCCGCGATCTGCACGATGTCGTTGCGCACCATATGTCGATGGTCGTCGTGCAGGCGCAGAGCGCGCAGTATCGACTCGATGATGTATCCGATTCCGCAGCACAGGAATTCGAGTCGATCGCCGTCACCGCCCGGGAAGCGCTCAACGAGATTCGGGGAATGCTGGGCGTGCTGCGCAGCGACGGAGCGCAGTGGCAGGACGCACCGGCACCGAATGCACTCGACCTCGAACGCACCCTGCACGCGAGCCGCAAGGCCGGTATGGACGTGCGGTGGACTGTCACCGGCCGGATCGAATCGATCACCGACACAACAGGGTTGGCGCTGTACCGAGTTCTGCAGGAGTCGCTGTCCAACGCTGCCCGGCACGCCCCAGGGGCCGCGGTGACCGTCGACATCACGGTCGGGCCGAGTACGGTCGTCATGACCGTGATCAACACTGCGTCGCCGAGCACGAGTGTCCGACGCACTGCTGGAGCCGATACCGGTGGGCACGGGATAACAGGTATGCGCGATCGTGCGCGCGCGGCGCACGGCACGCTGCACGCCACCTATCTGCCCGACGGAGGATTCGAGGTCGCGGTGCACGTTCCGAACGGCATGCCGATCTCGACGGCACCGGTTGTTCGGCACGATCTCGCCTAGGCTGTTGCGCGTGGCTACAACGGTGTTCATCGCCGACGACCAGGCAATGGTGCGGCAGGGGTTCGGTGCCCTTCTCGGTGCGCAGGCCGACATCTCGGTCGTCGGAGACGCCGACAACGGCAGGACCGCGGTCGGCGAGGTCGCCCGGTTGTTGCCCGACGTGGTGTTGATGGACGTTCGGATGCCCGAGATGAACGGTCTCGATGCCGCTCGCGCCATTCTCTCTGCGTCACTTCCGTCGCCGGTGCGCATTCTGATGCTGACGACGTTCGACATCGACGACTACGTCTACGAGGCCCTCGCGCTCGGCGCGAGTGGCTTTCTGCTCAAGGATGCTCCGGCCGAGGAGTTGATCAGGGGTGTTCGGGTCGTCGCCGCAGGCGAGGCGTTGTTGGCACCATCGGTGACGAGACGGCTCATCGCCGACGTCACCTCCCGGCGGGGAGCTCGGCGGCACACGTCCGCGCGTCTGAGCGATCTGACTCCGCGGGAACGCGAGGTTCTCGAACTGATCGCCACCGGTATGTCCAACTCCGAGATAGCGGGTTCGCTGTTCCTGGCCGAGCAGACCGTGAAAACGCACGTCGGCAAGGTCCTCGCGAAGCTCGGACTGCGTGATCGCGCTCAGGCGGTCGTCCTGGCCTACGAGACCGGCGTCGTCACGCCGAAGTGAGAACCGGACGGTACCGACGCGCGCAGCATCCAACGCCCGATTAGGCTGACGTCCGTCACCGGGTCCGCTTCACGGACCCGCGAGCAGAGAGGCGAAAATCGATGCGCATCGGAGTTCTGACCGGAGGCGGCGATTGCCCGGGGCTCAATGCGGTGATTCGCGCAGTCGTGCGCACCGCGGACGCGCGGTACGGCTCCACTGTCGTCGGTTTCCAGGACGGATGGCGCGGGCTTCTCGAAGACCGCCGGGTGCAACTGCGCAACGACGACCGTAACGACCGGTTGCTCACCAAGGGCGGCACGATGCTCGGCACCGCGCGCACCAATCCGGATGTGTTGCGCGCCGGACTCGATCGGGTCAAGCAGACTCTCGAGGACAACGGCATCGACGTGTTGATCCCGATCGGTGGCGAAGGGACCCTGACCGCTGCCGCGTGGTTGTCGGAGGAGGGTGTGCCCGTGGTCGGCGTGCCCAAGACGATCGACAACGACATCGACTGCACCGACGTCACATTCGGCTTCGACACGGCGCTGACGATCGCCACCGATGCGATCGACCGTCTGCACAGCACCGCCGAATCCCACCAGCGCGTGATGCTGGTCGAGGTGATGGGTCGGCACGCGGGGTGGATCGCTCTGCACGCCGGTCTGGCGTCCGGTTCGCACATGACGCTGATCCCCGAGCAGCCGTTCGACGTCGAAGAGGTATGCACGTTGGTGCGCAAGCGTTTTCAGCGCGGAGACTCGCATTTCATCTGTGTCGTCGCCGAGGGTGCCAAGCCGATGGAGGGCTCGATGAAGCTTCTCGACGGCGGTATCGACGAGTTCGGCCACGTTCGATTCACCGGAGTCGCTCACCAACTCGGTGTCGAGATCGAACGCCGCATCAACAAGGAAGTACGGACCACGGTGCTCGGCCACGTCCAACGCGGTGGAACACCGACGCCGTACGATCGCGTTCTCGCAACACGATTCGGCGTGAATGCGACCGATGCGGCCCATTCGGGCGACTTCGGCAAGATGGTCTCGTTGCGCGGAACCGAGATCGGCCTGGTGTCTCTGGCCGAGGCCACCAAGCAACTCAAGCGGGTACCCCAGACCCGATACGACGACGCCGCCGCGTTCTTCGGCTGATCGGGCGGGGCGTCGGCCGTCAGATACGTCCTGAGGCTTCCTGGATCTCGGCCTCACGTTCCTCGGTCTCGCGGCGTAGTTCGCGCCGTCGTCGCGCCGCCTCGAAACGCTGCGCACCGACCTCGGTGGTCGGCGTCAACTGGGGCAGTGTCTTCGGCTTGCCGTCGTCGCCGATCGCCACCATGGTGAAGTAGCAGCTGTTGGTGTGGCGTAATTCACCGCACTGGATGTTCTCGGTCTCCACTCGGATGCCGACCTCCATGGAGGTGCGGCCGGTGTAGTTGACCGACGCAGAGAACGTGACCAGTTCTCCGACGTGGATGGGTTCGCGAAACACGACGCGATCGACCGACAGGGTGACGACGTAGGCCCCCGCATAGCGACTGGCGCAGGCGTACGCAACTTGGTCCAGGAACTTCAGAATCGTGCCGCCGTGGACATTGCCGGAGAAGTTGGCCATGTCGGGTGTCATCAGCACGGTCATGGACAGTGTCTGTCGCTCTGGGGGAGTCACCCGTGCACGGTAACGAGGACTCGTTGTTACTCGCGCGTTGTAGGCGGGAGTGGAGCCTGCGGGAACGACCCATGGAGGCGGGAGTGGAGCCTGCGGGAACGGCTGGCGGTGGGGAGGACATAAACTTGCGTGCATGACTGCTGCAACCGTCGATTTGATCGATTACGACGATGTGCTCGCCAAGTTCGACCCCGTGTTGGGCATGGAGGTCCATGTGGAGTTGGGCACGGCGACCAAGATGTTCTGCGGCTGCCCCACCGAGTTCGGTGCGGAGCCGAACACCCAGGTGTGCCCGGTGTGCCTGAGCCTTCCCGGCGCGCTTCCGGTGGTGAACGCTGCTGCCGTGGAGTCGGCGATTCGGATCGGGCTGGCTCTCAATTGCTCGATCACCCCGTGGGGGCGGTTCGCTCGCAAGAACTACTTCTACCCGGATCAGCCGAAGAACTATCAGATCTCGCAGTATGACGAGCCCATCGCGACCGAGGGTTACCTCGATGTGCTGCTCGACGACGGCAGCACGTTTCGTGTGGAGATCGAGCGCGCGCACATGGAGGAGGACACCGGTAAGTCGACGCACGTGGGCGGGGCTACCGGGCGCATCGAGGGGGCGTCGCACTCGCTGCTCGATTACAACCGTGCCGGTGTGCCGTTGGTGGAGATCGTGACCAAGACCATCACGGGGACCGGTGCGCGTGCGCCCGAGGTCGCACGTGCGTACGTCACCGCGCTCCGTGACCTGTTGAAATCGCTGAACGTGTCCGATGTGCGGATGGATCAGGGCTCGTTGCGTTGCGACGCCAATGTGTCTCTGATGGAGAAGACGGCTACCGAATTCGGCACCCGCACCGAGACGAAGAACGTCAACTCGCTCAAGAGCGTCGAGGTTGCCGTTCGGTACGAGATGCGGCGTCAGGCGGCAGTTCTCGAATCGGGTGGAGAGGTGACGCAGGAGACTCGGCACTTCCAGGAGTCGGACGGCACCACCACCGCAGGCCGTAAGAAGGAGACCGCCGAGGACTACCGCTACTTTCCCGAGCCCGATCTTGCGCCCGTCGCTCCCGACGCGGCCTGGATCGAGGAGCTTCGGACGACGCTGCCCGAGCTGCCGTGGTTGCGCCGTGGTCGGATTCAGAAGGAGTGGGGTGTCTCCGACGAGGAGATGCGCGATCTGGTGAATTCCGGTGCACTCGAGCTCGTTTCGGCGACGGTCGAGGCGGGTGCGTCGGCGCAGGCGGCACGCTCGTGGTGGGTGTCGTACCTGGCGCAGCAGGCCAACATCGCCGGCGTCGGACTGACCGATCTGTCCATCACCCCTGCTCAGGTTGCCGAGGTGGCTGCACTGGTCGCCGACGGCAAGCTCAACAACAACGGTGCCCGTCAGGTGGTGGACGGGGTGCTGGCGGGCGAGGGTGAGCCTGCGCAGGTCATGGCGGCGCGCAATCTCGTACTGGAGAAGGACGACACCAAGTTGCAGGCCGCCGTGGACGAGGCGCTCGCAGCGAATCCCGGTGTGGTCGAGAAGATCCGCAGCGGCAAGGTTCAGGCCGCCGGGGCGATCGTCGGTGCGGTGATGAAGGCGACGCGCGGCCAGGCCGATGCCGCCCGCGTCAAGGAGCTGGTACTCGAGGCCTGCGGTCAGCCCTGATCACGACCGAGAACGACTGCGGCCGAGCGCGTATCGCGCTCGGCCGCAGTCGTTCGTCGTTCAGTCGAAGCCGCCTCCGCCGCCGCCGGGGAACGGCACCTTGACGACGCGGTCGTCGGTGGGTCCGACGGTCGGCCCGTTCTTATTGACGGTGCCCACCAGGATCTGTCCATCGGCCGAGCTCGTCGCGCCGTTCAACTGGCCGTATTCGTCCTGGATCAGCAGTGTCGGTTCGGCCGAGACAGCTCCGGTGTTCGGGTCCGTGGTCAGTGCTGCAACAGCTTTGGCCGTCGTGAGGGCCACGGCCACCCCACCTGCGCCCGCTGCGCATCCGGCAACACCGGGACGGTCCGGCCACGTCCACACCGGGTTGAACACTGCACCGAGAGTGTCGATGCGCTGCAGGCGATCCTCCAGCGCGGTGCGGTCGGTGACGTAGATGTTTCCGGTGCCGTCGGTGCAGACGTCGCCCGCCGTGCCGATGCCGCTGAGTGCGATCTGCGGGCGTGGGGGGTTTGTCGTCGGGGACAGCGACGTCACCCGTAACAGCTTGCCGGACAGGGAGTTCGGGCTCGCGGCCGCGGCCGGATCGCCGTTGTCGCCGGTGAGGACCAGTAGTTCGTTCGGTGTGTAGAAGTCGATGGCTCCGCGATTGCCCGTCGCGCCGCGGGGGATGCCGGTCAGGATGTCCTTGGGTACATCGCCCTGAGCGAGTCTGACCACTCTGGTGTCCGCGGATGTGGTGATGAGGGCGTAGAGCAACCCGTCCTCGATGTAGGTCGGAGACAGCGCGATGTCGAGCAGGCCGCCGTCGCCGGTGCCGTCGACATCGATTCGAGCCACCTCGACCGGCGTGCGGCCGGCAGCGACCTCCATGATGCGACCGGTGCGACGCTCTGCGACCAGTGCCGACTGTCCGTCGGGGAGCGCGACGAGACCGCCCGTGGTGTCCAGACATGTCGCGATCACCGCCGAATCCGGGTCGACACACGGACCGGACGGCGGCGGCGGAGCGTTCGGATCGGACGGCGGCGGCGTGTCGCTGGGAGTCGTCGGCTCCAGCTCGGCCGCGCCCACCTCCGGCGCAGGAGTGAACGGAGAGGCGTTCGAGTCGTCGAAACGGGCGCACCCGGCGAGCAGGGCTGCGGTCATCGACAGGGCGACGACGGCAGCGGTTGCAGTTCGTGGCGACGCTCCGACCGGCTTCATGCTTCGAACGTTACGGAACGTGGAGGGAGACACGCCACGCGGCCGTGAGCGTCGACGTCGGTGAGGAGCGCACTTCGGCTCTACTGTGGGGAGGTGACCGATACACCGCGCGACCCCAACCGGCCGGATCAGTCGTACGAACCGGCCGAGAGCCCGTACGACAATCCCACGGAGAAGATTCCACCCTCGCGCTCCACCTCGGAGACGTCGGCGTCCGACCGCACCGACGCCGCGGGTCCGCCGACCACGGCGTTCGGTGCCCAGCGCTCGGATCGACTGCCGCGAACCGACGACGAACTCGACTTTCCGTACTCGTCGTCGTCCGACGCACGCTCGGCAGACGCACAGCCCACGGAGAAGATGCAGACATATCGACCGTCGGCCTTCGCCGATTCGACGTCCGATCGCCCGTCGACCTCCGAGAACACGACGTCGAGTGCGTACTCCGATCGCTCCACCGAGTACCTCGGGACCACCGCAGCGGCAGCGCCCGCGGCGGCCGTTGCCCCGGAGCCCGAAGTTCGTACCGAGACCGTCGAGGTTCCCGCACGCCGCGGCAGCACCGACCTCGGTCTGTTCGTCCTCCGTGTCACCATCGGAGCGGTGTTTCTCGGTCACGGACTGCAGAAGCTCGTCGGACTGTGGAACGGCCCCGGCCTGGACGGATTTCAGAACCTGCTGGAGAGCTCGGGATTCCGCTACCCGGAAATTCTCGCGATCGCGGCCGCGGCTGGCGAAACCCTCGGTGGAGCGCTGCTGATCCTGGGTCTGGCGACACCACTGGCGGGCGCGGCCGTGCTGGCTACGATCATCAACGCCTGGTGCTTCAAGCAGGCCGTCGAGCCCGGATTGCAGTTCTCGGGCAGCGGCGGTGTCGAGTACGAGACGGTCCTCGGCTTCGCTGCAGCGGCGATCATTCTCACCGGCCCGGGACGCATCGCATTCGACGGCCGACGTGGATGGGCCACCCGGCCGCGGATCGGTTCGTTCCTGGCGCTCGTCGTCGGCATCGCCGCAGGCGTGTGCATCTGGATCTTCCTCAACGGGGCCAACCCCGTCGTTCGCTGACCTCTGACAGCCACCCGACCACGTGAGCGGAACTTCGTAGCCTGCTACGAAGTTCCGCTCACGTGGTTTTCACCCTCAGGGGACGTAGCGAACGGCACCCTTGTCCGCCGATGTCGCCAGGGCGGCGTAGGCGCGTAGCGCGGTGGTGACCGTGCGCTGGCGATCGACCGGCTGCCACGGCCGCTCGGACGCGTTCATCTTCGCGCGTCGCGTCTCGAGGGTCTCGTCGTCGACGAGGATCTCGAGGGTGCGGGTGGCCACGTCGATTCGGACCTGGTCGCCGTTCTCGACGAGCCCGATCACACCGCCGGCGGCGGCCTCGGGGGAGATGTGTCCGATGGACAGTCCCGAAGTTCCGCCGGAGAAGCGGCCGTCGGTGATCAGTGCGCACACCTTGCCCAGTCCGGCCCCCTTGAGGAAGGCCGTCGGGTGCAGCATTTCCTGCATGCCCGGGCCGCCCTTGGGGCCCTCGTAGCGGACGACCAGCACGTCACCGGGCCGAATCTTCTTCTGGAGGATGGCCGAGACTGCTTCTTCCTGCGACTCGACGACCAGTGCCGGACCCTGGAAGGAGAACAGGTCCTCGTCGATCCCTGCGGTCTTGAGGATCGCACCGTCGACGGCGATGTTGCCGCGCAGTACCACCAGGCCACCCTCGACCGTGTAGGCATGCTCGAGATCGCGGATGCAGCCGCCTGCGGCGTCCGTGTCGAGCGAGGACCAGCGGTTGCCGGTGGAGAACGGTTCGACGGTGCGGACACCGCCCGGGGCGGCGTGGAACAGCTCGACGGCCTCGGCGGAGGCCTTGCCGGATCGAATGTCCCAGGTGTCGAGCCATTCGTCGAAGCTCTTCGTGTGCACGGTCGAGACATCGGTTTCGAGCAGGTTCGCGCGTCGCAATTCGCCGAGCAGGGCCGGGATTCCGCCGGCGCGGTGCACGTCTTCCATGTGGTAGTCGGAATTGGGGGAGACCTTCGACAGGCACGGGACCCTGCGGCTGATGGCGTCGATGGAGTCCAGATCGAAGTCGACCTCGCCTTCCTGCGCGGCAGCGAGGGTGTGCAGCACCGTATTGGTGGATCCGCCCATCGCGACGTCGAGAGCCATGGCGTTGCGGAACGCGGCCGGAGTGGCGATGTTGCGGGGGAGGACCGATTCGTCCTCGTCACGGTAGTACTTCAGCGCTGCCTCGACGATGGTGGTGCCTGCACGCGTGAACAGCGCGCGGCGGGCCGCGTGAGTGGCCAGCGTGGAGCCGTTGCCGGGCAAGGCGAGACCGAGCGCCTCGGTGAGGCAGTTCATCGAGTTGGCCGTGAACATGCCCGAGCACGACCCGCACGTGGGGCACGCGCTGCGCTCGACCTCGTCGAGGCCCGCCTCGGACACGGCGTCGTTGGCGCTGGCGGAGATCGCGGTGATCAGGTCGGTCGGTGCCTGCGCGACGCCGTCGACGACCACCGCCTTGCCTGCCTCCATCGGTCCACCGGAGACGAAGACGGCAGGGATGTTCAGGCGCATCGCGGCATTGAGCATGCCGGGAGTGATCTTGTCGCAGTTCGAGATGCACACCAGCGCGTCGGCGGTGTGGGCGTTGGCCATGTACTCGACGGAGTCGGCGATGATCTCGCGGCTGGGCAGCGAGTACAACATGCCGCCGTGACCCATGGCGATTCCGTCGTCGACGGCGATGGTGTGGAACTCCCGGGGTACCCCGCCTGCAGCTCGTACGGCGTCGGCGACGATCTCGCCCACGTTCTTCAGATGCACGTGGCCGGGGACGAACTGGGTGTACGAGTTCGCGATGGCGACGATGGGTTTTCCGAAGTCCGAATCGGTCATTCCGGTGGCGCGCCACAGCGAGCGTGCGCCCGCGGCGTTGCGTCCGACAGTGGTGACCCGTGAGCGTAGCGGCGGCATAGTGCGTTGTCCTCGTTCGTTGCAGCGGTTTCTCGCACCGAGGAGATTACTCGCCGCCGACTACCGGTCCTTCGGTGCCTGTTCGCCGTCGCCCTCGGTGTCGTCGGCTTCCTCACGGTCCGGATCCTCCGCGGCGGCAGCAGCGGCGGCCGCGGCGTAGGGGTCGGTGATACGACCGCCGCTGGCCGCGGCGAGCTGGGGGAGTAGGTCGAATCGCACGAGCGGTAGGGACTTCTCGCTCTTGTCGGTCAGGACCACACGCGCCCATCGACGGTCCGGGAAGTGCAGACCCGCAACCGAGTCCCACGCGATCACATCCGAACCCACGAACCGTCGAGCCGTGATCGCCTCGGGAGAGACAACCGTGCGCACCCGAAACACCCAGATGCCGGCGACGATGGGCAGGATGAGCAGCCAGCCCATGGCCAGGGGCCAGCTGGCGGCGGTCAGTCCGGTGCCGAAGAGCAACAGGCCGACGCCGAGGAGCGCTAGGCGCGGGACTCGAATGACCTGCGCTGTCGGTGGTTGCGGTCCCTCGGCACCGTTCGGTGACTCGGGTGCGGTGTGGGATGATGGCCGAGGTGGTTCGGACTGCTGCGAAGACGACACCCATTCATCTTCGCATTGCATCTACGCGATCTCACATAATGGGATTGCGTCGTGACGAGTTTGACTCTTCCCTGTGCGCGCGCCTACCGTCGAGCGCGTGAAGCGGAATTGGATACTCGTAATCGGCCGGCGCGTCAACGCCTGAGCCGATTGTTCAAACTCGCATCGACGCGCCACCCTCGTACAGCTCACGCTGACGGGGGTTTTTTCTTGCCCAGAGATCGCCCAGCAATTTCACATTCCTGAGGAAGCAATCAGTGAGCGCACCAACCGCACGCCCAGGGCCCACGACCCGTAAGTCGGGGACAGCCGCCAGCCCGTCCGCAGACGCAGTGACCAACGGATCGCGACGCCACGTCGCACCGGAGAAGGTCACCGGCGCACAGTCGGTCGTTCGGGCCCTCGAAGAACTCGACGTCGACACCGTATTCGGCATTCCCGGTGGCGCGGTTCTCCCGGTCTACGACCCGCTCTTCGACTCGGTGAAGGTGCGCCACATTCTGGTGCGCCACGAGCAGGGTGCAGGCCACGCCGCGACCGGCTACGCCCAGGCGACCGGCAAGGTCGGCGTCTGCATGGCAACGTCCGGTCCCGGCGCGACCAACCTCGTCACCCCACTCGCCGACGCTCAGATGGATTCGGTTCCCGTCGTCGCGATCACCGGCCAGGTCGCCCGTAGTCTCATCGGGACCGACGGCTTCCAGGAAGCCGACATCTCGGGTATCACGATGCCGATCACCAAGCACAACTTCCTCATCACCGACGGTGCCGACATCCCGCGCATCATGGCCGAGGCGTTCTACATCGCCGCCTCGGGCCGTCCAGGTGCGGTGCTCGTCGACATCCCCAAGGACGTCCTGCAGGCGCAGACCACGTTCTCGTGGCCGCCGGAGATGCGTCTGCCCGGCTACCGTCCGGTCACCAAGCCGCACGGCAAGCAGGTCCGCGAAGCGGCCCGCTACATCGCCGACGCCAAGCAGCCGGTGCTCTACGTCGGTGGCGGCGTCATCAAGGCCGACGCCTCGGCGGAGCTGCTCGAGCTGGCCGAACTGACCGGAATTCCTGTCGTGACCACTCTGATGGCCCGCGGCGCGTTCCCCGACTCGCACAATCTGAACCTCGGCATGCCGGGTATGCACGGCACCGTCGCCGCGGTGGCCGCATTGCAGCGGAGCGATCTGCTGATCACGCTCGGTGCCCGGTTCGACGACCGAGTCACCGGCCAGCTCTCGTCCTTCGCACCGGATGCCAAGGTCATCCACGCCGACATCGATCCGGCCGAGATCGGCAAGAACCGCTACGCCGACGTGCCGATCGTCGGCGACTGCCGTGAGGTCATCACCGAGCTCATCGAGGCCCTGCGGGCGGACCGCGCGACCGGAACCACGCTCGATCTCGAGCAGTGGTGGGTCTACCTGAACGGCATCCGCAAGACCTACCCGCTGAGTTACGACCGCCCGTCCGACGGATCGATGTCACCGGAGTTCGTCATCAGCTCGGTCGGCAAGTTCGCCGGCCCCGACGCGATCTACTGCGCCGGCGTCGGTCAGCACCAGATGTGGGCTGCACAGTTCATCAACTACGAGAAGCCGCGTACGTGGCTCAACTCGGGCGGCCTCGGCACGATGGGGTACGCGGTTCCGGCCGCGATGGGTGCCAAGAGGGGCCTCCCCGACGCCGAGGTGTGGGCCATCGACGGCGACGGATGCTTCCAGATGACCAACCAGGAACTCGCGACCTGCGCGGTCGAGGGCATCCCGATCAAGGTCGCACTCATCAACAACGGCAACCTCGGCATGGTTCGCCAGTGGCAGACCCTGTTCTACGAGGAGCGCTACTCCAACACCAATCTCGGTACCCACGGTGCCGTTCGCATCCCCGATTTCGTGAAGCTCGCCGAGGCGCTCGGTTGCGTCGGGCTGCGGTGCGAGCGGGAAGAGGACGTCGACGCGGTGATCGCTCAGGCACGAGCGATCAACGATCGTCCGGTCGTCATCGACTTCATCGTGGGAGCCGACGCGCAGGTGTGGCCGATGGTCGCTGCCGGTACCGGCAACGACGAGATCATGGCCGCGCGCGGAATCCGTCCGCTGTTCGACGAGGACGAGACCGTGGGAAGCGAGCCCGGCCTCGACGAGGCCATGGAGCGCGAGCAGGCCCCGCACCCGCAGATCGACGACGTGAAAGGCACCGACAAGTGAGCACGAGCCATACCCTCAGCGTCCTCGTCGAGGACAAGCCAGGTGTGCTGGCCCGCGTCGCCGCGCTGTTCTCGCGCCGTGGATTCAACATCTCCTCGCTTGCCGTCGGCGGCACCGAGATTCCCGAGATCTCGCGGATGACGATCGTGGTCACCGTCGACGAGTTCCCGCTCGAGCAGGTGACCAAGCAGCTCAACAAGCTCATCAACGTCATCAAGATCGTCGAGCAGGACGACGACTCCTCGGTGGCTCGCGAGTTGGTGCTGATCAAGGTCCGCGCCGACGCCAGTGTGCGCAGTGAGGTCATCGAAACGGTGAACCTGTTCCGCGCCAAGGTGATCGATGTGTCTCCCGAGGCCGTGACGGTCGAGGCGACGGGCACCCGCTCGAAGCTCGATGCGTTGCTGAAGATGTTGGACCCCTATGGAATTCGAGAAATAGTTCAGTCGGGAGTCGTTGCCGTCGGACGTGGACCGAAATCGATCACAGCGTCGCGCTGAGCGACGGACGTGATTTTCAGCGAAATCGAAGAGGAAAGGTTACAAACAGTGGCAGTCGAGATGTTCTACGACGACGATGCTGATCTGTCGATCATCCAGGGCCGCAAGGTCGCTGTGATCGGTTACGGAAGCCAGGGCCACGCGCACTCGCTGAGCCTGCGCGACTCCGGTGTCGATGTGCGCATCGGCCTGGCTGCGGGCTCGAAGTCCCGCGCCAAGGCGGAGGAGCAGGGCCTGAAGGTCGGCACTCCCGCCGAGGTGTCCGAATGGGCCGACGTGATCATGGTGCTCGCACCCGACACCGCGCAGGCCAAGATCTTCTCCGAGGAGATCGAGCCCAATCTGAAGGACGGCGACGCGCTGTTCTTCGGGCACGGACTCAACATCCACTTCGACCTGATCAAGGCACCGGAGTTCGTCACCGTCGGCATGGTCGCACCCAAGGGCCCCGGCCACCTCGTGCGTCGCCAGTTCGTCGACGGCAAGGGCGTTCCCGCGCTCATCGCCATCGACCAGGACCCCAAGGGCGAAGGTCAGGCACTGGCTCTGTCCTGGGCCAAGGGCATCGGCGGAACGCGCGCAGGCGTCATCAAGACCACGTTCAAGGAAGAGACCGAGACCGACCTCTTCGGCGAGCAGGCCGTGCTGTGCGGCGGCACCGAAGAGCTCGTCAAGACGGGCTTCGAGGTCATGGTCGAGGCCGGATACGCGCCCGAGATGGCGTACTTCGAGGTGTTGCACGAGCTCAAGCTCATCGTCGACCTCATGTACGAGGGCGGCATCGCTCGGATGAACTACTCGGTGTCCGACACCGCGGAGTTCGGTGGCTACCTCTCGGGACCGCGCGTGATCGACGCAGGCACCAAGGAGCGCATGAAGGCGATCCTGGCCGACATCCAGTCGGGTGAGTTCACCCGTCGCCTCGTCGCCAACGTCGAGAACGGCAACACCGAGCTCGAAGGCCTGCGCAAGGCCAACGCCGAGCACCCCATCGAGGTCACCGGCAAGAAGCTGCGCGACCTGATGAGCTGGGTCGATCGCCCGATCACCGAAACGGCCTGATTCTCATCGAATCACGTTCTCACGCATGCTGATCGAAGGGCACCCCTGCATCCGTAGGGGTGCCCTTCGATGCGTGAGGCAGGTGGCGTCACAGTTCGACGTCTCCGGCCTCTAAGCTGTTTCTGCTGCACCAGCTCCGACTTTTCACCGACAACAGTCTCGAACCGACATAGGGAGTTCTTCACGTGAGCCAGCCAGGCCGTCCTGTCGTTCTGATCGCCGACAAACTTGCGCCGTCCACCGTCGAGGCATTGGGCGACGGCGTCGAGGTCCGTTGGGTCGACGGCCCGGATCGCCCCGCGCTGCTGGCCGCGGTCCCCGAGGCCGACGCGATCCTGGTGCGTTCCGCGACCACGGTCGACGCAGAGGTTCTCGCCGCCGGAACCAATCTCAAGATCGTCGCCCGCGCCGGTGTCGGCCTGGACAACGTCGACGTACCCGCAGCCACCGAGCGCGGTGTCCTCGTCGTCAACGCCCCGACGTCGAACATTCACACCGCCGCCGAGCATGCGGTGACACTGCTGCTGTCGGCCGCGCGCCAGATCCCCGCTGCCGACGCCACTCTGCGTCAGCACGAGTGGAAGCGCAGCAAGTTCAACGGTGTCGAGATCTTCGGCAAGACCGTCGGTGTCGTCGGACTCGGCCGCATCGGTCAGCTGTTCGCGCAGCGTCTCGCTGCGTTCGAGACCCACATCATCGCCTACGACCCCTACGTCTCGGCTGCGCGTGCCGCCCAGCTCGGCATCGAACTGGTGAGCCTGGACGAGCTGCTCGAGCGCGCCGACATGTTCTCGGTTCACCTCCCGAAGACCCCGGAGACCAAGGGCATCATCGGCAAGGAAGCCCTGGCCAAGACCAAGCCCGGTGTCATCGTCGTCAATGCCGCTCGCGGGGGACTGGTCGACGAGCAGGCCCTGGCCGACGCCATCACCAGTGGCCACGTGTTCGCCGCCGGAATCGACGTCTACGCCTCCGAGCCGTGCACCGACAGCCCCCTGTTCGAGCTGCCGCAGGTCGTGGTCACCCCCCACCTCGGCGCGTCGACGACCGAGGCCCAGGACCGGGCGGGCACCGATGTCGCCAAGTCGGTTCTGCTCGCTCTCGCAGGCGAATTCGTGCCCGACGCCGTCAACGTCAAGGGTGGCGCCGTGGGCGAGGAGGTGTCGCCGTGGCTCGAGATCGTGCGTAAGCAGGGTGTACTGCTCGGCGCTCTGTCCACCGAACTTCCCACGTCGCTGTCGGTCGACGTCCGCGGCGAACTCGCCGCCGAGGACGTCGAGATCCTCAAGCTCTCGGCGCTGCGCGGTCTGTTCTCCGCTGTCATCGAGGACTCGGTGACGTTCGTCAACGCCCCGTCGCTCGCCGAGGAGCGTGGCGTCACCGCCGAGGTCACCACCGCGTCCGAGAGCGAGAACCACCGCAGCGTGGTCGACATCCGCGCCGTCTACGGCGACGGCTCGGTGCTCAACGTCGCGGGCACTCTGACCGGCACCACGCAGGTCGAGAAGATCGTGAACATCAACGGCCGCAACTTCGACCTCCGTGCCGAGGGCAAGAACCTCATCGTCAACTACGCGGATCAGCCCGGCAGCCTCGGCCGGATCGGCACCCTGCTCGGCGATGCCGGCATCGACATCCAGGCCGCCGCACTGAGCCAGGACTCCGAAGGCGACGGCGCAACGATTCTGCTGCGCGTCGACAAGGACGTGTCGGAGGAGTTAAGCGCGAGCATCGCCACCGCGGTCGGCGCGTCCACCATCGAACTGGTCGACCTGTCCTGAGCATCGCTCGCAGTCGATCGAACGAAGTCGAAGAATCACGAGGAGTGAGATGAAGCTGGCCGTCATCGCCGGAGACGGTATCGGACCGGAGGTCGTCACCGAGGCGCTCGCCGTGCTCGACGTCGTTGCACCCGGCGCCGAGAAGACCGAGTACGACCTCGGCGCGCGTCGCTACAACGCCACCGGGGAACTGCTGCCGGACTCGGTGTTGGCCGAACTGCGCGAGCACGACGCAATTCTGTTGGGAGCCATCGGTGATCCGTCGGTTCCGAGCGGAGTGCTCGAGCGCGGACTGCTGTTGCGCGCTCGGTTCGAGCTCGATCACCACATCAACCTGCGTCCGGCCAAGCTGTACCCGGGTGTCGTCGGCCCACTCGCCGGTGACAAGGACATCGACGTCGTGGTCGTGCGGGAGGGCACCGAGGGGCCGTACACCGGCAACGGTGGCGCGCTTCGTGTCGGCACCCCGCACGAGGTGGCCACCGAGGTCAGTGTCAACACCCGTTACGGGGTCGAGCGGGTGGTGCGCAACGGTTTCGAGCGGGCTCTGACTCGGCGCAAGCATCTGACACTGCTGCACAAGACCAATGTGCTCACGTTCGCAGGCAGCCTGTGGGCTCGCACGGTGGACGAGGTCGCGGCCGAGTTCCCGGACGTCGAGGTCGCGTACCAGCACATCGACGCCGCGATGATTCACCTCGTGACCGACCCGGGCCGGTTCGACGTCATCGTCACCGACAATCTGTTCGGAGACATCGTGACGGACCTGTCGGCGGCGGTGACCGGCGGAATCGGTTTGGCCGCAAGCGGAAACATCGATGCGACCGGAACCAATCCGAGTATGTTCGAGCCCGTGCACGGCAGTGCTCCCGACATCGCAGGGCAGCAGAAGGCGGACCCGACGGCCGCGATCCTGTCGGTGTCGTTGTTGCTCGATCATCTGGGCGATGCGGCAGGTGCGGCGCGGGTGGAAGCCGCTGTCGCAGCGGACCTCGCCGAGCGAGGAACCACAACCGCGTCGACGAAGGACATCGGCGCGAGAATCGCAGCGCGTCTGTAGCAGGGCCGTCACGACATGCCACGGTGGGCCGACTGCCCATCGTGGCATGTCGTGTTTCTCGGGCATCCCGCAGGTCTGGATCAGCCGGCGCTGTCGGAATTCTCGTCGGGAGTCTCGGGACGTGGATCGTCGGGGACGATCGGTACGGAGAGTGCAGGGAAGATCGCCGACACCAGGAATGCGACGGGAAAGCTGACCGTCGCAAGCGCCCCGAAGAGCGGCGGTACGGCCGACGCGAACACGTACTGACTCGTGTTCTGCACGCCGAGGGCGCGTCCGCTCCAATACGGTCCCGATATCTCTGCAACAGCAGTGAAGGCAAGGCCGTTCGGTGCAACGGTGGCGACGGACGCGACGACGAGCAGGACGATCGCGGCGGGGGAGTCGAACCAGTCGGCGATGCCGAGCCCCAGCATGCTGACGGTGGCGGTGGCCGCAACCCACCGTAGGGGCCGCATGCGGCTACCGACCCGATCGGAGAGTGCTCCGACGCTCATCCGGCCCAGTGCACCGAGGATCTGGGTGACGGTGACGAGGACGCCTGCGGCCGCAGCAGTCCACCCTCGGTCGGTCATCAGCCACACGAGTGCAAATGTCCAGACCACGTACTGCGGAACCACCAACAGGATGGACGTGGCATGAATGCGCCACAGTTGGCTGCTGCCTCGGTACGGATTGTCGAGCAGACCCTGCGCCGCCGCGTCGATACGATTCGGACGGGGAGGGTCGATGACCGCCAGGCACAGCAGGGCGCTCGCAGCGCACACGGCAGCGGGTACGAGCAGTGCCACTCCGACGCCGTGGTCACGGGCGATGGGTGGGATGGTGAGGGCGGCAAGGGCAACGCCCAGGGGCACCGACATCTGCCTGATGCCCATTGCCAGTCCACGGCGATGCGGCGGGAACCATCCCACCACCACGCGTCCGCTCGCGCTGTTCGCACTGGCCGCTGCCATACCGCCGACCAGCAGCAGGACGGCGAGCACCGGGATGGACGTGCTGACCACCGCGCCGAGACTCGCTGCGGCCGTGAGCCCGAGCCCGATCACCAGAACGAGACGTTCGCCGATGCGGTCGACGAGCACGCCCCATGCGATGAGGGTCAGCATGATGCCGACGGTGGGCATCGCAACCACGAATCCTGCAGTCGCAAGGCCAAGTCCTCGGTCGTCGTGCAGGGCAGGAATGAGAAATGCAGCACCGTTGATGAAGACGGCGCCCGCAGTCTGCGCGAGCATCCCGAGCACGAGCATGAACCACCGTCGCGTCTCGCCGATGCTGGACAACTGCTTCGTGTCACTCATTCCGGCCTTTCGTCTCAAAATATGGACATGTGATCTTGCTATGTGGATCAACGCGAACTTTACACCGGCGAAAGATCGGTGGATCGGACGGCGTCGACGTGCGGAGAACGACGGTCGATAGACTTCCGGCATGCGTCTCGGTCGAATTGCAAGTCCTGATGGTGTGGCATTCGTGAGTATCGAAGGTGAGGGTGACTCGCAGACTGCGAAGGAAATCGCCGAACATCCTTTCGGCACACCCACGTTCACGGGTCGGTCGTGGCCTCTGGCCGACGTGCGACTGCTCGCCCCCATCCTCGCCAGCAAGGTCATCGCCATCGGTAAGAACTACGCCGCGCACGTGGCCGAGATGGGCGGTGAGGCTCCGAAGGACCCCGTGATCTTCATCAAGCCGAACACCTCCATCGTCGGGCCCGGAGCGCCCATCGTGCTGCCACCGTCCTCGAACGAGGTGCACTTCGAGGGTGAACTGGCGATCGTCATCGGCCGCCCGTGCAAGGACGTCCCGGCCTCCAAGGCGTACGAGGTGGTGCTCGGATACACCGTCGCCAACGACGTCTCGGCCCGTGACCACCAGAAGCACGACGGACAGTGGACTCGCGCCAAGGGACACGACACCTTCTGCCCACTCGGGCCCTGGATCGAGACCTCGCTCGACCCGACCGATCTCGAGATCAAGACCGAGGTCGACGGCGTGGTCAAGCAGCAGAGTCGCACTTCGCTTCTGCTGCACGATATTCCGAAGATCATCGAATGGGTGTCCGCGGTGATGACACTGCTCCCCGGAGACGTCATTCTCACCGGAACCCCCGAGGGAGTCGGACCGATCACCGACGGAGACAGCGTGTCGATCACCGTCGAGGGAATCGGTACCCTGACCAACCCCGTCGCAGCGAAGAAGTAGGGCGAGCATGACCACAGCAACAGATGTCCGCGTTCGGTTCTGCCCGTCGCCCACCGGGACCCCGCACGTCGGTCTGGTCCGAACCGCACTGTTCAACTGGGCGTTCGCCCGGCATCACGGCGGCACCTTCGTCTTTCGCATCGAGGACACCGACGCAGCACGCGACTCCGAAGAGTCCTACGCCGCCCTGCTCGACGCGTTGCGCTGGCTCGGCCTCGAGTGGGACGAAGGCCCCGAGGTGGGTGGCCCGTACGAGCCCTACCGGCAGTCGCTGCGTCGCGAGCAACACGTTGCCGTCGTGCAGCAGTTGCTCGACGCCGGCGAGGCCTACGAGTCGTTCTCCACGCCGGAGGAAGTGGAATCCCGTCACAAGGCAGCCGGACGCGACCCCAAACTCGGTTACGACAACTTCGACCGCGACCTGACTCAGGAGCAGCGCGAGGCCTATCGAAGCGAGGGACGCGGGGCCGTCGTGCGACTGCGGATGCCCGATCACGATCTGACGTGGAACGACCTCGTGCGCGGGGAGACCACGTTCAAGGCCGGGACCGTACCGGATTTCGCTCTGACCCGAGGCAACGGAGTTCCGCTGTACACGTTGGTCAATCCGGTGGACGACGCACTGATGAAGATCACCCACGTCCTGCGCGGCGAGGACCTGCTGTCGTCGACGCCTCGTCAGCTCGCTCTCTACGAGGCACTGATCCGGATCGGCGTCGCAGAACGCACCCCCGAGTTCGGGCACCTGCCGTTCGTCATGGGCCAGGGCAACAAGAAGCTGTCCAAGCGTGACCCCGAATCGAATCTGTTCATCCACCGCGATCGTGGGTTCGTTCCGGAAGGTCTGCTGAACTACCTCGCTCTTCTCGGCTGGGGCATCTCGGACGATCACGACGTCTTCTCTCTCGACGAGATGGTGGCGGCATTCGAGATCTCGTCGGTCAATTCCAACCCGGCACGCTTCGATCAGAAGAAGGCCGACGCGATCAACGCCGAGCACATCAGGATGCTGGCAGCTGACGATTTCGCGGCGCGGTTGCGCGGATACCTCGTCGCGCAGGGCCATCTCACCGAGCCGGTCGACGAGAAGGTGTTCGCCGTCGCGGCCGATCTGGTGCAGACCCGCATCGTCGTCCTCTCGGATGCCTGGGGACTGCTGAAGTTCCTGTTCGTCGACGAGGCGGACTTCGAGATCGACCCTGCAGCCGCGGCGAAGAACCTCGGTGCCGATGCCGCACCCGTTCTCGACGCCACGGTCGAGGCGCTGACGGCGTTGCAGACCTGGACCACGGCCGATCTGGAGGCGACTCTCAAGGACGCGCTGATCGAGAAGCTCGAGCTCAAGCCGCGCAAGGCTTTCGCCCCGATTCGGGTGGGAGTGACCGGGTCGCACATCAGTCCGCCGCTGTACGAGTCCATGGAATTGCTCGGGCGCGAGAAGACCCTGGCACGCCTGGCTGCAGCACGCGCCCGGGTGGCGTGACGGCGCACGGCCGCAGGCGCACCGCGGGCCGCGGGGGCAGCCTCGAATGAGTGTCTCCGATCGACTGGATCGACTCCAGCGCAGGCGGCCGGTCCTCGGCTATCCCATTGCGGTGGTGTACAAGTTCGTCGACGATCAGGGCGGCTACCTCGCCGCCCTGATCACGTACTACGCCTTCGTCTCGCTCTTTCCTGCGCTGCTGCTCTTCTCCGTGATTCTGGGCATCGTGTTGATGGGCAACCCGGAGCTGCAACAACAGATCCTGAACTCGGCACTCGGTCAGATCCCGGCGGTCGGTGAAGAATTGGGGCGTCCCGAACGGATAGGTGGCGGCACGGTCGGTCTGACGGTGGGTATCCTCGGGTCGCTGTACGGCGGGCTCGGTGTGTCCGTTGCGCTGCAGAACGCGATGAACACCGCATGGGCCGTACCGAAGAATCTCCGGCCCGATCCGATTCGAGCCCGAGTGCGGGGACTGGGTTTGCTGAGCACCGTGGGCCTGGCGGTACTAGCTATCACCGCACTCAATGTGCTCAGTGCCGCAGGATATTTCGGCCCGGAATCAGGTCTCGTCGTCTTCGTGATCGGAACGCTGCTGTATGTCGGGGTGTTCGTCGTTGCGTTTCGGCTCGCCACAGTGCGAGCGGTGTCGATCGGACAGGTACTCCCGGGAGCCGTAGTGGCCGGTCTGACGTGGCAGCTACTGCAGACGTTCGGCGGTGTGTACGTGAAATACGTCGCCGCGAGTTCGACGGTGACGAACGGTGTCTTTGCAGTGGTGCTCGGGCTGTTGGCCTTTCTGTACGTGACCTCGGTATCGATCGTGATCTGCATCGAGATCAACGTGGTTCGTGTCGACAGGCTGTTCCCGCGGTCCCTTCTGGCCCCGTTCACCGACGATGTCGAACTGACCGAAGGTGACAAACTCACCTACACCGGACAGGCAGAAGCACAACGCAGCAAGCCGTTCGAGGACATCGACGTGACGTTCGCCGACCCACCGGGAGCTCAGTCCGAATCCGGCTCCGAGCGGGCAGCCGAAGCGCCGTAGAAGCGGTCGATTCTCGTCTCCATCGGAAACCGGACGGCCGTGTCGCCGAACATCAGCCGAGTTGCCGACAACGCCGATGCTGCAATCGCTTCGGCGGCACGCTCCGAATCGGCGACGGGACAATGCACCACCACCTCGTCGTGTTGAAAGAACACCAACTCGCTGCTGGTCCCGGAATCCCCGTCACTCCTGCGGGCTCCGCTCCCGGCATTCTGGTCACTCCTGCGGGCTCCGCTCCCGGCATTCGGGTCACTTCTGCGGGCTCCGCTCCCGGCCAACCGGCCACGCAGATCGGCCAACAAGCACAGCGCCCACTCGGCGGCGGTGGCCTGCACGACGAAATTGCGCGTGAACCGGCCCCGCGCGTGCGCGTCACCTTCCGACCACCACTGCGGCGAGGGCGGTGGGCAGGCCCGTCCGAGCCACGAACGAACGACCTCGCCCCGTTCTCCCGCGCGGGCGGCCTCCTCCACCAGTGCGACGGCACCGGGGAACGAGGCCCGTAGTCGCGTCAGCAGCGAACGCGCCTCGCCGGAGGTCGCCCCGTACAGGACCCCGAGAACGGCAACCTTGGCGTGGCTGCGATCGCCACCGAACGATGCTGCCGCCACCGGTGCATACAGATCTGCGGTGCCTGCCGCGGCGACCATACCGGGATCGCCGGACATCGCAGCGAGAATGCGCGGTTCGAGCTGACCGGCGTCGGCGGCCACGAACGTGTACCCGGGATCGGCGATCACACTGGCGCGCAGGGGTTTCGGAATCTGCAGGCCGCCTCCGCCGCGACTGGCCCACCGGCCCGAGACCACAGCACCGGGAACATAGACCGGACGGAAACGATCGTCGCGAACCCACGCGTCGAGCCATGCCCACCCGTTCGCAGCGTGCAGCTTCGACAGATCGCGGTGGCGCAGCAGCAGCGGAACTGCCGGGTGATCGATGTCGCGGATGACGTGCGCGCGAGTCGATGTCAGTTCGATACCGACGCGCGCGAACGCGGCCACCAGCTCCACGGGCGAGGCAGGGTTGACGCGCCGCCCGAACGCCGACGAGATCTGGTTCTCGAGCTCGACGAGAGCCGGGGGTGGAGAACCGTCCAGCGGCCGCGCACCGAGCATCGTGTCCAGATGACGGCGATGTGCCGACGCGGAGAACGGCAACCCGTCGAAGGTCATCTCCGCGGCGGCCAGGCCCCCGGCCGACTCGGCCGCCGCCAGCAGGTGCAGTGCGCGATCGTCACCGATGTCGCGAAGCTGACGCCGGTACTCGGTGAGCACGGCCGCGGGATCGGAGTTGGGGTTCGCGTCGAACAGCCCCGGCCGCAGGTCGGCGGGAGCCGAAGGGGCAGTCGCCGAGCCGGCGCGCATCGCCAGAATCGCACCGACCAGGGCCAGATCGTGACAGCGGCGGACGCGTACTCCTCGTTCGAGCAACCGAGGGTAGATCCGGCTGGTGTCCTCCCACACCCACCTCGGCCGTTCGTCTCGCTCCAGCCCGGCAACGGCCGCGACCGGATCCTCGGCCACCGTGGGTTCACGCTGCATCGAGCCGTCCTCGGCGAGGTACGTCAGTACGGCCTGCTCGCCCTGAGGAACGAGCAGAACCCTCATCGGACTCGGCTGGGTCTGCGATCGGTCACGGAGAACAAGTCTGCTCCACTGGTCGGACGAGGCGTCGAGGGGGCTCCTGGGGTCCGAGGAAGCTGCGACTCGGGCCGCTCCCGACGTCTGCGCGGCGCGGTTTCGGTGGCTCTGAGCAGCCGATTTGCAGAATGGGTAGTCACCTTTGATAGTCTCTATCCCGGCTCGAAACGCAGTGCACATCGATCGTGATGCGCAGTTCGATTCAAGTCCATTGGGGTATGGTGTAATTGGCAACACAGCGGTTTCTGGTACCGCCATTCTAGGTTCGAGTCCTGGTACCCCAGCGAGCAGGTGAAGGCGATTTTGTCGCCGAGGCCGAGGCAGTTAAGCTGGCTCAGCGTTACAAGCTCGAACAACAATGCAGGTGAAGTTCCTGGCCCCGTCGTCTAGCGGCCTAGGACGCCGCCCTCTCAAGGCGGTAGCGCGGGTTCGAATCCCGTCGGGGCTACAACAGACAACACCCTCTCGATCCGCGGATCGGGAGGGTGTTGTCGTTTCGGTGTGGGCGTCTCAGACGCTCTTGCGGCGGAACATCTTCTGATGGTCGGCCGGACCGTGGGCGTTGTTGACCTTCGGCCCACCGTCCTTGTGTTCGACGGAATTGTGGGACTTGCTGTTCTTCTGTTCCAGGACTTCGCGGAATTTCTTCTTCAGTTCTTCACTGCCGGATTCGGGCATGGGTGACTCCTCGCAGTCGACGACCGGCCGGGTAGGCCGCTCGAGACGAAGGTACCCCACTCTCGCAGCTTGATCAGCTGGTTTTCCTCGGGCCGTGAGGTCTGCGCCCTGCCTCAGAGTCGCTTGTGCAGTGCGTCCGCGGCCGCCAGGAGATCGGCGGCCCAGCGCGCTCCGGGCTTGCGCCCGATTCGATCTATCGGTCCCGACACCGAGATCGCCGCCACCACAGCGTCGTTACTGTCGCGCACCGGCGCGGCGACGCTCGCGACGCCCGGTTCGCGCTCGCCCGCACTCTGCGCCCAGCCGCGCCGTCGAACCTCGAGGAGGGTGCGTTCACCGAATTCCGCATCGGGCAGAACTGTTCGTTGAGTCTGTGAATCCGCCCATGCGAGAAGCACTTTGGCACCCGACCCGGCCGTCATCGGCAGGCGTGCTCCGACGAGCACGGTGTCTCGAAGTCCGGTCGGCGGCTCCATGGACGCCACGCACACCCGCACCGTTCCTTCGCGCCGATAGATCTGCACACTCTCGCCGGTGATCTCGCGTAGGCGGGGGAGTACCGAGGCAGCAGCATCGAGGAGGGCATCCGATGCGCTCGCCGCGAGCTCGCCCAGTCCCGGCCCGGTCCGCCACAGGCCGTCGGCATCTCGTACCAGAAGCCGGTGGGTCTCGAGGCCGACCGCGAGCCGGTGGGCCGTGGCCCTGGGCAGGCTCGTTCGAGCGCACAGATCGCCCAGATTGCAGGGCTTCTCGGCCACCGCGTGCAGCACCGTCATCGCCTTGTCGAGGACACCGATACCGCTCGATTTGTCGACGAGGCCATTGGGGCTATGCTGTCTCATAGAACGATATTAGCCTCCCGCATGCTGAGATTGCACAACTACGACATCTTCGGTGCGCGCCGGGGGCATGATGTCGAGACGATCACGCGAGGTGAACCAGCCCGTTCACCGGCGCGACGACGACAGGGAAAGACGAGGTCCGCGACAGCGATGTCCGAAACACCGAAGACTTTGGCGGAGAAGGTATGGGACCAGCATGTGGTGGTCCGAGGCGGCGGCGAAGGCGGGGCGCGTGAGCCGGATCTGATCTACATCGACCTCCATCTGGTGCACGAGGTGACGAGCCCGCAGGCGTTCGACGGACTTCGGTTGGCCGGCCGCGGGCTCCGTCGTCCCGATCTGACGATCGCGACCGAGGACCACAACGTCCCGACGGCCGACATCTTCGCGCCCATCGCCGATCTGGTCTCGCGCACGCAGGTCGACACCCTTCGACGCAACTGCGAGGAATTCGGTGTTCGGCTCTACCCGATGGGCGATCTCGATCAGGGCATCGTGCACATCATCGGCCCACAGCTGGGTCTCACCCAGCCCGGCATGACCGTGGTGTGCGGAGACAGTCACACCTCGACCCACGGTGCCTTCGGCTCGATCGCAATGGGCATCGGCACCAGTGAGGTCGAGCACGTCATGGCCACGCAGACCTTGTCGCTGCGTCCTTTCAAGACGATGGCCATCACCGTCGACGGAGAACTCGCCCCCGGTGTGACGAGCAAGGATCTCATCCTCGCCGTCATCGCACAGATCGGCACCGGCGGCGGTCAGGGCTACGTCCTCGAATACCGCGGTGAGGCCATTCGCAAGCTGTCGATGGAAGCGCGAATGACCATCTGCAACATGTCGATCGAAGCCGGAGCGCGGGCAGGCATGATCGCACCCGACGAGGTCACCTACGAGTACCTGAAGGGACGCCCGCACGCTCCTCGGGGAGCCGACTGGGATGCGGCGGTGGCCGCGTGGAACGAATTGGCGACCGATCCGGATGCGGTGTTCGACAACGAGGTCCACATCGACGCCGACACGTTGACTCCGTTCGTCACGTGGGGAACGAATCCGGGTCAGGGTGCGCCACTTGGCGATACGGTGCCCGACCCGGAGGCGATGGTCGACGAGAGCGAGCGGGTGGCAGCCCAGAAGGCCTTGCAGTACATGGGTCTGGAAGCGGGAACGCCCATCCGCGATATCGCCGTCGACACCGTGTTCGTCGGCTCGTGCACCAACGGCCGAATCGAGGATCTGCGGGCCGTCGCGTCCGTTCTCGAAGGACACCGGGTTGCCGACGGAGTGCGAATGCTGGTGGTACCGGGTTCCATGCGGGTGCGAGCGCAGGCCGAGGAGGAAGGTCTGGGTGAGATATTCACGGCCGCAGGAGCGGAGTGGCGTCAGGCCGGTTGCTCGATGTGCCTGGGAATGAACCCGGACCAATTGGCGTCGGGCGAGAGATCGGCGTCGACGTCCAACCGCAATTTCGAGGGTAGGCAGGGCAAGGGTGGGCGCACCCATCTCGTGTCACCGTTGGTAGCAGCGGCAACGGCAATCCGCGGAACCCTGTCGTCTCCGGCGGATCTCGCGTAAACGCGTCTTCGCTCGGATCGATCGAACTCAGAGGAGCACATTCGATGGAAGCTTTCACTCGACACACCGGTATCGGAGTTCCGCTCCGGCGGTCCAACGTCGACACCGACCAGATAATCCCCGCGGTCTACCTCAAGCGCGTCACGCGCACCGGATTCGAGGACGGGTTGTTCGCCGCCTGGCGCTCGGACCCGAACTTCGTGTTGAACCTCGAGCCCTACGACCGAGGCTCGGTGCTCGTTGCCGGGCCCGACTTCGGTACGGGATCGTCACGCGAGCATGCCGTCTGGGCACTCTCGGACTTCGGATTTCGGGTCGTGATCGCCTCCCGTTTCGCCGATATCTTCCGCGGAAACTCGGGTAAGGCCGGGCTGCTGGCTGCCGAAGTGGATCAGTCCGACGTCGAATTGCTGTGGAAAGCCTTAGAAGAACAGCCCGGTCTGGAAATAATTGTCGACCTCGTCGACAAGACCGTAACGGCTGGAACGTTGGTGGTGCCCTTCGCGATTGACGACTACACGCGGTGGCGTCTGCTGGAGGGCCTGGACGACATCGGATTGACATTACGCCAGGTAGAGGCCATTGCGGAGTACGAAAAGTCAAGGCCTTCATACAAACCCCTGACCCTTCCCGCGCGGATCGAGACACCCGCCGAAAGCTGATCGGCGGCGGTCCGACACGCTTTGCGGCCGTGAATCATTCCGCGACACCAGAATGAAAATTGGCGTGGCGCATAGACTCTTGACGACTTGGGGTTTACCGTTGTAGTAGTCGGTCCGACGATGGGCCACCATATAGCGGAGGAAATCCATGAACAAGGCAGAGCTGATTGACGCCCTGACCGAGAAGTTGGGGTCTGATAGGCGGAGCGCCACAGAGGCTGTCGAGAACATCGTCGACACCATCGTGCGCGCAGTGCACCGCGGCGAGAGTGTCACGATCACGGGCTTCGGCGTGTTCGAGCAGCGTCGTCGCGCAGCCCGCGTCGCCCGTAACCCCCGCACCGGCGAGACCGTTCGCGTGAAGCCGACCAACGTTCCGGCATTCCGTCCGGGTGCGCAGTTCAAGGCCGTCATCGCCGGTGGCCAGAAGCTGCCCGCCACCGGTCCTGCCGTCAAGCGCGGTGCCGCTGCGGCTCCGGCCAAGAAGACTGCGGCTGCGAAGAAGACGGCTGCGAAGAAGGCTGCCGTGAAGACGACCGCCCGCAAGGCAACCACCGCTGCCGCCAAGAAGGCAGCACCGGCCAAGACCACAGCTCGTAAGGCAGCGGCTCCCGCGAAGACCGCCGCCAAGAAGGCAGCTCCCGCGAAGACCACCGCGCGCAAGACCGTTGCGAAGAAGGCTCCGGCCAAGACGACTGCGCGCAAGGCCGCAACGACTGCTGCTCCCGCCAAGAAGGCTCCGGCCAAGACAGCGGCCAAGAAGACCGTTGCCAAGAAGGCTCCGGCCAAGAAGGCTCCGGCCAAGAAGGCACCCGCGAAGCGCGCAGCGAAGAAGTAGAGCCTGCCTGCTTCACGTATGACAGTGTGAACACCGCGGAAGGCCCCCGACTCGAACATCGAGTCGGGGGCCTTCCGTCGTTGGTGTTGCGCCGCTCAGCCGTCGGCGGTGAGGGTGGGCAACGGACTGGCGATGTGGTCGGCGGCGATGAGCCGACCGTCACGGCGCGAGAGCACCCAAACACTGCCCTTGCGATTTCGGTTGGCAGGCAACGTGATTCCGTCTTTCTCCGCCCACCACCGCATCAAGTCGGGAATCACCTTTCCCTGGCTGCAGACAACAGGGGTGCCGGGCAGTTCGGCTATGTCGCGAGCGCGATGTCGCCCCTTGCGAGGGTCGTCGGCGTAGCCTTCCTCGGACAGCAGATGCTCGGGAGTGATGTCCACCCCCAACGATTCGGCGAACGGAGCTACTGTCTGGACGCATCGAGCACGGTCGGCCGCGTACACGGAATCACCGCCGAAGGCACGAAGCAGCGAGACCAAGGATTGGGCCTGCCGCCGTCCGGTCCTGTCGAGCGGACGGTCGACATCGTTGCCCTTGAACCGCGAGCGCGACCCGGCACTGCCGTGACGAACCAGCAGAACCGTCGAGGTGTCGGCAGGCTTGGACACGAACCGGCGAAGGATCTTGTGGTCCATGGGGTACGAGAGTTCGCGGCCGACGTCCTCGGGTGCCACCCAGCGCAGTTCGTCCACCTCGACATTGGGGACGAACTCGCCCCCGGTGACCTCGGCCGCCCAGTACAGCACCTTCTTGACCCGACGGTGCCCCGGAATCGGGTAGGTGACGTAGGACAGCGACCGGCCCAATCGCGAGTCGAATCCGGTCTCCTCCTTCACCTCTCGGACCGCTGCGTCGACAGCTGTCTCGCCGGGATCGAGCTTGCCCTTGGGGAACGACCAGTCGTCGTACTTGGGCCTGTGAACCAAGGCGACCTCGACGCCGGAGTCGCCGCTCGGTGAACGACGCCACAGGATCGAGCCGGCCGCAAAGATGTTGGCGCGGGGAGAACCGTCGGAAGTGCCCATCAGGACGCCTGATTCCTCCGACTGCGCATCAGGTCGACCTGATG
Organism: Rhodococcus sp. 06-418-5; assembly: GCF_002258285.1. Taxonomy (NCBI): domain Bacteria; kingdom Bacillati; phylum Actinomycetota; class Actinomycetes; order Mycobacteriales; family Nocardiaceae; genus Rhodococcus; species Rhodococcus sp. 06-418-5. The sequence continues at coordinate 206,167 of NZ_NOYE01000012.1, forward strand.
TTCACGAACCTTCTCGCCCCGAGCAGGTGACGCGACCCAGCCGCCGTCCGGTCCCAACTCCCAGCATCGAGTGGTGGGGTCGAGGGCGGAATCGAAGATGTCGCTGAGCTGGTTCGCCAGGCGGGGATCCTTGACCTGAGCCATCACCTCCACTCGGCGATCGAGGTTGCGGTGCATCATGTCTGCGCTGCCGATCCAGAACTCGTCCGCACCCTGGAAATGCAGAACCCGTGAGTGTTCGAGGAATCGACCGAGGATGGAACGAACTTCGATGTTCTCCGACAGCCCGGGAACTCCTGGCTTGAGCGCACATATTCCGCGCACCACCACCTTCACCGGCACTCCGGCAATCGATGCTCGGTAGAGCGCGTCGATGACCTGCTCGTCGACCAAGGCGTTGGCCTTGAGGCGAATTCCGGCCGCACGGCCACTCTTGAGGTGTTCGACCTCCGCTTCGATGCGCTCGACGATGCCGCGCCGCACCCCGTACGGAGCGACCAGAAGGTTGCGATACTTGGACTTTCGCGAGTATCCGGTCAGCGAGTTGAACAGATCGGTGAGGTCGGCCCCGATTTCGGGCGACGACGTCAGCAGGCCCACGTCCTCGTAGATACGCGCTGTCTTGGGGTTGTAGTTGCCGGTACCGATGTGGCAGTACCGGCGAATGACCGACCCCTCTCGGCGCACCACCAGGCAGGTCTTGCAGTGCGTCTTGAGGCCGACGAGGCCGTAGACCACGTGCACGCCCGCCTTTTCGAGCTTGCGTGCCCACTCGATGTTGGCTTGTTCGTCGAAACGCGCCTTGATCTCGACCAGTGCAACGACCTGCTTGCCCGCTCCCGCCGCGTCGACGAGTGCGTTGACGATCGGCGAATCTCCCGAGGTGCGATAGAGAGTCTGCTTGATGGCGAGCACCTGAGGATCGGCCGCTGCTTGCTCGATGAAGCGTTGGACGCTGGTGGAGAAGGAATCGTACGGATGGTGCACCAGGACATCGCCGTCGCGCAGAGTCGAGAACACGCTCTTGGGGGTCTCGCGTTCACCGAACGCGGGGTGGGTGGCAGGAACGAAGGGTGCGTCCTTGAGGTTGGGGCGGTCGACGCTGTAGACCTGCCACAGGCAGGACAGATCCAGCAGTCCGGGAACCTGGATGACATCGCCGGGATCGACGTCGAGCTCACGCAGCAGCAGTTCGAGCATGTGCTCGGTCATGTCGTCGGCGATCTCGAGACGGACCGGCGAGCCGAAGCGCCGCCGAGCGAGTTCTCGCTCCAGAGCCTGCAGCAGGTCCTCGTCGCGGTCTTCCTCGACCTCGAAATCGGCGTTGCGCGTGATCCGGAACGCGTGGGACTCGACGACTTCCATGCCGGGGAAGAGCACATGGAGGTGAGCGGAGATCAACTCCTCCATCGACAGGAAGGCGTCGATGCGGTGAGTGCCCTCGCCGCGCTTGACGCGCACGAAGCGATCGACGTTGTCGGGGACCTTGACGCGGGCGAAGTGCTCCCCGGTCGTGGAGTAGTCCTTCACTGTCACAGCGAGATTGAGGCTCAGGCCGCTGATGTAGGGGAACGGGTGCGCCGGGTCGACGGCCAGCGGTGTGAGAACCGGGAACACCTGTTCGGTGAAGTAGTCCGACAGTCGCGCACGCTCGTCGCTGTCCAGATCGGACCACCGGATGATCGCGATGCCCTCGGCGGTGAGCTCGGGCAGAATCGAATCCAGCAGCACTCGCGCGTGTTTGAGCGCAAGTTCCTGGGTGCGCTGCCCGATCACCGCCAGCTGTTCGCGAGGAGTCATTCCGTCGGCCGATCGAACCGACAGACCGGTTTCGTCGCGACGTTTGAGACCGGCGACCCGGACCATGTAGAACTCGTCGAGATTGGACGCGTAGATGGCGAGAAACTTCGCCCGCTCCAGCAAGGGCAGCGAGGAGTCCTCGGCGAGAGCGAGGACACGCGAGTTGAAATCGAGCCAGCTCAATTCTCGGTTGAGATAGCGATTTTCGGGAAGAACGGTCGCAGCGTCCACCGATTCCGGTGTGGCGGCCGGTAGAGCGGACGGGATGCTCGGCATCGTCGACGCGATCGGCGCGCTCCACGCCGGCTCCGAGCCTGCGGCCTTTCCTGTCTCGATCGGCGGATCCTGGTTCGCTGGCTGCACGTCGTCTTTGCTCACCGCACGATCATCCCCCATACCCGGCGTCGGTGAAACTCCGATGGCCGAACTCGGGCCAGTGTTCACCCGGCTGCCGTGGCGGTCCCTACCGTCACGCAGTCGTCGCGGATGCCTCGTCGTTCCACCCGAGCGAGTGGAGAACGGCCGCCGTCGCCGGTCCGACTCCCAGACGATGCGCTCTGCGGACGTCGTCGGCGGTGTCCACGTCCAGTCGAAGGCCGGGCCACTCGCCGTCGAGTTCCCGTGCGCCCGAGGCGGTATGGCGGCGTGCGGAGTCCGGTCCGAACAGCGGTGTCAACTCGTCGGGGGAATCCTTGAGGATCAGAGCAGCGGTTCCCGTGCCGTGATGATCGACCACGAGTGATCTGCCTCCCCGCCGGGCGCGCTCGTAGGCCTGGGCGAGTTCTGTCGAACGCATCGCCGGAAGGTCTGCCTGCAACGCGATGATGTCGACGTGGCCCGCGCTGACGGTCTCGTCCCCATCGACGTCCGCGCCGACGTGACCGTGACGCAGTACGTGCGCCGCGGCCGCGAACGCGTGATTGAGGCGTTCGTCCGGTTGCAGTGCCGGATCGCGGACCGGTTCGTCGAACACCCGTGCACCGATTCTGCGGGCGGTGTCCGCGACGAGAGGATCCGGGGTGACCACCGTGACCGAATCGACCGCCGACACCGAGTCTGCGGCGGCCACGGTGTCGCTGAGCATCGCGAGCACCAATCGTGTCCGGTCGGGTGCCGAGAACTCCGCCGCCAGGCGCGACTTCGCCGTGGCCAGATCCTTCACCGCGATGAGAACCCTGACGACGCGGTCGCCGTCGTCGTCTCGTGATGCACCCATGGTGCTCGATCCTGCCAGCGTCATGGATCTGTGCCGACTCCGACCGCCCGAGCAGGTCTGCGAGTTAGGGTGATGCGCGCGTGGACAGGGCATCGGCGAAGTAGGCGAGGGGTTGGCGGAATGAGCAGAGCAGCGGTATTGGGGTCGGGTTCGTGGGGCACCGCATTCGCCAAGGTGTTGGCCGATGCCGGAACGGACGTCACCATGTGGGCCCGCCGTGAGGAACTCGCCGCATCCATCACCGACGACCACGAGAACAAGGACTACCTTGCGGGAATCGAGCTGCCGTCCTCGATTCGCGCGACGAGTGATCCCGTCCGTGCACTAGACGGAGCCGACATCGTGGTGCTGGCCGTGCCCTCACAGAGTCTGCGGGCCAATCTGGGGGCGTGGACCGACTCGATTCCGCCGCACGCGACGCTGCTCTCCCTGGCGAAGGGGATCGAGACCGGAACGCTCATGCGGATGAGCCAGGTGATCTCTCAGGTCACCGGTGCGGATCCCAGCCGGGTCGCGTGCCTGTCCGGGCCCAACCTCGCGCGCCCGATCGCCGAGGGACAGCCCGCCGCGACGGTCATCGCGTGCTCCGACTCCCAGCGTGCCCTCGAGATTCAGAAATCCTGTGCCACAGGATATTTCAGGCCCTACACCAACAGCGATGTCATCGGTGCCGAGATCGGGGGTGCCTGCAAGAACGTCATCGCCCTCGCGTGCGGTATGGCCGCAGGCGTCGGATACGGCGAGAACACCCTCGCGTCGATCATGACCAGGGGACTGGCCGAGATCATCCGCCTCGGAGTAGCACTCGGTGCCAAGCCGTCGACGCTGTCGGGCCTGGCCGGCGTGGGCGACCTGGTCGCCACCTGCTCGTCCCCCCTCTCGCGTAATCGCACGTTCGGAGAACGACTGGGTTCGGGTGGCTCCCTCGAGAGTGCGCAGGAAGCAGCGCACGGGCAGGTTGCCGAAGGCGTCAAGTCGTGCACCTCGGTCCGGGCGCTCGCCGAGAGTTACGACGTCGAGATGCCGCTGACCGACGCCGTGCATCGCGTCTGTCACGGCGGCATGTCCGTACCGGATGCGGTCGGGCACCTGCTGGGACGTCGCATCAAGCCCGAGTGAGGCAGTGATCGCGGTCTCGCGACGAACAGGGCGAATCCGCGTTCGACGAGCCGCGGCGGTACGGTTTCTCATCGTGAGTACTCCCCGCATCAAAGTTGCCGTCGTCTTCGGGGGCCGCAGCAGCGAGCACGCTGTGTCCTGTGTATCGGCAGGTAGCGTGCTGCAGAACCTCGATCCGGCCAGGTACGAGGTGGTTCCCGTGGGAATCACCCCGGACGGTGCGTGGGTACTCGGCTCCTCCGACATCGACGCGCTGACGATTCACGACCGCGTCCTGCCCACCGTGGACAAGACCGGGGCAGCGCTGGCTCTCAGTACGGACCCGGGTCACGCCGGCGCTCTGCTCGCCCTCGGCGAGGGGGAAGGCGGGACGGTGCTCGCATCCGTCGACGTCGTGTTCCCGGTTCTGCACGGACCGTACGGCGAGGACGGCACCCTGCAGGGTCTGCTCGAGTTGGCAGGCGTTCCGTATGTCGGGCCGGGCGTGCTGGCCAGCGCTGCGGGGATGGACAAGGAATTCACCAAGAAGCTGCTCGGTGCCGAAGGATTGCCGATCGGTCGCCAGGTGGTACTCCGACGCGGGGTCGACGACCTGACGGCAGGCGAGCGTGACCGAATCGGCCTGCCCGCATTCGTCAAGCCGGCCCGAGGCGGATCGTCCATCGGAATCTCGCGCATCACCGCGTGGGACCAACTCCCCACCGCGATCGCCGTCGCACGCGAACACGACCCCAAGGTCATCGTCGAGGGCATGATCCACGGCCGCGAGGTCGAGTGCGGAGTGCTCGAATTTCCCGACGGCACCGTGCGCGCGAGCGCCATCGCCGAGATCCGAATTCCCGACGCGGACATCGACGATCATGCCTTCTACGATTTCGACACCAAATATCTCGACGATGTCAGTGAGTTCGACATCCCGGCTGCCCTCGACGACGCCACGAGCGACCGCATTCGTGAACTCGCCGTCGCCGCCTTCCGCGCGTTGGACTGCCAGGGTCTGGCGCGGGTGGATTTCTTCGTCACCGAGAACGGCCCGGTCATCAACGAGATCAACACCATGCCCGGATTCACCTCGATCTCGATGTACCCCAAGATGTGGGCCGAATCGGGCGTCGACTACCCGACGCTGATCGCCACCCTGATCGACACCGCTCTCGCCCGCGGTACCGGTTTGCGTTAGAGCTGTTGCGGCCCGGCGCTACTGCAACGGCGCCGGGTCGAGAGGTTGCTGGGGCAGCGCGCCCGACACGGCGGAGGACGCGTCCTGCAACGGGGTGGGGCCCGAGTCGCCCGGAATCGTCAGGGCAACGTACACACCGCGATCGACGACGAACCACGTGCTGGCGTCGATCCCGTCGTCTGCGCCGGACACCTCGAACCACTGAACGCCGTTGATCACCTGAAGCGGCGCGGCCACATCGAACCCGATCGGCCGGGGCAGACCGCAGCGCAACACGACCGGCTCGGCGTTCTCCTCGGCCGAGACCCACGCGCGGACGCCGACCGGGGCCGGGTCGGCCAGTTCGGCTCTCGTGTAGTCGCCGAGGTCTTCGGGCAGGGCGTCGAGCAGCGACGTGCACTGCGCACTCGCGGCATCGGGGGAGTCGACCGGGCCGAGCGCGACCGGATCGAGGACGGGTGAGCGATTCACCGCGATGGCGGCAACCAGAACTCCGACGACGAGCGCGACCGGTAGCGCGATCGCGGTGGCGATGACTGCGGGATGGCGCTGCTCGCGAGTGCCCTCGGTCTCGGTGGGGCCGTCTTCGGTGCCGGCGTCGTTGCCGGTGTCGGGTGAATTCACGATCCGACGGACGTCGTCGACCGAGGGGCCACGGGGCAGGTGAGGGTGCGAGTGATGGCATCGACCTTCTGAATGCGGGAGACGATCTCGGCGATCTGGGCGTCGGAGGCACCGTCGGCGCGCGCGATCACGTCGTAGGGCCCGACCACTGCCTCGGCCGACACGACACCGTCGACGGCCTCGATCTGTTGTGCGACGGCCGTCGCGCGACCGACCTCGGTCTGAACGAGAACGAATGCTTGCACCATCGGTGGTCCCTTTCCCCTGCCGGACTTCTCGACTGTAGGTTGGTTCGACTACGTTCTCTTCGCACGTAACCTGCTGCATCGGTACTGTCCCGACCGCCGCTAAAAGGTACCGCAGGCGCGGCACTCGCTCCGCGCGAGACCGTCGCGCACGCACCGCGTTCTCAGGGAGGAACATCATCGACGACACCGTCATCGACTCGGCCACCGGCAGCGAGCGCACCGTCGCGCAGGTCGGCGAATTCGACGTGATCGCTCGGGCCATCACAGGCCGCGAGCAGCCGTCGTCGACCATCGTCGGGCCCGGCGACGACGCAGCCGTGGTCGCCGCGTCCGACGGTCGGATCGCGGCATCGACCGATATGTTGGTGCACGGCAGGCACTTTCGGCTCGACTGGTCGAGTCCGATACAGATCGGCCGCAAGGCGATCGCGCAGAACGGCGCGGACATCGCCGCGATGGGCGCGCAGTGCTCGGGTTTTCTCGTCTCCCTCGGATGCCCGGCCGACACTCCGGTGAGCGTGACCGACGGTCTCAACGAGGGCATGTGGCTCGAGGCCGTTGCTGCGGGATCGGCCGTCGTCGGTGGCGATGTGGTGCAATCGCCGGAGCTGGTGATCTCGATCACCGCGCTCGGCGATCTCCAGGGCCGGGCCCCGGTTCTTCGATCGGGGGCGCGTGCCGGTGATGTGATCGCCTATGCGGGGCGGCTCGGCTGGTCCGCGGCCGGCCTGGCCCTGCTGCTCGGCGACCGGGACGGAACGGGCCACGACGCCGTGTTGGACGCACACCGAGTGCCCGTCCCGCCGTACCGCGCCGGGATCGACGCCGCAGAGGCGGGTGCGACCTCGCTCACCGACGTCTCCGACGGGCTGCTGGCCGATCTCGGCCACATCGCCGACGCATCGGGCGTTCTCGTCGACCTCGATCCCGACCTGCTGGAGATCCCCGTCGAACTGCGTTCGGCAGCAACGCTGATGGGGCACGATCCGCTGGAGTGGGTACTGACCGGAGGCGAGGATCACGCGCTCGTCGGCACCTTCCCCGATGCCGCCGCCGTTCCCGGGGGATGGACGGTGATCGGCCGCGTCGAGCACGGAGACGGTGCGCCTTCGGGTCGAGTGACGGTCGGCGGACGCGTCCACGCGGGTAGCTCGGGATGGTCGAGTTTCGAGGGCGAGTGAACGCGGGTCGGGTCGGTCGAGTCGGCTAAGTTGCAGAGATGGCTATCTATGCGCTCGGTGATCGCGAACCCGACATCCACCCCGACGCCTACGTTCATCCCGACGCCGTCGTCATCGGAGCGGTGACCTTGGCTGCCGGATCGTCGGTGTGGCCCACTGCGGTTCTGCGGGCCGACTACGGCACCATCTCGATCGGCGAGGGCACCAACGTGCAGGACGGGACCGTGGTTCACTGCACCCCGATCGACGCAACGGTCATCGGTTCCGGGTGCGTACTGGGCCACAATGCGCACGTCGAGGGTGCGACCATCGGAGACAACTGCCTCATCGCGTCGGGCTCGGTGGTACTGAACGGATCGAAGATCGGGGCGGGCTCGATCGTCGGTGCAGGCGCGGTGGTGCCGTTCGAGTTCGTCGTTCCCGAACGTTCCATGGCGCTCGGCGTGCCCGCCAAGATCCGCGAGGGCTACCAGGTTCCCGACGGGCATGTCGACATCAACGTGCAGATGTACTCCGCCAATGCCGCGTACTACCGCGACGCGCTTCGCCGGATCGACCGGTGACGCCCCGGCCGCTGTCCGAGAGCGTCGAGCCGGGCTGGGCTGCTGCCCTCGCTCCGGTCGAGACGAATGTCGCTGCGATGGGCGACTTCCTGCGAGCCGAACTCGCCGCCGGACGGCACTACCTGCCCGCGGGTGAGAACGTACTGCGCGCTTTTCGCTACCCCTTCGATCGGGTTCGCGTGCTCATCGTCGGTCAGGATCCGTATCCCACTCCGGGACATGCAGTGGGCCTGAGCTTTTCTGTCGCGCCCGACGTGCGACCCGTACCGCGGAGTCTGAGCAACATCTTCAAGGAGTACTCCGACGATCTCGGCCTGCCCACGCCGAGCACCGGCGATCTCACACCCTGGTCGGAGCAAGGAGTGATGTTGCTCAACAGGGTGCTCACCGTCGAACCGTCACAGGCGGCGTCACACCGCAAGAAGGGCTGGGAAGCGGTGACCGAGCAAGCGATTCGGGCATTGGTCGCCCGAGCGGAGAACCCCGACGCGCCCGGACTGGTGGCAGTTCTCTGGGGACGTGACGCGGCAACCCTGAAGCCGATGCTCGGATCGGTGCCCTTCATCGAATCCGCTCATCCGTCACCGCTGTCCGCCTCACGCGGTTTCTTCGGATCCAAGCCCTTCAGCCGCGTCAACGAACTGTTGGCCGAAGGCGGAGACGAACCGATCGACTGGACGTTGCCGTGACCGGTTCAGGAGAAGTCGGGACGACGCTTCTCGACGAACGCGTCGACGCCTTCACGTCCGGCCGGTGACGCCGCAGCGACCGATATCGAGGCGGCTTCGGCGTCCAATTGTTCTGTCAGAGTTGCTGATTCGGAGCTTCCGAGCAGTCTCTTGATGCCCTGGTACGCCGATGTCGGGCCGTTGGCGAGGGTTCGAGCGAGGCGCTCGGCCTCACTGTCGACGATGTCGTCGCCCACCAGCCGGCTGAGGATTCCGAGCCGAACGGCGTCCTCTCCGTTGATGATCGAGTCGCCCAGAAGTATGTCCATCGCGCGGCCCGAACCGACGATTCGGGGGAGTGTCCAGGACATTCCTCCGTCCGGGGTGAATCCGATGGAAGGGTACGCAGGGCGCAGTTTGGTCGACGGTCCGCCGATGGCGATATCGGTGAGACAGACCAGACTCATGCCTGCCCCGGCCGCCCAGCCGTGGACCCCGGCGACGACCGGGACGGTGACGGCGGCCAGTTCGCGGACGAATGCATGGAACGTGTCGGCGACCGAACCGACGAATGCGCCGCGGTCGTCGGCTCCGGCGAAATCGCGTACGTTTCCGCCTGCGCAGAAGTTGGGCCCGCGGCCGATGAGGAGCACACTTCCGATCGCGGTGGTACCGGCGTTGACGGATCGCAGTGCCGCCGTGCCGGCGTCGATGCCTTCGAGGTCGAGAGAGGCACCGCCCGCCTCGGTGGCGACGACGATGCGCAGCACGCCGTCCTCGATGCTGACCTTGCTGGGACCGTAGTCATCCGAATCACTCACGATCGGAATTCTAATGGACGTCCAAGTGTTCGAGTGCACCGACGACTGTGCCCCGCCTCCGAATACGGGGGCGGGGCACAGTTCTCGCACGCGAGGAACGCCGTGGAGGAAAACGAAGAGCGAGGCCGAAATCAGCCCCGGACCACCTTGCCTGCCTTCAAGCAGGAGGTGCACACGTTCATGCGCTTGGAGTTACCAGGCGCAACCTGAGCGTGAACGGTCTGGATATTCGGGTTCCAACGACGGTTGGTCCGTCGGTGCGAGTGCGAGACCGACTTACCGAAGCCGGGCCCCTTGGCGCATACGTCGCAGACGGCAGCCATAGTCGCGAACTCCTTGATAGATGTTGATCGATACATGTGGTCGAAGACATCGAAACGAACTACGAGCAGATGCAAGGATTGCAATGCGTGAAGATCGCCTCGAGGCAACCCTGCAAGAATAGCGGCGTCGCACGCAATCACCAAACCGCCACGGCAGACGCTCCGCGGGGCTCACGTACGGCGCGCCACCGATCATGCCCGACTAAGCTTCGGGCACTGTCCGCGAGGGAGTTCGGACGAGGTGAGGGACGTGACGCGGGGGGAGGCTGGCCGAGGTGGTCGACGTTCTCGAATCGATCGATGCCGCGGCCCTGCGCCGGTGGGCCTACCACTGCGTCGATTCCCTCACCGCACGGTGCGACGAGATCAATGCACTCAACGTGTTCCCCATCCCCGACTCGGACACCGGCACCAATCTCATGTTCACCTTCCGCGCCGCGGTGGAATCGATGCGCGCAGCCGGGCCCGCCGCGGACGCCCGCTCCATCGGGCGAGCGCTGGCAGTGGGGGCGGTCGCGGGGGCGCGGGGCAACTCGGGAGTGATTGTGTCCCAGCTGTTGCGCGCCGTCGCGGAGGCCGCAGCGGACGGCCCGCTGGACACGGTGTCGATGCAGGCGATGCTGCGTCGCGCCAGAGTCCTGGTCGCGGGCGCGGTCAGCGTTCCCGTCGAGGGCACGATGCTCACCGTTCTGGCCGCAGCCGATCGCGAAGCCTCGGCGCACGATGCCGATGTCAGCCTCTCCACGCTGGTGGTCGACATCGCCGAGGCCACTGCTCGAGCCGTCGACAGCACGACGGACCAACTCGCCGAACTCCGCGAGGCCGGTGTCGTGGACGCAGGAGCTCTCGGTCTCTCGGTGATCGTCGACGCGTTCGTGGAGGTGGTGATCGGCCGCACGCCGCCGCGCAGGCGATACCGTCGCCCACACGAGCACGAACGCCGGACGGGCGACGATGCGCCGAACCTCTCGTCGGACTGCGGCCGTGCACCCGTCGCGGTGTCGGAGTACGGATCGTCTCGCTCCCTCGGGTACGAGGTGGTCTACGTCGTGCACGGGCCGGACGACGCCGGGGCGGCGGAACTTCGCCGAGCACTGGCCGACATCGGAGACTCGGTCGTCGTCGCCGGTGACGGTTCCGGGGCCTGGTCCGCGCACGTACACACCACCGACCCCGGTGGTGCCGTCGACCGCGGCATCGCCGCCGGAGATGTTCGCGGAGTGCGTATCTCGTGTTTCGGTCCGGCCGAGTTCGCCGCAGTCGCGATCCCCGAAAGCCGCGACGCAGCGGTGCTGTCGGTCGGTCGCGATATTTTGGCGCTGGTGGCCGGTGACGGTGCCGCAGACCTCTACGTTCAGGAAGGTGCGACGGTGGTGCGGTGCGACGAGGCGATCGACTCCTCGGTGCTGCATCGCGCGATCGTCGGGATGAAGCATCGTGAGGTGTTGGTGTTGCCGAACGGCGCGTTGTCCGCGCAGGAACTCGTAGCGGTCGGCGCCGCTGCCCGAGCGGACGGCAAGGACGTGGTGATGTTGCCGTGTTCGGCGATGGTGCAGGGACTGGCCGCGCTCGCGGTGCACGATGCCGCCCGCGCCGCAGTCGACGACGCGTTCACGATGTCCGAGGCGGCGGCGGGCACGAGGTGGGGTTCTCTGCGTATCGCACAGGAGCGATCTCTGACGTGGGTCGGCACCTGCGAGCCGGGCGACTGCATCGGGCTGGCGGGGCAGGAGGTGGTGATCGTCGCCGCTCGTCCGCTCGATGCGGGGTGTCGGTTGCTCGATCAGCTCCTGGCCACGGGAGGGGAGCTGGTGACGGTGCTCGTCGGGGCCCAGGCGTCGGATGACTTCGGTGATCGGTTGGCCGAGTACGTGGCGGGCGCACATCCCGGAGTCGACGTGGTGGTCTATACAGGTGGACAGCCGGGGGATCTCGTGCAATTCGGAGTGGAATAGGGAATCTCGGACAATGGCAACGCTGGTGGATCGGCTCGATCACATCCTGGGAGCCGCGGCGGCGACGCCGCTGGCCGACGTCTTCGGAATTCACACTGTCGAGGACCTGCTGCGGCACTATCCGCACCGCTACATGACGCACGGTTCGGAGCTGGGGGAGAAGGAGCCGCCCGAGGGCGAGCACATCACCATCGTCGCAACGGTCGAGTCCGCGACGCTGCGTTCGATGAAGAACCGCAACGGTCAGTTCCTCGCCGTGACACTCGCCGCCGACGGGCAGCGGATCGACGCCACCTTCTTCAGTCCGCACAAGCTCAAGCACGTTCTGCTGCCCGGTCGTCGAGGAATGTTCTCGGGCAAGGTCAAGTACTTCGGCAAGCGGTGGAATCTCACGCACCCCAGCTACGTGATTCTCGGCGGAGACGGTAACGACGGTGCCGTCGTGCCTGCAGGTCGAATCGTCGGCGGTGGCACCCTGGCCGGACTCGCTCGCGGCTCGGTCGATTCCTCCGGTGCCGTGGACATGTCGGTGTTCGATCGCGCGTTCGTGCCCATCTACCCGGCCGCGAAGGACGTCGAGAGCTGGACCTTCATGCGCTGTGTCCGACAGGTGCTCGACCAACTCGACGACGTGGTCGATCCGTTGCCCGAGTCGGTTCGTGCGCAGCGCGGTCTCGTCGACATCGACACCGCACTGCGGTCGGTCCATTTCCCGGATACCGCACAGGACAAGGACTCTGCGCGCGAGCGGCTGAAGTTCGACGAGGCGCTCGCCGTTCAGCTCGTCCTCGCCGACCGCCGACGCGACGCATCCACCCGCGTGGCTCCGCGATGCCCACCGATCACCGACGGTCTCGCCGCGGAGTTCGATCGGCGTCTGCCGTTCGAGTTGACGGCCGGCCAGCACCAGGTGGCAGCCGAGATCGCCCACGATCTGTCGGCACCGCATCCGATGTCGCGACTGTTGCAGGGTGAGGTCGGCTCGGGCAAGACGATCGTTGCACTGCGGGCGATGCTGCAGGTGATCGATGCCGGGCATCAGTGTGCGTTGCTGGCACCGACGGAGGTTCTCGCCTCCCAACACGCGCGCTCGATTCGGTCGATGCTCGGGAGCCTCGCGGCCGGCGGCGAACTCGGATCGCACGAGCTGGCGACCAAGGTCGCCTTCTTGACCGGTTCGATGTCCACTGCGGCCAAGCGATCCGCGCTGCTCGACGCCGTCACCGGTGATGCAGGCATCGTGATCGGCACCCACGCCCTGATCGAGGACCGCGTCGAATTCCTCGATCTCGCGATGGTCGTCGTCGACGAACAGCACAGGTTCGGCGTCGAGCAACGAGATGCGTTGCGCGCGAAAGCTCGCGACAACACCAGTCCGCACCTGCTCGTGATGACCGCAACCCCCATCCCGCGGACCATCGCGATGTCGACGCTGGGCGACCTCGAGACGTCGGTGCTCACCGAACTGCCCCGCGGCCGATCGCCCATCGTCAGCAACGTGGTGCCTGCCAGGAGCAAGCCGGGCTGGGTGGATCGAGCGTGGCAGCGTATTCACGAAGAAGTGGCAGCCGGTCGCCAGGCCTACGTGGTGTGCTCCCGCATCGGCGACGACGAGGACGCGGAGACGGGGAAGAAGAGCGCTGCGAAGAAGAAGAGTGCGAGCGCGGAGGACGGCCCCGAGACCACGGCTGCGGTGGATCTGTACGAGACCCTCTCCACCGGACCGATGCACGATCTGCGCGTGGGTCTGCTGCACGGACGACTGTCGGGAGACGACAAGGACATCACCATGTCCGAGTTCAACTCCGGCGAGATCGACGTCCTGGTCTGCACCACGGTGGTCGAAGTGGGAGTGGACGTTCCCAACGCGACGGTCATGGTCATCATGGATGCGGACCGATTCGGCGTGAGCCAACTGCACCAGTTGCGAGGCCGAATCGGCCGAGGTGGGCATCAGGGCCTGTGCATCATGATCAGCTATCTCAGCCCCGCGGGCGGCTCGTTCGCCCGGCTCGAGGCGGTGGCAGCGACCAACGACGGTTTCGAGCTGGCCAAGCTGGATCTGGCCACTCGTCGCGAGGGCGACGTTCTCGGAGCTGCACAGTCGGGCACGGTCAGCGGGTTGCGGCTGCTCTCGTTCATCGACGACGAGGACATCATCGCGGACGCGCAGGACTGCGCCCGGTCCCTTTTCGCGCAGGACCCCTCGCTGGCGAACGATCCCGGCATCGCGTCGATGATGCGATCGGCTTGGCGATCGGATCGAGTCGATTACCTTCAGAAGTCCTGACGGGTGGGCAGGAGCGGTCGAGGGGGCGATCGTTATCTACTGCACCGTTTCAGTGGAGAAAATCGAGCACATCGTCCCGCATGATGAGATCAGTACGCCTCGGTGGCCGACGCTGCCGGGTAAGTTGAGCCAATGTTCTCCAAAGTTTTGGTTGCCAACCGCGGTGAAATTGCCATCCGTGCCTTTCGCGCCTCCTACGAACTCGGGGCCTCGACCGTTGCGGTGTTCCCGTTCGAGGACAGGAACTCGGTACATCGGACGAAGGCCGACGAGGCGTACCAGATCGGGGAGAAGGGCCATCCCGTTCGCGCGTATCTCTCGGTCGACGAGATCGTCGCCGCTGCCAAGCGCAGCGGCGCGGACGCGGTGTACCCCGGATACGGATTCCTTTCCGAGAACCCGGATCTGGCCGCGGCGTGCGCCGAAGCAGGCATCACCTTCGTCGGCCCGTCCGCCGATGTTCTCGAACTGACCGGCAACAAGGCCCGCGCGATCGCGGCAGCCAAGGCGGCTGGACTTCCGGTACTGGCGTCGTCGGAACCGTCGTCCGATGTGGACGCGCTCGTCGCCGAGTCCGAGTCGATGACGTTCCCGCTGTTCGTCAAGGCCGTCGCGGGCGGTGGCGGCCGCGGTATGCGCCGAGTGGCCGAGCCCGAGCAGCTGCGCGAATCCATCGAAGCTGCTGCGCGCGAGGCGGAATCGGCCTTCGGTGATCCGACCGTGTTCCTCGAGCAAGCCGTGATCGATCCCCGGCACATCGAGGTTCAGATCCTGGCCGACGGCCAGGGCAACGTGGTGCACCTGTTCGAGCGCGACTGCAGCGTGCAGCGTCGGCATCAGAAGGTCATCGAGCTCGCTCCGGCTCCGAATCTGCCCGAGGGATTGCGGGAGAAGATCTGCGCCGACGCCGTCGCGTTCGCGAAGCAGATCGGCTATTCGTGTGCCGGTACCGTCGAGTTCCTGCTCGACACCCGCGGCAATCACGTCTTCATCGAGATGAACCCTCGAATTCAGGTGGAGCACACCGTCACCGAAGAGGTGACCGATGTGGATCTGGTGCAGTCCCAGCTGCGGATCGCCTCGGGAGAGACACTTGCCGATCTCGGTCTGCAGCAGGAGAACATCGTGCTGCGTGGTGCGGCTCTGCAGTGCCGCATCACCACCGAGGATCCGGCGAACGGATTCCGCCCGGATGTCGGACGCATCACCGCGTACCGGACGCCGGGCGGTGCCGGAGTGCGCCTCGACGGTGGTACCACTCTGGGTGCCGAGGTCGGTGCCTACTTCGACTCCATGCTCGTCAAGCTCACCTGCCGAGGCCGTGACTTCGACACCGCCGTGGCGCGTGCCCGACGAGCCCTGGCGGAGTTCAGGATTCGCGGTGTCGCCACGAATATCCCGTTCCTGCAAGCGGTTCTGGTCGATCCCGACTTCACGGCGGGCCGGGTCACCACCTCGTTCATCGAGGAGCGCCCCGAACTGCTCACCTCGCGATCCTCGGGCGACCGCGGCACCAAGATTCTCGCGTACCTGGCCGACGTGACGGTGAACAAGCCGCACGGCGAGCGTCCGTCGTCGGTGTACCCGCACGACAAGCTGCCGCCGGTGGACTTCGCAGCCCCGATCCCGGACGGTTCGAGGCAACGGCTGCTTGCGCTCGGACCCGAGGGGTTCGCTCGCGATCTGCGCAATCGAAAAGCCCTCGGCGTCACCGACACCACGTTCCGCGACGCGCATCAGTCGTTGCTGGCCACGCGCGTGAGGACGAGCGGACTGCTCGGAGTCGCTCCGTACGTCGCGCGCACCACGCCGCAGCTGCTCTCCATCGAGGCGTGGGGCGGTGCCACCTACGACGTGGCACTGCGATTCCTGCACGAGGATCCGTGGGAGAGATTGGCCAGCCTGCGAGAGGCCGTGCCGAACATCGCAATTCAGATGTTGCTGCGCGGCAGGAACACCGTCGGCTACACCCCGTACCCGGAGAAGGTGACCCGCAGCTTCGTCGCCGAGGCCACCGACACCGGCATCGACATCTTCCGCATCTTCGACGCGCTCAACAATGTCGATCAGATGCGTCCGGCCATCGATGCCGTGCGCGAGACCGGCACGGCGCTCGCCGAGGTGGCACTGAGCTACACGGGTGATCTGTCGAACCCGAACGAGAACCTCTACACCCTCGACTACTACCTGAAGTTGGCCGAGCAGATCGTCGACGCAGGCGCGCACGTGCTCGCCATCAAGGACATGGCAGGACTGCTTCGCGCACCCGCAGCCAAGACTCTGGTGACGGCACTGCGCTCGAACTTCGATCTGCCCGTTCACGTACACACCCACGACACACCCGGTGGTCAGCTCGCGACCTACCTCGCTGCATGGGAGGCCGGGGCCGACGCCGTCGACGGTGCCAGCGCCGCGATGGCAGGCACCACCAGCCAGCCTGCGTTGTCGGCGATCGTGGCGGCTGCCGCGCACACCGAGCGCGACACCGGCCTGAATCTGCAGGCTGTCTGTGACCTCGAGCCGTACTGGGAAGCCGTGCGAAAGGTGTACGCGCCGTTCGAGTCCGGTCTGCCGGCACCGACGGGTCGCGTGTACACCCACGAGATCCCCGGCGGACAGCTCTCGAACCTACGCCAGCAGGCCATTTCGCTCGGGCTCGGTGATCGGTTCGAGACCGTCGAGGCCAATTACGCTGCAGCCGACCGCATGTTGGGCCGTCTGACCAAGGTGACACCGAGCTCGAAGGTCGTCGGCGATCTGGCACTTGCTCTGGTCGGTGCAGGCGCGTCCGCCGAGGAATTCGCCGAGAATCCCGGTCGCTACGACATCCCCGATTCGGTGATCGGATTCCTGCGCGGCGATCTGGGTACGCCTGCGGGCGGATGGCCGGAACCGTTGCGGACGAAGGCGCTGGAGGGTCGTGGCGAGGGCAAGCCGGTGACACCGCTCACCGATGAGGACGAGAAGAACCTCGACGGCACCTCGGCTCAGCGCCGCGAGACTCTCAACCGTCTGTTGTTCCCCGGTCCCACAGCCGAACTCGCTGCTCACCGCGAGAAGTACGGCGATACGACGCGGCTGTCGGCCAATCAGTTCTTCTACGGCCTGCGGCAGGGCGAGGAGCATCGGGTGGCCCTGGAGAAGGGCGTCGAACTGCTGATCGGGCTCGAGGCGATCTCCGACCCCGACGAGCGCGGAATGCGCACCGTCATGTGCATTCTGAACGGACAGTTGCGTCCGGTCTCGGTGCGCGACCGGTCCATCTCGAGCGAGGCCCCCACGGTCGAGAAGGCGGATCGATCCAACTCCGGTCATATTCCGGCACCGTTCGCCGGTGTGGTGACGCTGTCGGTCGAGGAGGGACAGAAGATCTCGGCCGGAGACACCGTCGCCACGATCGAGGCGATGAAGATGGAGGCCGCGATCACCGCTCCCCGCGGCGGCACCGTGACCCGGTTGGCGATCTCCGGTGTGCAGCAGGTGGAAGGCGGCGATCTGCTCGTCGTCATCGGTGGGGGGTCGACGGGCGAAGAGGCCGGCAGCGAATGACGCGGATCGTGGCGGGTGTCGCGGGTGGTCGACGATTGTCGGTTCCCGGCCAGGGCACCCGCCCCACCTCCGAGCGAGTTCGCGAAGCGCTGTTCAGCTCGCTGGAGAGTCGGATGGAACTCGACGGTGCCGCGGTGCTGGATCTGTTCGCGGGATCGGGAGCACTGGGGCTGGAGGCACTCTCGCGTGGAGCGTCGTCGGCGGTGTTGGTCGAGTCCGATGCCCGAGCGGCAGCGGTGGTGCGAAAGAACATCGAGTCGGTGGGATTGCCCGGCGCTTCGGTCCGCTGCGCCCCGGTGGCCTCCGTGCTGGCCGGGGCAGCGGATGCAGAGTACGACCTGGTGTTGGCCGACCCGCCGTATGCCGTCACCGACACTGCCGTCGCCGGGCTGTTGGACAGGCTCGTCGTCGGGGGATGGCTCACACCCGATGCGGTCGTCGTCCTGGAGCGGTCGTCGCGTTCGCCGGAGACCCGATGGCCGACCGGACTGGTCCCGGAGAAGTCGAAGAAGTACGGCGAGAGTCGAATCGAGATCGCTGCACGTGCGTAGCGAGCGTGCACGGGATCGGCTGATAGGTTCGCGGGCATGACTGGCGCACTCTGCCCTGGATCCTTCGACCCGGTGACCAACGGTCACCTCGACATCTTCGAGCGGGCGGCCGCAGCCTTCGACGAGGTGGTGGTCACGGTGATGGTGAACAAGAGCAAGAAGGGAATGTTCAGCATCGACGAGCGGATCGAGATGCTCGAGGTCGCCACGGAGCATCTGCCGAACGTCAGGATCGGCTCGTGGTACGGACTGTTGGTCGATTACGCTCGGCAAGAAGGCTTTTCGGCGATCGTCAAAGGTCTGCGCAGTTCGGTCGATTTCGACTACGAGTTGCAGATGGCGCAGATGAATCGAACCCTCACCGGAGTGGACACGCTGTTCCTCCCGGCGAATCCAGCGCACAGCTTTCTGTCCAGTTCGCTGATCAAGGAAGTCGCGACCTTCGGGGGAGACGTCACCGGGATGCTGCCGCCCTTCGTTCAGGACCGCCTGACCGCCCGTATCGCCGAGCGGGCCGCAGAGTAGTTCGGAGAGCGACACACCGAGCCGGTATAGCGCAGACGTCCGCCTCGGCGGGCAGACTGAACAGCGCAGCACTGCGAGTGAAGACCGCGCAGTGGCAGATTCGACGATTGGGGTAACCGGTGTACCGCGTATTCGAGGCGCTCGACGAGCTCGTCGCCATTGTCGAGGAGGCGCGCGGCGTTCCGATGACTGCCGGGTGCGTCGTCCCTCGCGGCGATGTCCTGGAACTGCTCGACGACGTTCGGGACGCGATCCCCGGCGAGCTGGACGACGCCCAGGACGTACTGGACCATCGCGACAAGCTCGTCGGCGATGCCAGGGCCACCGCGGAGAAGACGGTCGGCACCGCCAACGCCGAGGCCCAGAACACGGTCGAGAACGCTCGGGATTCGGCCGATCGCATTCTCGCCGACGCCAAGGCGCAGGCAGATCGCATGGTGTCCGAGGCGTCGGCGCATGCCGACCAGCTCGTGGCCGATGCCGAGGCGGAGGCCGAGCGAACGGTGCTCGAAGGCCAGCGCGAGTACGAGGCTCTGACCGTTCGCGCCCGCACCGAGGCCGATCGGATGATCGAGTCCGGGACGGCGTCGTACGAGCGGTCCGTCGCAGACGGTACTGCCGAACAGAACCGCCTCGTGTCGGAGACCGAGGTCGTTCAGGCGGCCCACGCCGAGTCGGCTCGGGTGATCGACAGCGCTCACGCCGAATCGGACCGGATGCGCAGCGAGTGCGACGTCTACGTCGACACCAAGCTTGCAGAGTTCGAGGAGTTCCTCAGCGGCACCATTCGTTCGGTCGGACGTGGGCGTCAGCAGCTGCGAACCGGCTCGGGCGTGCCCGAGTACGGCAGTGAGCCGTACGGAGAATCCGCGTACGGGAGCCAGGAGCAGGGGCGTCGCAGCCGCCACTGATCGGCAGCGATTTGCCCTCGTATGCACGTATGCGTATCGTTGTGGGGTTGCTTACCGACAGTAGGCATACCGACAGTAAGGAAGAACAGACGTGCCCCCGCCCAAGAGAACGACCCGTCCGGAATTGGACGACGGATTCGTTCTGGACATTCTCAACCTCGGTCGTCGACCCGGGTCGACGAAGGCCATCGAGCGGACGGTTCCGGCTCCTTCCCGAATCGGCCTCGATGCCATAGCCATCGAAGCCGGTGTTCCGGTCTCGCTCGATCTGCAGTTGCAGGCGGTCTCGGAGGGCGTTCTCGTCACCGGCTCCGTACGAGCGGCCACGGCCGGGGAGTGCACTCGTTGCCTCGACCCGGTCGGTGGCAACGTCGACGTCTACTTGACGGAGTTGTTCGCGTACCCGAACAGCATCACCGAGGAGACAACCGATGCGGACGAGATTCACCGCATCGTCGACGACCTGATAGATCTCGAACCCGTCATTGTCGACGCGGTCGGTCTGGAGCTTCCACTCCACCCCGTGTGCAGCGACGAGTGCGAGGGATTGTGCCCAGAATGCGGCGTTCGCCTGGCGATTGCTGAATCCGGCCACAGTCACGATACAATTGATCCTCGCTGGGCTGGTCTTGCAGCCAAATTTGGCGTGGATCCAGAACCGAGCACAGAACTTGTGAACAACGAAGCCGAGGAGAAGTAAGTGGCTGTCCCGAAGCGCAAAATGTCGCGTTCCAACACGAGGTCGCGTCGTGCACAGTGGAAAACCACTGCGCCCACCCTCGTGACGTGCCCCAACCGCGGTTGCGGCGAGAAGACTCTGCCCCACATCGCGTGCCCCTCGTGCGGCACCTACAAGGGCCGCCAGGTCGTCGCAGCGGTCTGATTTCCGCTTACGTGACAAACGAAGTAGTGGACCGGCACAACAGCGGTTCACAGAAGAATAGCTCCACTGCCGCCGGCGGCGGGGACGACCGAGAGTCGCTCCTCGCCGCTATCGGTGTTTCCCTGTCGGAACCTCTGCTGACGTTGGCGCTGACGCACCGATCGTTCGCGTACGAACACGGTGGTCTGCCCACCAACGAGCGGCTCGAGTTCCTGGGAGATTCCGTCCTCGGTCTTGCGGTGACCGAGCACCTCTACGCGGTGCATCCCACCAAATCCGAAGGTCAGCTGGCCAAGATCAGGGCGAGCGTGGTCAACATGCACGCCTTGGCGGAAGTCGCGCGCGGTCTCGGTGACGGCGGACTGGGTCGCCATCTGCTGCTGGGTAAGGGCGAGGAACAGACCGGTGGGCGCGACAAGCCGAGCATTCTTGCCGACGGCATGGAGTCGTTGCTGGGTGCAATCCACCTCCAGCACGGCATCGACGTCGCTCGCACCGTTGTCCTGACGCTGTTCGCAGGCCTCCTCGATCGAGCTCCCAAGCTCGGTGCCGGGCTGGACTGGAAGACGAGCCTGCAGGAACTGACCGCCGAACGTGCACTCGGCGTCCCGGCGTACGAGATCTCGTCGACCGGACCCGACCACGACAAGGAATTCACCGCGACCGTGTTGGTCGGCGGATTCCCGCGCGGCGTCGGTATCGGTCGGTCGAAGAAGGAAGCCGAACAGAAGGCCGCCAGTCTGGCGTGGAACACGTTGTCGAACAACGACACCGCGATTCCCGGCGAGCCGGCAACCGACGAATCCTGATGCCGGAACTCCCCGAGGTCGAGGTCGTCCGGCTCGGTCTGGAATCTCACGTCGTCGGCAGGACGATGCAATCGGTGGAAGTGCTGCACCCTCGTGCCGTGCGGCGTCACGATCTCGGTGGCCTCGATCTGATCGGCCAGCTGCGCGGTCAGCGCGTCTCCTCGGCTCGGCGGCGCGGTAAATACCTGTGGCTGGTGATGGAACCCGGCGACTTCGCCACCGTCGTGCACCTGGGCATGAGCGGACAGATGCTGGTGCAGCCGCCATCCGCCCCGGACGAGAAGCACCTCCGGATCCGGGCACGACTCGACGACGGCGCCGATCTGCGCTTCGTCGATCAACGCACCTTCGGCGGCTGGGCGCTCGCCCCGATCGTCACCGTGGACGGCACGGAGTTACCCGAACCGGTCGCACACATCGCCCGTGATCCGATCGATCCACTGTTCGACGCCGAATCGGTGGTCGACGTGTTGCGCGGCAAGCACACCGAGATCAAGCGGGCACTGCTCGATCAGACGGTGCTCTCGGGCGTGGGCAACATCTATGCCGACGAGGCGCTGTGGCGCGCGAAGATCCACGGCAATCGAATCGCGGAGGCGCTGACGCGGCCGGCGCTGCGGCGCCTTCTGACCGCAGTGCACGCCGTCATGGGCGAGGCCCTCGCGCAGGGTGGAACCTCGTTCGACGCGTTGTACGTCAACGTCAACGGGCAGTCCGGCTACTTCGATCGTTCCCTCGACGCCTACGGTCAGGAGGGTCTGCCGTGCTCGCGGTGCGGAACCCCGATCAGACGCGAGAAGTTCATGAACCGCAGCTCGTTCAGCTGCCCCACCTGCCAGCCGCGACCCCGACACCTGCGCAGCTGACAGCGCCCAGGTCATTCCGCGGGTTCGACTCCTGAACAGCCCGCCTAGTATTTCCGTCATGGCAGAACAGAGCACGCCGACCAACCTCTGGGTCGAGCGCACAGGCACCCGTCGATACACCGGCCGCAGCTCCCGAGGAGCCGAAGTGCTCATCGGGTCGGAATCGGTGGAGGGCGTCTTCACCCCCGGCGAGCTGCTCAAGATCGCACTCGCCGCATGCACCGGCATGAGCTCGGACCTACCGCTCTCGCGGCGACTGGGCGACGACTACGCCGCCACCGTCGAGGTCTCCGGGGCCGCCGATCGCGAAAACGAGCTGTACCCGGAACTGAACGAGATTCTCCGAGTCGACCTCGGCGCGATGGACCCCGAGGCGCAGGAGCGTCTGCTCACCGTCGTCGAGCGCGCCATCGACAAGGTGTGCACCGTCGGGCGCACCCTGAAGGCGGGTACGAAGATCACCTTGGACATCGACGTGGACGCCTGATGAGAGCCGGGGCGGCCGTAGTAGTCGCGGGTCTGATCCTCGGCACGGCGACCGCCCTGGCTCCCACCGCCGAGGCGTCGAGCAGTTGCACTCCGTGGTCGGTGAGCACGGTGGCGTCGGGATTCGGGGTGCTCGAGAACCTCGAGTTCGACGGCCGCGGCTCGATGATCGTGTCCGAGACCTCTCTCATCGGACCCGGCGCGCTGCGTACCGTGGCCCCCAACGGCGCACGGGGCACACTCGTCGCCGACGTCCAGTCGCCTGGCGGACTGGTCCGCGACGCCGACACGCTGTACTTCACGACCGGAAACAGCGCTGCCGCAGGTCTTCTCGATAGCCGAACCGGCACCGTCGACACGATCGATCTCGGCACGGGGGTTCGGTCGACGTACGCGTCGGGCCTGACGATGCCCAACGGGCTGGCGCGATCGGCGACCGGTGATCTGTTCACCACCCGCAACCTGGGTGGCCACTCCGGCCTGACGCGCGTTGCGGTCGACGGTTCGGTGTCGACGGTGCGTACCGATCTGGGATCGGCCAACGGCATCGGAATCGGTAACGGAAAGATGTACGTGGCCAACACGTTCGATCTCGAGACCACGCTCACCGTGCTCGACGAGAAGAATCCGTCCGGACCGTCCGCGCGCATTCGCATCGACGGTGTCGGACCACTGGCGATGTCGGACGACCTGACCGTCGGCGACGACGGAACGGTCTATCTCGCACAGAATCTCGCCGGCAGGGTGGTCCGTATCGATCCGGAATCCGGCGCCTCCTGTGTGATAGCGACCGGCGTTCCGCTGACCTCGTCGGTCGCCTTCGGCGGCGTCGGATTCGACGAGAAAGCGTTGTACGCCACCAGTTTCGATGGAACTGTCAGGAAGCTCGAGCCCGGGTGGCAGGCATGAACGACGAACGGTTGACGGCGTGGGTGCACGGGCTCGTTCAGGGCGTCGGGTTTCGGTGGTGGACTCGCTCGCGCGCACTCGAACTCGGACTCGTCGGTCACGCGACCAATCACGCGGACGGACGAGTCCTGGTGATAGCGGAGGGCCCACGTGAGCATCTCGAGGCGCTCCTGGCCCTGCTCCGAGGCGATCGGACTCCGGGCAGGGTCACGCTCGTCGTGGAGAGTTGGGACGCCGCCCGCGGAGATCTGGCGGGATTCGTCGAACGCTGATCGTCCGTTGCGGGAGGCTCGGCGCACTTTCGGGCAGCGTGCCGGTAAAGTACGGACGCTATGTATCTCAAGAGTCTGACGCTGAAGGGCTTCAAGTCCTTTGCTTCGGCGACGACTCTTCGTTTCGAGCCCGGAATCACCTGTGTCGTCGGCCCCAACGGCTCCGGCAAATCCAATGTCGTCGATGCCCTGACCTGGGTGATGGGTGAACAGGGCGCCAAGGCGTTGCGCGGCGGGAAGATGGAAGACGTCATCTTCGCGGGCACGTCGGGTCGAGCCCCGCTCGGCCGCGCAGAGGTCACTCTGACGATAGACAATTCCGACGGCGCACTCCCGATCGACTACTCCGAGGTCTCGATCACCCGCCGTATGTTCCGTGACGGCGCGGGTGAGTACGAGATCAACGGCAGTTCGTGCCGATTGATGGACGTTCAGGAACTGCTGAGCGACTCCGGTATCGGTCGCGAGATGCACGTGATCGTGGGGCAGGGCCGGCTCGCCGCGATCCTGGAATCGCGGCCCGAGGACCGTCGAGCCTTCATCGAGGAAGCAGCCGGGGTGCTCAAGCACCGCAAGCGCAAGGAAAAGGCCGTTCGCAAGCTCGACGCGATGCAGGCCAACCTGGCGCGGTTGACCGACCTCACGACGGAATTGCGCCGCCAACTCAAGCCTCTCGGGAGGCAGGCCGAGGTCGCGCGTCGCGCGCAGACCGTCCAGGCCGACCTGCGCGACGCCCGGTTGCGACTGGTGGCCGACGACCTGGTGGCCAGGCGCGAGGAATTCGCGAACCAGACCCAGGACGAGGAAGCGGCGCGTGAGCAGTACGCGATGGTGCAGGACGCCCTCGAAGCCGGCTCGGTGGCACTCGGCGAACACGAACAGGCCGTCGCCCGGCTGACCCCCAGCGCCGAGGCCGCCGGGCAGACGTGGTTCCGTCTGTCGGCCCTCGCCGAACGCGTTAACGCGACGGTTCGAATCGCCCACGAACGTGCTCGGCATCTCGACGCCGTGCAATCCACCGGTCGGGGCCAGGACCCGGACGAGCTCGAAGCGCAGGCCGATCGAGTCGCCGAAGAAGAGATGGAACTCGTCGAGGCCGTCGAGATGGCACGCGAAACCCTCGAGGCGGCACGTGAGCAGCTGGCCGAGCGTGAAGCCGCCGCTGCGGCCGCCGAGCGTGCCCACCTCGCTGCCGTGCGCGCGGTGGCCGACCGCCGCGAGGGATTCGCGCGTCTGTCCGGCCGAGTCGATACCTTCCGAACCAAGGTCGAGTCGATCGACGCGGAGGTGGCGCGTTTGTCGGTGGCCATCGACGAGGCCCGCGAGCGCGGCGAATCGGCTCAGCGCGAATTCGAGAGTGTGCAGGATCAGATCGGCACCCTCGACGCGAGCGAACTGAGCCTCGACACGCACTACGAGCGAGCCGTCGCTGCGCTGCGACATGCCGACGCCCGAGTGACGGAGCTGCAGGCAGAAGAACGCATCGCGGGCAAGAAGGTGGCGTCGTTCGAGGCCAGGATCGAGGCGCTCACGATGGGCCTCGAACGCAAGGACGGTGCCGGGTGGCTGGTGGAGAATCAGCAGGACGGTCTGTCTGGTCTGCTCGCGGGCCATCTCACGGTCGAGCCGGGATACGAGATCGCGGTGGCAGTGGCCATGGGTCCGGCCGCCGATGCCGCACACGCCGAATCGTTCGATGCCGCGCGTGATGCCGTGCTGGCGCTGCGTGCGGCCGACGGTGGTCGCGCGTCCATCGTGCACGGCAATGTCGTTGCAGCGCAATCGGTTCCACGTCCGGACCTCCCGAACGGCGCTCGATGGGTGCTGGACCTGATCGAGTATCCGGACCGGCTGGCCGGGGCCATGGCGGCCCTGCTCGACGGTGTGGTCGCCGTCGACTCGCTCGACGCGGCCCACCGTCTGGTCTCCGATTCCGGTGAGCTGCGTGCGGTCACCAAGGACGGCGACGTCGTCGAAGCCGGTTGGGTCACCGGTGGCTCGGACCGTCGTCCGAGCACCCTCGAGGTTCAGTCGGCCATCGACACGTCGACGGTGGAGTTGGCCGCGGCGGTCCGCCGCGCGGAGGAGCTCGACGCGGCGTTGGCAGGCGCGTTGGAAGAACAACGGGATCGGCGCGAATCGGCCGAGCAAGCGCTCGCAGCACTCAACGAATCCGACGCCGCGATGGCCGCGGTATACGAACAGTTGGGCCGATTGGGTCAACTGGCGCGTTCGGCTCACGCGGAGTCGGCGCGATTGACGACGCAGCGTAGCTCTGCCGAGGCCAGTCGAGAAGAAGCGATCGCGCGGCTGGCCGAGCTTGAAGAGAACCTGCGGACGGCAGAAGACGAGCAATCCGGTTTCGCGGGAGACGGCGAGAGCGGTGACGCTGCGACAACCATGGAACGGGAGATGGCGGCAGCGGCATTGACCGAAGTGCGTGCGGTAGAGGTCGAAGCTCGGTTGAACGTGCGGACCGCCGAAGAGCGCGCACAGTCCGTACGAGGCCGGGCGGATTCGCTTCGACGGGCGGCGCGAGCCGAGCGTGAGGCCAGGGCGCGAGCCGAGCGCGAGAGCGCAGCGCGTCGGCATGCGGCCGCAGTGGCGGCGGCGGTCGGGGAAGCGGGCGAAGAAGTCGCCGCGCGGTTGGCCACGGTCGTTGCGGCCGCTGCCCGGAGACGCGACGAGCTGTCCGCCGAACGTGCAACGCGCACAATCGAGCTCGACAAGGTCAAAGAGCAGGTCCGAGCCCTGCAGGGTCAGCTGGCGTCGATCACCGACGCCGTGCACCGGGACGAGGTCGCCCGTGCGCAGGCAGCGCTGCGGATCGAACAACTCGAGACGACGATTCTCGAGCAGCATGGCATCGGCCTCGACGATCTGGTGGCCGAGTACGGGCCCGATGTGGCCCTGCCTCCCACCGAACTGGAGATGGCCGAGTACGAGGCGGCCAAGGAGCGGGGTGAGCAGGTGGTGGCACCTGCCCCGATGCCGTTCGACCGAGCCACCCAGGAGCAGCGCGCCAAACGCGCCGAGCGCGACCTCGCCACACTCGGCAAGGTGAACCCGCTCGCCCTCGAGGAGTTCGCGGCCCTCGAGGAGCGCTACAACTTCCTGTCCACCCAGCTCGAGGACGTCAAGTCCGCCCGCAAGGACCTTCTCGGCGTCGTCGCCGACGTCGACGAACGGATCCTGCAGGTCTTCACCGAGGCCTGGCTCGACGTCGAACGAGAATTCACCGGGGTGTTCGCCAAGCTCTTCCCCGGCGGTGAAGGACGACTGATCCTGACCGACCCGTCGGACATGCTCACCACCGGCATCGAGGTCGAGGCCCGCCCGCCCGGCAAGAAGGTCAAGCGACTCTCGTTGCTCTCCGGTGGCGAGAAATCGCTGACCGCGGTGGCCATGCTGGTGGCCATCTTCCGCGCCCGACCGTCACCGTTCTACGTCATGGACGAGGTCGAGGCCGCACTGGACGACACCAACCTGCGTCGTCTGATCGGACTGTTCGAGCAGCTTCGCGAGAAGTCGCAGCTGATCGTGATCACGCACCAGAAACCGACGATGGAGGTGGCCGACGCGCTGTACGGCGTCAGCATGCGCGGCGACGGCATCACCACGGTCATCTCGCAGCGGTTGAACCGAGAACGCGTCGCGGTGCCCGCGGCCGAGTCGGACGCAGTGGAGCCGGACGCAGTGGAGCCCGACGCCCACGAGCCGGACGCCCACGAGCCGGACGCGGTGGAGCCCGACGCCCACGAGTCGGACGCGGTGGGACCGGACGCCCACGAGCCGGAGGCGGCATCCGTCGTCGCCGAACCCGACACCGTCTCCTGAGGTTCGTCCGCCGCAGCTACTGCTTCGGATACAGCTGCTCGGCGTAGGACGGTCCGTAGTACTCGCGTAGTTCCTCCACCGTCTCGGGAGCCTGCGGAATCAACGCCTTCGTCAGAGTGGCGACATCGGGGATGGCGTCGGCGTCCCACGTCTCGGGCTGCCACAACTTGGACCGCATGAACGCCTTCGCACAGTGGTGGAACACTTCCTCGATGTCGACGACCAGGCACAAGATCGGGCGATGACCCTCGACCCGAAGCTCGTCGAAGAACGGCGCGTCGGTGACCAGGGACGCGCGACCGTTGATGCGAAGGGTGTCGCCGCGGCCGGGGACGAAGAAGTTCAGGCCGACGAACGGGTTCTCGAGAATGTTGCGATAGCCGTCCATCCGGCGGTTGCCCGGCCGCTCGGCGAGGGCGATCGTGGCGTCGTCGAGGACGTGCACCAGACTGCCGGCCGGATCGCCCTTGGGTGAGACGTCGCATCTCCCGCTCGCGTCGGAGGTTCCGAGGAGGCAGAACGGTGAGGCAGCGAGCCACTGCACGTCGAGGGGGTGCAGCGTGCGTCGGTCCTTGTTCGCGGCTCGGAAGCTCGGCTCTCCGAACATCTCGGTCAGCTCGGCGGCGTCACGCACCGTGGTCCACTCCATGACCGTGAATGCTATCGACTCGAACTCCCGGGCGGGAAGCGCTTTTTCGCGGTCGGTGCACCACCGGTGACGAGCGGCCACGATCGCCTGAGAGGATGTTCCACGTGAGTAACCAAGCGTGGATCATCGTCGCGGCGATCGCTGCCGTCCTGCTCGTCGTCCTCGTCGTCGGGCTGGCGCTCTCCCGTCGTCGGAGAGTGTCCCTCAAGTCGGACGAGGCGGCGCGAATCGAGGACGCGGCCACCAAGGACAGATCCGGTGGCTACACCGCGGGCAGCGGTTTCTCGTTCAGTCAGGGAACGGCGACAGCCGAGCCCGTGATCCCGAAGGCCCCCAAGCCGGCCGAGCCGAAGCCGGTGGAGCCGCCGCCGGTGGTTCCCACGGCCGAACCGGTCGAATCGGAGACCGTCTGGATCGAGCCGGAAGTGCTCGAACCGGAGGCCCCGGCGACCGATGTCACCGTCGCCGAGCCCGTTGCGCCCGAGCCTCCGGTGGAAGACCCCGTTGCTCCTGCGCCTCGCCGGTTGGACACCATCGACCCGACCGAGGGCCGGCTCGATCGTCTCCGTGGGCGGCTCGCACGATCTCAGTCCGCGGTGGGCAAGAGCCTGCTGGGACTGCTCGGCGGCGGCGACCTGGACGAGGATTCGTGGGAAGAGGTCGAGGACACCCTGCTGATCGCCGATATCGGTTCGGCGACCACCGCGGAGATCATGCGGACGCTGCGTGAGCAGATGGCGGCCCGCAGTATTCGCACCGAAGCCGATGCCAGGGCCCTGCTGCGCGAAATTCTCGTGGCGCAGTTGCACCCCGAGTTCGACCGGTCCATTCGTGCTCTGCCACACGACGGTGCCCCCGCGGTGTTGCTGGTGGTCGGAGTCAACGGCACCGGCAAGACCACCACCACGGGCAAACTGGCTCGGGTGCTGGTCGCGGACGGGCGGCGGGTGCTGCTCGGTGCCGCCGACACGTTCCGCGCTGCTGCGGCCGATCAGCTGCAGACCTGGGCCGAGCGAGTGGGTGCCGAGGTGGTTCGCGGCAAGGAGGCAGCGGATCCGGCTGCGGTCGCCTTCGACGCGGTGAGCAAAGGGATCGAGAACGGCGTCGATGTGGTTCTCATCGACACCGCGGGACGGTTGCACACCAAATCGGGTCTGATGGACGAACTGAGCAAGGTCAAGCGTGTCATCGAGAAGAGGGCCCACGTCGACGACGTTCTGCTCGTTCTCGACGCAACCGTGGGCCAGAACGGACTGACGCAGGCCCGTGTCTTCGCCGAGATCGTGAACATCACAGGTGTCGTGCTGACCAAGCTCGACGGAACCGCGAAGGGTGGCATCGTTTTTCAGGTGCAGCGTGAGCTCGGAGTGCCCGTCAAGCTCGTCGGTCTCGGGGAAGGTGCCGACGATCTGGCACCGTTCGAGCCCGGTGCGTTCGTGGACGCGCTGCTCGGCTGATCGACCCCGCAGGGTGGCCTGCGAAACGGGGAAAAAGCACAAACGCCAGCACGAAACCTTTTTGCAACAGAATCCGGTCATGCGTTCACATGTCCGAAACACCCGAGTGTCACGGATGAAACCTCGTGAAACCACTCTTCTTGCTTAACGGCGCGCCAACCGGTGTGCAGGAGAATGGAGGGTGTACGTGAGTCCCGAGGATATGTTGGCCAACTCCGGCAACGCCGCGTGGATGCTGATGGCAGCATCGCTGGTACTGCTGATGACGCCGGGCTTGGCGTTCTTCTACGGCGGTATGTCGCAGCAGAAGTCCGTGTTGAACATGATGATGATGTCGTTCGGAGCAATGGCCGTCGTCTCGATCATCTACTTCCTGTGGGGCTGGTCGATGTCCTACGGCACCCAGGACATCGGCGGAGTCTTCGCCAACCCGTTCGAGTTCTTCGGACTCAAGGATTCGATCACCGACGCGGACGGCAACTACATCGTCGGAGCATGGGGCTACGCCAACGTCATCGACGTGGCATTCCAGGTCACCTTCGCCATCATCACGGTCGCACTGATCAGCGGCTCGATCGCAGGCCGCGTCAAGTACGGCACCTGGCTCGCCTTCGCCGGTATCTGGGTCACCCTCGCGTACTTCCCGCTCGCGCACATGGTCTGGGGCGGCGGACTGCTCTCCGGATCCGAGAACGGTCTTGCGGCAATGATCTTCGGCACCACCGACGACGGTGAAGGCGGACTCGTCGCCAACGTCGCTCCGATCGACTTCGCCGGTGGCACCGTCGTGCACATCAACGCCGGTATCGCCGGTCTGATTCTGGCGATCATCATCGGCAAGCGCGCCGGCTTCGGCAAGGTCGCCTACCGCCCGCACAACCTTCCGTTCGTGATGCTCGGCGCAGCTCTGCTGTGGTTCGGCTGGTTCGGATTCAACGCCGGTTCCGCCTTCGCGGCCGACGGAATCGCCGGTGTGGCCTGGGTCAACACCACCGCAGCCACGGCAGCCGCCATCGTGGGCTGGCTCATCACCGAGCGCATCCGCGACGGACACGCCACCAGCCTCGGCGCCGCCTCGGGCATCGTTGCAGGTCTGGTCGCGATCACCCCGGCCGCAGGCGCACTCACGCCGGTCGGAGCCATGATCCTCGGTGTCATCGCCGGTGTGCTCTCCGCACTGGCCGTCGGCCTGAAGTTCAAGTTCGGTTACGACGACTCGCTCGACGTCGTGGGCGTTCACCTCGTCGCAGGCCTGTGGGGAACCATCGGAATCGGCTTCCTCGGATCCGAGACCGGCCTGTTCTACGGCGGCGACTACAAGCAGCTCGTCGTGCAGATCGTCATCGCACTGTTCGCGCTGATCTTCACCGCCATCGTCACCGCGGTCATCGCGTTCGCGCTCAAGCCTCTCGGCTGGCGTGTGACGGACGAGGAGGAGGCGAACGGCATCGACGAGGCCGAGCACGCCGAGACTGCATATGATTTCGCCTGACAAGGTAGAGATAGACGTGAACGCTGCACCGTACGACAACGGGCACTCGAGGTCTTGTGAAGGGAAGCAAAAATGAAGCTGATCACGGCAATCGTCAAACCGTTCACCCTGGAGGACGTCAAGACGGGGCTGGAGCAGGCCGGCGTACTCGGAATGACAGTCAGTGAAGTTCAGGGTTACGGCCGCCAGAAGGGCCACACCGAGGTGTACCGAGGTGCCGAGTACTCGGTGGACTTCGTCCCGAAGGTCCGCGTCGAGGTAGTCGTCGACGACGCCGCTGTGGAAAAGGTCGTCGAGGTCATCGTCGAGGCTGCACGCACCGGCAAGATCGGTGACGGCAAGGTCTGGGTTTCCCCGGTCGACTCGGTCATCCGAGTCCGCACCGGAGAACGTGGCGCAGATGCACTCTGACCCCAAAGGGTCTCGGGCCGTGGGCCCCGGTTCTGGCGCGAAAGCGTCAGGATCGGGGCCTTCGGTCTCCACGGGCTCCGCATCGAAGGGCACGAGCGATGCTGCAGCAGATCTCGCTCGGGCCAGAAAACAACTACTCGACGGCGGAACACGCAATCGTCGACTCGATGCACCCTCGCTCCGGCAGGCTCTGGTCGATCTCCACGAGTTCTGGCTGACCACCAAAGGTGCCGAGCTCGGGATCAAACCGGACTCCGGCTTCGCGATCGTCGCTGTCGGCGGTCTTGCTCGTCGTGAACTGCTGCCCTATTCGGATCTGGACCTGATCCTGCTGCACGACGACCTCGAACCACGCATCGTCTCCGATGTCGCCGACAAGCTGTGGTATCCACTGTGGGACGCGCACATCAAGCTCGATCACAGTGTGCGCACGGTGCCGCAGGCTCTGCAGGTCGCTGCAGCCGACATGACGGCATCCCTCGGAATGCTCGAGGCGCGTCACATCGCCGGCGACGTCGAATTGAGCAATCTTCTCATCGGCGGCGTACGTCGCCAGTGGCGCAACGGTATTCGAGGGCGTTTCGACGAGCTGATCGAGCAGACCCGCGGACGGTGGTCGCGCAGCGGTGAGATCGCACACCGCGCCGAACCCGATCTCAAGAGCGGCCGCGGGGGACTGCGTGACGTCCAGTTGCTCGACGCCCTCTCCATCGCACAGTTGACCGACGGCATGCCCGGGCTCGGACCCGAATCACCGGGTGGCGGTTTGGCGTTCGCGCACGGACGCCTCTTGGACGTGCGCACCGAACTGCACCGCGTCGCCGGTCGAGCACGGGATCAACTGCGCGCGCAGGACGCCGACGAGATAGGTGCCGCGCTGCGCATCGGGGATCGCTTCGATCTCGCACGCGTGCTGAGCGATTCGGCTCGGACCATCAGCTATTCGGTGGACGTCGGGTTGCGAACCGCAGGCAATTCGTTACCGCGACGGGGTCTTTCGAGACTGCGTCGAGTCCCGGTCAGACGCCCGCTGGACGAGGGAGTCGTCGAACACGGCGGCGAGGTCGTTCTCGCCCGCGACGCTCGACCGAACAAGGATCCCGGCCTGATCATGCGAGTCGCAGCGGCGTCGGCCCAGACCGGAATGCCGATGTCCGCCTCGACCCTGAACCGGCTGTCCGACAGCGCCCCCGAACTTCGGGAACCCTGGCCCAAGGAAGCACTCAACGATCTGCTCGTGTTGCTCGGATCGGGTCGCAAGGCGATCGCGGCGATCGAGGCGTTGGATCGAACCGGACTGTGGGGCAGGCTCATTCCGGAGTGGGGCGCGGTACGCGACCTACCCCCGCGAGATGCGGTGCACACGTGGACGGTCGATCGACATCTGGTCGAAACCGCAGCCTACGCAAGCGCATTGACCACCCGCGTTGCGCGTCCTGATCTGTTGGTGCTCGGCGCACTGATCCACGACATCGGCAAGGGACGCGGCGGCGATCACAGTGTCGTCGGCGCAGATCTGGCCATCCAGATCGGCAACAGGCTCGGCCTGTGGCCTTCCGACGTGGCACTGCTGACGGCGATGGTGCGATACCACCTACTGCTGCCGGAGACCGCCACCAGACGCGACCTCGACGACCCCGCAACCGTGCAAACCGTCGTCGACGCGCTCGGTGCCGACACGATTCTGCTCGAGCTGCTTCACGCACTGGCAGAAGCGGATTCGCTCGCCACCGGCCCCGGGGTGTGGGGTGACTGGAAGGCCTCGCTCATCCGTGAGCTCGTGCGTCGGTGCAGATTGGTAATGGCGGGGGAGAGTCTGCCCTCACCGGATCCACTCGACCCGGCGCACATCGAACTCGCCGCGCGGGGAGGCGTCCACGTCGACATCGCGCCGACCGACGGGCTGCACACCTTCGTCGTCACCGTCATCGCCCCCGACACGCCCGGGCTGCTGTCCGATGCCGCGGGAGTCCTCGCACTGCACTCGCTGCGCGTGCTCTCGGCCTCTCTCGGAAGTCACGAGGGATCGGCGATCAACTCGTTCGACGTCGCGCCGCTCTTCGGATCCCCGCCGCAGGCCGGTCTGCTGCGGCAGGAGATCATCCGCGCTCAGGCCGGCGAACTCGACCTCGTCGCCGTGCTCGACGCCAAGGAACGCGACGCAAGAGCCGACACCGTCGAGGACGACGCAGAGGATTCGGCCGTCCCGGTTCTCTACGCTCAAGCTCCGCCTCGGGTGCTCTGGTTCGACGACAACGAACCAGGTCAGGTGGTACTCGAGCTACGAGCTGAGGACCGGCTCGGTCTGCTCTGCCGGTTGGCCAGCGCGATCGAACAGCAGGGATCCGACATCCGGTGGGCACGCGTGTCGACCCTGGGCAGCTCGGTGGTCGACTCGTTCTGCATCGACCTGGCGGGAGCAGACAGCAGGGCGGTGCGCGAGGACCTCGAGCGAGCGATCCTCGCGGTCGTACCCGCCCCCGAACCGCCCAAGCCTCCGGAAAAGCCGGAAGGCACCTGACCGCGGGTCGGAATGCGACAGCAGACCGGCTCGCGCTGGTGACTTCTCACGAACTTCCGGCCGACGGGACTGCCGCCGATGCCGATTTGTTACATTCGTCCCCACGCAGAAACGACACTCTCAGCCGTTCCTGCACACTCCACACTGCTCGAACCACATCGTTCCTGCTGGAACCATGTGGTTCCTGCAGGCTCCGCACTGCTGGAACCACGTCGTTCCTGCAGGCTCCACTCCTGGTCATTCGAGAGGCACGAACTGTGGGATCCCACCGACGGTCGACCGTCCACACACCGACCGACTTCGCAGCGCGTCCCACGGGCGGCAGGCACCGCGCCGTACCGGACAGCCCCGTCGTCGGTCGACGGGCGGCCACCATCGTCGTCGCGACCGGCGCGATCGTCGTCGGCGCGACGTCGATGGGTGCAGGCACCGCCGCGGCCGCGCCGCTTCCGGAGCCACCCGCAGCCGGACTCCCGTTCGCCGTACCGGAGGGACTACTGCCCGCTGGATTCGAGCTACCCCAGTTCGAGCTACCCCAACTCGAGATCCCGCAGTTCGTACCCCCACAGCTCGCGCCCCCGCTTCCGCCGTCGCAGCCCGCACCGCCCGAGGCCGCGCCTGCCGAAACCGCGCCCGCTGCGGAACCAGCACCCGCACCGACCTCCGACCCACTGGCCGCATTCGGAGCCGATCCCGGCGCTGCCGCCCAGCAATGGCTCGACGATGTCGGCCTTGGGCAGCTGGGAGCCGGTGTTCAGTCACCCCTCGAGAGCCTGCGCTCGCTGAAGAAGGGCACAGTGCAGCCCGTGGCAGGGGTGTTGACCTCCAACTTCGGCTCGCGATGGGGCACCCAGCACAGTGGCCTCGACATCGCGGCACCCATCGGAACGCCCATCTACGCCGCCGCCGACGGCACCGTGTCCGACGCAGGACCGGCATCCGGCTTCGGTCTCTGGGTCAAGGTGCGGCACGACGACGGCACCGAGACGGTCTACGGACACGTCAACGACTTCTCCGTTCATCCCGGCCAGCGTGTGTCGGCCGGTGAGCAGATCGCCACCGTCGGCAACCGTGGCCAGTCGACAGGCCCACACCTGCACTTCGAGGTGCACGATCCCTCCGGCGTCAAGGTCGACCCCGCGCAGTGGCTCGCCACCCGGGGTGTGGCAGTGACGTGGAACGATTCCGCGCGCAACGCCTGACCGGTCGGCATCGACACGTTCGACACGACAGTCGAACGCCCCAGCGACGACGAGGCGTGCTGCCGCTAGTCTGGTGACCGTGCCGGATTCGGCTCGTTTTCGGTGATCGGCTAGCTCAGGAGTGCAATCGGTGTTCGAATCCCTTTCCGACAGGTTGACCGGGACTCTCAAGGACCTGCGTGGCAAAGGTCGACTGTCCGGCGCGGATATCGACGCCACGGCCCGTGAGATCCGTCTGGCCCTGCTCGAAGCGGACGTGGCACTGCCCGTCGTACGTGAATTCATCAACCGCATCAAGGTCCGGGCCAAGGGTGCCGAGGTCTCGGGCGCGCTCAACCCGGCCCAGCAGGTCGTCAAGATCGTCAACGAGGAACTGGTCGGCATCCTCGGCGGCGAGACTCGCAGGCTCGTCTTCGCCAAGAACCCGCCCACGGTGATCATGCTCGCCGGTCTGCAGGGTTCGGGCAAGACGACGCTGGCGGGCAAGCTCGCGAAATGGCTCAAGGGCCAGGGCCACACCCCACTGCTCGTCGCGTGCGACCTTCAGCGTCCCGGTGCCGTGAGCCAGCTGCAGATCGTGGGCGAGCGCGCCGGTGCCGCCGTCTTCGCGCCGCACCCCGGCACGTCCATCGGCGGCGGCGACAATGCACTCGGAGTCTCGGCAGCGGATCCCGTCGAGGTTGCCAGGGCCGGCATCGCCGAGGCTCGCAGCAAGCAGTACGACGTGGTCATCGTCGACACCGCGGGTCGCCTCGGCATCGACAGCGAGCTGATGAATCAGGCCGCGGGAATTCGCGACGCGGTCGAGCCGGACGAGACGCTGTTCGTTCTCGATGCGATGGTCGGTCAGGACGCCGTCAGCACCGCCGAGGCGTTCCGTGACGGCGTCGGCTTCACCGGTGTCGTACTCACCAAGCTCGACGGCGATGCCCGCGGCGGTGCTGCGCTGAGCGTCCGTGAGGTCACAGGCCAGCCGATCATGTTCGCGTCGACCGGTGAGAAGCTCGAGGATTTCGACGTCTTCCACCCCGATCGCATGGCGAGCCGCATCCTCGGCATGGGCGACGTGCTGAGCCTCATCGAGCAGGCCGAGCAGCACTTCGATGCCGAGCAGGCCGAGGCGACGGCCAACAAGATCGGCTCGGGGCAACTCACGCTCGACGACTTCCTCGAGCAGATGATGGCCGTCCGCAAGATGGGGCCGATCGGAAACCTGCTGGGCATGCTGCCCGGTGCCGGCCAGATGAAAGAACTCGCCAACGTCGACGAGAAGCAACTCGACCGGGTTCAGGCCATCATCCGCGGCATGACGCCGCAGGAACGTACCGACCCGAAGATCATCAACGCGTCACGACGGTTGCGTATCGCGAACGGTTCGGGCGTCAAGGTCTCCGACGTCAACCAGCTGGTCGACCGGTTCTTCGAGGCTCGCAAGATGATGTCGGCCATGGCCGGTCGGATGGGCATGCCGGGCGCGCGCAAGCAGGTACGGAACAACAAGAAGGGCAAGAAAGGCAAGAAGGGCGCTCGCGGTCCGACGCAGCCGAAGATCCGCGGTGGATTCCCTGGCATGCCGGGCGGAATGCCGGCGGGAATGCCCGACCTGTCGTCCATGCCCAAGGGCCTCGACCAGTTGCCGCCAGGGCTGGAAGGCATCGACCTCTCGCAACTGAAACTGCCCAAGAAGTAAGCGCGCGCACGTGTCGGCCATGCGGGTGCGGGGCCGCGGACTGCCGGACGGGACGGAGATCGACCTCTGGATCGAGGGCGGTGTTCTGTCCACCGAGCCCATTGCGGATGCGGATTTCGTCCACGACGGCGGGTGGGTCCTGCCCGGCCTGGTCGACGCCCACTGCCATGTCGGGATCGAATACGGCGGGGGACACACCGACCTGATCGGGTCGATCCGACAGGCCGAGACCGAGCGAGGCGTCGGCGCGCTGCTGCTGCGCGACGCCGGGTCCCCGGTCGACACACGCGCCCTGGACGAGTACGAGGACCTACCTCGCATCATCCGAGCGGGCCGCCACATCGCATCACCCAGGCGATACATCCCGGGTCTGGCGATCGACATCGAGGACGAATCGCAACTGCCGGAGGCGGTGGCTCAGCAGGCCCGGTTCGGCGACGGCTGGGTCAAGCTCGTCGGCGACTGGATCGACCGCTCGGTGGGAGATCTCCGGCCACTGTGGAACGACTCGATCCTCGTCGACGCCATCGCTGCCGCCCACGCCGAGGGAGCGCGGGTGACAGCCCACGTGTTCGGCGAGGATGCTCTGCCCGGTCTGATTGCGGCGGGAATCGACTGCATCGAGCACGGCACCGGTCTGACCGACGAGACCGTCGAGATGATGGTCGATCACGGCACCGCTCTGGTACCGACGCTGATCAACATCGAGACGTTCCCCGGCATCGCCGATTCCGCCACCCGGTATCCGGTCTACGCCCGGCACATGCGGGCGCTCCACCAACGCGTCGCCGCCACCGTCGGACGAGCCCATGACGCAGGCATTCCCATCTACGCAGGTACCGATGCCGGTGGATCGATCGCGCACGGACGCATCGCCGACGAGGTAGCCGCGCTGGCCGCCGTGGGTCTCTCTGCGACCGACGCGCTCGGTGCTGCCTGCTGGGACGCCCGGTCGTGGCTGGGTCGGCAGGGACTCGAGCACGGCGCGCCCGCGGATCTGGTCGTCTACTCCGACGATCCGCGAGGGGGACCGGACGTGCTGGCCGATCCGGAGCTGGTGATCCTGCGCGGACGCGTGACCGATCGGCGCGGCCGCACGACGAACGGGCCGGTGGGCCGAGGGTGACCGATCCGAGAAGCGATGCAGGACAGCCCGATCCGAACCGACCCAGCTGGGCCGCAATGGCACCGATGAATCGAATTGAGCAGCAGGGTTCGGGGTTGTCCGAAACCTACTGGCGAGCCGAGCAGGCTGCGCTCGAACGCAGAAGCGGTCAACTGTGGGGACTGCCGGCCGCGGCGCTCGTGCTGGGGCTCAACCTGGCGGGATTTCTGATACTCGGGCTCGTCGTGACGTCGGACGCCTCGGCCGTCTTCGTGGTGGGCATCATGATTCCGAGCCTTCTCGCTGCGGGCGTGGCGGTGGCCGTCTCGACGACCCGAGGAAACGGACCTGTCGTCGACTTCGGCCTCCCCAGGTCGACCCCCGAATTCCTCGGTCACCTCCGATTCGGGTTGGCGTGGGGTGGCGTCGCGGTGGTCGGTGGTCTCCTGCTGGCGCTGATTCTGTTGTCCGGTATCGAGTTGGACGATCCGATGCCGCTCGGCGACGTCACCGACACGACCGTCGGCTGGAAAATCGCTCTGGCCGTGTGGATCTGGCTCGGTGCACCGATCTGCGAGGAAACGATGTTCCGCGGCATGCTGTGGGGAGCACTCGAGAAACGCACCCGCCCGATGCCCATGGCCTGGTTGGGCAATCGATGGGTCGTCCTGGCGATCACCGCGGTGGTGTTCGCGATCTGGCACCGCGAGTGGTGGCGCTTCGTGGTGCTGCTGTGGGGTGGATTCGCGATCGGCATCGCACGGATGCGTTCCGGTTCGATCGTCGCGTCGACCACGGCGCACTCGGTGAACAACACCCTCCCCGCCCTGGTGGTCCTGTTCGCGTGAGGTGAGGGGTCCACAGGCCCGATTCACCGATCGAGCCGCCCGTCTGGCACAATGAACAGCTGTTCGCCCGTCTTCCGGTTACGTACCGCGCGGCGGTCACAACAACCCTCAACGCAAAACCGGGCTCGCATGCCGTGCGAACCGCTGAATTGCGCCGTGACCAACTTTCGAAAGGCTCCACCAGAACATGGCTGTCAAGATCAAGCTCATGCGTATCGGCAAGATCCGCACCCCGCACTACCGCGTCGTCATCTCCGATGCTCGCACCCGTCGTAACGGCCGTGCGATCGAGACCATCGGCACGTACGAGCCCAAGCAGGACCCCAGCGTCATCGAGATCGACTCCGAGCGGGCTCAGTACTGGCTGGGCGTCGGCGCACAGCCGACCGAGCCTGTCGAGGCACTGCTCAAGATCACCGGTGACTGGCAGAAGTTCAAGGGCCTCCCCGGTGCCGAGGGAACCCTCCGCGTCGCCGAGCCCAAGCCCTCCAAGCTCGACCTGTTCAACGCAGCGCTGGCGCAGGCCGACTCCGAGCCGCAGGGCGAGGCCACCACCGCCAAGAAGAAGAAGGCTCCGAAGGCCGACGACGCCGCCGCGGAGACCACCGACGCTGCAGCAACCGAGACGGCAGACGCGCCGGCCGCCGAGGCTGCTGAGAAGTGAGTGCCGTTGTCGCCGATGCCGTCGAACATCTCGTTCGCGGCATCGTCGCCAATCCCGATGACGTTCGCGTCGAGATGATCACCGGCCGTCGTGGCCGCACCGTGGAAGTCCACGTGCACCCCGACGATCTGGGCAAGGTCATCGGCCGTGGCGGTCGTACCGCTACGGCGCTGCGCACGCTCGTCTCGGGAATCGGTGGTCGCGGCATCCGTGTCGACGTGGTCGACACGGACCAGTAGGTCACGTACCCATCATGGAGCTGGTCATCGGCCGTGTCGCGAAGTCGCACGGCATCAAAGGCGAAGTCGTCGTCGAGGTTCGCACCGACAACCCCGACGACCGCTTCGCCGAAGGAACCGTTCTCTCGGGCCGCAGGCCCCGATCGAACGCGGAACCGGCCTCGTACACAGTGGAAGCCGTCCGGGAACACTCCGGACGGCTTCTGCTGCGTCTGAACGGTATCGACGACAAGACTGCCGCTGACCAACTGCGCGGCATATTGTTCGTAGTCGAATCCACCGACCTTCCGCCGTCCGACGATCCGGACGAGTACTACGACCACGAACTCGAAGGCCTCACAGTGATCCTGACCGACGGCACCGTCGTCGGAACGGTCCGCGAGGTCCTCCACTCCGCAGCGGGGGAGCTGCTCTCCATCACGCCGAGTCCGGGCTTCGGCGAAGCCACCCGCGCCGAAATTCTCGTGCCGTTCGTAGCGGCCATCGTGACGACGGTGTCGTTGGCCGACAAGACGATCGAGATCGATCCGCCCGAGGGTCTGCTGGATCCGGAGTAGATCGTGCGCCTCGACGTCGTCACCATCTTTCCCGAATACCTCACGCCGCTCCGAACTGCGTTGCTGGGCAAAGCAATCGACCGCGGCCTCGTCTCGGTCGAGGTTCACGATCTGCGGTCGTGGACTCACGATGTGCACAAGGCCGTCGACGATTCGCCCTACGGCGGCGGGCCCGGAATGGTCATGAAGCCGACGGTGTGGGGCGACGCACTCGACGACGTGCTCACAGACGATGCTCTCCTCGTCGTCCCGACCCCGGCCGGTGTGCCGTTCACCCAGCGGACAGCCGAGCGATGGTCCTCCGAGCAACATCTCGTATTCGCCTGCGGCCGATACGAAGGCATCGACCAACGCGTGTTCGACGACGCCGCGCGTCGCGTGCGTGTCGAGGAAGTCAGCATCGGCGATTACGTGCTCATCGGCGGCGAGGCGGCCGTCCTCGTCATGGCCGAGGCCGTGGTGCGACTGATGCCGGGGGTTCTGGGCAATCAACAGTCGCATCAGCAGGATTCGTTCTCCGACGGTCTGCTCGAAGGGCCGAGCTACACGCGTCCCGCTCGGTGGCGCGATCTCGACGTTCCGTCGGTGCTGCTCTCGGGTGATCACGCGAAGATCGCAGCGTGGCGTCGAGAGCAATCATTGGACAGGACCGCCGAGCGTCGTCCGGACCTGCTGCAGGACTGACGAATTCAGCTGACGGTGCCGTCGGGAAAGAGCATCGAGACGAATCCGGTGAGAGTTTCCCTTGCGTGCAGTGCGCTTGCGTCGTCGCTGACGTCGACGACGGCGGTGTCCGGATAGCTTTCCATGTCGTCCGCGTAGAAGATGTCCTCGCGTGAGGACAGAGCCAGAACGTAGCGGTTGTCGACACCGATCGTGCCTGTCGACAGGTGGACCCACCGATCGGACACGCAGCACATCCAACCCTGTTTCACAGCGTGCACGCTCTCTCCGGGAAGACCGTCGACGATCCCGAAATGCTGTTTGTAGCCGTCCGCGGCAATCGGTGCCGAACGCCGCAGCATTCCGATCACCACGTCCGTCGATGCAGTCGTCAAACCGCCGCTGCCGCCCAGCAACCCCGCGTAGTAACCGACCAGGTCACTGGGCGTGGTCTCGGTGTTGTACCACTGGTCGTCGCCGGGAGCTGTGGTGCTCGTCAGGCCGTAGCGAGCTGCGACCGTGCGCACGATGTCGGACGAGCCGTAGCGGTACCAGAGCGTGTACGCGGCGTTGTCGTCGGACAGCTCGAGCATGCTGGTCATGGTGGCCAGATCGTCGGCGGAGACCGGGCGGTTCTCCGACTGCGCTCGGAACAACACCTCGTCGGCGATGAAGAGCTTGGACACCGACGCGGTTTCGACCTGAACATCGGCATTGCTGCTGTAGTAGGAGCCCGTCTGACGATCCAACAGTGCGAAATCCACATCGGCACCACGGGCCTGGGCCGACGCGATCGCCATCGGGATACGAGCTTCGAGGGCGACGCCGTCGACCTTGTCCATATCGGGAAAGGGCGATGCCGACGTCTCGGCGGTCTCCTTCGACGCGGAGTCACCGACCTGATCGTCGGGAGGAACCGAACAGCCGACCAGCAGCAGGGAGGCGCAGGCTGCAGCCAGGAATCGAGACAACCTGACCATCCGCGAAACTCTCCCACACGTTGAACCGCCGACCGACTCGTCCCACAGTAGCGGTAGGGTCCATCGCCGTGACCACTGCTCTGAAATCTGTGAACAAGCGCATAGCCGAAGAACTCGACGTTCGTGAAGAACAGGTTCGTGCCGCCGTGGAATTGCTCGACGGCGGGTCGACGGTCCCGTTCATCGCGCGCTACCGCAAGGAAGTCACCGGCACCCTCGACGACACGCAGCTGCGTCAGCTCGACGAGCGGCTGCGGTACCTGCGCGAGCTCGACGAGCGCAGAGACGCCGTCATCGAGTCCATCCGCTCGCAGGGCAAGCTCGACGAAGCGCTCGAGCAGTCGTTGATGCTGGCCGACACCAAGGCTCGCGTCGAGGACATCTATCTGCCGTTCAAGCCCAAGCGCCGCACCAAGGCTCAGATCGCACGGGAGGCCGGGCACGAGCCCGTCGCCGACGCCCTGTTCTCCGACCCCACCACCGACCCGGCCCAGTTCGATCAGGAGCAACTCGACGGCGCGCGGGCGATTCTCGTCGAGCGTTTCGCCGAGGACGCGGATCTGGTGGGTGAACTGCGCGAACTGATGT
This sequence comes from Rhodococcus sp. 06-418-5, assembly GCF_002258285.1. Classification (NCBI taxonomy): domain Bacteria; kingdom Bacillati; phylum Actinomycetota; class Actinomycetes; order Mycobacteriales; family Nocardiaceae; genus Rhodococcus; species Rhodococcus sp. 06-418-5. The sequence continues at coordinate 248,819 of NZ_NOYE01000012.1, forward strand.
GGACGTCCGGCAAGCTCGTCGCGTCCGTTCGCAAGGGCAAAGAAGAAGAGGGTGCCAAGTTCTCCGATTACTTCGAGTTCTCGGAACCGTTCACCAGCCTGCCCTCGCACCGCATCCTCGCCACGCTCAGAGGCGAGAAGGAAGAAGTACTCTCGCTCGGCTTCGAGCCCGAGCGTGACGAACCGACCCCCGGCGTCCCGAGCGTCTACGAGGGTCGGATCGCTACCAAGTTCGGGATCGCGAATCGAGGACGGCCCGCCGACAAGTGGCTGCTCGACACCGTCCGATGGGCGTGGCGTACCAAGATGCTGGTGACCGTCTCCCTCGATACCCGCATGCGACTGCGCCAATCGGCCGAGAAGGACGCCGTCGACGTGTTCGCGAGCAACCTCAAGGACCTGCTGCTCGCCGCGCCCGCGGGCAACCGCACCACGATGGGCCTGGACCCGGGCTTCCGTACCGGCACCAAGGTCGCGATCGTCGACGCCACCGGAAAGGTCGTCGACCACGACACCATCTACCCGCACAAACCGCAGGGCAAGTGGGATCAGGCGGTGGCCACCCTCGCTGGACTCGCCGCCAAGCACAAGGTCGAACTGATCGCCATCGGCAATGGCACCGCATCGCGTGAAACCGACTCGCTGGCAGCAGAATTGATCGCCAAGTTCCCTGCCGCCAACCTGACCAAGGTGGTGGTGTCCGAGGCCGGAGCGTCGGTGTACTCCGCCTCCGCGTACGCCTCGAGCGAGCTGCCCGAACTGGACGTGTCGATCCGCGGTGCCGTCTCGATCGCCCGCAGGTTGCAGGATCCGCTGGCCGAGCTGGTCAAGATCGATCCGAAGTCCATCGGCGTCGGGCAGTACCAGCACGACATCTCCGAAACTCTGCTGGCCCGATCTCTCGGCGCCGTCGTCGAGGACGCGGTGAACGCCGTCGGCGTCGACGTCAACACCGCGTCGGTACCGTTGCTCTCGCGGGTCTCCGGTATCGCCGGCTCTCTTGCCGAGAGCATCGTGGCACACCGTGACCAGAACGGTCCGTTCTCCAGCCGCAGCACACTCAAAGACGTTCCGCGGTTGGGGCCCAAAGCTTTCGAGCAGTGCGCCGGATTCCTCCGCATCTCAGGGGGAGAGGATCCACTGGACCGGTCGAGTGTTCACCCGGAGGCATATCCCGTCGTGCGGCGCATCGTCGGCAAGGCCGGCGTCGGGGTGCGCGAGGTCATCGGCAACACAGCACTGCTGCGCGGGCTCGACCCCGCCGAATTCGCCGACGACCGATTCGGTCTGCCCACCGTCACCGACATCATCTCCGAACTCGAGAAGCCGGGCCGCGATCCACGTCCGGAGTTCAAGACCGCGACCTTCGCCGCCGGTATCGAGAAGGTCGCCGACCTGGTGCCCGGCATGACGCTCGAGGGAGTCGTGACCAACGTGGCGGCGTTCGGGGCGTTCGTCGACGTCGGTGTGCATCAGGACGGGCTCGTGCACGTCTCGGCGATGTCGCACAACTTCGTCAAGGATCCGCGTGAGGTCGTCAAGTCCGGTGACGTCGTTCGCGTCAAGGTGATGGAGGTCGACATCCCCCGTCAGCGCATCGGTCTGAGTCTGCGGCTGGACGACGAACCCGGCGCGTCCGGCGGCAAGGACGCCAACCGCGGACAGCAGGGTGACCGTCCGCGAGGCCAGGGGCGGGGCGCGGGCGCACATCAGGCCGGCCGCGGACGAGACGCACGCCCGCAACGGGATCGTCGTACGGCCGGGGGCGCCGGTGCGGCGACACCGGCTGCCGGTTCCATGGCCGACGCGTTGCGGAAGGCGGGATTCGGAAAATAGCGAACGGTTCCTCGGTCGATGCTGCCCTGGGTGGTCCCGGACGCGAATAGGGTGAAACGCGATCACCGGTCGTTCGGCAGGAAGGACGTGAGGCACACGTGAGGTGGTTGCAACACGGGGTCATCGATCACGGCCGCCTGCCGCTGCTGTGTTTCCTGCTGGGGCTGTTGGCGGGGTTCCTCCTGATCCGCCTCAGCGTCAGGATGATTCGCGCAGACGTGAAATGGTGGCCGGGAAACATTACGCCCGGGGGTCAGCACATCCACCACGTCGTGTTCGGAATCGTGCTGATGCTGCTGGCGGGGATCGGCTTGATCGCGGTGTACGTCGACGGTTCCGAGCCGGTCGGCGCGGCGTTGGCGGCGATCTTCGGCATCGGCGCCGCTCTCGTCCTCGACGAGTTCGCGTTGATCTTCTATCTCCGTGATGTCTACTGGTCCGAACAGGGCCGCACGTCGGTGGACGCCGTGTTCGCGGCAGTGGCGTTCACCGGCCTGCTGCTGCTCGGCTACCACCCCCTGGAGTTGCTCAGCCCGGCCGACTTCCGGGCCGATCCCGACCCGTGGGTGCGCGGCACCCTGGCGGTGTTGGCCCTGGCCAATCTCGCGCTCGGTGTCATCGTTCTGCTCAAGGGCAAGATCTGGACCGGACTGCTCGGGCTGTTCCTCCTGCCGATCCTCGTTCTGGCCGCAGTGCGGTTGAGCAGGCCGAGCGCACCGTGGGCGAGGTGGCGCTACACCACCAGGCCGAAGAAGATGGAACGCGCTCTGCGCCGAGAGAAGCGGTGGCGACGGCCGATCATCCGGGCCAAGATCTATCTCCAGGACGCGATCGCCGGGAAGCCGAGCATCGTGCATGCACGTGAGGCCACCGAGGACGAATTGGCGCGGACGGTTCTACCTGCGCCGATGGCGAGCGAGACGGCGTCGAGCCGAGAAGCGCCGATTTCGTCGAACGCCTGATGGTCTGGCACAATGGTCGGGTTGCCTCTAGCAGGCACGGACCTCACTCGGAGTACGAACCAGTCGAGCCGTTGCATCAGCGAGCCGCTCGGTTCCTCTACTCATGCGCAGAACGCAAGGATGGCACAACCGATGAACACTCTGGACTTTCTCGACAATCAGTCGCTGCGTAGCGACATCCCCGATTTCCGCCCCGGCGACACGCTGAACGTGCACGTCAAGGTCATCGAAGGCTCGAAGGAGCGCATTCAGATCTTCAAGGGCGTCGTCATCCGACGTCAGGGCGGTGGCGTTCGCGAAACGTTCACGGTCCGCAAGGTCTCGTTCGGCGTCGGCGTCGAGCGCACCTTCCCGGTGCACAGCCCCAACATCGCGCAGTTCGAGGTCCTCACCCGTGGTGACGTCCGTCGCGCCAAGCTCTACTACCTCCGCGATCTGCGTGGCAAGGCCGCCAAGATCAAGGAAAAGCGCTGACCGGTTCCGCCCGGACACATCAGTTCACACCATGCCGCGTTGCCCGTCAGGGCGACGCGGCATGGTGCTTTCCACCCGCTGCCGTCCCACGTTTCTCCCGGCCGGCGAGCGGATCGACAGCCGCGAACCGCCCATGCGCACACCGTCCGGCCGTGCGGGCGACGGTTCCGGCTAACCTGATCACGTGACGCAGTCCCCACAGGATCCAACCGACGAGCCCGACGACGAGTCTTCACGGAAGAAGCGTCGGGAACGCAAGCCCCGATCGTTCTGGCGTGAGCTTCCCATTCTCATTCTGGTAGCGCTGGTACTGAGTTTCCTGCTCCAGACATTCGTTGCCCGGGTCTATCTGATCCCGTCCGAATCGATGGAGCCGACCCTGCACGGCTGCACCGGCTGCACCGGTGACCGCATCGTGGTGGAGAAGATCGGATACCGGTTCGGCGACCCGAAGCCCGGCGACATCGTCGTCTTCCGCGGCCCGGATTCGTGGAACGACGAATTCGTGTCACAACGGTCCGACAACGCGGTGATTCGGGGAGCACAGGAAGTCGGCTCGCTGATCGGCGTAGTCGCTCCCGACGAGAACGATCTGGTCAAGCGCGTCATCGCCACCGGCGGTCAGACCGTCGAATGCTGCGACGACCAGGGCCGAGTCCTCGTCGACGGACAGCCGTTGGACGAGCCGTACATCCAGATGGATTTCCCGTTCACCCCGGGGACGATGACGTGCGACACCGAGTTGAAGTCCGGACGGTGCTTCGACCCCGTCACCGTGCCGGAGGGCAACATCTGGGTCATGGGTGACAACCGGAGCAACTCGCGGGACTCCCGGTATCACGTCACCGACGAGTTCACCGGCACCGTTCCCCTTGACAACGTGATCGGTAAGGCCGTGTTCATCGCGCTGCCACCGTCACGAACAGGGATCCTGGATTCTCCCGACATCCAAGGTCGATGACTTCGACCCCCAGGCGTGCGCCGCGTGCGCGCGCAACCCTGACTCGGTCGTCGTGGCCGCCGCGTCCGGTCATCCGACGAGCGGCAGGCCTACGGACGATGGAATCGGCGCTCGAGCGCAACGGTCTCGGACCGGTCGCTGGAGTGGACGAAGCGGGACGAGGAGCATGCGCCGGTCCACTGACCGTTGCGGCGTGTGTTCTCGGTGCGCGGGCTCATGCCGCTCTCGCGGACCTGGACGACTCGAAGAAGCTGACCGAGCGACGACGCGAGGAACTCTTTCCCAAGATCCAGAGGCTGGCACTGGCATGGAGCGTGGTGTCGATCGATGCGGCCGAGATCGACCGCATCGGAGTCCACGTGGCGAACATCGAGGGAATGCGACGCGCGGTTGCCGGGCTCGGCATGACCCCGGGCTACGTACTCACCGACGGCTTTCGAGTACCCGGCCTTCCGGTTCCGTCGTTACCGGTGATCGGCGGCGACGCCACCGCGGCGTGCATCGCCGCGGCGAGCGTGCTGGCGAAAGTCACCCGGGATCGATCGATGGTGAAGATGGACGAGTCGATCCCCGGCTACGGATTCGCCGTGCACAAGGGGTACAGCACGCGCGCACATTCCGCCGCGATGACCGCGCTCGGCCCGAGCTGCGAACATCGAATGTCCTACGCGAATGTCGCAGCGGCGGCCGCAGGGCTCTCTCGTGACGCCGTCGACGCCCTGGGGCGAATGGACTGCGGCGACGCCGGTACGCGATGATTGCAGTTCACGCCCGACTGGAGGATGAAAGAAACCGATGAGTGCCGAAGATCTCGAAAAGTACGAAACCGAGATGGAGCTCTCGCTGTATCGCGAGTACCGGGACATCGTGGGTCAGTTCAACTACGTCGTCGAAACCGAGCGTCGGTTCTATCTGGCGAACTCCGTCGAACTCATTCCGCACAACGCCGACGGTGAAATCTACTTCGAATTGCGAATGTCCGACTCGTGGGTGTGGGACATGTATCGCCCCGCCCGATTCGTCAAGCATGTCCGGGTGATCACCTTCAAGGACGTCAACATCGAAGAGTTGGACAAACCAGATCTTCGCCTGCCGGAATAGCTCTCCTCGTCCGACGGTGCGGCGTGGCCGAGCGGCCCGAACATCGGGCTCGAGTGAACGTGTCGCACATCCGGCTCGGAGGGACCGGCTGCGAACCGCCTGATTCGAATCGATCGTCGAAGTTCCGATCGTATTGCCGGACGAAAAGCTGGACACCCGGCCAAATCGGTCCGCATGTTCTGTTTCTGTGTTCGATGTCCCGAAGATTTGTTCTGCGTCGAACGGTGCAGGTGGGTAGTGCAGGTGAAAACGATTGCGCAACAGGGTTGTTCGATATCAGCGATTACTCACTCGAAAAACCGTCGAATTTCTGCACCGATATTCGTCGATTCGACACGTCGCGAAACGCTTGCAGTTCTTTGCGTGAAAACGAGAATGGGTGGTAGAACTTGAATATCACATCCCCCAGACGTGTAAGAGGTACGAGATGGCACGCAAGACACTTGTGCAGATGATCGACGATGTAGACGGTTCGGTCATCAAAGAAGGCCAAGGTGAATCCATCGAATTCGGCATCGGTGGAAACCAGTACCGCATCGATTTGAATCTCAAGCATGCGAACGAATTGCACGAACAGTTGGCATTCTGGATCGAGCATGCCGAGAAGATTTCCGGCCGCCGCACCCGTAAGGGCGGCGCTGCAGCACCGGTTCGCGGCAAGGTCGATCTGCAGGACATTCGAGCGTGGGCACGCGAGAACGGCCACGAGGTCAGTGCCCGTGGGCGCATCAGCCAGGATGTGCAGGCGGCCTACGAGGCTGCTCACTGACCGTTCTTCTCGAACCGAGTCGCGAGGTCTCGGCACCGTTTTCGTATCGGTACTTTCGCCGTCGTACCGATACACCGCATCAGCTCCGTCCGAATCCGGACGGAGCTTTTTGCTTGTCGGGTCTGTTCTCGGCCGTGCTCGAGTCCTAGCACGGCCGTCCGACACAGTGGGCGAATCGCCGCTGATGATCGGACCGTTGTTCCCCAGCCGAACAGTTGTCCACAGGGCAATCGTCCACCTGCGCTTTCTTCGCTATCGCTCTTCCGGGTCGTGCCACCGTCGAGACGACCGAATCGACCGCATTGCGCGGTCGGAGAGTGGAGGAATGGCGGACATGGCAACCAACCAGGAACTCGGTGCGCGCGGTGAGGAACTCGCGGTGCGCTATCTCGAGGACATCGGCCTGGATGTGGTCGAGCGGAACTGGCGGCATCGAACCGGTGAACTCGACATCATTGCGCGCGAGGGCGAGACAGTGGTGTTCGTCGAAGTGAAGACCCGATCGGGAATCGGATACGGAACGCCCGCCGAAGCGGTGACGTACGCGAAACGGACGCGGATCAGAGGGCTCGCGCTGCGGTGGCTCTCTCTGCAGCAGGGACCGTGGGTGCAGATCCGCTTCGACGTGATCGCGATAGTGGTCGGTCCGCACGACGAACCGGTCATCACGCACGTTCGGTCGGCATTCTGATGCCGCTCGGGAGAGCGCATTCGGTGGCGGTCAACGGGGTCGACGGTGTGCTGGTGGAAATCGAAGCCGATATCGGGCAGGGCCTGCCCGGTACGCATCTGGTCGGGTTGCCCGACACTGCTCTCAACGAATCGCGTGATCGCGTGAAAGCCGCCGTGAAGAATTCGGGTGGCACCTGGCCGGACAGTCGGGTGATTCTCGCGCTGTCACCCGCGACGTTGCCCAAGGGCGGATCGGTGTACGACCTTGCGCTCGCGTTGTCGGTTCTCGATGCCGCGAAGGCGATTCCGCGCGGATGCCTGTCCGACACCGTATTTCTGGGTGAGTTGGCACTCGATGGCAGGCTGCGCGCAGTTCGTGGGGTCCTGCCCGGGGTGCTCGCGGTCAAGAGTGCGGGGTGGCAGAGGGTGGTCGTTCCGCTGCAGTGCCTACCCGAGGCGGGTCTGGTGGACGGAATCGAGGTGCTGGGTGCGGGTTCGCTCGGGGACGTGGTGGCGTGGCTTCGTGGTGAGCAGGCCCTCGAGTCGCCCGTCCCGACCGAATGGCACGAGCAGGCCTACCCGGATCTCAGTGATGTCGCCGGACAGGCCGATGCGCGATGGGCCCTGGAAGTCGCCGCTGCGGGCGCGCATCACATCATGCTGACCGGGCCGCCGGGAATAGGAAAAACGATGCTCGCGCAACGGCTTCCGGGAATTCTCCCGCCGCTGACCGAATCGGAAGCGCTCGAAGTGACCGCCATTCACTCGGTGGCGGGTCTGTTGACCACGGCGCGGCCTCTGATCACGTCGCCGCCGTTCATCGCGCCACATCATTCGACCTCGGTCAGTGCCTTGGTCGGGGGCGGAACCGGAATGGCCAAACCGGGAGCGGTCAGCCGAGCACATCGGGGAGTCCTGTTCCTGGACGAGTGCGCCGAGATGAGCGTTCGAGTACTAGAGGCATTGCGTACTCCGTTGGAGGACGGTGAGATTCGCATTGCTCGCCGTGACGGTGTTGCCAGGTACCCGGCCAGATTTCAGTTGGTTCTCGCAGCCAATCCGTGCCCGTGTGCGCCGGCGCGACAAGTGGACTGTGTCTGCCCGCCAATAGCGCGGCGCAAGTATCTCGGCAAGCTGTCCGGGCCGTTGCTCGACCGTGTCGATCTGCGCATTCAGATGATGGGTGTGGCGACGGGCGCACTGGTCGACGACGTGGGGGAGGGTACGAGCGAGATACGCGCACGCGTGACCGGGGCCAGGGACGCCGCTGCGGAGCGGTGGCGGGAGTTCGGGTGGAGGACCAATGCAGAGGTGCCGGGACCCGCTCTGCGCCAACGATTTCGATTGGCGCGCTCGACGCTCGCTCCGGTCGAGCGGGCGTTGCGCAACGGATCGCTCACCGCGCGCGGCGCAGACCGAGCCATTCGGGTGGCGTGGACGCTGAACGATCTCGCCGGCGGCGCGGTCCCCGGTGCCGACGAGGTAGGAGCCGCGTTGGACTTCAGGGAGCGGGGAGTGGCATGACACACGACTCGCGACGACTGGCCTGGGCGTATCTCTCCCGCGTGGCGCAGGGCCCGCATCGACCGGTGGTCGATCATGCTGCAGCTCACGGTCCCGAATCGACGGCAGCAGCGGTCCGGGCCGGTGGGCTGGGGGAGCGGCTCGCGGTTCGCGCCCACCTCGACGCTGCGGCAGCAGACCTCGATCACATCGCTGCGCTCGGAGGCCGATTGATCACCCCGGACGACGACGAGTGGCCGGCGTGGCGCTTCCTCGGATTCGACGGACCGGGTATGACCGCAGGGGTGGACACCTGTCCACCGATTGCATTGTGGGCGCTGGGAACTCGTCCGGTCGCGACGATCACAGAGCGATCGGTGTCCATCGTGGGGACACGCGCATCGAGTCCCTACGGTGATCACGTGACGGCGGAGATATCGTCCGATCTGGCGCTCGACGGCTGGACCGTCATCTCGGGAGCGGCCTTCGGTATCGACGCCGCGGCACATCGAGCGGCCCTCGGAGTCGAGGGGACGACGATGGCGGTACTCGCCTGTGGTGTCGATCGTGCGTATCCAGCGGGCCATTCGCGGCTGTTGCGGCAGATCGCTGCTCACGGACTGGTTCTCAGCGAATATGCGCCGGGCACGACCCCGGCGAAGCATCGCTTCCTCGCTCGCAACAGGCTCGTCGCGGCACTCGGATCGGCTGTGGTGGTCGTCGAGGCCGGGTGGCGCAGCGGTGCACGCAACACGGCGGCGTGGGCGGCCAAACTGGGCCGTCCGGTGCTCGCGGTACCCGGTCCGGTCACCTCACCCACCTCGACGGGTTGTCATCGCATGATCCGAGAGGGCGAGGCCGTGCTCGTGTCGAGCTCTCACGACGTGGTCGCCGAGGCGGGCGTACTCGGGTCGCCCGAGGAGTCTCGGCCCGAGCTCTTTCGCGAGACCGATGCGCTCTCGGACACCGCCCTGTTGATCTACGACGCGTTGCCGGCGACCGGATCATTGTCGAGTCGAGAGTTGTCCGAGCACTCCGGTGTGCCGCTGAGCAAGGTGCGTGCATCCCTGCCGGTACTGGAGATGGACGGATTCGTGGCCAGCGACGAGACCGGATGGTTCCGCGTGGTGCGTGGATGAGCGCACCACGACCTCGAGCCCGAACGGTAGGGTGTTAGGTAATGCTTAGTCGATGCATCGGGTATCGGCGTCGTTCGCTCGAAGAGGGGTCCGAAGTGCCACGCAAGAAAACCACCCTGTCCGTCCTGCGCACCGAAGCGCTCACCCCGCACATGCACCGGGTCTACCTGGGTGGGGCCAACTTCGACGATTTCGATGCAATCGACGAGACCGACGCCTACGTCAAGTTGTTCTTCGGGACCGACGACGAACCGATCATGCGCACGTACACCGTTCGGTCGGTCGACACCGGCGCGCGGGAAATCGCCATCGATTTCGTGGTGCACGGCGACGAAGGAGTCGCCGGGCCGTGGGCCACTCGGGCTGAGCCGGGAGACGAGATGTCGTTCTACGGCCCGTCCGGTGGGTACGCCCCGCGCCCCGACGCGGACTGGCATCTGTTCGCCGGCGACGAATCGGCGATTCCGGCGATCTCGGCTGCCGTCGAGGCGCTTCCGGAAGACGCCGTCGCCAAGGTTTTCATCGAAGTTGCCGACCGGCACGACGAGATCTACATGGAGACGCTCGCCGTCGTGGATGTGACCTGGGTCCACCGAGGTGCGTCCTCGAACGAGGTCGGAGACGACCGGGCCGGAGACAATGCGCCGTTGATCGCAGCGGTGAAGGAAACGGAATGGCTGCCCGGGCAGGCGCAGGTCTTCGTGCACGGAGAAGCGCAGGCCGTCATGCACAACATCCGGCCCTACATCCGCAAGGAGCGGGGGGTCGGTGCCGAATGGGCCTCGATCTCGGGTTACTGGCGTCGCGGCCGAACCGAGGAGACGTTCCGAGTGTGGAAGCGCGAACTCGCACAGGCCGAATCCGCAGTCGACGCCTGATCCCACGACGAACCACCTCCGACGGCGTGTCCGGTTGTCGCCCGGCCTGCGGGCGCTCAAGCTGAGTCGATGACCGATTCGCTGCCGCCGCACCTCGAGATTCACGTCGAGGAATTCGCCGAGCACCTGCGACTCGGTCGAGAGCGATCGGAGCACACCATCCGGGCATACGTCTCCGATGCGCGTTCCTTGCTCGCGCACTTCGCGGAGTCCTCTCCGGATGCGAGCATCGCCGACCTCGACCTCCGCGCGGTGCGTTCGTGGTTGGCCACGCACTCTGCAGCCGGCTCGGCCAGAACGTCGATGGCGAGGCGAACCTCGTCGGCGAGGACCTTCGGGAAGTGGCTCGAGCGGGTGGGAGCGGTGACAGCAGCACCGGCGGAACGCCTGGCCGGCCCAGCCGGTCATCGCACATTGCCCGGTGTTCTTCGCCACAGCCAGGCGGCGCAGGCCTTGGCCGCTGCCGAATCGGGTGCCGCGGAGCTCGATCCCATCGCGCTGCGGGACAGGGCCATCGTGGAACTGCTGTACGCGACCGGAGTGCGGGTGGGGGAGCTGTGCGGCCTCGACGTCGACGACGTGGACACCGATCGCCGCCTGATCCGCGTCATCGGCAAGGGCAACAAGGAACGCTCGGCTCCGTACGGTGCGCCGGCGGCACATGCAATCGAGAACTGGCTGGTCAGCGGCAGACCCGAACTGGTCTGTGATCGATCCGGTGCGGCCCTGCTGCTGGGACGTCGAGGTGGACGGCTCGATCAACGGCAGGCCAGAACGGCGGTGCACGCGGTACTCGAGACCGTCCCCGGTGGTCCCAGCCTCGGTCCGCACGGCCTACGTCACACCGCGGCAACTCACCTCCTCGAGGGAGGAGCCGATCTGAGAGTGGTGCAGGAGCTGCTCGGTCACGCGTCGTTGGCGACCACCCAGATCTACACTCACGTGTCGGTCGAACGGTTGCGGGCCGTGCACGATCAGGCGCATCCCCGAGCCTGAGCCGAGCGTCGGCGGCACAACGTTTGGTAGCGTCGTGTCCGACTGACGACACCGAATACGGGGGACCGTGGACCGCGACCGACCGCAAGGTACTTCGGAGACGTGGTCCATGCATGTCCGTAACGGCTCTTCCGCCGACCGACGGAGTCCCGACGGTCGGTCGGACGACGCACGCGACACCGGCGACAGGCCCGTATCGTCGGATTCGATGTCCGCACCTCGCTCGACTCCTCGGCAGCCACCACCGTGGCAGACACCCGACTCCGGCGACCGGCAGCCCCTGCCGCCGCGGTACAACCCTCCCGTGCCGCTCGAACCCGGGCCACCTCCGGTGCAGCCGGACCGGTATCTGCCGGCACCGCCGTACACCGAGGATGCGCGAACGCAGCCCGATCGATGGTCGCCGCAACCGTGGTCGGGAGCGCCCAACGCCTACCGCCCCAACAGTCAGGAGCTGGGCGCGGATTCGTTGCTCAAGCGCCCCAAGCGAGCGTCGAGCTCGGGCTGGCGGCGCGGGGTGCACCGGCTCACCGGCGGGGTCATCAGCCCCGGAGAATCGACGGCCGAAGAGCGGTACCGAAACCAGGTCGAACGCATTCGGCAGCCGGTGCTCGGCGACTACCGGATCGCGTTCCTCTCGCTCAAGGGTGGTGTCGGCAAGACGACGACCACGCTGGGCCTCGGCTCGACTTTCGCGTCCCTGCGCGGAGATTGCGTCATCGCTGTCGACGCAAATCCCGACTTCGGCACTCTGGGGGAGCGAGTTCCGCGTCAGACGTCGTCGACCGTGCGAGATCTGCTGGCCGCGGCACCGCACATTCGTCGCTACTCCGACATCCGCGAGCACACCTCGCAGGCACCGAGTCGACTCGAGGTGTTGGCCGGCGAACGTGACCCCGCCGCGTCGGAGATGTTCGGCGAGCAGGACTACCGCGCCGTCATCGACATGCTGCAGGTGTACTACAACCTGATCCTGACCGATTGCGGTACCGGGATCATGCACTCGGCGATGAACGGGGTGCTGCAACTGGCGAACGCGCTGGTTCTGGTCAGCTCGCCTGCGGTCGACGGTGCTCGCAGTGCTGCCGCGACGCTGGACTGGCTGGAGCTGCACGGCTACGGCCATCTGGTCGAGCGCACCGTGGTGGTGATCAGCTCGGTTCGCCCGGGTTCGTCGGCGGTGGACATGAACTTGTTGCAGCAGCACTTCCTCGAGCGCTGTCGCGCCGTGCTGGTGGTTCCGTTCGACGAACACCTCGCAGAGGGAGCCGTGGTCGATCTGGACCAGTTGCGTCCCCAGACTCGAAGCGCGTTCGTCGAACTCGCTGCCATGGTGGCCGACGACTTTCCCGCGGCGTCCGGCAGACACTCCGGCCCACAGCGCTGACGATCATCTGCCGTCCTCGTCGAGCGGTTTCAACCTGATCGGACTCACGCGCACCAACGCCGTGGGATCGAGATACTCGCGGCCACGTCTGACGCCCCAGTGCAGACACGTCGACGGACAGCTCTCGTGCCCCGACGCCAACGAACCCAGCACGGTCCCTCGCCGAACACGCGCGCCGGCGGCAACCGAGGCCACCACCGGTTCGTACGTCGATCTCAGTCCGCCCGGATGATCCACCGATACGACGGGCTTTCCCGCGACCGACCCGGCGAACACCACGGTGCCGTCGGCGACGGCCAGTACCGATCGGCCTTCCGGTGCGGCGAGGTCGACACCGCGATGGCCGGGCAGCCAATTCTGTTCCGGGCGGTCGAAGGGGGTGACGACCTGCGGCCTCGGCTGCAGCGGCCAGGCGAATGCGCCCTGCTGTGCCGATGCGACCGGCGTCGAGAGTGCAACCGCGGTCGCGAGGCACACCGCGAAAGTGCGGCGCGGGAGGCAGACGTTCACCCGTCGACCATCTCCTGGATCGGGCCGACCGAACGACCGCGGAGGAGATTTGTGGACAAGGGATTTCTTTGTCCACAGGTCTCGGAAACTCTTGACAGACGGGCCTGGTTATGACGGGGGCGATGGCAGGTCTACACTCGTACTGCGGCCTGTGCGTGCACGGGTCGACTTCGCGCGTCCGCTTCCATCGCATCGTCTGCCTTGCGCAGAATCGACGATACGAGAACCGGTTGTCGGCGGTCCCGAGATCTTCGTGATGTCGGGTCCGGCAACTTCAGCGGCCGCCAGGGCAGAGGTCACCGACACTCTGCGTCAACCGCACCATCGAAAGAGAGTTCTTCAGCCATGGCTGTAGTAACAATGAAGCAGCTGCTCGACAGCGGCACACACTTCGGACACCAGACCCGTCGCTGGAACCCGAAGATGAAGCGATTCATCTTCACCGACCGCAACGGCATCTACATCATCGACTTGCAGCAGACTCTGACCTTCATCGACAAGGCCTACGAGTTCGTCAAGGAGACCGTCGCCCACGGTGGCACGGTTCTGTTCGTCGGTACCAAGAAGCAGGCGCAGGAGTCCATCGCCGCTGAAGCAACTCGCGTGGGTATGCCCTACGTGAACCAGCGCTGGCTCGGTGGCATGCTCACCAACTTCCAGACGGTCCACAAGCGTCTGCTCCGCCTCAAGGAGCTCGAGGCCATGGAGCAGACCGGTGGCTTCGAGGGTCGCACCAAGAAGGAAATCCTCATGCTCACGCGTGAGATGACCAAGCTGGACCGCACCCTCGGTGGTATCCGGGACATGGCCAAGGTTCCCTCGGCCATCTGGATCGTCGACACCAACAAGGAGCACATCGCCGTCGGCGAGGCGCGCAAGCTGAAGATCCCGGTCATCGCGATCCTCGACACCAACTGCGATCCCGACGTGGTCGACTACCCGATCCCGGGCAACGACGACGCCATTCGTTCCGCAGCGCTGCTGACCAAGGTCGTTGCATCCGCAGTGGCCGAGGGTGTGCAGGCCCGCGCGGGTCAGAACACCGCGTCCGACGCCAAGCCCGAGGTCGGCGCAGGCGAGCCCCTCGCCGAGTGGGAGCTCGAGCAGCTCGCACAGGCTTCACCGGCAGCCGACGCTCCCGCAGCGGACGCCCCGGCAGCAGAGGCTCCGGCCGCCGACGCACCGGCAGCAGAAGAAGCACCGGCTGCAGAAGAAGCACCGGCCGCTCAGGCTTGATCGAATTCGGTCCCGGTTCACCCTCAGGGGTGGGCCGGGGCCGCTTCGGTATGTCAGGGTTGTGATCGGTCCGGCTCAGTTGCGAGCTCGTCGATCACGCCCTGAGAACAGCATTTTTCGTCAACGCCCGTACCCAGACTTTTGAGGAGGCTCGCCCACGATGGCGAACTACACTGCCGCCGACGTCAAGCGGCTCCGTGAGCTCACCGGCTCCGGAATGATGGACTGCAAGAACGCGCTCGCCGAGAACGACGGCGACTACGACAAGGCCGTCGAGTACCTGCGTATCAAGGGTGCCAAGGACGTCGGCAAGCGCGCCGAGCGCAACACCGCCGAAGGCCTCGTCGTCGCCGAGGGTGGAGTGCTCGTGGAGATCAACTCCGAAACCGACTTCGTGGCCAAGAACGACGAGTTCCAGACGTTCGCCGCGTCCGTCGCGTCGACGGCTGCAGCAGGCAAGCCTGCCGACGTCGACGCCCTCAAGGCGCTCGACCTGAACGGCAAGACCGTCGAGACGGCTCTGAACGAGCTGTCGGCCAAGATCGGCGAGAAGCTCGAACTGCGCCGCGTCGTGTCCTACGACGGCAACACCGCGACGTACCTGCACAAGCGCAGCGCGGACCTGCCGCCTGCCGTCGGCGTGCTGGTCGAGTACACCGGTGACGGCGATGCCGCGGGCGATGCTGCGCGTGCTGCCGCGATGCAGATCGCGGCCCTCAAGGCCAAGTACGTCACGCGCGACGAGGTCCCCGAGGATCTCGTTGCCGCCGAGCGTCGCATCGCCGAGGAGACCGCTCGCGAAGAAGGCAAGCCGGAGCAGGCGCTGCCGAAGATCGTCGAAGGTCGCGTCAACGGATTCTTCAAGGACGTCGTTCTCACCGAGCAGAAGTCGGTGCAGGACGGCAACAAGACCGTCAAGGCCATTCTCGACGAGGCCGGCGTGACCATCACGCGCTTCTCACGGTTCGAGGTCGGTGCCAGCTAGTCTGCGTACCGGTTCGGTCGAGGCGATGCCGTTCATTCGATTCCATCGAGTGGGCGGCATCGCTCGTGCGCGGGGCAGGTGGGTGTGCATGCAGGAGCCCTGTCCATCGCCCGGGCCTCGATAGGGCAGGATGATCCAAGAGGAAACCCGTAGTGTTCGACGAGTACCGAGGAGAGCTATGACCGATCCGGCCCCTGACCGTCCCGGGTTCCGCCGCGTGATGCTCAAACTGGGTGGGGAGATGTTCGGAGGCGGCCAGGTCGGTCTCGATCCGGATGTCGTGAACAACGTTGCCGAACAGATCGCCGAGGTGGTGGCCACCGGGGTTCAGGTCGCCGTGGTGATCGGTGGTGGCAATTTCTTCCGTGGTGCGGAACTGCAGCAGCGCGGCATGGACCGGTCTCGCTCGGACTACATGGGCATGCTCGGTACCGTCATGAATTGTCTTGCGCTGCAAGACTTTCTGGAGAAGCAGGGCGTCGCCACCAGGGTACAGACGGCGATCACGATGGGTCAGGTCGCCGAGCCGTACCTTCCGCTTCGCGCGCGACGACACCTGGAGAAGGGGCGCGTGGTGATCTTCGGAGCCGGCATGGGCATGCCGTACTTCTCCACCGACACCACCGCTGCGCAGCGCGCCCTGGAAATCGGTGCCGAGGTGTTGTTGATGGCCAAGGCAGTCGACGGCGTGTACTCGGCCGATCCGCGCCTCGATCCCGATGCGACGATGTTCGACACCATCACGCATCGCGAGGCCATCGAACAGGGACTCAAGGTTGCCGAC
This sequence comes from Rhodococcus sp. 06-418-5, assembly GCF_002258285.1. Lineage (NCBI taxonomy): Bacteria > Bacillati > Actinomycetota > Actinomycetes > Mycobacteriales > Nocardiaceae > Rhodococcus > Rhodococcus sp. 06-418-5. The sequence continues at coordinate 265,011 of NZ_NOYE01000012.1, forward strand.
GCGACGGCCTTCAGTCTGTGCATGGACAATCAGATGCCGATGCTGGTGTTCAATTTGCTGATTCAGGGAAATATTGCTCGCGCTGTGTCCGGTGAGAAGATCGGCACGCTGGTCACGTCGTGATCGTTGCCGACGGTGACGCGAGCGAATCGAAGACGAAGACGATGGAGGACAGATCGTGATTGACGAAGCTCTCTTCGATGCCGAAGAGAAGATGGAAAAGGCCGTATCGGTTGCGCGTGACGATCTGTCCTCGATTCGCACCGGACGTGCCAACCCCGGAATGTTCTCTCGCATCGTCATCGAGTACTACGGTGCTCCGACGCCGATCACTCAGCTGGCCAGTATCAGCGTCCCCGAAGCGCGCCTGGTGGTCATCAAGCCGTACGAGTCCAGTCAGCTCGGACCCATCGAGACCGCTATTCGCAACTCCGACCTCGGCGTCAATCCCACCAACGACGGCAACCTCATTCGGATCGGAGTTCCGCAGCTCACCGAAGAACGTCGCCGCGAATTCGTCAAGCAGGCCAAGGGCAAGGGCGAGGACGCAAAGGTGTCGATTCGCAACGTCCGCCGAAAGACGATGGAAGAGCTCAAGCGGATCCAGAAGGACGGCGAGGCAGGCGAGGACGAGGTCGTCCGCGCCGAGAACGATCTGGACAAGACCACTGCGAAGTACACCGCCTCCGTGGACGAACTCGTCAAGCGCAAAGAGGGCGAGCTGATGGAGGTCTGACTCGACCTCGACAGCTGCTTTTTCGAGACGGACGACGATGAATTTCGAGGAGATGACGACAGTGGTGGGACCGGATCGGCAGGAGGGCAGCGGTACGCCCGCTGCCTCGTCCGGTGTCGCCGCAGCGAAGTCCGCCGGGAAAGCCGGCCGTAATCTGCCTGCCGCGATCGGCGTCGGCGGCAGTTTGGGTATCGGGTTGATTCTCGTGCTCGTGTTCGTCCCGCTGGTGTGGATCGGGGTCGTTGCGGTTGCGTTGGCCGTCGCGACGTACGAGGTGTCCAAGCGCCTGCGTGAGGGCGGTGTGCTGGTTCCGCGCATCCCACTGATTCTCGGCGGGCAGGCCATGATCTGGCTGGGCTGGCCGTTCGGGGCGGTCGGCGTACTCAGTGCCGCGGTCGGAACCGTCGTGGTCTGCATGGTGTGGCTGCTGCTGCGCCAAGGATTCGGCACAGCACCGAAGAACTACCTCGAAGAACTCTCCGTGACCGTCCTGGTGGCCTGTTGGCTGCCACTCCTGGCCTCGTTCGCCGTTCTGATGGTGCTGCAGGACAACGGGGCAGGACGCATCCTGGTGTTCGTGATCGGAGTCGTCTGTTCGGATGTCGGCGGTTACATCGCCGGTGTGTTGTTCGGCAAGCACCCGATGGCACCGGCCATCAGCCCGAAGAAGTCCTGGGAAGGGCTCGTCGGGTCTCTCATCTTCTGCATCATCGGGTGTCTGCTGACCGTCACGCTCATTCTCGAGGCCAACTCGCTGATCGGCATCCTTCTCGGTGTGGTGCTCGTGGTGACCGGCACGTTGGGCGATCTGATCGAGTCGCAGGTCAAGCGTGATCTTCGCATCAAGGACATGGGCACGCTGCTGCCCGGCCACGGCGGCATCATGGACAGGCTCGATTCGCTGCTGCCCTCGGCGTTCGTGGCATGGCTCGTGTTCACCGTGCTCCTCTGAGCGGACTGCTGTCCGGCGTGCGCAGTGATGTCACCGGGGTGATTCCCAGCCCGAACATCTGGAATTGGCCGCACCTGTACGAGGCGGAGAATCGCGCTCAGGACGTCGACGGTGCTGTGTTCGATGCGATCAAGTCGGTAGCGGACTGGACAGCGAGGACGGTCGTCGACGTCGGTTGCGGAAGCGGCTTTCATCTTCCGGTGTTCGCGGCCGACGCCGAGCGGGTGCTGGGCATCGAGCCGCACGAACCACTTGCCGACGCGGCGAGAAGGCGAGTCGCGGGCCTGCAGAACGTCGAGGTGAAGACCGCGCGGGCGGATTCCCTCCCGATCGGCGACGGCACCGTGGACGTCGTCCATGCGCGCACCGCGTACTTCTTCGGACCGGGCTGTGGGCCGGGAATCGTCGACGCCATGCGAGTACTCCGGCCGGGCGGAGCGTTGGTCGTGGTGGATCTGGACGCGACCGCTTCGCCGTACGGGGACTGGATGCGGGCGGATCTACCGCACTACGACCCGTCGACGGTCGAGGCGTTCTTCGAGGCACAGGGTTTTGCGCTCACCCGCGTCGACACGAGGTGGACGTTTCCGAATCGACGCATGCTGCGCGACGTGCTGGGAATCGAGTTCGGGCCACGCGTTGCGCGCGATGCGGTGAAGTCGGTGGACGGTGTCTCGTTCAACGTGCGGTATCGAGTGCACGTCCGATACAAGCCGACCGGAATCGAGGTGCGGTAGCGAGCCGTCGGATTCGGCCGAAGCACCTCGACCGCGGGCGTTGTCAGGAGGTGGCGGAGATCCCGAAGATCTCGGCCAACTCGTTGATCTTGAGTGCTTTCGCCAGACGCGGAAGGTCGCTTCCGTCCTTGACGTGCGCTCCGTCGGCACCGAGGGCATCGATGACGTCGCGGGCCCACGACACATCCGTCGGTGACGGGGCGAGCTCGCGGTTGACGATGGCAGCCTGCTCCGAATGCATGCACAACTTGCCCGTCATGCCCATGGACAGGGTCAGTGCGGCATCGCGTCCGAGGATGCTGTCGTTGGCCGTCAGCGTCGGTCCGTCGATCGGTCCCGGAATGCGCGCTGCGCGTGAGGAGACGACCAGGCGCGAACGCGGGTACGCCATCGCCAGGGGGTCGTCGCTCATGCCGGTGTCGCGGCGGAAGTCCCCGCTACCGAATGCGAGTCGGAACGTCGAATCCGCGCGGGCGATCTCCGTGGCGGCTTCGAGGCCCATCGCCGACTCCACCAGTGCCAGGATCGGGGTGCCGGGTGCCAGGCGAGCAGCTGTGGCCTCGACCTGGCCACCACTCTCGGTCTTCGCGAGCATGACTCCGACCAGTCCGGGCAGGCCGGACAACGCGGCGAGATCGTCGGCCCAGTACGAGGTCGTGGCGTCGTTGATGCGGACCCACGCCGAGTTACCTTCACCGAGCCATCGAACGACGGCCTCGCGCGCGGCCGGCTTCTTGGCCGGAGCGACTGCGTCTTCGATGTCGAGGATGACTGCGTCGACTCCCGACGCGACGGCGTCGCCGAAGGTTTCGGGCTTGGTGGCCGGTACGAGCAGCCAGGACCGTGCGCGGTCGGGGGCAACGCCGGATGCCACGGGTGTCTCCATGAAAGTTGTCACGTCATGCTCCTCGAGTGAAGTGGGGCACCCGAAATCCTGATCGATTCAGTCGATCAGCGCCACCTTCTGTGCATAGTGTTCACGGTCCGTGCAGCTACTTCTTCTTCGCTGCGCGTCTGACCTGAAGGATTCGCGCTCCGCCGACCATCGCCATCACCAGTGCGCCTGCGATCGCTGCCAGCAGCATGCTGATGCCCAGTGGCAGATCGAGCTGCCAGGCGAAGATCTGGACGGTGACGGAGTCGAGATTCTGCACGATGAAGACGAGCAGAACGACCAGGACAACGGCTCCGACCACCAGGCCGGTCCACAGCGCAGCGGTGCGGGTGTGAGCGACGTCGGTCGAAGTGCTTGCCTGGGGCTCCGGGGCGAACTCCGGATCCGGTGCCGAACGACCGTCCGAATCCGGCGTCGTGATGGGCGCGAGGTCACCCGAGGCGCTGTGGTCGCCGGGATGAACCGCGCCTGATTTGTCCAGCGATGTCTCGTGACTGTCGTCAGCTCTGGTGGCCATGTCGATGATCCTTCCGCACGTGAAGGCCGAATGCACGCGCATCCGGCCACGACCTCGATACCCATCGGGTAACGGACGGAAACCGGCGCGAATAGGACTGCGAGGCAAACGGGTGGACAATGGAGGTATGAGTGAGGCCGCCGACGCAACGAACACATCGACCGAGCAGAAGAGGCCGAATCTCCCCTTGGTCTTCACCGCCCCACGTCGCGGTATGCCGTCGCGCCACCTCGCCGATCTGGACGGAGAGGGATTGCGCGAGGCCGTGAAGGCACTCGGCCTGCCTGCGTTCCGTGCCGATCAATTGGCTCGGCACTACTACGGCCGGCTCGAAGCCGACACGACGAAGATGACGGATCTTCCCGCCGAGGCGCGAGAGAAGGTCGGAGCCGACCTCTTTCCGACCTTGCTCACGGCGATCAAACATCTGGCGTGTGACGACGGTGACACCCGCAAGACCCTGTGGAAAGCCAACGACGGCACTCTGCTCGAGAGCGTCCTCATGCGTTACCCGGACCGCGCGACGCTGTGCATCTCGAGCCAGGCCGGTTGCGGAATGGCCTGCCCGTTCTGTGCCACCGGTCAGGCCGGTCTGACCCGGAACCTGTCGACGGCCGAGATCGTGGACCAGGTGCGGTCGGCGGCCGCGGACATGCGCGACGGTGTTGTCCCCGGTGGGGAGGGTCGACTGTCGAACGTGGTCTTCATGGGGATGGGCGAGCCCCTGGCCAACTACAAACGCGTCGTCGCCGCAGTGCGCAAGATCGTCTCGCCTGCACCCGACGGGCTCGGCCTCTCGCAGCGCTCGGTGACGGTGTCGACGGTCGGCCTGGCACCGGCGATTCGGAAGCTGGCCGACGAAGGACTGTCGGTGACCTTGGCGGTATCGCTGCACACACCCGACGACGAACTCCGCGACACGTTGGTTCCCGTCAACAACCGTTGGTCGGTTGCCGAGGTGCTGTCCGCAGCGCGGTATTACGCCGACCAGACGGGACGACGGGTGTCCATCGAATACGCGATGATCCGAGACGTCAACGATCAGCCGTGGCGGGCCGACATGCTGGGAAAGAAGCTGCACAAGGCACTCGGATCCCGGGTCCACGTGAACCTGATCCCACTGAATCCGACTCCGGGCAGCGAGTGGGACGCTAGCCCGAAGCCGGTGGAGCGAGAATTCGTTCGACGGGTGATTGCCCAGGGTGTTTCGTGCACCGTCCGCGACACCCGCGGTCAGGAGATCGCCGCGGCGTGCGGTCAGCTGGCGGCCGAGAACTGAATCGGTTGCTAGCGGGGCTTGCGGCGGACGATCACGTCTCGCACGACGAGCCCGACCAGCGTGGCAGCGAATCCGATCAACCACAGATCCTCGACCTTGCCGGTGTGGTTGCCGATCATCATGAACAGCAGGAACGCGGCGACGACGAGGGCGGCCACGCGCATCGCGCGGTTCGATTCACCACTCCAACCCCACTCGGCGGACGGCACGTCCGGCACCTCGCTGCGGGTATCGACGACCGGGTCGTACGAAGCGGATTCCAGTTCGGTATTTGCCACCGGTCGGTCCTCTCGGGTGATGAATTCTCGAAGTCGTCCTTCACGAGGCGTCGAGCCTGCCGCGTTCGGACAATATTGGCATACGACCGTCCGTCGTAGCCATCAGGGTTGTGCGCTCACTCGGCGAGACTGCCGAGTTCGGTGAGAGACTGCGGCGGTGACGTCCGAGCGCCTTCCGCATCCGTTGACCCAGTTTCCGCTGAGCTACCCACGAGACATGGTGGGGTACGGCCGCACGCCGCCGCATGCGCAGTGGCCGGGTCAGGCCAACATCGCCGTCCAGTTCGTCCTCAACTACGAGGAAGGTGCGGAGAACAACGTCCTCGACGGTGACACCAAGTCCGAGACGTTCCTGTCGGAAATGATCGGGGCACAAGCCTTTCCGAATCGCCACATGAGCATGGAATCGCTGTACGAGTACGGCTCGAGGGCAGGCGTGTGGCGAGTGCTGCGGGCGTTCGAGAAAAGAGACCTACCCCTGACGGTCTTCGCCGTTGCGAAGGCCATGGAACGAAACCCGGAAGTGGTTGCCGCCCTGGCCGAACTGGGCCACGAGATCGCCTGTCACGGACTGCGGTGGCTGTCTTACCAGCAGATCGACGCGAACGTCGAGCGCGAGCACATGGCCGAGGCCGTGGCCATCCTCCGGGGCCTCACCGGATCGGCCCCGCTCGGGTGGTACACCGGTCGTGACTCTCCGAACACCCGGTCGCTCGTGGTCGAGCACGGCGGATTCGTGTACGACTCGGATTCCTACGCCGACGATCTTCCGTACTGGGAGAAGGTGACTCGCGGCTCGGACGTGGTCGATCATCTGGTGGTGCCGTACACCCTCGACACCAACGACATGAGGTTCGCCTCGCCGGGCGGCTTCTCGACCGGGGACGAGTTCTACGCGCATCTGCGGGACGCGTTCGACGTGCTCTACGCCGAGGGGGAGAACGGCAGTCCCAAGATGCTCTCGGTCGGACTGCACTGCAGGCTGGTCGGCAGGCCGGCGCGCATCGCCGCCCTCGAACGTTTCCTCGACCACGTTCAGTCCCACGAGAAAGTATGGGTCGCAAAACGAATAGACATCGCCGAGCACTGGCGCGCGGTGCACCCACCCGTGTCCTGATGGAGGCCTCGGGTCAGTGCGGCGACCGACACTGCGTTTCCAACGCACTCAGGTAACGATCGGTGAATAGGGCCTGCACCCGCCTGCCCACCGGTCCGCCGAGCCTGGTGTACCAGCGGCCCGGGTTCGAGAACGCGGTGATGTGCGCGGAGACCGTCCCGTCCTCGGGGGAGTAGTCGACGTGGAACAGCTCCTCACCGGATTCGGGATGGCCGTCGAGTGTGCCGTACGCGAAACCCTGACGGTTGGCTTCGTCGATGACGTAGACGACCCGGCACGGGATGCGGACGGGTCCGAGCGCGAGGACGACCACCGCGTCCGGGACGGCGTGGTCGACGCTGGAGTGAACCTTCAATCCGGTGCCGCGATGCATGTCCCAGCGCATCAGCGCGTCGGCCGCGGCCACGAAGTCCTCGACTCCGGATCCGATGACCCGTGACGTCTCGACGTGGTGGTAGCCGGCCGGGAGCCTGCCGCTCGTCGCCCCCACATCGGCGTAGTTGAACGGTGCCGCGCGATACTTCGAGACGTCCATGCCCTCCAGCGTGCCAGCTACGGCGACGCATAGGGGTTTCTCAGCCTCGGTAGGCAACAATGGACCGGTGCCAGACCATCGTGAGCGAACGACCTCCTCGGATCGTGCCGAGCCGATTCGTGTGTTGCTGTTGGGGAGCACCGGCTCGATCGGAACCCAAGCGCTCGACGTCATCGCCGCCGACCCCGACCGTTTCGTCGTCGTCGGTCTTGCGGCGGGCGGCGGAAACATCGCCCTCCTTCGCCGTCAGATCGCCGAGACCGGTGTTCGACGTGTCGCTGTGGCCGACCCCGCCGCTGCCGCCGAGCTCGACTTCCCCGGGGTTCTGAGTGGGCCCGGTGCGGTGACCGAGCTCGTCGAGTCGACGCAGGCCGATGTGGTGCTCAACGCGTTGGTGGGCTCGCTCGGTCTCGAACCGACGTTGGCGGCGCTGAAGACCGGCGCTCGGCTGGCGTTGGCCAACAAGGAATCGTTGGTGGCAGGCGGCGAACTCGTACTCGCTGCCGCCGCGCCGGGTCAGATCGTTCCGGTGGACTCGGAGCATTCGGCGCTGGCGCAGTGCCTGCGCAGTGGCCACCGGAGCGAAGTGGATCGCCTGATCCTCACCGCATCGGGTGGACCGTTCCGGGGCTGGAGCGAAGCGGAACTGAAGTCGGTGACCCCTGCTCAGGCCGCAGCTCATCCCACCTGGTCGATGGGCCCGATGAACACGTTGAACTCGGCAACTCTCGTCAACAAGGGCCTCGAGCTGATCGAGGCGCATCTGCTGTTCGGGGTGCCCTACGAGAAGATCGACGTCACGGTGCATCGGCAATCCATCGTCCATTCGATGGTCACGTTCGTGGACGGATCCACCATCGCGCAGGCCAGCCCGCCGGACATGAAGCTGCCGATCGGGTTGGCGCTCGGATGGCCGGATCGAGTGCCCGACGTCGCGCGCGCACTCGATTTCACTGCAGCGTTCTCCTGGGACTTCGAGCCACTCGACGATCGAGTCTTCCCCGCCGTACAGCTGGCCCGCGAGGCCGGAATCATGGGCGGGTGCATGACTGCGGTGTACAACGCGTCCAACGAGATCGCCGCCGACGCATTCCTGTCCGGTCGCATCGAATTCCCCGAGATCGTGCACACGGTGCGGTCGGTTCTGAGCGACGGCGGCGGGGACTGGTCGGCGGTGCCGACTACCGTGGACGACGTCCTCGCAGCGGATTCCTGGGCTCGCGCACACGCGCGTGAGCTTCTGAAACAGAAGGGCCTCTAGACTCACATGCTGTTCGCTCTGGGTGTGGTGCTGTTTGCCGTCGGCATCGGTGTGTCGATCGCGCTGCACGAGGCGGGACACATGTGGACCGCGAAAGCGCTCGGCATGAAGGTCCGCCGCTACTACATCGGCTTCGGCCCCAAGATCTTCTCCTTCCGACGCGGCGAGACCGAGTACGGGCTCAAGGCGATCCCCGCCGGCGGATTCTGTGACATCGCCGGAATGACGGCGATCGACGAGCTCGCACCGGACGAGGTAGAGCGGGCGATGTACCGCCAGAAGACGTGGAAGCGCATCGTCGTGATGGTCGGCGGTATCGCGATGAACTTCGTGCTCGGCATCGTGCTGGTGTACGCCCTGGTACTCGGATGGGGTACGCCGGATCGGGTGACGCCGCCGACCGTTCAGGTCAGTGACGTCGTGTGTATCGCGCCGACACAGTCCGAGGACGGGGAACTTGCGCCGTGCTCGGGAGCCAGCCCGGCTCAGCAAGCGGGGCTCCGCACGGGCGATGTGGTCACCGCGGTGAACGGTGTACCGGCGCAGTACTGGTCCGAGGTCGTCGAGGCCGTGCAGGCGTCGTCGGGATCGGTCGATCTGACGGTCGAGCGGAACGGAGCGTCGATCGACCTGACGATTCCCGTGACCGAGGTGCAGCGTTACGTCACCGACCCGGATACCGGAGCCAAGGAGTCGACGACGGTCGGCGCGGTCGGGGTCAGTGGCTCCACGATCGCCCCTCCACCAATTCGATACAACCCGATCGAGGCAGTCCCCGAGACGTTCGCCTTCACCGGAGAGATCTTCGTCCAGACCGGTAAGGCTCTCGTGCAGCTGCCGACGAAGGTGGAGGCCCTGTGGGAGTCGATCTTCGGCGGCGAGCGTGGACTGGACACTCCGATGAGCGTCGTCGGTGCCAGCGTCATCGGCGGTCAGGCTGCCGAGACGAACAACTGGGCGACGTTCGTCGGACTGCTCGCGTCGTTGAACTTCTTCCTCGGAGCGTTCAACATCGTGCCGTTGCTTCCGCTCGACGGTGGCCATATCGCGGTGACCGTCTACGAGCGGATCCGCAACATCTTCCGCAACCGTCGCGGCCTGCCCGACGGTGCGCCGGTGGACTACATGAAGCTCATGCCGGTCACCTACGTGGTGATCGTCGTTTTCATCGGGTTCTCCTTGTTGACACTCACGGCGGACATCGTCAACCCGATTCAATTGTTCTAAGTAGACTCGACAGTCGTAGCTAGGAAAGAAGGCCACTGTGTCCGTGTCAGTCGGATTGGGAATGCCGGCACCGCCGGTTCCAGTACTCGCGCCGCGTCGAAAGACCAGGCAGCTCCAGGTCGGGTCGGTGGGAGTGGGAAGCGACAGCCCCATCTCGGTGCAGTCGATGTGCACCACCAAGACCCACGACATCAACGCCACGCTGCAGCAGATCGCAGAGCTGACGGCGTCCGGCTGCGACATCGTCCGTGTGGCATGCCCCACACAGGAGGACGCGGACGCGCTGTCGATCATCGCCCGGAAGAGTCAGATCCCGGTGATCGCCGACATCCACTTCCAGCCCAAGTACATCTTCGCGGCGATCGACGCCGGTTGCGCCGCGGTGCGCGTCAACCCGGGAAACATCAAGGAATTCGACGGCCGCGTCAAGGAGGTCGCGAAGGCGGCCGGTGACGCGAACATTCCGATCCGTATCGGCGTCAACGCCGGATCGCTGGACCCTCGGCTGATGAAGAAGTACGGCAAGGCGACGCCGGAGGCGCTCGTGGAGTCCGCGCTGTGGGAGGCGGGCCTGTTCGAGGAACACGGATTCGGGGACATCAAGATCTCCGTCAAACACAACGACCCTGTCGTCATGGTCGCTGCCTACGAGCAGCTCGCTGCACAGTGTGACTACCCGCTGCATCTCGGCGTGACCGAAGCCGGGCCGGCGTTCCAGGGCACCATCAAATCCTCGGTGGCGTTCGGTGCCCTGCTGTCCAGGGGAATCGGCGACACCATTCGCGTCTCCCTGTCGGCACCGCCCGCCGAGGAGATCAAGGTGGGCAACCAGATTCTGCAGTCGCTCAACCTGCGTCCCCGCAAGCTCGAAATCGTCTCCTGCCCGTCGTGTGGGCGGGCACAGGTGGACGTGTACACCCTTGCAGACGAGGTCACCGCAGGCCTGGAGGGCATGGAGATTCCGCTGCGCGTCGCCGTCATGGGCTGCGTCGTCAACGGTCCGGGAGAGGCGCGCGATGCCGACCTCGGCGTGGCGTCGGGCAACGGCAAGGGCCAGATCTTCGTCAAGGGCAAGGTCATCAAGACCGTGCCCGAGGCGCAGATCGTCGAGACCTTGATCGAGGAAGCAATGCGCATCGCCGAGGAATTCGACAAGGATGAGACCGCAGACGGTGGCGCACCGGTCGTGACCGTCAGCTGAGCGGGTTCGACCGGTTCGGTGTCCGGTTTGCCGCTCTGCCACCGGCGGAACGGGTTCTCTGGAATGATTCGGTACACGCTCGGTCGGTGTGTATGCGGTAGGTGGTCAGGAGGTCGGTAGGTGCTCAAGCTCCTCGGTGCGAAGCCTCTCGGTAATCGGGATGTTGCGCACGTCCTGCGGGTGCTCGACGCCGACCCGGTCGCCACCTGCATGGTTGCCGCTCGGGTGCAGGAATCCGGGCTGGATCCGAGGTCGTTCCACGGTGAGATGTGGAGCCGAGGTGGACCGGACGAGTCGTTGTGTTTCTACGGTGCCAACCTGGTTCCTCTGCTCGGATCCGGCGACGATCTGCGCTCGTTCGCCGATCGCGCGTGCCGCGGCCCGCGGCTGTGTTCGTCACTGGTCGGTCGAGCCGAACTGACATTGCCGTTGTGGGAGATGCTCGAGACCGACTGGGGCCCGGCCCGTGAGGTTCGCGGTGAGCAGCCGTTGCTGGCCACGTCGGTTCGATCGTCCATCACGCCCGATCCGCACGTACGCCTCGTTCGTCCCGAGGAACTGGACGTGTATCTGAGTGCGGCAGTGGCGATGTTCATCGAGGAAGTGGGCGTCGACCCGAGACAGAATGACGGCGGCCGTGGATACCGGCGACGGATCTCGAGTCTCATTGCCGCGCAGCGTGCGTGGGCTCGATTCGAGGACGGTCGGGTGGTGTTCAAGGCCGAGATCGGATCGCAGTCGGCGACGGTGGGTCAGATCCAGGGGGTGTGGGTTCATCCCGATCGGCGCGGGCACGGCCTCGGCGCGTCCGGTACCGCAGCGGTGGTGAACTCGGTGGTCCGCCAGGGCCGCACCGCGAGCCTGTACGTCAACAGTTTCAACTACGTCGCCCGGCGCGCATACGCGAAGATCGGCCTGACCCAGGTGGCGACCTTCACGACGGTCCTCCTCGACTGACTCCGACGTCGCTCGATCGGGTCGTGGCGAACCGCGATTCGTTGCCGCGGCCGAAGGCAGCGCCCTATTACGATGGGGCGCAATGAGATCACGTGGTGCAACCGAAGTGCGGTATCGAGTCGGAGCGGTGTCGATGGTTGCAGCCGTCGTTGCCGCCGCCCTCACCGGATGTACCCCCAAGCCCGACGGCCCGGAGCCGGCCGCCCAGGCATTTCTCGCCGCGTTCGAGGCCAACGACATCGCCGCCGCGGCTGCCGATACCGACAAGCCCGACGCAGCGGCGACGGCACTGACCGAGGCGTGGACCAACCTCCAGGCCGAGGCGCTCGACGCCGAGACGACGTCGGTACAGGTCGACGGCGACACGGCCACGGTCGGCTACACCTACACGTGGCAGCTGCCGAGGGATCGCGTGTGGACGTACGACGGTCAGCTGAACATGGGCCGCAGCGAAGGTGAGTGGGTGGTGCGCTGGACGGCGTCGGACATCCATCCCAAGCTCGGCGACACTCAGACGATGTCCTTGCGGTCCACGGCGGCTCCGCGGGCTCGGGTCAACGAACGCTCCGGGACCGACGTGCTGGTGCCGGGGGTGGTGCACCGAATCAAATTCGATGCAGCGGATGCGAACAACGTGGTCGCCTCGGCAACGGCGCTGTCGACGCTGCTGACGCCTTTCGATGCGTCCATCACTGCGCAGTCGATCGTCGAATCCGCCACCTCGGTCGACGGCGACTACCCGGTGGTTTTGCTTCGAGACAGTGACTACCAGCCGATGTCGGCCGCACTGACCGAGATCCCCGGAGTCACCGCGTCCGACGAATCGGATCTGGTGTCCACCGACCCCACGTTCGCGCCGGACCTGGTGGGCCAGGTCAAGAAGGCCGTCATCGACGAGGTCGACGGCAAGGCGGGGTGGAGCGTGGTGACCACGAACCGCAACGGCGTCGACATCGATGTCCTCACCGACACCCCGCCGGAGCCCTCGCCGTCGTTCTCGATCAGTCTCGATCGCAACATTCAGGTCGCGGCACAGCGAGCGGTGAATGCGCGCACCGAGCAGGCGATGACGGTGGTCATCCAGCCGTCCACCGGTGCCATCCTGGCGGTGGCACAGAACCCGGCTGCCGATCGGGACGGGCCGGTGGCGTCGGCCGGCCTGTACCCACCCGGATCGACGTTCAAGATCATCACCGCCGGTGCCGCCATCGCGAGCGGACTCGCGACTCCGGGCAGCACCGTCCCGTGTCCGGGGCGCATCGTGATCGGTGAGCGCAGTGTGCCCAACTACAACGAGTTCTCACTGGGTGACGTGACGATGAGTACCGCCTTCACTCGATCGTGCAACACCTCGTTCGCCAAGCTGGCCAGCGAGATGACACCCGATGCGCTGACCGTCGCGGCCTCTCAATTCGGCGTCGGCCCGGATTACGACGTCGTCGGATTGCCGACCGACTCCGGTTCGGTGCCACCGGCCGAAGAACTGGTTCAGCGCACCGAGGACGGCTTCGGTCAGGGCAGGGTGGTCGTGTCGACGTTCGGTATGGCCCTGGCCGCCGCGACGGTGGCTCACGGTTCGACGCCGGTGCCGAACCTCCTGGTCGGACGCGACACCGTGATCACCGGAGACCATCCGCCGATCGAACCGGCGATGGTCGACGGATTGCGCGGGATGATGCGGTCGGTGGTCACCAGCGGTACGGCCGAACGCATCGCAGACCAGGGCGAGGTCTACGGAAAGACCGGCGAAGCAGAGGTCGACGGCGGTTCGCACTCGTGGTTCGTCGGTTACCGCGGCGACATCGCCTTCGCCACCCTCGTGGTGCGCGGCGGCAGCTCGGACAACGCGGTCGCGGTGACCCGAGAGATGTTCGAGCAACTTCCACCCGGGTACTGACGACGCTGCGGCGTTCGGATCAGGACGGCAGAACGCCGAGTCGACGGCACGCCACCACGGCTTCGTATCGGGTGTGCGAATCGGTTTTGCGCATCACACTGCGCAGGTACGACTTGACCGTCTCGGCACCGATCGACAGGCGCGCAGCGACCTCGACGTTGGTGCAGCCCAGGGCAACCTGCGAGATGACGTCGATCTCGCGTGGCGTCAACGACTGCGACACCTCCTGCGCTCGTGGGTCGTCGGGCGTGTTCTGTCCGAACGACGCGGCCACGCGAGCTGCCACTGCGTCGAGTCTGCGCCGGATCGCTGCGTCACCGACCGACCGGGCGAGATCGGACAGTTCCTCGTGGACACTGCGCAGCTCGGCGGTCCGCGAGACATCCGAGTCGAGCGGCGAGCGGATGGTCGCCAGCAGTCGGATCCTGCGGTCGACCTCGTCCCGCACGGAGATCTCCTGGCCGAGACGCCTGGCGGCGGTGGTCATGATGTCGCCGACACGATCTCCGAGGGGGCCGCGTTCGCGCAGCGCCGCGTACATCACTATTCGCGCGACTCCGGCCACGACCACCGGTACCGCCAGTATCGATTTGAGGCCCTCGCCGAGCACGGGTCGATCGAAGTGGTGGGTGATCGACATCGATGCGCCGTAATCGCTGACGGCCGCGGGCCTGCGCTGTTCCATGACTCGACCGCCGAGGCCGGATCTGGGTGGGATGGCGAGTCCGTCCAGGCCTCGGGTTCTGGTTCCGTGGAATTCACTCAGGTACAGGGTCTCCGAGGAGACCTCGCCGCCGAACACGACGGGTACCTCGGACGTCGCTGCCACCTGGCGTAGCTCCGCGCGCAGGGCATCACCGTCGCGGGGCCGCAACAGATTCGAATGGACCACGGGGCTTCCTTTCTCGTGTCGACTGCACGAGCGACGAACGTGATCCAGATCATATCTGCACCGGCATGTGCTGTTTCGACTGGTACGGGCACTGCGCTGCGGTCCGCGGCCGAGTGCGAGCCGACTACTCTTGGGTCCATGTCTGTGACCGCCGAGAGCAAGCCCCGTCAGCCACTCGTACCAGGCGTCGTCTCGCCCGTCCTCGCGGTGCCCAAGTCGATCGAGCGCCCCGAATACGCGTGGAAGTCGACCGTGGCCGAGGGCGGCGAGCCCTGGGTTCAGACCCCCGAGGTCATCGAGAAGATGCGGGTGGCGTCGAAGATCGCGGCCAGGGCGCTGCAGGAAGCGGGCCGGGCAGTGGCACCGGGCGTCACCACCGACGAGCTGGACCGCATTGCCCACCAGTACATGATCGATCACGGCGCATACCCGTCCACGTTGGGCTACAAGGGTTTTCCGAAGTCCTGCTGCACCTCCCTCAACGAGGTCATCTGCCACGGCATCCCGGATTCGACGGTGATCCAGGACGGCGACATCGTCAACATCGACGTCACCGCCTACATCGACGGCGTCCACGGCGACACCAACGCAACCTTCCTGGCGGGCAACGTCTCCGAGGAGGCCCGACTGCTGGTCGAACGCACCCACGAGGCCACCATGCGGGCCATCAAGGCCGTCAAGCCCGGTCGCGCGCTGAACGTGATCGGCCGCGTCATCGAGTCGTATGCGCACCGGTTCGGCTACGGCGTGGTGGAGGACTTCACCGGCCACGGCATCGGTACCACCTTCCACAACGGTCTGGTCGTGCTGCACTACGACCAGCCGTCGGTGGACACCGTCATCGAACCGGGAATGACGTTCACGATCGAACCGATGATCAACCTGGGCACGATCAACGCCGAGATGTGGGACGACGGCTGGACGGTGGTCACGCACGACAAGAAGTGGACCGCGCAGTTCGAGCACACGCTCGTGGTGACCGAGACGGGTAGCGAGATCCTGACACTGCCGTGAGCGGAGCCTGCGTAGCGAATCGAGATCTGGTAGCGCCGTGAAAGGCGCTCTGTTGGTCACCGGGACGACGTCCGACGCGGGCAAGAGTGTGCTGGTCGCCGGGCTCTGCCGAATGTTGGCGCGTCGGGGTGTGCGGGTGGCTCCGTTCAAGGCGCAGAACATGTCCAACAATTCGGTGGTCACGCTCGACGGCGGCGAGATCGGTCGAGCCCAGGCGATGCAGGCGGCGGCCTGTGGCCTGGAGCCGAGTGTGCGTTTCAATCCGGTGTTGCTGAAACCGGGGAGTGACCGGACATCGCAGTTGGTGGTGCGGGGGCGGGCCGTGGCGCAGGTGAGTGCAAGCAACTACATCGAGCATCGGCAGTCTTTGCGCGCGGTGGTGGCGGACGAATTGGCTTCTCTGCGTTCGGACTTCGATGTGGTGATCTGCGAGGGCGCTGGCTCGCCCGCCGAGATCAATCTGCGCGCCACGGATTTGGCCAACATGGGGTTGGCGACGGCTGCGTCCCTCCCGGTGATCGTGGTGGGGGATATCGATCGTGGGGGAGTGCTGGCCCATCTGTTCGGCACCGTGGCCGTGCTGTCTCCGCAGGATCAGGCGCTCGTCGCCGGGTTCGTGATCAACAAGTTCCGGGGCGATCCAGCTCTGCTGGCACCCGGTCTCGACCAGTTGCGCGCGTTGACGGGTCGGCCGACGTACGGTGTCGTCCCGTTCGCCGACGGCTTGTGGATGGACGCCGAGGATTCGCTCGGAACCGTCCCCGATGCTCCGGTGGGGCGGCCGCGTCCACCGCACGGCTCGCAGTGGTTGCGCGTTGCGGCGGTGCGTCTGCCGAGAATCTCCAACACCACCGATGTCGAGGCGTTGGCCTGCGAGCCCGGGGTGTCCGTGCACTGGGTCACCGAGCCGTCCCGGCTCGAGGATGTCGATCTGGTGGTCGTCCCGGGCAGCAAGTCCACCGTGTCGGATCTCGAGTGGCTGCGGCGCAGCGGTCTTGCCGATGCGATCGCGGCACGCGGGGCCGCGGGACTACCGGTTCTGGGGATCTGCGGTGGGTATCAGATGCTGGGTCGGACGATCGACGACACCGTCGAATCCGGAGCCGGTTCTGTCCAGGGGCTCGGTCTGCTCGATCTCTCGGTCGAGTTCGCGAGCGACAAAGTGCTCGCGCAGGTGACGGGGCGATCGAAACAGTACGGCTCGAATTGCGCGTCGGGCTACGAAATTCACCACGGTCGGGTTGTGCGGAACGGCGACGATGCGCTTCTTGCTACTGCGTCGGGCACCCCGGAGGGCAGTGTGCGCGGGACTGTCGTGGGAACCCACTGGCACGGCCTGCTCGAGTCCGACGACTTCCGGCGTTCGTTCCTCACCTGGGTGGCAGGGAAATCGGGCCGTTCCGGCTTCGTGGTGGCGCCCGCTACATCGGTCGCTGCGTTGCGTGAGCAGCAGTTGGACCTGCTGGCGGATCTGGTGGAAGACAACCTCGACGTCGATGCCGTGCTCGACCTCATCGAGCACGGCGTCGATCCTGCGACGAAAAAGATTGTCACGCAGTTGCTTTGAGAAGACCGAACCAGCTGGCCACCGACAGCACTGCGGTGATGATCAAGGGGATCACGACCAGAAGAAGAATACGTGGGGTGTCGGTGAAGAAGGTGCCGATGTTCGGCCACCACCGTTGCCAGGTCACGAGTACAGATCCGCCGCCGAAGACTACGAGCGCTCCGAGTCCGAGGGTGAACAACCCGTTCGTGCGGAACCGTCGATACACGACGCCGATGAATGCACCGATGCCGCCGAGGAGCAGCATGACGGTAACGAGTGCGGCCCACTGCACCAACGGATTGTCGGTCGCGTACCGAGCGATGCCGAACATTCGCAGTTTCAGGCCGAATCCATCCGTGGCTGCTTCGATCAAGGACAGCACGTAGATGATCGTGCCGAATGCAATCGACTGGCACACACCTACCAACGCTGTGGCGGTGAGGAATTCGCGGCGGGTGACGCTCAGACCCAGGGCATAGGGAAAGCACTGAGTGATCGCGGTGATGTAGAACGCCATGGCGAATCCATAGATCGAGAAGACGCTACCGGTGAAGTTGTATTCGGAGTCTGTGGTCGGGATGACCAGAAATATGCCGAAGGTGATCACGAAGGCGATCGCGAGAACCGCCATCGGCCACACGAATGTCGTTGCCCAGGACGTGTTGTGGATTCGAGCGACGTTCAGTATTCGTTTCATGACACTGCCTCCTCGGGTTCGGCGGTGGTGCGTTCGATGATCAACTGCTGCAACGGGACCGGTTCGATGGTGAGCCCTACTGCAGCACCGTCCGATTTCTGCCGGTCGGTCAGTCGGCCGTCGATCGTGGCCCGAGCGCTGGCGCCGAGTGCCGTGCGACGCAGAGTGCGATGGCCCGAGGCGAAGGAGTCGACGGCGCGCGTCGGTCCGGTGATCTCGAAGGCGCTCTCGCGTAGATCGTCCGAGTCCGCGTCGAGCAGGACCTTGCCCTTGTCGATGAGAATCACGTGTTCGATCAGATCGCTGACCTCGTCGATGAGGTGGGTGGACAGAACGACGGTCCTGGGGCGTTCGGCGTAATCGGCAAGCAGTCTGTCGTAGAACAGGTGTCGCGATACCGCGTCCAGTCCCAAGTAGGGCTCGTCGAAGAAGGTAAGTGGTGCCCGTGACGCGAGTCCGATGACGATGCCGAGCGCCGAGGTCATTCCGCGGGAGAGCTTCTTGATCTTGCGGCCGAGGGGCAGGTCGAAATCGCGCAGCAAGTCGGCGGCGAAGTCATTGTCCCAGTAGGGAAGAATCTGCGAGGCATGCGCAACGGCGTGCTTGACCTTCAGATCGTCGGGGTACTTCTGGCTCTCCTTGACGAAGCACACGTGACCCAGTGCAATCGGGTTCTCCCACGGATGTTGCCCGAATATCGAGACCTCGCCCGCGCTCTGGCGCATCTGCGCGGTCATCATCTGCATGACGGTGGTCTTGCCTGCGCCGTTGCGGCCGAGAAAGCCGTAGATCTTGTTCTGTTCGATCTCGAAGCTCACGTCGTCGACAGCGGTGAACGATCCGAACTTCTTCGTGAGGTGGGTGGCCTTCGCGATCACGCGGCCATCGTCGCCGATCGAATCGAATTCATGGATGCTCATCGCGCTGCCTCCCAGTTGTCGAGCATTGTCTTGAGTTCGTCGACGGTCATGCCGAGCTTGCGCGCCTCGGTGACGAGCGGGTCGATGTACTGGCGAGCGAAGAGGTCGCGGCGACGGAATCGAAGAGCGTCGCGAGCCCCGGTGGTGACGAACATTCCGATTCCTCGTTTCTTGTAGACGACGCCGTCGGCGACGAGCTTGGCAAGTCCCTTACCTGCGGTGGCCGGGTTGATTCGATGGAATGCGGCCAGTTCGTTGGTCGAGGGAACCTGCTCTTCCTCTGCCAGTGAGCCGTCGATGATGGAGTTCTCTACGATCTCGGCGATCTGCAGAAAGATGGGCCTGCCCTCGTCCATCAGAACCACCGCCGATGCGTCGAGGTTGGTCGCCTCGCTGGTTCATTACTCATGTAACTAACCATAGAACCGATGTGTGGTCGGCGCAAGAGGCAGTACCGTCGTCTCCATGGAGTTCACGCATGTGAGTGCTGCGGGTGGGCAATGTTCGGTTCGGGTCGCAGGCCCGGACAGCAGGCACGCCGTTCTCTTGCTTCCCGATGCAGGCGATCCAGTGGATGTGTACGACGCCGTCAGTGAACGGCTGCACAATTCGGATCTGAAAACCGTTGCGCTGGAAAGCATCGACGGCATCAGCGACGATGCGATCCTGACTGTTCTCGACGAGCTGAAGCTGTCGTGGGTGCATCTCGTCGGCAGCGGCGCGGGTGCGGAGTCGGCTTGGACGTTGGCTGCCAAGACTTTCGGGCGCTTCGCCAGTCTGATCGCGGTGAACCGTTGCCACCCCGCGATCGCCGACGAGCAGGGCACCGTGCGCGCCGCGGACTGCCCCCCGGTCGAGTTGCCGACGACACTGGTCGTCGGGTCCTCACTGGGCCGCGCATCCGCCGACGCGAGCGGCCGGTTCGTCTACTCGGACTTCCGCGTGGTTCAACTCGACGGTGCCGCGAATGTCGTCGCCGACGAGCCGGCCGCGCTGGCAACGGAAATCGTGCTGCGTACCAGCCCGTGGTGACCGGAACTACAGGTCGAGTCCCAGCAGAGCGTTCTCGACCACCTCGGGCAGGCCGGGGTGAATCCAGTACTGACCGCGCGCCATGTCCTGGGCGGACAGGCCGAAGCTCATCGCCTGAATGATGGGCTGAATCAGGGTCGGGGCCTGAGCGCCGATGATGTGCGCGCCGAGGATCTTCCCGGTGCCCTTCTCGGCGATGATCTTGCACAGACCTTCGCTGTCTTCCATCGCCCAGCCGTAGGCGACGTCGCCGTAGTTCTGGACCTTGACCGTGATGTCCAGGCCGGCGTCACGGGCTTGTTCCTCGGTCATGCCCACCTCGGCGATCTGCGGATCGGTGAACACCGCCGCGGGAACGAAACGGTGGTCGTTGGTGCGCAGCGCGGCGGTGTCACCGTTCCATGCGTCGTGCAGCAGGTTGTGCTGGACCACTCGTGCTTCCTGGTTGGCCACATGCTTGAGCTGGTAGGGCGAGGAGACGTCGCCGAGCGCGAACACGCCCTCGGCGGTGGTGCGGCCGAACTCGTCCACCACGATGCGGCCCTCGTCGTCCATGTCGATGCCCGCCGTGTCCAGATCCAGCCGATCGCCGTTCGGCTCGCGGCCCACGGCCACCAGGAACGCGTCCCCGAGAACCTTGGTGCCGTCGGCCAATTCGACGCCGTGCAGGGCGCCCTCGGTGACGGCACGGGTCTCACCGGAGTCGAGATGGACGTCCCATTTGGCGCGGGCCAATTCGGTGAACCGCTTGGAGATGTCGGCGTCCAGTGCGCGTAACAAGGTGTCCTTGCGGGCGACGATCGACACCTTCGAGCCGAGCGCGGAGAACACGTGCGCGAATTCCGCTGCGATGTAACCGGATCCGAGAATCACCAGATGCTCGGGAAGCTCCGGCAGCCGCATCACATCGCTGTTGGTGTGATAGCTGACACCCGAATCGGCGATGGACTGCGGCACCACCGGCCGGGATCCGGCCGCGATGACGACCTGGTCTGCCGTGATGACGGTGCCGGTGCCGGTGTCGATCGTGCGGGGGCCCACGAACCTCGCGTGGCCCTCGAACAATGTGACGTTGGGGCTGCCTTCGGCGCGGTAGCGCTTGCCGCCCTCCGAGATGGGGTCGATGCGGCCGAAGACGCGGTCGACGATGTCCGGCCAGCGCACCGCGTCGACACGCGCGTCGACACCGTATTTGGACGAATCACGCACCGTACGGGCGACTTCGGCGGCGTAGACGAACATCTTCGTCGGGATGCAGCCGACGTTGAGGCAGGTGCCGCCGAATGTCGAGTTCTCTTCCAGAAGTGCGATCTTCTTGTCCTCGAAGCGCGAATCGGCGATGGAGTTGCCCGATCCGGAGCCGATGATCGCGACGTCGAAATGCTCGGTCATGAGATGTGCCCGCTCTCGGTGTGGTCCTTGCCCGACGCGTGGTCGGTGCCCTCGCTTCGATGCAACCACTCGATCCACTCGTCCATTTCCTCGAAGGCCCGCGCGCGCGGCTCCTCGGTGGACAGGAACACGTCGTGGCGGGCTCCCTCGATGGGGACGATGGTGGTGCGGTCGCCCAGGCAGCCGGCCCAGCGGGCGATCTGGCGGACGTCGAGGACGGCGTCTGCGGCGTCGACCGCGGAGCTGTACCGGCGTGAGAAGTGCGTCACCTTCGAGCGCAGGATGAGCGACGGAATGCCGATATCGAGGCCGCGATGCAGTTCGGCGTGACCGTGGCGGACAGCGCGGATCCAGCCGAAGGTGATGGGGAAGCCCGCGAGCGGTTTCCAGTCGAGGTCGTAGTCCCATTCGCCGTTCTCGGAGGCGGCGAGCGAGAGTCCGTAGGTGTCCAGGCCGCTGCCCGGCACCTGCGCCTTGGCTCGGAACCGTCCGATCACGTCGATCGCTGCGGTGCCGACGCTGCGTATCGCCGGTGGACCCTGCAGATCGAACCAGGGGCTGTTGAGCACGACGCCCGACAGGCCGAGGCCGGCCGACCCGCCTTCTCGGCGGTTGAGGCGGTTGAGCCAGAGCGGCAGTACGAGTCCGCCCGTCGAGTGCGCCATGAGCAGCACCGGGGCATCGGCGCGTTCGGCGCGGACCAGGGCGAGAGCCTCGTCGAGCTCGGCGTCGTACATCGCCAGATCGGTCACGAAGTGCGCGGTCTGACCCTCACGGCGCGACCGTCCGCACTTGCGTAGGTCCAGCGCGTAGAAGGCGTAGCCCATCGCGGCGAAGTGTTCGGCGATGTGTCGCTGGAAGAAGTAGTCGGTGAATCCGTGGACGTAGATCACCGCGCGCTCGACGTTCGCGGCACCCGACGGTTGATACCG
Organism: Rhodococcus sp. 06-418-5; assembly: GCF_002258285.1. NCBI lineage: Bacteria > Bacillati > Actinomycetota > Actinomycetes > Mycobacteriales > Nocardiaceae > Rhodococcus > Rhodococcus sp. 06-418-5. The sequence goes on from NZ_NOYE01000012.1 coordinate 287,028, forward strand.
CACGAGAGTGGCCTCGACCTGCCCCTCGCCGTCCGGATCGTCACCGAGTGGAATGGTCGTCTGTTCGTAGCCGTCGCCGAGGACATCGGGCACCCAGGTAGTCACAGATCACAACTGTAGTGGGCGCCGCGAGCGGCGTCCGAGGAGCACAATCGAGACCGGGTTGACGTGGTGTCCGATGGGGTAGGCCCAGCTAGTAACCTGACCGCACCGGGTGAGTAGCCCCTCTACAACAGAGTTCTTCGGTCGATGCCGCCACCGGCCGAGATCTCGACAGACAAGGAAGTCGATTCTCCAGTGTCCAAAGATGAGCAGGGTAAGCGGATCAAGACCGACGTCGTTCTGGTCGGTGCCGGAATCATGAGCGCCACCCTCGGTGCGCTGCTCCGTCAGCTCGAGCCGAACTGGTCGATCGACGTCTACGAGCGGCTCGACGCGGCCGCAGCCGAGAGCAGCGATGCGTGGAACAACGCGGGCACCGGCCACTCGGCCCTGTGCGAGCTGAACTACACGCCGCAGAACAAGGACGGCAGCGTCGATATCGCCAAGGCGCTCAACGTCAACGAGCAGTTCCAGGTGTCGCGTCAGTTCTGGGCACACGGTATCGAAACCGGTGTTCTCTCCGACGCCAAGAACTTCATCAACCCCATTCCGCACGTGAGCTTCGTGCACGGGGAAGAGAACGTGAAGTACCTCCGAGCGCGGTACGAGGCGCTCGTGGGCAACCCACTGTTCGCAGGCATGGAGTACATCGACTCCAAGGACGAGTTCTCCGCGCGACTGCCGTTGATGGCCAAGGGCCGTGACTTCTCCGACCCGGTGGCGCTGAACTGGGGCCAGGAAGGCACCGACGTCGACTTCGGTGCGCTCACCAAGCAGCTGCTCAACTACCTGTCGTCCGCGGGCGGCACCGTGCACTTCGGGCACGATGTGCGCAACATCACCAAGCAGTCCGACGGCACCTGGGACGTCAAGGTCGCCAACCAGCGCACCGGGGCGAAGAAGACCGTCAACGCCAAGTTCGTGTTCGTCGGCGCAGGCGGCGGCGCACTGCACCTGCTGCAGAAGTCCGGGATCGCGGAGATCAAGGGATTCGGCGGCTTCCCGGTCAGCGGCGAGTGGTTGCGATGCACCGATCCGGCACTGATCGAGCAGCACTCGGCCAAGGTGTACGGCAAGGCGTCGGTCGGCGCTCCGCCGATGTCGGTGCCGCACCTCGACACCCGTGTGATCAACGGCCAGCAGGGTCTGCTGTTCGGCCCGTACGCCGGTTGGTCGCCCAAATTCCTCAAGCAGGGCAAGATCACCGACCTGCCCGGCTCGGTCAAGCCCGGCAACCTGATGTCGATGCTCGGAGTCGGCGTGACCGAACTCGGACTCGTCAAGTACCTGGTCAGTGAGCTGGCTCAGTCGCAGGCGGATCGTGTCGAGACGCTGCGCGAGTTCGCACCCTCGGTACTCGGCGAGAACTGGGAGCTCGTCACCGCGGGTCAGCGCGTGCAGGTGATCCGCAAGAAGGGCCGCGGCGGCGTACTCGAGTTCGGCACGGCCGTGGTCAACGCTGCGGACGGCACGATCGCGGGACTGCTCGGTGCATCGCCCGGCGCATCCACCGCCGTTCCGGCCATGCTGGACGTGCTGCAGCGGTGCTTCGGCGACAAGTACGACGCGTGGCAGCCCAAGCTCAAGGAGATGGTTCCCTCGCTCGGGGTCAAGCTGGCGCAGAACAGCTCTCTGTTCGACGAGGTCTGGGCCTGGACGTCGAAGACGCTGGAACTGGAAAATGCTCGTGAGCTCGCACAGCCCTCGGGTGTGTGATAGCAAAAGGTATGAATACGCAAGCAGCAGCTCTCAAACGATCATGGGCACTAGACCTGTCCAACAGCACGTTGTACGACCTGTTGAAGCTGCGTGTCGAGGTGTTCGTGGTCGAGCAGGCATGCGCTTACCCGGAGTTGGACGGGCGTGACCTGCTGACCGAGACACGACACTTCTGGCTCGAACGGGACGGCGAAGTGGTGTGCACCCTTCGCCTGCTCGAGGAGCACGACGACGGCGAGAAGGCGTTCCGTATCGGCCGGCTCTGCACGCAACGCTCCGCCAGGGGACAGGGCCACACCACGCGAATTCTGCGCGCGGCGCTTGCCGAGGTCGGCTCTGCGCCGTGCCGGATCAACGCGCAGAGCTACCTCGTCGACATGTACGCCAAGCACGGGTTCCTGCCCGACGGCGAGGAAGTTCTCGAGGACGGCATCCCGCACACCCCGATGCGCCGGGGCGGCGGCACCGCCTGGAGCGAGGCCTGACCTCCTGTAGTACTCGACGAATGAATGCCACACCCGGTCCCACCGTGTGTGGCATTCGTTCGTTCGGCGGTAGTGTTCCGTTCGAAGTCGGTCGCGGAGAAGTCCTGTGTCAATCAGGCGCGGTCCCGCCACTGTGTTCAGGAGACTCTTCGATCGGAAGATTCCCCTGTCAGCCAGATCGCCGCCCGGCTTCGTGTATCTCGACCGAACGTCCGGCGCGGAACTCCGGGCACGAAGGGAATTGGCTGTGCAGCGAAATGGGAGTGTTCCCGAACCGGGATATCCGTTCAGTGCGATCGTCGGTCAGGATCAGCTGAGGTTGTCGCTGATTCTGTGCGCCGTACACCCAGGTATCGGCGGCGTACTGGTTCGAGGAGAAAAGGGCACCGCGAAATCGACGGTGGTGCGCGCGCTCGCGACCCTACTGCCCGCCGTGGACGACGAGGACGGGTCGCGCCCGGCGAAACTCGTCGAACTTCCGGTGGGGGCAACCGAGGACCGAGTGGTGGGGTCCATCGACCTCGAGAAGGTTCTGCGCGACGGCGAACGTGCGTTTCAACCCGGTCTCCTCGCGGCCGCGCACCGTGGTGTGCTCTACGTCGACGAAGTGAACCTGCTGCACGATCATCTGGTCGACGTGCTGCTGGACGCGGCCGCGATGGGCCGGGTACACGTCGAGCGTGACGGTGTATCTCATTCTCATCCTGCACAATTCGTGCTCGTCGGCACGATGAATCCCGAGGAGGGCGAGCTACGTCCGCAGCTGCTCGACCGGTTCGGTCTGGCAGTGGAGGTGACGGCATCACGGGACGTGGACGTCCGCATGAACGTCGTCCGCCGGCGGATGAACTACGAGCGTGATCCGCACGCGTTCGCCGCAGAATTCCGCAACGACGACATCGCCGTGGCCGAGCAGATTCTGGCCGCCCGGAAGATTCTCGACGATGTGGTGTTGAGCGACAAGGAACTTCGTCGTATCGCCGCGCTGTGTGCCTCCTTCGACGTCGACGGTATGCGCGCCGATCTGGTGCTGGCGCGTACCGCGTCCGCGCACGCCGCCTGGCGAGGAGCGAGCGAGGTGGCCGAGGAGGACGTGCGAATCGCCGCCGAACTGGCTCTGCCGCACCGGCGTCGGCGCGACCCCTTCGACGAGCCGGGAATCGACGACAAGCAGTTGGACGACGCCATGCGCGACGCTGCGGAACAGGCCGAGCAACAACCCGACCCGGAACCCGATCCCGACGGCGGGGGAGCGCCCGAGCCCGAGGCCCCCGACGATGGGTCCCAGTCCCAGTCCCAGTCCCAGTCCCAGTCCCAGTCCCAGTCCTCCGACTCCGAGTCCTCCGATTCACGCGACGAGTCGAAGCAACCACCGCCGTCCTCGGGTGCCGGCAGCGAGAAGCAGGCGGGCACGCCGGGAGCACAGTTCAGAGCGCGGTTGCTCGAGGTTCCAGGAGTGGGCGAGGGCGCGCCCGGCCGACGGTCGCGGTCGCGGTCCTCGCACGGACGGTCGGTACGGCCCACTGTCGAGCCAGGCAGAGGTCTGCACCTGGTGGGCACCCTCTTCGCCGCGGCCGAGCAGCAGGTCGTACGCGGCCGCACCGCCGGCCGGTTGAAGCTAGAGCCCGCGGACCTGCGGGGCGCGATCAAGGAGGGGCGTGAAGGCAACCTGATCGTCTTCGTCGTCGACGCCTCGGGATCGATGGCTGCGCGAGATCGGCTCTCCGCGGTGACCGGTGCGGTGCTGTCGCTGCTGCGCGATGCGTATCAGCGCCGCGACAAGGTTGCCGTGATCACCGTGCGCGGCACGCAAGCCGAGACCGTACTGCCACCGACGTCGTCGGTGGACGTGGCCGTCACTCGATTGCGGAAGATGAAGACCGGCGGTAGGTCGCCACTGGCGCAGGGATTTCTGCAAGCGCGTGAACTCGTTCTGCGAGAGCGTGTTCGAGATCCGCTGCGCCGCGCTCTGCTGGTCGCGCTCACCGACGGACGGGCCACCGGCGGTACCGATCCGGTCGGCCGGGCCCGCATTGCCGCCCGGCGCATCGCGTCGGACAAGATCGCCTCCGTCGTGGTGGACTGTGAATCGGGAATGGTCCGCCTCGGACTCGCTGCCGATTTCGCGGCGTGCCTCGGCGGTGGCTACGTGGCCCTCGCGGACCTGTCGGCCGAGCAGGTCGCCGCTGTCGTTCGCGCAGCGGCGTAGGAGTACGCGATGCCTCAGGGCGTACCGGCTCCCGGAACCGTTCCGCAGGACGGCCTCACGACGCGTCAGCGCCGCAATCTGCCCGTGCTCGCGGTGCACACCGGACCGGGCAAGGGCAAATCGACGGCCGCATTCGGGATGGCGTTGCGGGCCTGGAATCAAGGATTCGACGTCGGAGTGTTCCAGTTCGTCAAGAGCGCCAAGTGGAAGGTCGGGGAGGAAGCGGCGTTTCGCACACTCGGCGACCTGCACGAGAGCACCGGGGTCGGCGGAGCCGTCGAATGGCACAAGATGGGCGAGGGGTGGTCGTGGACCCGCAAGAAGGGCAGCGACGTCGACCACGCCGAGGCCGCGGCCGAGGGCTGGCGGGAGATCGCCCGGCGGATCGAGCAGGAGTCACACCGCTTCTACGTGTTGGACGAGTTCACCTACCCGCTCAAGTGGGGTTGGGTCGACGTCGCGGAGGTGGTCGAGGTTCTGACCCATCGACCGGGCAACCAACACGTCGTCATCACTGGACGGGATGCGCCCCATGAGCTGATCGAGGCCGCGGATCTCGTGACCGAGATGGCAAAGGTCAAGCACCCGATGGATGCCGGCCGCAAAGGACAGCGAGGCATCGAATGGTGACTCCGTCGTGCCCCGCCGTGGTCATTGCGGCCCCCGCGTCGGGCAGCGGAAAGACGACGGTGGCAACCGGGCTGATGGGTGCGCTGCGCAGCGCCGGCCGCACCGTCGCCCCGTTCAAGGTGGGGCCGGACTACATCGACCCCGGTTATCACTCGCTCGCCGCCGGGCTCCCCGGCCGCAACCTCGACGCCGTGATGGTCGGTGCCGACCGCATCGGCCCCTTGTTCCGACACGGCAGTCGAGGCTGCGACATCGCGGTCGTCGAGGGCGTCATGGGACTGTTCGACGGCAAGATCGACATGACCGGCCCGGGGGAGGCGTCTGCCGAGGGATCGACCGCACGGGTGGCCGCGATGCTCGGTGCGCCGGTGATCCTGGTGGTCGACGCCCGCGGGCACAGTCAGTCGCTCGCCGCTGTGCTGCACGGGTTCTCGACGTTCGATGCCAGCGTCCGCATCGGGGGTGTGATTCTCAATCGCGTCGGCAGTCAGCGGCACGAGGACGTGTTAGGTCAAGCGTGCGAACGGGTGGGTGTTCCGGTACTCGGCGCGCTGCCGCGCATGAGCGAACTGGTCGTCCCGTCACGGCACCTGGGGCTGATCACCGCGGTCGAACACGGTGGTGCCGCAACCGATGCCGTGGACGCGATGAGCGCCCTGGTCTCCCGATTCGTCGACATCGAGGCAGTGAGCGCACTGGCTCGATCGTCGGTGACCGCGCCGCAGTGGTCCCCGGAGGACGAGGTACGCACCTGCGAGGGATCGCCCGTGATAGCGGTGGCGGGTGGACCGGCATTCACCTTCGGCTACACCGAACACGTCGAACTGCTCCGCGCGGCCGGGGCCGATGTGGCCGTGTTCGACCCGTTGCGTGACGGATTGCCCACCGGCACAGCAGGAGTCGTACTTCCCGGCGGATTCCCGGAGGAACACGCAGCCGCACTGTCGGCGAACGAGGTGTTGCTCGCCGACATTCGAGCCGCGGCGGCCCAGGGATTACCGATCCACGCGGAATGCGCCGGATTGCTGTATCTGGCAAGGCGATTGGACGGTCATGACATGGCCGGGGTCGTCGATGTGGACGCGGAATTCGGGAACACCCTCACTCTGGGATACCGCGACGCGGTTGCCCTCGAATCGTCGACACTGTTCGACGCGGGTACCCGCGTCACCGGCCACGAGTTCCATCGCACGAAGCTCGTCGTGGGAGTGGAGCCTGCCGGGACGAACCGATCCAGGGACGTGCGCGAGGCGGTGCCGGCCGCCTGGGGCTGGCACAGGCAGAACCCCGACGGCAGAACTGCAGTGCGCGAGGGCTTCGTTCAGGGCGGCGTCCACGCGTCGTATCTGCACACCCACGCCGCAGGCAATCCCGAGTCGATCACCCGATTCGTCTCGGCCGCCGTCGATTACGCGCGCGTGTAAGAGAGGTCGCGAGATGCGGGTGGTCGTCGGAATCGGTGCCCGAGCCGGCGTCGGCTCCGCCGCCGTCGTGGCCGCGATCGCCACGGTGCTGCAACCGGACTGGCGTGTCGAGGCCATCGCCTCGATCGACCGGAAAGCAGAACTGGTGGCGGCGGTGGCGTCGAGCATGGGGGTTCGGGGAGTGACCTACTCGGCGAGGGAACTGTCGACCGTCGTCACGCCGACGACATCGGTTCGGGTGCTCCGCGCCGTCGGAAGTGCCAGCGTCGCCGAGGCGGCGGCATTGCTGGCCGGCGGATCGACGCAGTTGACGGTGCCCAGGTTCGGTTCGGCCGGTGTCACCGTTGCCGTGGTCGAGCTCTGCCTTGACGGTGGACCGGGGGTTCGGGCCATCCTGTAGGTATGACCGAGACGATGACAGCCGTTGCCTACACCCGCTCGCTTCCGATCGACGACCCCGCCAGCCTCACCGATGTGGTCGTCGACGTGCCCGCCGTGCGGCCGCGAGACCTGCTGGTCGAGGTGCGAGCCGTGTCGGTGAACCCGGTCGATGTCAAGGTCCGTGCCGGCAACGATCCGCAGGGCGAGCCGAAGGTGCTCGGGTTCGACGCCGCTGGTGTGGTGCGCGCTGTCGGCGCCGACGTCACCATGTTCGCGCCGGGGGACGAGGTCTACTACGCGGGAGACATCGGCCGACCCGGGACCGACTCGCAGTTCCATGCGGTGGACGAACGCATCGTGGCGAAGAAGCCGACGACCCTCGATTTCGCACAGGCCGCGGCGTTACCGCTGACCGTGATCACCGCATGGGAAGGACTGTTCGACAAGCTCCGCATCACTGCCGAGACCACCGGAACCTTGCTGATGGTCGGTGCCACCGGAGGTGTGGGATCTGTTGTGCTGCAACTACTTCGGACCCTGGTTCCTGGTGTGCGCGCGATCGCGACGGCAGCGGGTGAGGACGCGGTGGAGTGGGTTCGTTCTCTCGGAGCAGCCGAGGTGGTCGATCACCACCGCGATCTTCGCGACGAAGTACGCCGAGTGGCACCGGACGGCATCGACTACGTGTTCACTGCCCATTCCGCCGGCCAGGTCGAGATCTATGCAGACCTGTTGACGCCGTTCGGACAGATAGTGGCGATCGACGATCCCGAGACACTCGACGTTCTCCCGCTGAAGACGAAGGCGATCTCCTGGCACTGGGAATTCATGTTCGCTCGCCCGATGCACGAGACTACGGATCTGATTCGTCAGCACGAGCTACTGACCAGGGTGGCCGAACTCGTCGATGCGGGTTCGGTGCGGACGACCGCGACGACGCTCCTCTCTCCGATCGACGCCGAGCAGCTACGCGAAGCACACCGGTTGCTCGAGACCGGACACGTACGGGGAAAGGTCGTGGTCGCGGCCCGTTCCTGAGGACCGATCCGCGCCACCGACTGGCGAAAGCGGGCCGACGCAGGCAATGTGGATCCAATGACTTCCGACAGCATCGTCCTGCTCGGCCCGATCGTCCGGTACGTCGGCACCGAGACGGCGACCCTGTGGTTCGAGATGGCCGAATCGTCGACGGTTTCCGTGGTCACCGACGCCGGCGTCCGGGGTTCCGAACGTACGTGGGGAGTGCACGGCCACCATTACGCGCTGGTACCGCTCGAAGGACTGCCGGCCAACGCAACGGTGAACTACGAGGTGTTCGTCGACGAGCGTCGCGTGTGGCCCCCGGAAGGTCGGACGGCGGCCATCCACACCGTCGACGCCGAGGGACCCGTCACGTTGGCCTTCGGGTCGTGTCGGCGCGGTGACAACTACAGCGACGAATCCTTGAAGCAGATCGGGGCCGACGCCTTGGCCGGGCTGGGCAACGCGCTGATCGAGCAGGATCCGAGTCGATGGCCGCAGGCGCTGCTGCTCCTCGGTGACCAGGTCTACGCCGACGACCCGTCCCCGGAGATCGTCGAACGACTCCAGGCGCGCCGAAGCTCGGGCGAGGGACCGCAGAGCGCCATCGGTACCGACGCGGAGAACGAGATCTGCGATTTCGAGGAGTACTCCTGGCTGTACCGGGAATCGTGGGGACTCGAGCCGGTACGGACTCTGATGGCGAGCATCCCGTCGTGCATGATCCTCGACGACCACGATCTGCGCGACGACTGGAACTCGTCGGCCTCCTGGCGTCGGGACATCGTGACACGGCCGTGGTGGAACGATCGCGTGGTCGGCGCGTACTCGTCCTACTGGGTGTACCAGCACCTGGGCAACCTCTCGCCCAAGGAGCTGGCGCAGGACGAGATGTACGCCGCAGTTCGGTCTGCCGACACCGATGCCGAGCGGGAGAAGCTGTTGGCCGACTTCGCGTTACGTGTCGACCGCAGGCCCGAGACCGGACGATGGAGCTTCTACCGAGATTTCGGCGACACGCGGTTGATCATGATCGACTCGCGGTGCTCACGGAATCTGGATCCGAACAACAGAGAGATGGTCGACGAGAAGGAGTGGGCGTGGGTACGCGAGCGCGCACTCGAGAAGACCCCGCGACATCTGCTGTTCGGGTCGTCGTTGCCCTACCTCATGCTGCCCGCCCTGCACTACCTCGAACAGTGGAACGAGGCCGTGGCACAGGGCAGTTGGGGGTCGATGTCGGCCAAGGTGGCCGAGAAGATGCGGATCGGCCTCGACCTCGAACACTGGGCGGCCTTCACCAACTCCTTCAACGACATGGCGGCGTTGACGCGTGAGCTCTCTCGCGGCGAGAACACACCCGCCTCGATCATGTGGCTCTCGGGCGACGTGCACTGCTCGTACGTGGCGAACGCGGACTTCGGGGTCGGCGGGCGCGAGGTACCGGCCACGTATCAGCTGACCATGTCGCCGTTCCGCAATCCGCTCGATCTGCCGATTCGCGCCGTCAACAAGCTGGCCATCAAACGTCCCGCTGCCCGCATTCTGTCGAAGCTGGCGCGGGCGGCACACGTGGGCCCGTCCGGTGTCGAGTGGGAGGCCGAGGCGGGCCCCTGGTTCGACAACGGTGTCATGTTGCTGACCCTGCACGGCGACTCGGCTCGGTTGCGGGTGCACCACGCGCACGTCGACGATGCGGGCAAACAGGTGCTCACCGAGACGTCGGTCCTGGCCCTCGCCTAGCGGACGAGTAAACGATTGGCCATCGCCGGGCCGATGAGGTTGGCTGGTTCGTTGTGGCCCACCTCGAACTGAACGACATCGTCTACTTCCTGCCCGACGGACGGCAGCTGCTCAACGGTGTCGGGTTTCGCGTCGGCGACGGTGCCAAGACGGCGTTGATCGGTCCCAACGGAACCGGCAAGACGACACTGACGCGGATCATCGCGGGGGACGAGACCCCCGACGAAGGATCGGTGTCGAGCTCGGGCTCGCTCGGGGTGATGCGGCAATTCGTCGGTCAGCTGCGAGACGACTCGACCGTTCGTGATCTGCTGCTGTCGGTTGCGTCGCCGGCCGTGCAGACGGCCGCTGCGGCCCTCGACGCCGCCGAGAACACGATGATCGAGGTCGACGACGAGAAGACCCAGATGAAATACGCGCAGGCCCTCTCGGATTGGGGTGACGTCGGCGGTTACGACCTCGAACCGTTCTGGGACAAGGTCACCACTGCTGCACTCGGAATGCCGTTCGACCGCGCGAAGTGGCGCGCTGCGTCGACCCTCAGTGGCGGCGAGCAGAAGCGTCTCGTGCTCGAGGCTCTGTTCGCCGGCTCGGACAATCTGCTCCTTCTCGACGAGCCGGACAACTACCTCGATGTGCCGGGCAAGCGCTGGCTCGAAGCGACCATTCGCGACTCCGACAAGTCCGTCCTGTTCATCAGCCACGACCGGGAACTCATCGCCAACGCCGCGAACCGGATCGTGACGCTGGAACCGGGCGTCAGCGGTGCCACCTCGTGGGTGCACGGCGGCGGGTTCGCGACCTACCACGCCGCGCGTGAGGACCGGAATGCTCGGCTCGACGAACTGCGACGGCGGTGGGACGAGGAACTGGTCAAACTTCGGGCGCTGGTGCTGCGTCTGCGAGAGAAGGCCAAGTTCAACGACGGTGTCGCTGCTCGGTACCACGCGTCGCAGACTCGGTTGGCCAAGTTCGAGGAGGCCGGGCCGCCCGAGGCGGTGCCGCTGAAGCAGCACGTCACCGTTCGGCTGCGTGGCGGCCGAACAGCCAAGCGCGCGTTGGTGTGTACGGCGCTGGAACTGACCGGACTGATGAAGCCCTTCGACACCGAGATCTGGTACGGCGACCGCGTTGCGGTGTTGGGCTCCAACGGTTCCGGTAAATCGCATTTCCTCAGGTTGCTGGCCAACGGTGGCACCGATCCCGAGAAGGAGCACGAGCCGGTTCAGGAACTGGCACTCGATCCGGTTCCGCACACCGGCACCGCGGTGCTCGGCGCTCGCGTCCGGCCCGGTCTGTTCGCGCAGACCCACACTCGTCCGGATCTCGCGGGCAACACGCTGCTCGACATCTTGCACATGGGCAACGAACATCGTGACGGTATGGGCCGCGAGGCCGCAGGACGGGCATTGGACCGCTACGGTCTGGCCCGAGCCGCCGAGCAGTCCTACGACAACCTCTCCGGCGGCCAACAGGCGCGCGTGCAGATTCTGCTGCTCGAACTGTCCGGTGCCACCCTGTTGCTGCTGGACGAGCCGACCGACAACCTCGACCTCATGTCCGCCGATGCACTCGAAGACGCGATCGCCGCGTTCGACGGCACCGTCATCGCCGTGACGCACGACCGGTGGTTCGCCCGCAGCTTCGACCGTTTCCTCGTGTTCGGCAGCACCGGTCAGGCCTACGAATCCGACGAGCCCGTATGGGACGAAAAGCGGGTGCAGCGCGCGCGGTAGCGTTTCCTCTCGTGAACGCGACTGACTCTCCCTATCTGGTCGGCCTCAATCTGGAAGGTCGACGCGTCGTCGTGGTCGGTGGCGGCACCGTCGCGCAGCGTCGATTGCCACTGCTCATCTCCTGCGGCGCTGCGGTGCACGTCATCACGCGCGAGGCCACACCGGCAGTCGAGGCGATGGCGACCTTCGGACAGGTGACGATGGAGTTGCGTGACTATCGAGAGGGCGACCTCGCCGACGCCTGGTACGCCGTCGCCTGCACCGACGAGGCCGAGACCAACATCGCGATCGTCGCCGAGGCCACCGCGTCCAGGATCTTCTGCGTGAGAGCCGATATCGCCAAGGACGGCACCGCCGTCACCCCGGCGTCGGCCGAATGGGACGGGCTGACCCTCGGTGTCCTCGCCGGCGGTGAGCACCGTCGATCGGCCGCGGTGCGCAATGCCGTGATCGACGCTCTGCAGTCCGGTGTGGTCGCCGATTCGGCGCATGCGCCGTTGACCGGCGTGGCACTGGTGGGTGGGGGACCGGGCGATCCGGACCTCATCACCGTCCGCGGCCGCAGGTTGCTCGCCTACGCCGACGTCGTGGTGGCCGATCGGCTCGCACCGCCCGAGCTGCTCGCCGAATTGGGTCCCCACGTGGAGGTCATCGACGCCTCGAAGATTCCGTACGGCCGCGCGATGGCGCAGGAGGCCATCAACCAGGCGCTGATCGACGGCGCGAAGGCAGGCAAGTTCGTCGTCCGGCTCAAGGGCGGCGACCCCTACGTGTTCGGTCGGGGATACGAAGAACTCGAAGCGCTCGCCGCCGAGGGAATCCCGGTCACGGTGGTGCCCGGAATCACCAGCGCCATCTCGGTGCCCTCGTCCGCCGGGATTCCGGTGACGCACCGCGCCGTCACCCACGAGTTCGTCGTCGTCAGCGGACACGTGGCACCCGACCATCCCGATTCGCTCGTCGACTGGAATGCGCTGGCCAAGCTCAAGGGCACCATCGTGCTGCTGATGGCCGTCGAACGCATCGGTCTGTTCGCCGACGTTCTCATCGCCGGTGGTCGGCCGTCCGACACCCCGGTGATCGTCGTTCAGGAAGGCACCATGCGCACCCAGCGCGAAGTGCGCGCCACTCTGAGCACCGTCGCCGATGCTGTTCGCGACGCGGAGATCAGGCCTCCGGCCATCGTGGTCATCGGAACCGTTGCCGGTTTCTCTGTACACGCCGGTAACGTGAACGCCCGTGCCTGAATCATCGATGCCCGATACCTCCAGCACCGAGGTCAAGTACCCGGTGACGACCCGCGCGTTCGGGTTGGCGATCATCGTCCTGAGCGGCCTGCAGTTGATGGTGGTGCTCGACGGCACCGTCGCCAATCTCGCTCTGGCACCGTTGCAGGCCGATCTGGGTCTCTCCGATGCCGGACGCAACTGGGTGCTCACCTCGTACGCCCTCGCCTTCGGCGGGCTGATGCTCCTGGGCGGCAGACTCGGCGACGCCTTCGGCCGCAAGAAGATGTTCCTGGCCGGTGTCGTACTGTTCACCGTCGCCTCCCTGCTGTGCGGGCTCGCGGTCAACGAGGCGACGCTGGTAGCGGCTCGTGCGCTCCAAGGCATCGGAGCCGCGGTGGCGTCGCCCACGGCGTTCGCGTTGGTGGCGACCACGTTCGCGCCGGGCCCGGTTCGAAATCAGGCCATCGCGATCTACGCGGCCATGACCGGTGTCGGCTCCATCGCCGGGCTGATCATCGGCGGTGCGTTGACCGAGGTGTCGTGGCGGTGGATCTTCCTGATCAACGTCCCCATCGGTGTCGTCATCGTGGTGCTCGCAGTCGTGTCGCTCCAGGAGACGGTGGGGGCGAGGCTACCGCTCGACGTGCCGGGAGCGATTCTGGCGACGCTCGGCTGCACCGGCGTCGTGTTGGCTCTGAGCGAGGGCACCGAACTGGGCTGGACCAACCCGATCGTCATCGTCTCGCTGCTCGCCGGCCTGCTGTTCCTCGGGTTGTTCCTGATGGTCGAGCGACGCGCCGACAACCCACTGCTTCCGTTTTCGCTGTTCGGCAGCCGAGACCGCGTGGCGACGTTCGTGGCCATCTTCTTCGCCGGTGGGGTGATGTTCTGCCTCGCCGCGTACGTGGCACTGTTCGTTCAGGACATCCTGGGATACAGCCCGTTGCACGCGGGCCTGGCGTTCGTGCCGTTCGCCTTCGGGCTCGGTGCCGCCGCATTCCTGGCCTCGCAGCTGGTGACGCGCATCGCCCCACGGTGGCTGATTCTGAGCGGTGCCGTCATCATGGTCGGTTGGCTGATGGTGTCGGTTGCGACCATGAACGCGGACTCGTCGTACTTCCCCGGACTGTTCTTCCCCGTCATCGGCATCGGATTCGGCGTCGGCCTGACGGTCGTGCCGCTCCCGCTGTGCGCCATCGCCGGAGTGAGCCCCACCGAGATCGGCCCCTTGACCGCCATCGCCCTGGTTGCTCAGACCCTCGGCGGGCCCTTGGCGCTGGCCGTGATCGGCGCGCTGGTGACCTCCCGCACCCTGTCGTTGGGCGGCATTTCCGGACCGGCGACGCTGATGAACGACACCCAGCTCGATGCGTTGAGCTCGGGCTACATGTTCGCGCTGTTCTGCTGCGCCGTCTGCGCCGTGGTCGCGGGAATCGCTGCGGTGTTCATTCGTTTCACCCCGCAGCAGGTCGCACAGGCCCAGGCCGCTCAGGAAAACGCCCAGAAGGGGTGACCAGCAGCGCCGATCACACGCCGAGGACGGCCTTGGCGATGAGGAAGTAGACGATCAATCCCGTCGCGTCGCAGAAGGTGGAGATGAAGGGCGTCGAGAAGACCGCCGGGTCGACACCGATCTTCCTGGCGATCAGCGGCATCGCTCCGCCGACAGTGGCTGCGAGTGTGCAGATCGACAACAGCGTCGTACCGATGACGAGCCCGAGGTGCCAGTCGTAGACGAGTCCTGCGATCACGAATCCGAGGGTGCCGAGCATCGCACCCATCGTCGCTCCGACCCGAATCTCGCGAAACAGCACCGCGGCTATGTCTCGCGGTCGCACGTCACCGAGCGCGAGTGCCCGCGTGACGGTGGTCGCGGCCTGCGAGCCGGTGTTGCCTCCGGTTCCGGTCAGCAGCGGAATGAACAGCGCGAGAGTGACGACGGCGGCGAGCGCGTGCTCGAAGATCTCGAGCACCTGCACCGTGAGGATCGCCGACAGGGCCAGCACCAGCAACCACACCACGCGGGAGCGAACGATGGACAGCACAGGCGTCGACAGATAGGGCCTGCGCAGCGGCTCCGAGCCGCCGGCGCGGGCAGCGTCCTCGTCCTCGGCTTCTTCCAGGATTCGTGACGACTGCTCGAGAGTGAGAATGCCGATCAGCCGTTGCTCGGAATCGACCACGACCACTGCAGGACTGCGGTGCTCGAAGCACAGTCGGGCGGCTTCCTCCGCCGACGAATCGGCCTTGACCACCGGATGATCCGAGTACAGCTTGCCGACGGGAGTGGTCGGTGCCGCAGTCGCCAGATCGGCGAGGGTCACCACCCCCAGCAGAGTTCGGTGATCGTCGGTGATCGGTAACAGGTACACCGACTCGGCGTCCGAGCCGGTGCGTCGCACGGCATCGAGTGCGTCGGCAGTGGTCGCGGCACTGCGCAGCCGAACGAACTCCGGGCTCATGCGGCGACCGACCGACCCGCGCTCGTACCCCAGCATGGGGGCGGTGAGCGCGCGCTCGTCGGGGGACAGGCCAACCAACAGTCGATGTGCCACGTTGGAGGGGAGTTCGTCGAGCAGTTCGACACGGTCGTCGGGGTCGAGATCCTCGAACAGAGCGATCACATCGTCACTGCGAAGACTCTCGAACAACTCGCCGCGAACGGTGGCGTCGAACCGCTCGAAGACCGTGACCGCTTCGTCCTTCGGCAGCAGACGAAACAACACCGCTCGTCGAGACGAGTCGACCCGCTCGAGCATGCGCACCGCATCGGTGGTCGACAGCTCGGCCATCAGAGTGGACAGGGCGGCCATGTCGCGGTCGGTCAGCAGATCGGACGTACGGGTCATGATGTCGTCGAGAGTTTCGGGCACGGAACCATTTTGCCTTGCGTACGAGCGGTGGACTCGAACACCTCAGCGCGAGAGGTCCGCTCGATCCGCCGCAGCCTGCCCCGAATCCCAGCCCTCGGCGTCCAGGCGGGGGCCGCGCATCGGCTTCGCCGTCGGGAACAGTCGATCGAACTCGGCTTCGACGGCGACGGTCTGCGCGGCGAGAATCGGTAGCAGATCACCTGATTCGTGACTGGCCTCTTCGAGTGCGAGAGCGTCGGCATCGGTGAGGCGGTCTCCGATGCGGACGGCATAGGCGTACAGAAACGCCTTGCCGAACGCCGCCGATCCGGCTTTCTTGCGCTTCTTCGCCTGCGGTGAATGCCCGAGGGCGCGCGTTGCCTGAACCAGCAGCGAGGTGAACAGCAACTCGGTCTGTTCCACGTCCACCGGAGCCCCGACCAGGGTTGCGACGGCGAACTCCGGATCCCAGATCGCCTTGACGCGGTTGGCGGTTGCGACGACGTGCAGCAGTTGCGCCTTGGCGGGCGCATGGGGGCCGTCGACATGTACCCGTCGGCCGTGAATGTCGATGTGGCCCTGAGAGAGCAGCATGGTGTCGATGGAGTAGCGCGTCATCAACTCCTGTGCCTTGGCCGTCAGTGTCTCGGCCTCCTCCTCGAAATCCGTGGCGTCGGCCTTGGCCAGCAGTCCGCGAATCTTGCTCAGCATCTTGGTGTTCGGTGAGTCGGTACCGGCGACACCGGTCACCGTGGGACGAGTGCGCGGCCACTGGGACGGCTTGGGGCCGAGTTGAGGCCACCGGGGCAGCGTCTGCCATCGGCCGAGCAGGGTGAGCACGTCGAGCCACTGATCACTGGCTGCGATGTAATCGGACTTACCCGAGGAGGCCAGGTACGCGGTCAGGAAATCGGGCGTGGCCTCCACCCGCGCCGCAACCTTGGGGAACTGCTCACAGATCGTGGACATCTGATCCACCCAGTCCTGCGGGGCCCGTGCATCGGCGTCGGTGAGGTCGGCCTGATGCAGCAGCACCGCGGCAGCGAGATCGGCCACGGCCACCGTGTGCTGACGCCGCACGACATGCACCAGATCCATGGGCTGCCAGCCGTTTTCGTACATCGCCTCGATCATGTTCGTCAGCGCCCGAGAGCCGAGTTCGGTCGCGTCCATCGACACCAGCCGATCCGCGACGTCGTCGGCGACGCGCTGGCTCCTGGTCTTGCCGACCGATGCGTCGGCACCGAGGCGGAGCAGTCCCGGAATGTCGTTCATTCGGTGAGCACGATCAATTCGGTGCTCGACGCCACTTCGACCCGAAGGCCGGCCTTGGACGCAACGCGCGCAACAGCTTTCACGTCCTTCGGCTCGGCGGTGGTCAGGGTCAATGCGCGTGCCAGCAGACCCTTGTGATGCTTGTTGAAGTGGCTCACCACCGATAGGCTGCCGTCGGGCTTCTCGGTGAGCACCGTTGCGGTGATCGCGCCCGGGACGGGACCGAGTTGCTGATAGGTGCCCGATCGCAGGTCGACGACGATCCCCTCGTCCTCGGCGTCGATGGCATCGGAGAGTTCGGGCTTCCAATGTGATCGCAGCGTCCCGAAATTCGGAACGGTCGAGCCACCGGAGAGACGGTAGGACGGAATCGGATCGGAGGCACGGACGGCCCCGAACAGTGCCGAGCCGATCCACAGCCTCGCGTTCGCTCTGGCCCGACCGGCACGGGTGAACGACGCCGCGTCGAGGGCGTCGTAGAGCACGCCGGTGTACCGCTGCAGCGCAGGTGTGGTGGGTGAGGTCCACAACCGGGCGTTGCGTTCGATCTCGTCGACCTGAGTGGGGCCGAGGCCGAGCGCCGTGATCGATGCGTCGACGTCGCTGGACAGTTCCACCAGCGCGTCGGCGAGCTTTCGACGAAGCGGCGTCAGCGAGGGCAACGACAGTCGGTCCAGATCCAGGGGTGCTCCGGAACCGCCGTCGGACTTCGTCTCGGAGGGAGGCAGCAGAATCAGCACGGGCTCGAGGCTACTCACTGCACGGCCGCCTGCTCACAGGCACTGCGTGAGCGACTAGTCTGACAACCTGTGATCACCCGTCTTTCGCAGTTGTTCCTTCGTACCCTTCGCGACGACCCGGCCGACGCCGAGGTCGACAGTCACAAGTTGTTGGTCCGCGCCGGTTACGTCCGCCGTATCGCGCCGGGCGTCTACTCCTGGTTGCCGCTGGGTCTGCGGGTGCTTCGGCAGGTCGAGCGTGTCGTGCGCGAGGAGATGAACGCCATCGGTGCGCAGGAGATATCCCTGCCCGCACTGCTGCCGCGCGAGCCGTACGAGACCACCAATCGGTGGACCGAATACGGCGACGCCCTGTTCCGGTTGCAGGATCGCAAGGGCAACGACATGCTGCTCGGTCCCACGCACGAGGAACTGTTCGCGCTGACGGTCAAGGCCGAGTACAACTCGTACAAGGACCTGCCGGTCACGCTCTACCAGATTCAGACCAAGTACCGCGACGAAGAGCGTCCCCGCGCCGGCATTCTGCGTGGCCGCGAGTTCGTGATGAAGGACTCGTACTCCTTCGACATGGACGAGGACGGACTGAAGAAGTCCTACGCCGCCCACCGTGAGGCGTACCAGCGCATCTTCGCCCGCCTCGGGGTCAGCTACGTCATCGTCGCCGCGACGTCCGGTGCCATGGGAGGCAGCGCCTCCGAGGAATTCCTGGCCGAGAGCGACATCGGTGAGGACACCTACGTGCGCTGCATCGAGTCGGGATACGCGGCCAATGTCGAGGCCGTCACCACGCCGGCACCTGCGCCGCTGCCGATCGAAGGGCAGCCCGCTGCCGTCGATCACGAGACCGGTGACACCCCCACCATCGCGACCCTGGTGGAGTGGGCCAACTCCGCAGATCTCGGACGCACCGTCACCGGCGCGGACACACTCAAGAACATCCTGCTCAAGGTGCGGGGTGCCGAAGGGGAGTGGGAACTGCTCGCCATCGGCCTGCCCGGTGACCGCGAGGTGGACGAGAAGCGCCTCGAAGCGTCACTCGAGCCTGCCGAATTCGCTCTGCTCACCGACGCGGACTTCGCGGCCAATCCGTTCCTCGTCAAGGGGTACATCGGGCCTCGTGCCTTGCAGGCCAACGGAGTTCGGTACCTCGTCGATCCCCGGGTGGTCGACGGCACGTCGTGGATCACCGGCGCGGACGTCAAGGGCAAGCACGTGGTGAACCTTGTCGCCGGTCGCGATTTCGTTCCCGACGGCACCATCGAAGCAGCCGAGGTGCGTGACGGCGACATGTCTCCCGACGGTCGTGGACCGCTCGTCAGTGCTCGCGGAATCGAGATCGGACACATCTTCCAGCTCGGCTACAAGTACACCGATGCGTTCTCTGTCGACGTCCTCGGTGAGACCGGCAAGCCGGTTCGCCTGACTCAGGGTTCCTACGGCGTCGGCGTCTCGCGTCTGGTCGCCGTGATCGCCGAGCAGATGCACGACGACAAGGGTCTGCGGTGGCCGTCGGAGGTTGCACCTGCCGATGTCCACCTGGTGATCGCGAACAAGGACGACGCTGCGCGAGCGGGTGCGGAATCCATTGCGACACAACTCGATTCCCAGGGCATCGAGGTGCTGTTCGACGATCGCAAGGCCTCGCCCGGAGTGAAGTTCAAGGACTCGGAACTGATCGGTGTTCCGCTGGTGGTCGTTCTCGGCCGCGGTTGGGCCGACGGCAAGGTCGAGATCCGTGATCGCTTCACCGGTGAGAGTCGCGAACTCGACATCGACTCGGCGGTCGAGGGGATCGTCGAGGCCGTGCGGCGCACGCCGTAGGACAGTCTCGCGATCTTTCTGCGCGGTCGGTTACCCGCTGGTAGCTTCGGGTCACCGACTAGGAGAGGTCACACCGTGGCTCAGTATGCGCTGTTCGATCCGACAACGTTCGATCCGGCCGAACTGGACGAGGAATCTCGCCGACAACTGCGCGCACTGATCGAGTGGTTCGAAAGTCGCGGCAAGGGCAGACTCCTGGCCGACGATCTGGACAGCGTCTGGCCGGCCGACTTTCTCGAATTCGTCGCCGAGAAGAAGCTGTTCGCGACCTTCTCCACGCCCGCCGCGTACGCGGAGGGATCGCCGAACACGCGGTGGGACGCTGCACGCAACGCTGCCCTGAGCGAGGTTCTCGGGTTCTACGGACTGGCCTACTGGTACACCTGGCAGGTCACCGTGCTGGGTCTGGGCCCCATCTGGATGAGTGCCAACGACGACGCCAAACGCCGCGCCGCACGCGAGCTGGACCGCGGCGGTGTGATGGCGTTCGGACTCTCCGAGCGCGCACACGGAGCCGATGTCTACTCCACGGACATGCTGTTGACGCCCGCGTCCGAGGATTCCGAGCTCGAGTTCACCGCGTCGGGGGAGAAGTACTACATCGGAAACGGCAACGTTGCGGGCATGGTCTCGGTGTTCGGCCGACGCACCGACGTGGACGGACCCGATTCGTACGTGTTCTTCGTGGCCGACAGCTCGCATCCGGCCTACCGGCTTCGCGAGAGCGTCGTCCACGGGCAGATGTACGTCAGCACGTTCGCGCTCGAGAACTACCCCGTCCGGCAGCAGGACATCCTGCACACCGGTTCCGATGCGTTCTCGGCCGCGCTGAACACGGTCAACGTCGGCAAATTCAACCTCTGCACCGGCTCCATCGGCATCTGCGAGCACGCGTTCTACGAGGCGATCACGCACGCGAACAACCGAATTCTGTACGGCAATCGCGTCACCGACTTCCCGCACGTGCGCAGCGCATTCGTCGACGGCTACTCGCGTCTGATCGCCATGAAGCTGTTCAGTGCTCGGGCGCTGGACTACTTCCGCGGCGCGGGAGCCGAGGATCGGCGCTACCTCCTGTTCAATCCGATGACCAAGGCCAAGGTCACCTCGGAGGGCGAAACGGTCGTCCGTCTGTTGCACGACGTCATCGCGGCCAAGGGGTACGAGAAGAACACCTACTTCCGTGAGGCAGCCCAGTTGATCGGAACACTTCCCAAACTCGAGGGCACCGTGCACGTCAACGTCGCCCTGATGCTCAAGTTCATGCCTGCCTACATGTTCTCGCCCACCGACTACCCCGATGTCGGCACTCGGACCGAGCCGGTGGACGACAGCTTCTTCTTCGCTCAGGGCCCGGCAAGGGGTGCGAGTTCGGTGCGGTTCCACGACTGGAATCCGGTGTACCGGAAGCACTCCGGTATCCCCAATGTCGGACGGTTCTACGAGCAGGCGCAGGCGTTCAGGGCGTTTCTCGCCGAGTGCGCGCCCGACGAAGCGCAGCAGAAGGACCTCGACTTCCTGCTCGTGGTCGGCCACCTGTTCTCGCTCGTCGTCTACGGTCACCTTCTGCTCGAGCAGGCCGACGAGATCTCGACCGAGATGATGGACCAGATCTTCGATTTCCAGATCAGGGACTTCTCCGGTTACGCCGTCGCGCTGTACGGGAAGCCGTCGTCGACTGCTGCACAACAACAGTGGGCTCTGGATGCGATTCGCAAGCCGGTGGTCGACGAAGGCCGTTTCGAGACGGTCTGGAACGAGGTCGTCTCGTACGACGGTCGGTACGAGATGCGTCCCTGATCGTCACAGCGCTCCGGGATCGGTCGGAACGAGCTTCGTCCCGAACGCGCACATCGTCATCTCGTGCAGTCCGGCGCTGTCCTCGGGATGCTCCGGTGCCTGCATCGACATCAGGACGTTGAGCAGCATTCCGTGCGCGATGAACGCGCGTGCCTGATCTTCCGAACAGCCCGTTCCGTTGCGGATCTGGCTGTAGATCGCGCCCATTCCTTCTCGGGCCTGCCGGCCGATCTCGGGTACCGCCCCTGCGCCGAACCCGTGCATCATGACCATCAACAGGTCACGATCGGCCACCAGGTCGGCGTAGGCACCCCCGAGGTCGGCCCAGGTCCGGTCGTCGGTCGGGTCGAGGGGGCCCGAAGCCAGAACTCGGTCGAACGCCGTCATGATGCCGTCGATGGAGCGTTGGAACACGAGCCGGAACAATTCGACCTTGGTTCCGAACATACGGACCACGTACGGCTGCGATACGCCGGCCAGTTTCGCCACTGCGTCGGTACTCGTTCCGGCGTAACCCCCGCGTGCGAACGCCTGTGTCGCGGCGTCGAGGACGAGTTCGCGGCGGTCGGCCACGTCCATCCGGGTGGCTCTGGGCTTGGCGATCGAGGCGTCGGACATGTTGACAGGTTATCAGTCGATAACTTACGGTCTGGATTAAGTAATCATTCGATGCTTACAAGCTCCGAGACGGGACGTCCACCATGACCGCCACAACCTCTCCGCCTGCAGTGCAACCGGCCACTCGGAACGTTCCGGTGTGGCTCGGCATCGTCGCAGCATCCCTGCCGATGTTCATGGCAACGCTCGACAATCTCGTGATGACCAGTGCACTCCCGGTCATCCAGCAGGACCTGAACGCCTCTGTCGGACAACTGCAGTGGTTCCTCAACGCGTACACCCTCAGCTTCGCGACGTTCATGCTCACAGCGGCGACGCTCGGTGACCGATGGGGCAGACGGGCGGTGTTCCTCGGCGGAATCGCCGTCTTCACCGCCGCCTCCGTTGCCAGCGCGCTCGCCACGACTCCAGCGATGCTCATCGCGGCACGCGCAGTACAAGGAATCGGTGCTGCCGCGATCATGCCCTTGTCCCTGGCCCTGCTCGCCGCGGTCGTGCCGGTGGGCAAGCGTGCGATGGCAATCGGTATCTGGGGAGGAGTCTCCGGCCTCGGTGTCGCACTGGGGCCGGTGGTCGGCGGAGCCGTCGTCGACGGGATCTCATGGCAGGCGATCTTCTGGATCAACGTACCGGTGGCACTCGTCGCACTACCGCTGGCGTACATCGCGCTGAAGGAAACCGCAGGGCGTAGCCAACCGCTGGATCTGCTCGGCGTGCTCCTCTCGGGCGGCGGAGTCTTCCTCCTGATCTGGGCGGTGGTGCACGGCAACGACGACGGGTGGGCGTCGGCGACGGTGCTCGCCGGCTTCATCGGCTCGGCGGTACTGCTCGTGGCCTTCGTCCTGCGTGCCTCGCGCACCCGATACTCGGTGCTGCCCCTTGCCCTGTTCCGTTCGCGCAGCTTCACCATCGCCAACATCATCGGAATCATGTTCTCGCTCGGCATGTTCGGCGCGGTGTTCCTCCTCGCGCAGTACCTGCAGATCGTCATGAACTACACGCCGTTCCAGGCCGGACTACGCACCCTGCCGTGGACTGCCGCACCGATGGTGGTCGCACCGATCGCCGGTCTGCTCGCCGGGCGCGTCGGCCTGCGCGGACTACTGGTCGGCGGCCTGGCGCTGCAGTCGGTCTCGCTCGTGTGGATGGCGCTGATTCTGGGACCCGATACCGAGTACCCGGCGATGGTCCCGGCGTTGCTGATGGCCGGAGTGGGCATGGGACTGACGTTCGCTCCGTCCGCCACGGCGGTGCTGCGCGATATGAAGGATGACGATCACGCCACCGCGAGCAGCGCGAACTCCACCGTGCGGGAGGTGGGTATCGCGCTCGGCATCGCGGTGCTGACTGCGGTGTTCATCGGAGCGGGTGGATCACTGACGCCCACCGGTTACACCGACGCCCTGGCACCGGCACTGCTGGTCGGTGCAGGGGCAGTGGCGATCGGACTCGTGGCGGCGCTGTTCATGCCGGGACGTTCCGCCGGACCGGCAGGCGCGATCACGGTTGGCCGGGAAATGCCGTCGACGACGGACTGACGCCCAGAATCTGCTGCCACGTCGCGAGGCGAACCGCGGCGTCGGTCAGTGCCTGCACTGCCATGTCGCGGGTCGCTCCCGACTGGCTGCGTTCGATGGACGAACGCCACGCGATGCTCGTATCGATCTCCGCCTGCGCGGCCAACTGCGCAGCCGAGATCGCGTCGGTCACCGGGAACGGGGACGCGTACGCCGGATCGGGCAGTGGCACAGTGACGCTCGCCGCCTGGAGCGCATCGATGGTCGCGTCTCGGCGCGCGCGGTGAGCGGCAGTGTTCGACGCCACCAGCTCGGCGCGCGTCGGGTTGGAGAACGCCGCGACGACGCCGTAGGCGAACACCGCCGCGTACTCCGCGTGCAGGGCATCGACCAGGCCTTGCTGTTCCGGACCGAGATCGCTCATGCCAGAACCACCAGGGCCGAGACGGTGCACGAGGCGCTGATCGATCCGAGAAGCCCTGCCCGGTAACCACTTTCGTTGCGAGCCGCATCCGCTGCGCTGCGAGCGGACGCAGTCAACATCTCCCGTACGGCGGCCAGGTCGGGCGGCGGCGTCGTGGGAGCCGGTGTGGTGGGAGCCGTGACCGACGACGTGTCGGTCGAGGTGCCGGTGGCGCGGGCGATCTCGGTGTCGAGCGCATCGGCGTGTTCGGTCCGCTGCGCCGCAACGATTCCGAGTGCGGCCGCGTAGTCGGCGATCACGGCCGCGGCCGCGGCCGCATCGGCGGCATCGGCTCGGGCTGCGCGCAACTGCGCGGTCAGGGTATCGAGGGCAGGGCCGGAGATCTCTTCTCTGCCGCAGGCCGCCATCGTGGAAACGGTGGTCGCCGACAGTACGGCGGCACCGGCGAGTCGGAACAACCCGCGGCGACTGAGCGCGAAGGGGACGGTCGGCGTTGGCACTCCGATATCGTGCCAGACCGCCGCGCCGGCACGCGCCGTGCCCGTGTGTCGCGTCGACCGATCGTGGTCACGAGCAGTGCCTGCGGGGCGGTAGGCTGTTGGTTCACCAAACGCAGTCCGGCTGCCGCACGCCGGATCGCCCACAACTACACACGAGGAGTTCGCGACATGCCTGTTCCGTCCAAGGAAAGGGTTGTCGAACTGCTCGCCGACCTCGTTCGGGAACGGGGTTACGACCTCGAAGACGTGAACGTCGTCGCCGCAGGAAAACACAGTGCAGTGCGGATCATGGTCGATCGCGAAGAGGGAATCGACCTCGACGCGCTCCCGGAACTGAGCCGCGAGATCTCGGACGCCTTCGATGTCGTGACCGATTTCGGGGAAGCCCCGTACACGCTGGAAGTCACCACCCCCGGAATCGACCGCCCGCTGACCGAGGCTCGGCATTGGCGTCGGGCCCGCGGACGCAAGGTGCGTATCGAGCTCGGCGACGGCAAGTTCGACGGTCGCGTCGGCGTGCTCGACGGTGATTCGGTCACCGTGGTGACCAAGGAGAAGGGTGTGCTGGCGACTCGCTCCGTTGCACTGTCCGATGTAGTGAAAGCTGTTGTACAGGTGGAGTTCTCGCGGCCGAGTGCCGAAGAGATGGACCTGGCGGGTGGTGTGGTCGGAGGTCGGCCGTCACCCGCGAACACCGATGAGATCGTGGACGTGGAAGCACCGGAAGAAGGGTCGGACAAGTGAATATCGACATTGCCGCATTGCGTGCCATCGAGGCGGACAAGGGAATTCCGATCGAGATGGTGATCTCGACGATTCAGACCGCGTTGCTGACGGCCTACCGGCACACCGAGGGGCACCAGTCCAACGCGTGGATCGACGTCGATCGCAAGACCGGTTCCGTTCGAGTGATGGCCAAGGAAATCGACGCCGACGGCAATGTGATCTCCGAGTGGGACGACACCCCGGAAGGCTTCGGACGCATCGCGGCGACCACGGCGCGTCAGGTCATCCTGCAGCGCCTGCGCGACGCCGAGCACGAGCGGTCGTTCGGTGAGTACGCCACACACGAGGGCGAGATCGTCAACGGCGTCATCCAGCGCGACACGCGCGCCAACGCCAAGGGCACCGTCATCGTCCGCATCGGCAGTGACGCCAACGGAGCCGACGGCCTCCTGCCGCCCGCCGAGCAGGTGCCGGGTGAAAGCTACGAGCACGGCGAACGCATCAAGTGCTACGTCGTCGGGGTCGCCCGAGGTAATCGGGGTCCGCAGATCACGTTGTCGCGCACCCATCCGAATCTGGTGCGCAAGCTGTTCGCCCTCGAGGTGCCCGAGATCGCCGACGGTTCGGTCGACATCGTCGCAGTGGCCCGCGAGTCGGGGCACCGCTCGAAGATCGCCGTTGCCTCCACCGTGTCCGGTCTCAACGCCAAAGGCGCGTGCATCGGGCCGATGGGGCAGCGCGTGCGCAACGTGATGAGCGAACTTGCCGGCGAGAAGATCGACATCATCGATTTCGACGAGGATCCGGCCACGTTCGTCGGGAATGCACTGTCCCCGTCGAAGGTTGTCTCTGTGACGGTCGTCGACGCGGTTGCTCGCGCGGCCCGGGTCGTGGTTCCCGAGTACCAGCTTTCTCTGGCCATCGGCAAAGAAGGGCAGAACGCTCGACTGGCCGCTCGATTGACCGGCTGGCGCATCGACATCCGCAGCGATGCGGCGGCACCCGAGACGACCAGCGCATAGGGCCGGAATGCGGAGTTCGGGGCAATACAGCGGTAGAGTGGTCGATGGTTCGGTAACGACCTCTCGGCCCAGAGGCATGAACGCGAGAATCCGGTGGTGACAAGCCGGCCGATTCGTACATGCATCGGGTGCAGGGAGCGACTGCCGGCCGCCGATCTGTTGAGGATCGTGGTTCGAGAAGCTGGTTCGCACGAATTCGCTCTCGTCCCCGACGTCCGGCATTCGATGTCCGGCCGTGGTGCGTGGTTGCACTACAGCCGAGAATGCCTGCACAATGCGGAACGACGCCGAGTCTTCGGTCGTGCGTTTCGGATATCGGGAAATGTGGACTCGTCCGCAGTGACAGTCGTGCTCGACGAGTACGAGCAGCTGCAGGCCGAGAACACGACAAGAGCAACACCCGTCGACAAGAACAGGCAACAGCACTGATGAGCACACCGTGAAGCACCAACGATGAACGTCCATCGGAGATAACCCGAGGTCGTGCGGGCACCAAGCCTCGCTCGGCCTCTCAGTGAGGAGAGCAGTGGCAGGCAAGGCCCGCGTGCACGAGTTGGCAAAAGAACTCGGTGTCACCAGCAAGGAACTACTCGCACGGCTCAAAGAGCAAGGCGAGTTCGTCAAGTCCGCATCATCCACAGTCGAAGCCCCAGTGGCACGTCGACTTCGTGAATCCTTCCCGTCCGACGGTGCGGACGCGTCCGCACCCGCCGCAGCTGCACCGAACGGTCGCGCAGCGGCCGATCGCGCTGCAGGCAGCACCGCGAAGCCGGGCGCAGCGAAACCGGGCGGACCCCGTCCCGGCCCCAAGCCGGCACCCCGTCCGGCAGAGCCGGAAGCACCCGCAGCGCAAGCTCCGGCGGAGGCAGCTCCCGCTGCGCCCGCAACTCCGGCAGCCGCACCGGCTCCGGCCCCGGCAGCACCGACCCCTTCGCCCGCAGCGCCCGCCGCTCCGGTCGAGCAGGCTCCGGCCGCGTCGGCTGCGACCAGCGACGCTGCACCGGCCCCGGCCCCGGCAGCTCCCAAGCCAGCAGGTCCCGGCCCCAAGCCCGGCCCCAAGGCTCCGCGTGTCGGTAACAACCCGTACTCCTCGGCTCCCGTGGAGCGACCGGCTCCCCGTCCCGCACCCGGTGCTCCGCGCCCCGGTGGCGGACGGCCGGCTCCCGGACAGGGTGGACCCCGTCCCGCAACACCGTCCGGTGGCACTCGTCCGGCTCCCGGCCAGGGTGGGCCCCGTCCCGCACCGGGCCAGGCCGGACCTCGTCCGAGCCCGGGCTCGATGCCTCCTCGCCCCAACCCCGGTGCCATGCCGACCCGTTCGGCACGTCCCGGTCCCGCAGCAGGTCGTCCCGGTCGTCCCGGTGGCGCTCCGGGCGGACGTCCCGGCGGCGGCGGTGGTGGCGGTGGTTACCGCGGCGGCGGCGCTCCCGGTGCTCCCGGTGGTGCCCCCGCAGGCGGAGCTCCCGCAGGTGGTTTCCGCGGCCGTCCCGGCGGCGGTGGACGCCCCGGTCAGCGCGGCGCAGCAGCAGGTGCATTCGGTCGTCCCGGCGGAGCAGTTCGTCGTGGCCGCAAGTCGAAGCGGGCGAAACGCGCCGAGTACGAGAGCATGCAGGCTCCCGCAGTCGGCGGCGTCAGGCTGCCCCGCGGCAACGGTGAGACCATCCGTCTCGCCCGCGGCGCATCGCTGTCGGACTTCGCGGACAAGATCGACGCGAACCCAGCCGCACTCGTGCAGGCCCTGTTCAACCTCGGCGAGATGGTCACCGCGACGCAGTCCGTCAACGACGAGACGCTGGAGCTTCTCGGCGGCGAGATGAACTACGTCGTTCAGGTCGTCAGCCCCGAGGACGAGGATCGTGAGCTGCTCGACTCGTTCGACCTCACCTACGGCGAGGATGCCGGCGGCGAGGAAGACCTGGAACAGCGTCCCCCGGTCGTCACCGTCATGGGCCACGTCGATCACGGTAAGACGCGACTGCTCGACTCGATTCGTAACACCACGGTGCGCGAAGGCGAGGCAGGCGGAATCACGCAGCACATCGGTGCGTACCAGGTGCTGACCGAGCTCGAGGGCAACGAGCGTCTCGTGACGTTCATCGACACCCCCGGTCACGAGGCCTTCACGGCCATGCGTGCCCGTGGTGCCAAGGCCACGGACCTCGCGATCCTCGTGGTCGCAGCCGACGACGGCGTCATGCCGCAGACGGTGGAGGCCATCAACCACGCCCAGGCGGCCGACGTGCCGATCGTGGTCGCGGTGAACAAGATCGACAAGGAAGGCGCGAACCCGGACAAGATCCGGCAGCAGCTCACCGAATACGGTCTGGTCGCCGAGGAATACGGCGGCGAGACGATGTTCGTCGACATCTCCGCCAAGCAGGGCACCAACATCGATGCCCTCCTCGAAGCGGTGCTGCTGACGGCCGACGCGTCGCTCGATCTGCGCGCCAACCCGGACATGGACGCGCAGGGTGTCGCCATCGAGGCGCACCTCGACCGTGGTCGTGGCCCGGTCGCGACCGTGCTCATCGCTCGCGGAACGCTCCGTGTCGGTGACTCGATCGTCGCAGGCGACGCGTACGGACGCGTTCGTCGAATGGTCGACGAGCACGGCGAGGACGTCACCGAAGCGATGCCGTCCCGTCCGGTGCAGGTCATCGGCTTCACGTCGGTGCCCGGTGCAGGCGACAACCTGTTGGTCGTCGACGAGGATCGGATCGCCCGTCAGATCGCCGACCGTCGAAATGCGCGCAAGCGCAATGCGTTGGCAGCCAAGAGCCGCAAGCGCATCAGCCTCGACGATCTCGATGCAGCTCTGAAGGAGACCTCGCAGCTGAACTTGATCCTCAAGGGCGACAACTCGGGAACCGTGGAAGCACTCGAAGAGGCGCTGCTCGGTATCGAGATCGACGACGAGGTGGAGCTGCGCGTCATCGACCGCGGTGTCGGTGGCGTCACGGAGACCAACGTCAACCTGGCGTCGGCATCCAACGCGATCATCATCGGCTTCAACGTTCGAGCGGAGGGCAAGGCCACCGAGCTGGCCAACCGCGAAGGCGTCGACATCCGGTACTACTCGGTGATCTACCAGGCCATCGACGAGATCGAGAAGGCCCTCAAGGGCATGCTCAAGCCGGTGTACGAGGAGGTCGCCCTCGGGCAGGCCGAGATCCGCGCGCTGTTCCGTTCCTCCAAGGTCGGAAACATCGCCGGTTGCCTCGTCACCTCCGGTACGATCCGTCGCAACGCAAAGGCGCGGCTCATCCGAGACAGTGCAGTTGTCGCGGAAACCGTCACGATCTCCTCGCTCCGCCGCGAGAAGGACGACGCGACGGAGGTTCGTGAGGGATACGAGTGTGGTTTGACGGTGACGTACTCCGACATCAAGGTGGGCGATGTCATCGAGGCGTACGAACTCCGTGAAAAGCCGCGCGACTAGAACCGATGCGGAGCCGTTCGGCTCCGCATCCGGTCGCGTCGGCTCGGTGGTGAAGCCAGGGGAGTGACACTGCGCTCCGACTTTCGAGCCGGTGGTGGTACGACAGCTGTACCACCACCGGCTTTGTCGTCGAAGCTGATCGAAGGACGTCAGCGTGTATCTGGGTGCTTTGGAGTTGGACGTGTTGTTGGGGGACGTGCGTTCGCTCGCCGAGAAAAGGTCGATGGTCGAACCGGTCCTCGGTGATCTGCAACGGCTGGGAGTGTCGGCGGCCGAAACCGGTGAGCGAGAACGTATTCGGCGGTCCCTGCTGGGGGTCGCTGCAGCCGGTACCGATGTAGATCTACTGCACGACAAACTGGACGAGTGCGAACGGCATGTCGCCGAACGCAACGATCTGGAACTGTTGGCGGTACGCCGGAGAATCTTCGGACCCGAGGATTGATCCGGTGCCTGTGCCGAGCACTGTTCGGCAGAGGTGAAGTGCACAACCGTCGGTACGTCGCGAGAATCGGCGTCCGGCCATGAAAGAGGAGTGTGATTGTCGTGGTGGATCAGGCCAGGGCTCGTAAGTTGTCCAAGCGAATCGCCGCCATCGTTGCAACGGCGATCGATCACGAGATCAAGGATCCCCGGCTGGCGTTCGTGACCATCACCGATACCAAGGTGACCGCCGACCTGCACGACGCAACGGTGTACTACACCGTCATGGGTGAAGACCTCGATACTCCGCCCGACCTGCAGGCTGCCGCAGCAGGACTCGAGAAGGCCAAGGGCGTCCTGCGCTCGAAGGTCGGGGCAGGAACGGGTGTGCGGTACACGCCGACGTTGACGTTCGTGACCGACACGGTGCCCGACACCGCACGCCACATGGAAGACCTTCTCGAACGCGCCCGAGTGGCCGACGAGGAACTGGCCCGCGCCCGTGCGAACGCCAAGCCCGCAGGCGACCCCGACCCATACAAAGCCCCGCGCGAGCCTGCAGACGTCGAGCCCGCCGAAGCCGACTGACATGGCCGATGGTTCGGGGTCGGTGTCGGAGACCGACGAGGATCTGACCCGGGCGATCGAGATGCTCGAACGTGCATCCTCGGTGACCGTGCTGTGTCACGTTCAGCCCGATGCCGACACGATCGGCAGTGGGCTCGCGCTCGGTTCGGTACTCGAACGTCGCGGTGCGAGGGTCCAGGTGGCGTTCGCAGCTCCGTCGTCTCTGCCCGAGTCGATGGACGAGCTGCCGGGAAGGCACCTTCTCGTCGACGCCGACAAGGTCACGGACACCGTCGACCTGGTGGTCACCGTCGACGCCGGAAGTCGGGGCCGGCTGGGTTCGCTGGGCGCTCGGCTCGATTCCGCGTCGGCGAGCCTCGTGATCGATCATCACCGCAGCAACACCCGATTCGGCACGGTCAACGTGGTGGATGCCTCCGCGGAGTCGACCACCGCTGTGATCGCGCGGATGTTGGACCAGTGGGGTGTGGAGATCGACGCGGATCTGGCGCACCTGCTGTTCGCGGGCCTGGTCACCGACACCGGTTCGTTCCGGTGGGTTCGTCCCGGGTCGCACCTGCTGGCCGAACGACTGCTGGCGACGGGCATCGACGGCGCCCACATCGCCCGCAAACTGCTCGACACCCATCCGTTCGAGTGGCTCCCGATGCTCGGTTCGGTCCTGGGTTCGGCCTCGCTGATTCCCGATGCCGTCGACGGACGCGGGCTGGTGTACGCCGTGATTCGCAGCGAGGATTCGGCCGGGTTGCGCTCCGAGGAGATCGAGAGCGTGATCGACATCGTGCGCACCACCTCCGAAGCCGAGGTGGCCGCCGTGCTCAAGCAACAGGACTTCGGCTCGATCTGGGTGGTTTCCCTGCGCTCGAAGACCGAGGTCGACGTCTCGGCAGTGGCGTGCGAACTCGGCGGCGGCGGGCACCGCAATGCAGCCGGCTACACCGCGACCGGCGAATTGTCCGACGTGATCGAAGCACTGCGCGGAGCCTTGTCCACGTCGTGAGCTCCACTCCGGTCACCGCTCGAAAGATTCTCGGCCTGTCGCTGCCCTCCCTCGGCGTCCTCGCCGCCGAACCTCTCTACCTGTTGTTCGACGCCGCCGTGATCGGCAGGCTGGGTGCCTTGGCCCTCGCGGGCCTGGCGATCGGCGGGCTCGTGCTGGCCCAGGTCAGCACCCAGCTGACCTTTCTGTCCTACGGCACGACCGCGCGAGCGGCTCGTATGCACGGTGCCGGTCGCGAACGTGATGCTGTCGGCGAGGGTGTGCAGGCAACCTGGTTGGCCTTCGCGATCGGTATCGCCATCGTCGCGGTGATGCAACTCGCGGCAGAGCCCGTGGTGTCGGTACTCACCGGAGGCGGCGACATCGCCGCCGAGGCTCTCGCGTGGCTACGGGTTGCTCTGCTGGGTGTGCCGTTCATCCTGGTGTCTCTGGCCGGAAACGGATGGATGCGCGGAGTCCAGAACACGGTGACCCCACTGCGTTTCGTCGTGTTCGGCTTCGGTGTGTCGGCAGTTCTGTGCCCACTGCTGGTTCACGGGCTGCTCGGATTCCCGCGTCTGGAGCTGGTGGGATCGGCCGTGGCCAACGTGATCGGGCAGGGCCTCGCCGGTGCGCTGTTCGTGTTCGCAGTCGTGCGAGCGAGCACCGAGTTGCGCCCGCGCTGGTCGGTGATGCGCGCGCAGCTGGTGTTGGGACGCGACCTGATCGTGCGCAGCCTGGCGTTCCAGGCATGCTTCCTGTCTGCCGCCGCGGTCGCGTCGCGCTTCGGTGCGGCGTCGGTCGCCGCCAATCAGGTGGTCCTGCACATGTGGAACCTGGTGTCCCTGATGCTCGATTCCTTGGCGATCGCCGCTCAGACCCTGGTGGGTGCCGCCCTCGGCGCGAGCAGGACCGACGACGCGCGCGCACTCGCGTGGCGGCTGACCGCATGGTCGACGGTCTTCGCGGTCGTCCTCGCAGGCGTGTTCGCGGTCGGACGCTCGTTCGTCCCGGAGTTGTTCACCTCCGACGCATCGGTCATCGACGAGATGCATGCGATCTGGTGGATCTTCGTGGCGATCATTCCGGTTGCGGGCGTGGTGTTCGCGCTGGACGGAGTGCTGCTCGGCAGTGGCGATGCTGCGTTTCTGCGGAACGCGACCATGGCGTGCGCCGTCGTGGGCTTTCTACCGTTCATCTGGTCGGCTCTGGTGTTCGACTGGGGGTTGGTCGGGATCTGGACCGGGCTCGGCGTCTTCGTCGGGCTACGCATGCTCGCCGTCGCGGGACGGGTGCTGTCCGGTAAGTGGTTGGTCGTCGGCAGCGACCGCCAACTACGGCACTGACCGTCGGTCAGGGCTGCGACGGCAAGGCGGTGTGTAACGCCACCTCGTGGCTCTTGACGACGAAGAACACGCTGCGGCCGGGCTCGAGCCCGAGATCCGATACCGCAGCCGGGGTGATGTCGGCGGCCATGCCGGGGGAACCGTCGGGTTGCGGACGTGACCGAACACGAATGCCGGAGCCCTGCACCTCCATCTCCTCGATCAGCACCTCGAACACGTTGCGGGGGCTTGCATGCGGTGGTGTCGGGTGTACCGACACAGCGGCGGGGGAGAACACCGCTACCAGTGGAGTGTCGGTGGCGTGCCGTCCGGAGCCGTGCACCGTCACTCCCCAGGCGGTGGTCAGGGACGTCGAGTCGTCGGCGTCGACGGCTCGTCCCGAGATCAGGTTCACCCCGGCGATGCGGGCACCGAATTCGCTGCGAGGGGCAGTGAGGACCTCGGTGACCGAGCCTCTCTCGACGACGCGCCCGCCGTCGACGACTGCGACGGAATCTGCGAGTGCAACGACGTCGAGCAGGTCGTGGGTCACGATCAAGGCCGTGCGACCGCTCTCGCGCAACACCGTGCGCAGCACGCGCCGAATGCCCGGTGCCGTGTCGACATCCAGTGCCGCCAGGGGTTCGTCGAGCAGCAGCAGGTGTGGATCGGCCGCGAGAGCGCGCGCGATGGCGATACGTTGGGCCTGGCCGCCGGACAACTGCGCAGGGCGGCGATCGGCCAGGTGGGAGGCTCCGACCGCGTCGAGCCAGGTATCGGCGACGGTCCGGGCGGTGGCGCGGTCCGCGCCGGCGCTGCGTGGTGCGAAGGCCACGTTCGTGCGAGCGTCCATGTGAGGAAACAGCAGAGCTTCCTGAGCGAGGGTCGCAACGCCTCGCGCATGAATCGGCACGGCGGTGTTCGAGGCGGTGTCGGTCAACACGTCCTCGCCCAGTCGGACGATTCCGTGGTCGGGTGCCACCACGCCCGAGACGAGTTGCAGCAGTGTCGATTTGCCCGCCCCGTTCGGCCCCAGAACAGCCACCGTCTCGCCCTCGCGGGCATCGAGTTCGAGATCGATGCCGCGGATACCGAGGGTGGCCCTCAGGTGTAGTGAACTCACAGCGTTCCCGACGATCGGGTGCCGCGTGCGGTGACGACAACGAGTGCCGCGACCAGAATCAGCACCAGCGACAGCGCCACCGCGGCATCGGGGTCGCTCTCGCGCTGCAGGTAGATTTCCAGCGGTAGCGTCCTGGTCACACCTTCGAGAGAACCGGCGAAGGTCAACGTCGCGCCGAATTCTCCGAGTGCGCGGGCGAAGGCGAGGACTGTTCCGGACATCAGTCCGGGAAGAATCAGTGGAACGGTGACCCGCCGTAGGACGGTCGTGGGGGTGGCACCGAGGGTGGCAGCCACCACGTCGTATCGGTCGCCGGCCGTACGGAGGGCTCCCTCGACGCCGACGACGAGGAAGGGGAGCGACACGAACACCTGCGCCAACACGACGGCCGAGGTGGTGAACGCTATTCGAATACCGAAGGCTTCGAGGTGCTCGCCCAACAGGCCTTGGCGTCCGAAGGTGTAGAGCAGCGCGATGCCGCCGACCACCGGGGGAAGAACCAAGGGCAGTACGACGAGAGAGCGAAGGATCGACAGCCCTCGAATCGAGCTGCGCGAGAGCACGATTGCCATCGGAACGCCCAGAAGCACGCACACTGCGGTGCTGGCCGTCGCTGTCTTCAGGCTCAGAACCAGTGCTGCGACGGCGGATTCGGAGGTGACGAGACCGAGAAAATTCGACCAGTCGATTCGGGTGAACATCGCGGCCAACGGCAACACGACGAGCAGGGCGCCCACGGCGGCCGGTGCGAATATCCACGGCGGTACCCCGACGGTCGGACGGCGTCCTGCCGATGGTCGGCCGCCGTCGACGGCTCCGGCGGTCACGGCGCCGCGAAACCGGCTCGACCGAGCACGTCTCGGCCGACGGGTCCGGTGACGAACTCGGTGAATGCGCGCGCTGTGTCGGGGTTGCCGGAACCCCGCAGTGTCGCGATCGGGTAGGTGTTGACGGCCTCGCTCGACTCCTCGAAGGGCACCGTGGTCACGGCTGCGCCTGCTCCGGCGGCGTCGGTGACGTAGACCAGTCCGGCATCGGCCTGCCCCGAGGTGACCTTGCCCAGTACGTCGGTGACCGAGGATTCCTCGCTCACGGCCGGGACGAGCGTGCCGGTTGCGGTCTCGACCGCGGCCGTCGCCGCACCGCAGGGCACCTGGGGCGCGCAGATCACGGTCAGAACATCGGGGTTCGCCAGATCGGCGAACGAGGCTATGCGGTCCGGGTTTCCGGGGGCGGTCACGATGGTCAGAGTGTTGGACGCGAAGTCGACGGGACTGCCGGCCACCAGATTCTCGTCGACCGTCGCGGTCATGTTCTTCGTATCCGCGGAGGCGAAGACGTCGGCGGGCGCGCCGGAGATCAGCTGTGCGGCCAGATCGGACGAACCCGCGAAACTGAACTCCACCGAGGTTCCGGGGTGTTCGGCCTCGAAGCGAGTACCGAGATCGGTGAACGTCGCGCGAAGCGATGCTGCGGCGAAGACCGTGATCTCGCCTCCGACTGCGTGGGCGTCCGAGGCCACATCGGGCGTTGTCGAATCGGACTGCGCGCTGCATCCGACGAGCATCAGGGTGGCTGCAACCACGAGGGCGGATACCTGGCGCATTGTCTTCACGAACATCTCCTGCGTTCTACGGTGTCTCGACGATGACGGTGGTCGCCTTGACGACAGCGACGGTGACCTTGCCGGGCTCGAGCCCCAGTTCGCGAACCGATCGGGTGCTCATCAGCGACACGATCGTGAACGGCCCGCACTGCATGCTCACCTCGCTCATCACCGCGTCCGAGACGACCTCGGTGACCAAACCCACGAGCCGGTTGCGGGCCGAGCTGCCACCCGACGAGATCTCGGGCGGAGGAACGGCATGTTCGCGTGCGTAGTCCGCGAGGTCGCGACCGGCGATGACCTTGCGTCCGGTCTCGTCCTCGAGTGCGGGCAGCGCTCCGCTGTCGATCCATCTGCGCACGGTGTCGTCACTGACACCGAGGAGGGCTGCGGCGTCACGAACGCGGACCGGGGGCACTGTCATCGGGGCGCAATCCCAGAAAACTTCCGCAAACAAGTCATGAGAGGCACAATATACCCGAATCTGCGGGTCTTTCGACTCGATCTCGGTGTCGGTGAGCAACACCGTTCGGTCGTCGACCGAATCGCCGCGTCACCCCGCCCGGACACTGCGCGGAATCTGCATGGAGTATTGGACGTTGGTACGTTCTCGGACGGTTCTGGCGATTCGACGCCGGCGGCCGAGCGCATCGGAAGGAATTTTCAGTGGCAGCGAAGCTGTGGGCAGTGAGCGACATTCACGTCGGACATCGGGGTAACCGACCCGTGACCGAGGACATCTTTCCCGAATCTCCCGACGACTGGCTGATCGTTGCCGGCGACGTGTCGGAGAAGACCGACGACATCAAGTGGGCGCTCGAGCTGCTCCGTAGCCGTTTCGCGAAGGTCATCTGGGTTCCCGGAAATCACGAGCTGTGGACGACGGTGAAAGATCCTGTCCAGATCCACGGTGCCGCCCGCTACGAGTACCTGGTCAACCTGTGCCGCGAGATCGACGTCGTCACCCCGGAGGATCCGTACCTGCGTTGGGAGGGTGAAGGCGGCCCGGCGACGATCGTGCCGATGTTCCTGCTCTACGACTACACGTTCTTGCCCCAGGGAGCGCGCGACAAGGAGCACGGCCTGGCGATCGCGCGAGAGAAGAACGTGGTCGCCACCGACGAATTCCTGCTGTCCTCGCAGCCGTACGCGACGCGAGATGCCTGGTGCCACGCGCGGATCGACGCCACCCGGGAGCGTCTCGATGCGTTGGACACCTCCGTTCCGACCGTGTTGATCAACCACTTCCCGATGGTCCGGCAGCCAACCGAGGTGCTGTTCTACCCGGAGTTCGCGCTGTGGTGCGGGTCCACTCTGACGGCGGATTGGCACACGCGGTACAACGCGATCTGCTCGGTGTACGGACACCTGCACATCCCGCGGACGACCTACTACGACGGCGTTCGCTTCGAGGAGGTGTCGGTGGGTTACCCGCGCGAATGGCAGCGCCGCGGCCTGCCGAAGAACGTTCTGCGCCAGATTCTTCCGGTCCCCGAATATCCGCCGGGTGCGTTGAACAAGTGGGGCGGACACTTCACGGTTACGCCCGAGATGGAGGCAGAGGTAGAGAAGATGAGGGCAGGCAAGTGATCGAATCGATACTTCCCAACGGCGTCGTCTCGGCCGAATTGTTCGCGGACCCACCGGGTTTGACGCCGCATCCGCTCGAAGCTCCGCTGGTGGCCAAGGCGGTGGACAAGCGCAAGCGTGAGTTCACCTCGGCTCGACACTGTGCGCGGGTGGCGATGGAGAAGTTGGGTGTGGAGCCCGCGCCGATCATGCGCGGCAAGTCCGGTGCACCGCAGTGGCCGAAGGGTGTGGTCGGATCCTTGACCCACTGCGACGGCTATCGCGGCGCGGTCCTGGCCTATTCGATGCAGGTGCGGTCGGTGGGGATCGACGCCGAGCCGCACGGCCCCTTGCCCGATGGCGTGCTCGAGGCGGTGAGCCTGCCGGCCGAGCGGGAGTGGCTGGAGACGGCCGGTCGTGAGGACATCCACTGGGACCGAGTGTTGTTCTGTGCCAAGGAAGCGACCTACAAGGCCTGGGAGCCGTTGACCGGACGGTGGCTCGGTTTCGAGGACGCGCATATCACCTTCGAGCGAACCGGCTCCGGCGACGACCTCTCGGGAACGTTCCATTCCGAGTTGTTGGTGCCGGGCGACACCGTCACCGGCCCGCCTCTGTCGGCGTTCGACGGTCGCTGGATGGTGGCCGGCGGTCTGGTGATGACGGCGATCTCGGTGATGTGACGGCCGGATTCGCGGGCCTGGCACAATGCTCTCTCGTGAGTGCCCGTGAAAAGATTTCGTCCGGTCTCGTCGGTGCCGGCCTCTTGGTGGTCGACAAGGGGCCGGGTGTGACGAGCCACGACGTGGTGGCGTCGTGTCGAAAACTGTTGCGCACCAGGAAGGTCGGCCACGCGGGGACTCTGGACCCCATGGCGACGGGCGTGCTGGTGCTCGGCGTGGAGCGTGCGACCAAGATGCTGGGATTGCTCTCGCTGACCACCAAGTCCTACACCGCGACCATCCGGCTCGGCCGGAGCACGACGACCGACGACGCCGAGGGCGACGTGCTGGCCGATGTCTCGGCCGTGCACGTCTCCGACTCCGAGATCCAGGCCGCGATCGCTGTCCTGACCGGCGACATCGAGCAGGTGCCTGCGAGCGTCAGCGCCATCAAGGTCGACGGGCAACGCGCCCACAAACTGTCCCGCGCAGGTGAGGAGTTCACCCTCGCCGCCCGCAAGGTCAGCGTCACCCGATTCGACGTGACGGCCAGGCGCGATGTCGTGGACAACGAATCGGCATTCGTCGACCTCGTCGTCGAGGTGGACTGCACGTCCGGGACCTATGTGCGTGCCCTGGCGCGCGATCTCGGCGCTGCACTCGGCGTCGGCGGCCACCTGACCGTGCTGCGTCGCACTCGCGTCGGACCCTTCACCCTCGACCATGCGCGGACGCTCGAAGAGCTGGCCGAGAACCCGGCCGTGAGCCTGGACATCGACCAGGCGGCGCGAACGGCCTTTCCGCACCGGCAGATCGACGCGGGTGAGGCGGAGTCGTTGAGCCAGGGAAGGTGGCTGGATCCGGTCGGAATCGACGGGGTGTACGCAGCGGTCGATCCCACGGGTCACACCATCGCTCTACTTCAGGAGAAGGGTAAGCGCGCCAGTTCGGTCATGGTGGTGCGGCCCGCGACCTTGCGCGGACACTGAAGCGAAACGACGTCAGTTCGCCGGAACCATCCAGATCGCTTCGGCGGCGCGGTGGCCGAGGTCGATCGAATCGGTGGCGTCGGTGCGGGCGAGCTCGATGGCGACGGTGCCGGCGTAGTCACGTCGTTCGACCACCGTGATCGGCAGGTCCAGCGTGATGCCGACGGAATCGAAGTAGCGGAGCATGGCCGGGTCGGAGTCGGAAATTCTGGCGACTCGGCCGGATTGTCCGTCGAGGTACTCGCTCAGGCGAGTCGCGGACGGAGTCTCGATCGCACCGTCCACCGACGGAATCGGGTCACCGTGCGGGTCCCGTTCGGGGTGACCCAGTTTGGCGTCGATTCGATCCATCATCAGATCCGAGACTGCATGTTCGAGAATCTCCGCCTCGTCGTGCACTTCGTCCCAGCCGTACCCCAGTTCCCGGACCAGATAGGTCTCGATCAGACGGTGCCGACGCACCATGCCGATGGCAGCCAGGCGGCCCTTCTCGGTCAACGAGATGGCTCCGTAGCGGGCGTGGTCGACCATGCCCTGGTCGGCGAGCTTGCGAATCGCCTCGGACACCGTCGATGCGGAAACGCCGATGCGCTCGGAGAGCATCTTGGTGCTGACGGAGTCCTCGCTCCACTCACTGGCCGTCCAGATGACCTTGAGGTAATCCTGCGCAACCGCGGACAGCTGGACGCCCTCGTCGGCCGGTGCGGGATCGTCTTTTCGTTGCGCCACGTCGCCGAGCTTAGGCAATCCAATGGAAAAAGACATCTCACCCGGCCGGAGCCACCGGTACCTGTCCGCGTCGGCGCACGGCGCGGACGACGATGCCCTGCGAGGGGCTGAAGAGGTAGGCAAGGACGAAGACCAACCCCTGAGTGAGCACGACGCTGCCACCGGAGGACACGTCGAGATAGAAGCTGGCGTAGATCCCCACCAGCGCGCAACCCACCGAAACAAGCGGTGCCAGTACCAGCATGCGGCCGAAGCTGTGCGTGAGCAGATATGCCGACGCACCTGGGGTGATGAGCATCGCCACCACGAGAATCACGCCGACGGCCTGAAGTGCCACCACCGTCGTCAATGCCAGCAGGGTCAGCATCACAGCCGAGATCACCGTCGGATTGATGCCGACGGCGCGGGCCTGGGTGCGGTCGAAGGCGAAGAGAGTGAAGTCCCGACGCTTGACGATCATGACGGCCAACGCGATGCCGCCGAGTACGAACACCTGGATCATGTCCGCCTGCGAGACGCCGAGCAGATTGCCGAACAGGATGTGGTTGAGGTCGATCTGGCTCGGAAACTTGGAGATCAGGACGACACCGAGCGCGAACAAGGTGGTGAAGACGACGCCGATGGCGGCGTCCTCCTTGACGATGGTGGTGTTGCGCACGACCCCTATGGCACCGACCGCGATGAGGGCGAACAGAAGAGCGCCGATCGCGAACGGTGCACCGAGCAGATACGACAATGCGACGCCGGGCAGCACGGCGTGCGAGACGGCGTCGCCCATCAGCGACCACCCGATGAGAACGAGCCAGCAGCTCAGCACCGCGCACACGATCGAGGCGGTCACGGTCACCAGGAGGGCCCGCTGCATGAAGGTGTATCCGAGTGGTTCGACGAGAAAATCGACGAGATACACGGTTCAGCTCGCTTCCGTGGTCGGGGTGGCCTGGGTTCGATTGCCTGCACCGAGTTGGTCGACCTTCGACGGGTCGATGCCGAAGGCCAGCGCCAGGTTCTCCGGACGCAGTACCTCGGCGGGACTGCCGTGCATCAGCACCCGTTGCTGCAGCAGAATCGCCTCGTCGCACAGATCCGGCAGAGCATGGAGATCGTGCGTCGACACGAGAACCGAGGCGCCGTGTGCGGCGAGTTCGCGGAGCAGCCGGGTGATGGTGGCTTCGGTCTTCTTGTCCACGCCGGCGAAGGGCTCGTCGAGCAACAGCAGCGACGCCTCCTGGGCGATGGCACGGGCGACGAACGCACGCTTGCGTTGACCGCCGGAGAGCTGACCGATCTGTCGGCTCGCGACTTCGGCCAGGTCGACGCGCTCGAGAGCCTCGTCGACGGCCCGTCGATCGGCTGCTCGGGGAGTGCGAAGAAAATTCTGCTTCCCGTATCGGCCCATCATCACCACGTCGCGCACGCTGATCGGGAACGTCCAGTCGACGGATTCGGCCTGGGGTACGTAGCTCACCGTTCCTGCCTTGCGCGCCCGAGCCGGGTCGCCGCCGAACACGGTGATCGATCCGGAGTTCGGCTTGACCACTCCCATGACGGCCTTGAACAGCGTCGACTTGCCCGATCCGTTCATGCCGACCAACCCGCACACCCGGCCCGGTGCGAGCGTCAGACTGGCATCGGTGAGCGCCACGACGTCGC
The DNA here is from genome assembly GCF_002258285.1 of Rhodococcus sp. 06-418-5. Classification (NCBI taxonomy): domain Bacteria; kingdom Bacillati; phylum Actinomycetota; class Actinomycetes; order Mycobacteriales; family Nocardiaceae; genus Rhodococcus; species Rhodococcus sp. 06-418-5. Next base: position 328,086 of record NZ_NOYE01000012.1, read on the forward strand.
GGTATCGGACATTGACGGTGTCCACCGCCAGCGCTGCCTCGTTCTCGTGCGGGGCCCTGAGATTCGGGGCCCCAGTGTGCTCGCTCATCGTTCTCCCACCAGTGCGTCGGCGATCAACCGTGCGTCGTAGCGCAGTAGGTCCAGGTACGTGGGGACGGGGCCGGCCGCATCGCTCAGTGAATCGACGTAGAGCTGTCCGCCGAACCGGGCGCCGGTGTCCTCGGCGACCTGCAGCTGCGCCTTGTCCGAGACGGTCGACTCGCAGAACACGGCGGGTACGTCGTTGTCGCGAACGAAATCGATGGTGCGGACCACCTGTTTCGGTGTGCCTTCCTGCTCGGCGTTGACCGGCCACAGGTACGCCTCCTGCAGATCGAAGTCACGAGCCAGATACCCGAATGCGCCCTCACAGGTGACCAGCGCACGTTGACGAGCGGGCAGTCCGGAGAGATCGGCGTCCAGCTCGGCACCGACCCGGCGGAGTTGCTCGACGTACGCAGCTGCGTTCGCGCGGTAGTCGTCGGTGTTGGCGGGGTCGAGCGCAACGAACGCGTCGGCGATGTTCTCGACGTACGTCTCGGCCACGACGGGGGACATCCACGCGTGGGGGTTCGCTTTGCCCGCGTACGCGTCGTCGCGGATGTAGATCGGATCCACGTTCGCACTCACCACGGCATGCGGTGCGGGGATGCGCTCGACGAATTTCTCGAACCAGGCCTCCAGCCCGAGCCCGTTGTCCAGGATCAACTCGGCCTGCTCCGCGGTGCGTAGGTCTCCCGGTGTCGGCTCGTAGCCGTGGATCTCGGCACCGGCTTTTGTGATCGATTCCACTCGAAGGTGGTCGCCGGCGACATTGGCGGCCATGTCGGCGAGGACGGTGAAGGTCGTCAGAACCAAGGGTCTGTCGTCGTCGAGCACAGTCGGATCGTCCTCTCCGACGGCGCGGGCGCAGCCCGTTGACGCTGCTACCAGTAGTCCAACCACGGCCCAGCTCGCGAGAATCCGTCCAGCGTGAAATCCACGCTGGCGAAGAAATAAGTTAGGCACCCCGAAATATTTACCGTGGGGATACCTTTTTGTCCATAGCTACCGCACGCGACACGCCTGTCCGAGAGTGACCGAGTGGCCGTCGGGCCGTAGGCTTCGCGGTGTGCAGAGATGGCGAGGTCTCGACGATGTACCTGCCGACTGGGGCAGATGCGTGCTCACGATCGGCGTCTTCGACGGCGTTCACCGCGGACACGCACAGCTGATCGAGCGAGCGGTGGGCGCTGCGAAGAAGCGCGGCGTTCCCAGCGTGCTCATGACATTCGATCCGCACCCGATGGAGGTCGTGCGGCCGGGAAGTCATCCCGCGCAGTTGACCACCCTGACGAGACGAGCCGAACTCGCCGAGGAACTGGGAATCGACGTGTTCTGTGTGATGCCGTTCACGCCCGAGTTGATGAAACTCACCCCCGAGCGGTACGTGCACGAGATTCTGATCGAACGGCTCCACGTTGCCGAGGTCGTCGTCGGTGAGAACTTCACCTACGGCAAGAAGGCGCTCGGCACGGTGCCGATGCTCCGGAAGATCGGCGAACGATCGGGATTCGCGGTGGACGGAGTCAACCTACTCGCCGAGCATGCCGTGACGTTCTCATCCACGTACATCAGATCGTGCGTGGATGCCGGAGACGTCGCCGCAGCCGCCGCCGCGCTCGGACGGCCGCATCGCGTGGAGGGTGTCGTGGTGCACGGCGACGGCCGGGGTCGTCAGATGGGTTATCCCACAGCCAATGTCGCGCCGCCCATGTACTCGGCCATCCCCGCGGACGGCGTCTACGCGGCGTGGTTCACCGTGCTCGGGCCCGGCCCGATCATGGGGACGGTCACTCCGGGGGAGCGGCACCCTGCGGCGGTGTCCGTGGGCACCAATCCCACGTTCTCGGGTCGCACCAGAACCGTCGAGGCATTCGTGCTCGACGGCGAGGCCGACCTGTACGGGCAACATGTGGCAGTCGACTTCGTCGACCGACTGCGGGGCATGGAGAAGTTCGACTCGATGGAAGTTCTCGTGGAGGAAATGGGCCGCGACGCCGAGCGTGCCCGCTCGATCCTGGCGGCGAGCACGGCCTGATAGGCTGTCCCCTCGGTGCACGCTGCGGTCCGTGGCGGCTGTACCGGCTTCGATCCCGTCGTGTCGACCTCGGTCGTTCGATCGGGGCGCGTTGCTTCCTTTCACGCGGACGTCATTGATCAGGAGTAGTACCAGTGGCATTGACCACCGAACAGAAGAAGGCCGTTCTCGGCGAGTACGGCTTGCACCCCACCGACACGGGCTCGCCCGAGGCGCAGGTTGCAATGCTCACCAAGCGCATCGTCGACTTGACCGAGCACCTCAAGACGCACAAGCACGACCACCACTCCCGCCGCGGCCTGCTGCTGCTGGTCGGACGTCGTCGTCGTCTGCTCAAGTACATCGCGAAGGTCGACGTCACCCGCTACCGTTCGCTCATCGAGCGTCTGGGTCTGCGTCGATAGTCTTCGGAGACGCGAGGATGTCACCGATGCACCGTTCGACGCGCCGGTGCGCACCCGACTCGCAGCAATAGTGCAGTAGCCAACGAGGCAGTGCTTAGACTGTTCCTCGTTGGCTATCTGTGTTTGTACCGCAAGAAACAGTTCGACCAGCACGAGAAAGCGGATGCACGGCATCCGCACACCGCCGTGTATGCCTGTCACGCCGTGGTGACGGTCTTCGGTAGTGGCCTTTCGGATACGAGATCCGGTGGGCTTCGATCGATGGCCGCCTCCGCGTAGCCGCGTCCCGAGAGAAGCTCGGAGATGGACGGCACAGGTATGCCGCCGCAGCCAGGAGGGCTCGTGGTGTGTCCACGCGGGCACGGCAAAGACGAGAGGACGAGAACAGAACACATGTCGGAAACCACAACATTGGACGTCGAAGAAGGCGTCTACGAAGCAACTGCGATCATCGACAACGGCACGTTCGGCAAGCGGACCATCCGCTTCGAGACCGGCCGCCTCGCACAGCAGGCCGCAGGCGCAGTCGCCGCGTACCTCGACGAGGACACCATGCTGCTGTCGGCAACGACTGCAGGTAAGCACCCCCGTGAGGGTTTCGATTTCTTCCCGCTGACGGTCGACGTCGAAGAGCGCATGTACGCCGCGGGCCGCATCCCCGGATCGTTCTTCCGCCGCGAGGGACGCCCGTCCACCGATGCCATCCTCACCTGCCGCCTGATCGACCGGCCGCTGCGTCCGACGTTCGTCGACGGACTGCGCAACGAGATCCAGGTCGTCATCACGGTCATGAGCCTCAACCCGGCCGATCTGTACGACGTCGTCGCGATCAACGCGGCATCGGCCTCGACGCAGATCGCCGGACTGCCGTTCTCCGGCCCGATCGGCGGCGTTCGCGTCGCACTGATCGACAAGCAGTGGGTTGCGTTCCCCACCAACGAGCAGCTCGAGAAGGCCGTGTTCAACATGGTCGTCGCCGGCCGCATCGTCTCCGGCTCCGGTGCCGATGCAGACGTCGCGATCATGATGGTCGAAGCCGAGGCCACCGAGAACGTCATCGAGCTCATCGAGGGTGGTGCCACCGCCCCCAACGAGACCGTCGTCGCCGAGGGCCTCGAGGCATCGAAGCCCTTCATCGCCGCACTGTGCACCGCGCAGCAGGAGCTCGCCGCCAAGGCAGCCAAGCCCACCGGCGACTACCCGGTCTTCCCGGCGTACCAGTCCGACGTCTTCGAGGCCGTGGAGAACGCCGCCAAGATCCCGCTGAACGAGGCGCTGACCATTGCCGGCAAGGCCGAGCGTGAGAACAAGCTCGACGAGGTCAAGGCTCAGGTCCTGACGTCGGTCGGAGACAGCTTCGCCGGTCGCGAGAAGGAAATCGGTGCGGCGTTCCGCGCACTGACCAAGAAGTCGGTTCGCCAGCGCATCCTCACCGATCACTTCCGCATCGACGGTCGCGGCATCACCGACATCCGCTCGCTCTCCGCCGAGGTCGCGATCATCCCGCGTACCCACGGATCGGCCCTGTTCGAGCGCGGGGAGACCCAGATCCTGGGCGTCACCACCCTCGACATGGTCAAGATGGCGCAGCAGGTCGACTCGCTCGGGCCCGAGACGTCCAAGCGCTACATGCACCATTACAACTTCCCGCCGTACTCCACCGGTGAGACCGGCCGCGTCGGTTCGCCGAAGCGTCGCGAGATCGGGCACGGCGCACTCGCCGAGCGCGCTCTGCTGCCGGTGCTGCCCAGCCAGGCGGAGTTCCCGTACGCCATCCGTCAGGTCTCCGAGGCGCTGAGCTCCAACGGCTCGACCTCGATGGGCTCGGTCTGCGCATCGACTCTGTCGCTGCTCAATGCCGGTGTGCCGCTGCGTGCCCCGGTCGCCGGTATCGCGATGGGCCTCGTGTCCGACGAGGTCGACGGCGAGACTCGCTACGTCGCACTCACCGACATTCTCGGTGCCGAGGACGCGTTCGGTGACATGGACTTCAAGGTCGCCGGAACAAAGGACTTCGTCACGGCTCTGCAGCTCGACACCAAGCTCGACGGCATCCCCTCCAAGGTGCTCGCCGGCGCGCTGTCGCAGGCCAAGGATGCTCGCACGACGATCCTCGAGGTCATGGCAGAGGCCATCGACACCCCGGACGAGATGAGCCCGTACGCACCTCGCGTCACCGCGATCAAGGTGCCCGTCGACAAGATCGGTGAGGTCATCGGGCCCAAGGGCAAGATGATCAACTCCATCACCGAGCAGACCGGTGCCAACATCTCCATCGAAGATGACGGCACTGTCTACGTCGGTGCAGCGGACGGCCCGTCCGCACAGGCCGCGATCGACATGATCAACGCCATCGCCAACCCGCAGCTGCCGAAGGTCGGCGAGCGATTCCTCGGAACCGTTGTCAAGACAACGGCTTTCGGCGCATTCGTCTCGCTGCTCCCGGGCCGCGACGGACTGGTGCACATCTCCAAGCTCGGCAACGGCAAGCGCATCAACAAGGTCGAGGACGTCGTCAGCGTCGGATCCAAGTTGCGCGTCGAGATCGCCGACATCGACAACCGCGGCAAGATCAGCCTCGTTCCCGTCGAGGACGACAACGCGGCTGCTCCCGCCGATGCTTCCGAGGCACCCGCCGAGGTCAGCGCTGAGTAAGAAGCAATCGAGTCGAACGGTACGTCCCCTCGGGACGTACCGTTCGGCCGTTCCAGAGAGCATCACCATCGATACGGGTGTGCAACGGACGACTCTGCCCGGTGGTCTTCGGGTCGTCACCGAGTTCGTGCCCGGCGTTCGCTCGGCTTCGGTCGGTGTGTGGGTCGGGGTCGGCTCACGAGACGAACAGCCCAGTGTTGCCGGTGCGGCACATTTCCTCGAACACTTGCTGTTCAAGTCGACTCCTACGCGTAGTGCGCTCGAAATCGCCCAGGTGATGGACGGCGTCGGGGGCGAGCTGAACGCGTTCACCTCGAAGGAGAGCACTTGCTTCTATGCGCACGTGCTCGACGAGGACGTGGCGCTCGCCATCGATCTCGTCAGCGATGTGGTGCTGCGTGGTCGGTGCCGATCGGCCGATGTGGACGTCGAGCGTCAGGTGGTCCTCGAAGAGATCTCCATGCGCGACGACGATCCGGAGGATCTGCTGGGAGATGCCTTCCTGGAAGCCATGTTCGGCGATCATCCGATCGGACGCCCGATCATCGGCTCCGTCGAATCCATCGAGTCGATGACGCGTGCGCAACTGCACTCGTTCCACGTTCGTCGATACACCCCGCAGCGCATGGTCGTTGCGGTTGCGGGCAACGTCGATCACAAGCAGATCGTCTCGCTCGTGCGCCGAGCGTTCTCCGGTCATCTGGACAAGGGCCTGAGGCCGGCCGAAAGACGTTCCGGTACAGCGCGATTGCGTAGCGCACCCACGTTGAGCCTGACCACTCGTGACAGTGAACAGGCCCACCTGTGCCTGGGTGTACGGGCGTTCGGTCGACACGAGGGGCACCGCTGGGCGTTGTCCGTGCTGAACTCGGCCGTGGGCGGCGGGCTCAGTTCTCGTCTCTTTCAGGAGATCAGAGAAGAGCGCGGTCTGGCGTATTCGGTGTACTCGTCGGTGGACACGTTCGCCGACAGTGGCGCCTTCTCCGTCTATGCGGGTTGCCAGCCGGAGAACTTGGGCGAAGTGACGACGGTGATCAGGGAAGTGCTGGCCAAGGTCGCCTCCGAGGGCATCACCGACGCGGAGTGCGCGCGGGCCAAGGGTTCGTTGCGAGGCGGATTGGTTCTGGGACTCGAAGATTCGGGCTCTCGGATGAACCGGATCGGTCGTAGTGAACTGAACTACGGTAATCACCGCGACATCACCGACACGTTGGCGCGGATCGACAGCGTCGGCAACGACGAGGTGCGCGAGGTTGCAGCCGTGTTGCTCGAGCGTCCTTTCGGTGCCGCGGTGGTCGGCCCCTACAAGAACGTTCGCCAGCTGCCTGCGTCGGTCAGGTCCCTCGTTCGGTAGCGTCGGCGATCACGTCGCGCACGGCGCGGCGGGTCAACTCCGTCACCGCCGAAATGTCGGTGATCGGCTCCAGCGCACGGGTGGAGTGGAGCGCCGCTATTCCGTGCACGGAGGTCCACAGTCGCAGGGCTGTGAACTGTGGATTCTCCGGCGCAACGGCTTCGACCGCGTCGATCAACGCGTCGAACACCGGCCGCGACGCCAGCCGCAGGTTCTCGCCCGAGCCCTCGAGCAGGTCGTGCCTGAAGATGAGTGCGAACATCGCCGGGCGCTGCGCAGCGAACTGCACGTAGGTATGTGCCATCGCATCCAGTGACTCGCGGGGTGAAACGGCTTGTTGGGCCGCCGAGTTCAGCGCCAGCCCCAGGTCGACCAGACCGACTCGAGCCACCGCCGCGGCAAGTGCGCTCAACGTCGGAAAGTACCGTCTCGGTGCGCCGTGCGATACGCCCGCTTCGCGGGTGACCGCTCTGATGGTCAGCGCGCCCTGTCCCTCGCTTTCGAGCAGGCGAACACCCGCGTTCACCAGTCGAGTCCTGAGGTTGTCCGGCACGTAGACATTGTCTACTCTCGGTGTCGACGTTGTCCAGCCGAGAGGATCCGACGTGTGGTACCTGCTGTTCGAATATGTGTTGATCGGCCCGATTCTGCGCATTCTCGGTCGACCGAGAGTGTCCGGGACGCAGAATCTACCGACCTCGGGTCCGGTGATCATCGCGGGCAACCACCTCACGGTCGTCGACTCCTTCTTCCTCGTCCTCCTGATGCGTCGCCGCGTCACCTTCATCGCCAAGAGCGAGTACTTCACGGGCCGGGGAATCAAGGGGGCGGCGCTTCGGTGGTTCTACAGCGCGACGGGTCAGGTTCCGGTCGATCGACGCGGTGCCGACGCGTCGGCACCGGCGCTCGCGGCGGCGAAAAGTATTCTGCGACAAGGGAAGGTATGGGCGGTGTACCCGGAGGGAACTCGATCGCCCGACGGACGGCTGTACAAGGGCAAGACCGGCCTGGCGCGCGTCGCGATCGAAACAGGTGCCCCCGTCGTACCGTTGGTGATGTACGGAACGCTCGCCGTCAATCCGGTCGGCTCGAGAATGTGGCGTCCGGGAAAGGTGCGCATGGTCGTCGGCGAACCATTGGATTTCACGAGATATGCAGGGGGAGAGAACAGCAAGGTCATTCTGCGGGCGGTCACCGATGAGGTGATGGCGGCGCTGGCGACCCTGTCGGGGCAGGAATACGTCGATGTGTACGCCGCGTCGGTCAAGGAAGCGGCATGAGAAACTCGGACGTGCCGGCACGGGGCAGAACAGTCCTCGTCACCGGCGTAGGTCGGCGGCAGGGAATCGGCTTCGCTGTCACCCGCCGTCTGCTGCAGGACGAGACCACCCGCGTCTTCGCGCACTCGTGCGACGGCTACGACGTCACCGAGCCGTGGGGAGCAGGCACACCGGGAGCGAGGAAGGTGTTGGCCGAGTTGTCGATCGCCGACGACAGGCTCGGCCACCTCGACATCGATTTCGTCGATCCCGCGGCACCGGCAGCCCTGTTCGACGCGGCCGAATTCAGGCTCGGTGCGATCGATTCTCTGGTGGTCAACCATGCGCGGTCGCAGGTGGGTGATCTGGATTCGATGACGGCGGAGTCGCTCGACCTGACCTGGGCGGTGAACGTGCGAGCGTCTCTGCTCCTGGTTCAGGAATTCGTGCGGCGCTACGTGGCGCATCCCGACGGTGGTCGCGTCGTACTGTTCACCTCCGGGCAGGACGAAGGGCCCATGCCGACCGAAATTCCCTACGCAGTGAGCAAGGGTGCCATTGCGTCGATCACCTCTACGCTGGCCGATTCGGTGATCGAGCGAGGCATCACCGTCAACACGATCAATCCGGGTCCGACCGATACCGGCTGGGCCAGTGCGGATCTGGACGAGTTCGTTTCACGCCACATGCCGCGCGGTCGGTGGAACTCACCCGAGGAGGCCGCGGCCGTCGTGGCGATGCTGCTCTCGCCCGATTCGGGCTCGATCACCGGTCAGGTGATCGGGGCCGAGGGCGGATTCCGACGCTTCACGCCTTGACGTGTGGGGTCAGAGTTTCTTCTTGCCCAGCAACAACTTCCAGGGCACCAATGCCGACTCGAGCTGCACCGACAGGCTCATCTTGGATTCGCCCTCGCTGCGCTCCTCGAACGTGATCGGCACTTCGGCGAGAGTGAGGCCGTGTTTGACGGTTCGGTAGTTCATCTCCACCTGGAACGCGTACCCGTTGCTCTCGACCGAGGCGACATCGATGGTGCGCAGGGTGCGCGCATGCCACGCCTTGAATCCCGCGGTCGCATCCTTGACTCCGAGGCGCAGGATCGTGTTCACGTAGAAATTCGCCCATGCGGACAGGGCCTTGCGATGCCAGGGCCAATCGGCAGCGACCGCTCCGCCCGGTACGTATCGCGATCCGAGCACCACGGCCGCGTCGCTGGTGTTGAGTTTGTCGATCATCGCCGGAATCACCTCGGTGGGGTGCGAGAGATCGGCGTCCATCTGAATGACGATGTCCGCACCTTCGTCGAGCGCTCTCGTCATGCCTGCGACGTATGCGCGGCCGAGCCCGTTCTTCTCGGTGCGGTGCAGAACGCTGACGTCGATGGGTCCGTCGATGGCCAATTTGTCGGCGACCTCGCCGGTGCCGTCCGGCGAATTGTCGTCGACCACCAACACACCGAGCCCTTCCACCTGTAACCCGGCCAGCAGCTCGACGAGCTTGGGGAGGTTCTCACGTTCGTTGTACGTCGGTACAACGACGGTGGTCTTGGGGGCGACTCGTTCCGTACTCACCACCGTATGATCCGTGATTCGGGTGTCCGATCCAAATATCGGACACGATCGGCCGTGTCGGGTCGGCATCGTGGGTCGTGTCGATCGCCCGTCGACTCACGACCGAGCCGCGTCGACGAATACTCCGTCGCGCAGAATCGGAACGCAGGAACTCGAATCGACCTCGGCTGCGATGTCGACGTCTTCCGGGTGTCTCATCCCGGCCAATTCGCGACCCGAGGCGCATTGCCGCAGCTCGGAGCCTACGTCGTGCATGACGGCTCGCCACGCGGCAGCGGCTGTTCTCGCCTCGGGGGAGGCATCGGGTGCTCCGGCGTCGAGCAGGGCGGCGATGACTGCACCGGCCCCCCACAGGTCCTCGACGGCGGGGCGGAGCGATCCGTCCGGCCATCGTTCTCCGGCCGCTATGACCGCTGTCACCGCACTGCTGTTTCCGGCCCGTATCCACTGCCCCACTGCGGACGCGTTTCTCAGCGACGCTCCCACACACAGCGGGGCCGTGCTCGCGAGATCGTGGGCAATGGTGGACCCGTTCGGTGACGGCAACACCAGCCGAGCCGGTGCCGGCGCGGCCCGTACGGTGGCCGGGCACAAGCTGATCCGGCCCGGTGAGGCGGCCGACCGCCCCACGGCCAGGACCGCGTCGAACTGCTCGGCCAACTCGGTGGCCCGGTCGTCGCGCCACCGACTGGGGATGACGTCGATACCCGCGTCCACAGCGACCGTAAGAGTGGTCGTGAACGACAGGACATCCACGACGACGGCGATGTCGGCGCCGTCGACACAGGCATCGGCACCGCGCAGACCCCAGTCGAAGCGGAGTCCGTACGCGTTCTGGGACAGTTCGGGGTCGGCCGGCATTGCCGAAAGGTAGCAAGTCCGGTGATACCTTCGGCGCGGGATCTAGTGGGGGAGAAACATGCAGTTGGAACTGGACACCAAGGTGATCGTCCTCGTGGCCGGTCTGCTGCTGCTGTGGGCACTGGGGTTGGGTGTCGTCAAGTACCACCAGATGTCGACGTCTCCGGACGGCACTGCCCACCGGTACGTCGACATCGCCCATCGGGCAGCGTTGATGTACTCGTTCGCCGCTCTGGTACTCGCTGTGCTGGCGCAGTTCAGCGCGTGGTCGGTGCCGGTGGATCTGATCGCCGCATCGGTGGTGCTGTTGTTCTTCGTCGCTGCCGTCGTGAGCTACACCGTGCACGGGTTTCGTCGGGACACCGAGAACCAGTTCGTCGATCCCGTCCCGGGGACGCATCTGTTCATGGTGTCGTTGATCGTCGGCGAAATCGGAGGAACAGCGGTGCTCGTGGCCGGCTTCGCAGCCGAGCAGTTCGGTGCGCGCTGAGAGACTCGGAAACTACCGAGGGTCCAGGTACAACTCGGCGGTCTCGGTCGCGACGGCGGACACCGCAGTTGCGAGACCGGGCTCGAGGTTCAGTGCAGCTGCCAGCGGTTCTCCGCGCAGGCCCTGCGTTCGGAGTAGCTCCCAGGCCCGTTCCACCAGGCGTACCGAGGTGGGATGGTCCAACTCGGGGCGGTTCGAGCGCAGTGCGGTGGCAGCCCAGTCCGCGTCGAAAGTCCCGTTGGGCGGACCGAACACACGCTCACCGGACGAATAGCTCTTGGGCTCCATACCCTCCGACGCTAGCAGCATCGCAGGACGGTGCAATCGTGACCGATGTGCGTCGGGACAGCACTACTGAACCGATCGGTTTCTTCAGTACGGTATGGCGATGTACGACGGCCACCGCAGGTCTCCACTCGCGCTCTGGGTCGTCGGATCGCTGGCGCTCGGTCTTCTCGCGGGTTGTGCCGGCGAGGACGGCAGCGGCCCGGTCGACGAGGTCTCGGCCGGCACGAACTACATGACGGTCACGGGATCGTTGGTGGTCGGTGATCCCGTGTCCGATCCCGGGCCGACGGTCGAAGCGCCGCCGCCCGCGGTGACAGAGCTACCCCCGAGCCTCGATGGCGCGCGGTTCCCGGGAGCGTCGCCGGTCGGTGTCACCGACGTGGTGTTCGAGGGGTCGTCGACTGTCGAATTCCGGTTGGCGGGCAACGGCCCTGTCTCCTACACGGTGCGGTATGTCGACGAAGCCGTCCGCTACGCCACGAGTGAACCGCTGGCAGTGCCGGGAAGATCGGTGTTGCAGGTGGATCTGTCCGGTACATCGACGGACTCCGACGGCACGTTCTCTCCGTATACCGGGCCCGAACGTGTCCGAGGACGTGAGGGTTCCGCTGTTGTCTCGGTCGATTTTCTGGCCGATCCCGGTGGAATCTCGCAGGCCTTCGTCGGTGTTGCGGCCGATCGACCCGAGTTCACGGTGACGACCACCGAAGAACCTGCCGGGGTGATCGTCACCGTCGAGTCCTGACCGGACTCGCAGCGTCGAATGCATGTCGGCCGTAGCTGTTTCGGGCTGATTCGCGGGGACAGCGCGGTAGCATCGCGGTGTGTCCGACGCCACAGTGGGAGAGAGTTCATCCGGTCGTCTGCGCGTGCTCGTGTACAGCAGCAATGCCGCTACCCGTGCCCAGGTGCGGTCTGCGGTGGGAACTCGACCGGATCCCGCACTCGGTGACATCGAGTACGTCGACATCGCCACGGCTGCCGTAGTCATCGAGCACATGGATGCAGGCGGTGTCGCGTTGGCGATTCTCGACGGCGAGTCCTCACCCGTCGGAGGTCTGGGTCTGGCGAAGCAGCTGAAGGACGAGATCGTCGATTGCCCACCGGTGTTGGTGCTCATCGGACGTCCGGACGACGCGTGGTTGGCCGAATGGTCGCGCGCCGAGGCTGCAGTACCGCACCCGTTGGATCCGATTCGGCTCGGGCGTGCGGTGGTCGATCTGCTGGGGCAGCACTCGGCACGTGTCGGTGCCCGGGTCTCTCGACCGCGGTAGATCAGACCGTCTTCTCCGATGCGGGGACCGTCAGCACGAACCGGTGGATCGAACCGGCGATGACTGCTCCGAGCAGCGGGAACACCACGAACACCCACAGCTGTGACAGGGCCGGTCCGCCGTAGACGAGGGCCGGGCCGAGGGACCGAGCAGGGTTGACCGAGGTCGAGTCGATGCCGATGCCCAGCAGGTGAACCACGGTCAGGGTGAGGCCGATCGGGATGCCGGCCGCCACGACGGGGTGAACGGTGGGGGCGGTCGTGGCCAGTACGACCAGGACGAGCAGGCCGGTCGCGATCGTCTCGAACACCGCCACCGACGCCAGCCCGTATCCTCCGGGTGACGAGCTGCCGAATCCGTTGGTGCCCAGACCGTCCGACGACATGTCGTATCCGGGGCGGCCGGACGCCACGAACAGTACGATCAGCGCGCCGATCACTGCACCGACGGCCTGCGCAGCGATGTAGAACGCAGCTTTGACCGGGGTGATGGCGCGAGCTATCAGGGCTCCGATCGTCACGGCCGGGTTGATGTGGCATCCCGAGACAGGCCCGATCGCGTAGACGAGGGCGAGCAGTGTGAGTCCGAACGCCAGGGCGATGCCCGGGGTGCCGACAGTGTCGCCCGCGATGACGGCGGTGCCGACTCCGAAGATCACGAGCAGGGCAGTTCCCAGTCCCTCGGCGGCGAGTGCCGAGACGGAAATCGATTTCATCATTCCTCCTGTTTCATGCCGCGGCCTCGTTCGGCCGGGATCGTCGGGAGGTTTGTCGTTGACGTCCGACCGGATCGCATGGGCCCGGGTAGTGATCTGAGTCACACTGTCGAGATCGGGTGCCCCATGCGTGTCAACGGATTACGAAACTGGAGTCCTCGAAATCCCGCGAGATCGACACCGAACCCATATCGTGTGTTTCAGGTCACATTGGTACGGCCGTCGCATTTACTCCGCGCCGGCGCGGTAGTCGATCGAGGGAGCAGATGCCGGGATGAACGCCTACGTTCCGATCCTCGTTCTCGGTGCCATTGCGGTCGTGTTCGCGGTGTTCTCGGTGATGGTCGGAACCATGGTGGGTCCGGCGCGGTACAACCGAGCGAAGTTCGACGCGTACGAGTGCGGCATCGAGCCCACGATGCATGCGCCTACGGGCCAACGATTTCCGGTGAAGTTCTACCTGACCGCCATGCTGTTCATCATTTTCGACATCGAGATCGTCTTCCTCTATCCGTGGGCCGTGCACCTCGACGTCCTGGGTGCTTTCGGACTGGTTGCCATGGCACTGTTCGTCGTCAACGTGTCGGTGGCCTACGTCTACGAGTGGCGGCGAGGCGGACTCGGATGGGACTGACGCCCGAACGCTGATCGGCGGCGGCACGATGCACTGTTCTCACCTCAAGCGGATGCGAAAGAGCGTGATCGATGGGACTCGAAGAGAAGCTACCCAGCGGATTTCTGCTGACCACCGTCGAGGGGTTGGCGGGCTACGCCCGTAAGGGTTCGTTGTGGCCCGCGACCTTCGGTCTCGCGTGCTGTGCGATCGAGATGATGGCCACCACCTCCGGTCGGTTCGATCTCGCGCGATTCGGCATGGAAGCGTTCCGTGCGTCTCCGCGTCAAGCGGACCTGATGATCGTGGCGGGGCGTGTCAGCCAGAAGATGGGGCCCGTACTGCGGCAGGTGTACGACCAGATGGCGGAGCCGAAATGGGTCCTCGCCATGGGTGTCTGCGCGTCCTCGGGCGGAATGTTCAACAACTACGCGGTGGTTCAGGGTGTCGATCACATCGTCCCCGTCGACATCTACCTGCCCGGTTGCCCACCCCGACCCGAGATGCTGCTCAACGCAATCCTGGAGCTGCACAAGAAGATTCAGGAAATGCCGCTCGGTGTCAATCGCGAGCAGGTGCGCGCGGCCGCCGAGGCTGCAGCGCTGGCGTCCACCCCGACCATCGACTTGAAGGGGCTGCTGCGATGACGACGCACGGAGCCCGCGGGATGTTCGGTGTCCGGGGGAGCGGCGACACGTCCGGTTACGGCCGATTGCAGCCGCCGGTGGCGTCGGTCGATACCGCGCTCCGACCCTACGGCAGCTACTTCGACGCCCTGGTCGATCGCTTGGCGGCTGTTCTCGACGCCGGGGACGCAGCCGTACCGTTCGAGGACGCCGTCGAACGTGTGGTGATCTTCCGCGACGAACTGACGCTGCATCTCTCGCGGGAGCACGTGCCCGCTGTCGCCCGTGCTCTCCGTGACGACGGGGAACTGAGATTCGAATTGTGCACGGGGGCATCGGGCGTGCACTACCCGGATCATGTCGGCCGGGAATTGCGCGTGGTCTACCATCTGGTCTCCATCACCCACGGACGCCGTGTGCGACTCGAAGTGGCTGTGCCCGATGCAGATCCGCACACGCCCTCGCTCTGCGCGGTGTATCCGACCAACGATTGGCACGAACGCGAGGTCTACGACTTCTTCGGCATCGTCTTCGACGGTCATCCCGCCCTGACGCGGATCGAGATGCCCGACGATTGGGTCGGCCACCCCCAACGCAAGGACTATCCCCTGGGCGGAATTCCCATCGAGTACAAGGGCGCTCGGGTTGCGCCTCCCAACGAGCGCAGGTCGTACAACTGATGAGCGCAACGGACGAAACCATCTATGCGGTGTCGGGTCAGGACTGGGACGACGTGGTCGAGCTGGCCCGCGGGTCGACCACGGAACGCATCGTGGTCAACATGGGTCCGCAACACCCGTCCACCCATGGTGTGCTGCGGTTGATACTCGAGATCGAAGGCGAGACCGTCACCGAGGCCCGGTGCGGAATCGGCTACCTGCACACCGGTATCGAGAAGAACCTCGAGTATCGTAACTGGACCCAGGGCGTCACGTTCGTCACTCGGATGGACTATCTCTCGCCCTTCTTCAACGAGACCGCGTACTGCCTCGGGGTGGAGAAGCTACTCGACATCACCGACGACATTCCCGAGCGCGCGACGGTGGTCCGGGTGATGCTGATGGAGCTCAATCGGATTTCCTCGCACCTCGTGGCGTTGGCCACGGGCGGAATGGAATTGGGTGCCGTGACGGCGATGCTGTTCGGCTTCCGGGAACGCGAACTGATACTCGACGTCTTCGAGGCCATCACCGGACTTCGGATGAACCACGCCTACATCCGTCCCGGGGGCTTGTCTCAGGATCTGCCCGCCGATGCGATCGCCAAGGTCCGCGAGCTACTGCGGGTTCTTCCCGGCCGTCTACGCGACCTCGAACTCATGCTCAACGACAACCCGATCTGGAAGGCCAGAACCGAGAACGTCGGCTACCTGGACCTGACGGGGTGCATGGCCCTCGGCGTCACCGGTCCGGTGCTTCGCTCGACCGGGCTTCCCTACGATCTGCGCCGGTCCGATCCCTACTGCGGGTACGAGAACTACGAGTTCGATGTCGTCACCGACACCGGATGCGACTGCTACGGGCGCTATCTGATTCGCGTGGAAGAGATGAAGGAATCGCTCAAGATCGTCGAGCAGACTCTCGATCGGCTGCGACCCGGACCGGTGGTCATCGACGACAAGAAGATCGCCTGGCCGGCAGAACTGGTCTCCGGACCCGACGGTCTCGGCAATTCTCAGGACCACGTGCGCACCATCATGGACACCTCGATGGAGTCGTTGATCCACCACTTCAAACTGGTGACCGAGGGAATGCGAGTGCCGGCGGGCCAAGTGCTGTCCACCGTGGAATCGCCGCGAGGCGAACTGGGCGTGCACATCGTCAGCGACGGCGGCACTCGGCCGTACCGAGTGCATTTCAGAGACCCCTCGTTCACCAACCTGCAGGCGGTTGCCGCGATGTGCGAGGGCGGCATGATCTCCGACGTCATCGCTGCCGTGGCCAGTATCGACCCGGTGATGGGCGGGGTGGACCGATGACCACGCCACGCTCGGAGCCGGTACTCGTCCAACTCGGAGCCCGCCCCGAGGAAGCCGTACAACTGGTCGGCCCCGACGCACGCGAATCCTATCCCGACGACGTCCTGGCCCGCCTGCGCGCCGACGCCGACATCGTCCTCGCCCGCTATCCTCAGACCCGATCCGCGTTGCTGCCGTTGCTGCACCTGGTGCAATCCGAGGACGGATACCTCACGCCGGCCGGAATCGAATTCTGCTCGGACGTACTCGATCTCACCGGAGCAGAGGTGACCGCGGTCGCGACGTTCTACTCGATGTATCGCCGCGAGCCCACCGGCAACTATCGCGTCGGAGTGTGCACCAACACCCTGTGTGCCGTCATGGGCGGCGACGCCATCATGGACGCCCTGCGGGACCACCTCGACATCGATCACGGCGGGACCACGGCCGACGGTGCCATCACCCTCGAGCACATCGAGTGCAATGCCGCGTGCGACTTCGCGCCGGTGATGATGGTCAACTGGGAATTCTTCGACAACAGAACTCCGGCGTCGGCGCGGGAACTGGTCGACGCGCTTCGCTCCGGTGAGCAGGTGACCCCGACTCGCGGCGCGCCGCTGTGCACGTTCCGCGAGACCGAGCGAATTCTCGCCGGGTTCGCCGACGACCGGCCCGGGGCACTCGAATCCTCCGGCAGCGCAGGCGAAGCCACCCTCGCCGGCCTCCGGTACGCCCGAGAGCACTCGATGTCGGCTCCCCGGGCGGCCGCCGGCTCGCCGGACGATCATCCCGATCTCGGTGCCGAAGCCGTGGCGGAGACGGTGCGCGAGAAACCCGCTCCGGCTCCGTCGGCGACCGTTCCACCGCAGCCGAACACCACCGAAACCGATCCGTCGACGAAGGGGAAGTGACATGGCCCTGACGCCGGTGCTGAGCGAATTCTGGGACGAGAAGAACTCGTGGACCCTCGACACCTACCGCAGTCACGACGGATATCGAGGGCTGGAGAAAGCCCTGTCCATGGACCCCGACGATCTCATCGCCTTGGTCAAGGATTCCGGTCTGCGCGGCCGTGGCGGTGCGGGATTCCCGACCGGAACGAAGTGGAGCTTCATTCCACAGGGTGACGGGAAAGTTCACTACCTCGTGGTCAACGCCGACGAATCGGAGCCGGGCACCTGCAAGGACATGCCGCTGCTGATGGCGAGCCCGCACACGCTGATCGAAGGAATCATCATCGCGGCGTACGCCATTCGGGCATCGCATGCATTCGTGTACGTCCGCGGCGAAGTGGTACCGGTGTTGCGCAGACTGCATGCCGCGGTCGCCGAGGCATCCGCGGCCGGCTACCTGGGCAAGGACGTTCTCGGAACGGGATTCGAGCTCGAGCTGGTGATCCATGCCGGTGCAGGCGCGTACATCTGCGGCGAGGAGACGGCTCTGCTCGACTCGTTGGAGGGTCGGCGCGGACAACCCCGGCTGCGTCCACCGTTCCCCGCGGTCGCAGGCCTGTACGCACGCCCGACAGTGGTCAACAATGTCGAATCGATAGCCAGCGTTCCGGTGATCCTGCGCAACGGAATCGAATGGTTCCGGTCGATGGGCAGCGAGAAGTCACCCGGATTCACCCTCTACTCGATCTCCGGTCACGTGTGTCGTCCCGGCCAGTACGAGGCTCCGCTGGGTATCACCCTGCGGGAACTGCTGGACTACGCGGGCGGCATCCGGCCCGGTCACGAGTTGAAATTCTGGACACCGGGAGGTTCGTCGACACCGATGTTCACCGGCGACCACCTCGACGTGCCACTCGACTACGAAGGCGTCGGCGCCGCCGGATCGATGTTGGGTACCAAGGCATTGCAGATCTTCGACGACACGACGTGCGTGGTGCGAGCGGTACTGCGCTGGACGGAGTTCTACGCACACGAATCCTGCGGCAAATGCACGCCGTGCAGAGAAGGAACCTATTGGCTGGTGCAGATACTGCGCCGCCTCGACAGTGGAACCGGCACCGAAGCGGACCTGACGACACTGCTCGACATCGCTGACGGCATCGCCGGAAAGTCGTTCTGCGCGTTGGGAGACGGAGCTGCGAGCCCCATCGTGTCCTCGCTGAAGTACTTCCGCGAGGAATACATCCGACATGTCACCGAACAGGGATGTCCCTTCGATCCACACCGATCGACTCTGATGGCAGAGGAGCTGACGTCATGACCGCAGCTGCACATGGTCGTTCCGCGGTGACCCACGTGGAGATGGTGACACTGACCATCGACGACCACGAGATCAGCGTTCCCAAGGGCACGTTGGTGATTCGCGCCGCCGAGCTGATGGGTGTGCAGATCCCGCGCTTCTGCGATCACCCGCTGCTCGATCCGGTGGGGGCGTGCCGTCAATGTCTGGTCGACGTCGAGGGGCAGCGCAAGCCGTTGGCGTCCTGCACGACCGCGGTGGCCGAGGGCATGGTCGTGCGCACTCAGGTGACATCGGAGTCGGCGGAGAAGGCGCAGCGAGGCGTCATGGAACTGCTGCTGATCAATCATCCGCTGGACTGCCCGGTGTGCGACAAGGGCGGCGAGTGCCCGCTGCAGAACCAGGCGATGGCGGCGGGTCGAGCAGAGTCCAGATTCGTCGAGACCAAACGCACGTACCCCAAACCGATTCCGCTGTCGGCGGAGGTCCTGCTGGACCGGGAACGGTGCGTCCTGTGCGCGCGCTGCACTCGGTTCGCGGCACAAGTGGCCGGCGACCCGTCCATCGACCTGCTCGAGCGCGGTGCGATTCAACAGGTCGGGATCTTCGGTAACGAGCCGTTCGACTCCTACTTCTCGGGCAACACCGTCCAGATCTGTCCGGTGGGTGCGCTGACCAACACCGAATATCGGTTCCGGGCGCGCCCCTACGATCTCACCTCGTCACCGAGCGTGTGCGAGCACTGCGCAGGAGGCTGTGCTCAACGAACCGACCATCGACGCGGCAAGGTCCTTCGCCGGCTGGCAGGTGACGACCCGCAGGTCAACGAGGAATGGAACTGCGACAAGGGACGGTGGGCGTTCAAGTACGCCACCGAACCCGATCGCATCACCGCGCCGATGATCCGGGACGGATCAGGGGAGTTGATCGAGACGTCGTGGTCGGCTGCGCTGGCCGCCGCGGCGTCGGGGCTGGCCGCATCGGTCGGCCGGGCGGCGGTACTGATCGGCGGAAGGTCGACCCTCGAAGACGCCTACGCCTACGCCAAGTTTGCTCGAACAGTGCTGCACACCAACGACGTCGACTTCCGCAATCGCAGCCACAGCACCGAAGAAGCCGACTTCCTGGCCGGCCGGATCGCAGCGACCGGGTTGGGGGTCACCTACACCGACCTCGAGCAGGCCCCGGTGGTGTTGCTGGTCGGCTTCGAGCCCGAGGAAGAATCGCCGCTGGTGTTCCTGAGGCTTCGCAAGGCGCACCGCACGAGCGCAGTGGTGGTGGCGTCGATCGCGCCGTTCTCCACCCGAGGCCTGCGAAAGCTCGACGGCGTTCTGCTGCAGTCGATTCCCGGTGACGAGCCGGCGTGGCTCGATGCGTTGCACATCGGCGATCGTGGGACCGAATCCATTGCTCACCTCCTTCGCGAGCCCGGTGCGATCGTGCTCGTCGGCGAGCGGCTCGGCTCCGTGCCCGGCGGTCTGGCGGCGGCTTCGAAACTGGCGGACGACACCGGGGCGCGCCTGGCCTGGATTCCGCGACGTGCTGGAGAACGCGGTGCCCTCGACGCCGGGGCGCTGCCGAACGTCCTGCCCGGCGGTCGTCCTGTGGACGATGCGGCTGCGCGCGCCGAGGTTGCCGCAGTGTGGGGTGTGTCCGAGTTGCCGGCGGAGGTGGGCCGCGACACCGCCGCGATCCTGGCCGACGCCGGACCGAGTCGTGTCCTGGTCACTGCCGGAATCGATCTCGACGATCTACCGGACCCTGCGGGTGCACTCGATGCACTGGACCGATCGGCGTTCGTGGTGAGCCTGGAGCTACGCCGCAGTGCGGTCACCGAGCGGGCCGACGTGGTGTTCCCGGTGGCGCCGGTGGTCGACAAGCCGGGAACCTTCGTCGACTGGGAAGGACGACCGCGCGCGTTCGACACTGCGCTCGGTGCCGGTGCACTGATGCCGGACCAACGCGTCCTCGATGCGATCGCCGCACAGATGGGCGTCGAACTGGCCGTACCCGACGCGGCGGCGGCACGCGCTCAGTTGACTCGCCTCGGTGTGTGGAACGGCCCGCGCATCCCGGTGGCCCGGATCGCGTCCCGCGCGCACGTTCCGACCCTCGGGCCCGGCGAGGCGATTCTGGCCACGTGGCGGATGCTCCTCGATGCGGGACGGATGCAGGACGGTGAGGACAATCTCGCCGCGACCGGTCGCCCGCCCACTGTTCGGTTGTCGGCGGCGACGGCGTCGGCCATCGGAGCGGAGACCGGTGACCCGGTGAGCGTCGCGACGGACCGGGGCTCGATCACGTTGCCGCTGACGATCACCGACCTGCCCGACACCGTGGTCTGGCTGCCGCTGAACTCGTCCGGTTCGGCGGTGCACCGGTCGCTCGGCGCGCAGTCGGGCGCGGTGGTTCGCATCGGTCGCGGCTCTGTGGAACGAGCAGAGGGCGCAGGAGTGGAGCCTGCGGAACGACCGGAGGGTGAGCAGTCGTGATCGTGGCCGCGCCGACCGATCTGTCGATGTTCGGCAACGACCCGTGGTGGTTGGTTGTCGGGAAGGCCTTGGCGGTCTTCGTGTTCCTGGTGCTCACGCCGCTGGTGGCGATCTACGCCGAACGCAAGATCATGGCGTGGATGCAGATGCGGGTCGGTCCCAACCGGGTGGGGCCGTGGGGCCTGTTGCAGTCGTTGATGGACGGGATCAAGCTGGCGCTGAAGGAGGGGATCACTCCGACCGGCGTCGACAAACCGATTTACGTTCTGGCTCCGATCATTTCGGTGGTGCCCGCGTTCATGGCCTTCGCGGTGATTCCGTTCGGGCCCGAGGTGTCGGTGTTCGGTACCACGACGCCACTGCAGATGACCGACCTGCCGGTCGGGGTTCTGTACATCCTCGCGGTCACGTCGGTGGGTGTGTACGGGATCGTGTTGGCAGGGTGGGCGTCGGGCTCGACGTACCCGCTGCTCGGTGCGCTCCGTTCGACTGCGCAGGTGATTTCCTACGAGGTCGCGATGGGCCTGTCGTTCGCGGCGGTCTTCCTGTACGCGGGCACCATGTCGACGTCCGGAATCGTTGCTGCGCAACAGAACACCTGGTACGTGTTTCTGCTGCTGCCGTCGTTCCTGGTGTACGTGACGGCGATGGTCGGCGAAACCAACCGCGCTCCGTTCGATCTGCCCGAGGCCGAGGGTGAGTTGGTGGGCGGGTTTCACACCGAGTACTCGTCTCTTCGTTTCGCCATGTTCATGCTCGCCGAGTACATCAACATGGTCACCGTGTCGGCACTGGCGACCACGCTGTTCCTCGGCGGCTGGCGGGCTCCGATTCCGCTGAGTCTGTGGAGCGGTGCCAACTCGGGGTGGTGGCCCGTGCTGTGGTTCACCCTCAAGGTCTGGGTGTTCCTGTTCGTGTTCATCTGGCTGCGTTCGACGCTGCCGAGGCTGCGCTACGACCAGTTCATGAACTTCGGCTGGAAGATCCTCATTCCGGTTGCCCTCGTCTGGGTGATGGTGATCGCGACGGTTCGGGTCCTCGGTGCCGAGCGTTACGACGTACCACTGGTCACGTTCGGAGTGTCGATGATCTTCGCGGTGGCCGTGCTGGGTGCGCTGCTGCTGATGGTGCGCAGGCATGCACGGGAACGGAACGTGCCGCCTCCTGCATCTGTCGTCGAGTTCGATGCGTTGGCAGGCGGATTCCCGATACCTCCCATTCCCGAGCAGGGCTCGAATGTCCCGAGCCGGCACGCCGGTGTGTGCTCATCCGCCGCCAGGTCACCGAAGGAGAACGCCGATGCCTGAATTTCTCGGTCCCATAGCAGGTTTCGGGGTCACCTTCGCCACGATGTTCAAGAAGCCCGAGACGGAGCTGTATCCGGAGGAGAAGAAGCCCACCGAGATTCGCTACCACGGGCGGCATCAGCTCAATCGGTACGCCGACGGTCTCGAGAAGTGCATCGGCTGCGAGCTCTGCGCGTGGGCCTGCCCGGCCGACGCCATCTACGTCGAAGGAGCCGACAACACCGAGACCGAAAGGTACTCTCCGGGCGAGCGCTACGGCGGGGTCTATCAGATCAACTACCTGCGGTGCATCGGGTGCGGACTGTGTGTCGAGGCATGTCCCACACGGGCTCTGACGATGACCAACGAGTACGAACTCGCCGGTGACAACAGAGCCGATCTGATCTATGAGAAGGACGCGCTGCTGGCCCCGCTGCAACCGCAGATGACCGCACCGCCGCACGCGATGGCGCCGGGTCTTACGTCCGAGGACTACTACCGGGGAGCCGTCACCGGCCACGAGTCAGGAGCCGAGTCCGCAGCCGAACCCGCAGCCGAACCCGATGGTGGTTCGGTGCGATGAGTGCACCGGAAGCTGCGGTGCAGCTCGCCCTCGATGCCACGTCCACCGGTGAGGCCGTGCAGTTCTGGACCCTCGGTGTCGTCGCCGTCATCGGCGCACTCGGGGTGGTGATGAGCACCAAGGCCGTCTACTCTGCGTTGTTCCTCGCTGCCACGATGGTGGTACTGGCGACCTTCTACATGGCGCAGGGAGCGCTGTTCCTCGGTGTCGTGCAGATCGTCGTCTACACCGGCGCGGTCATGATGCTGTTCCTGTTCGTTCTGATGCTCGTCGGGGTCGACACCTCGGAGTCGCTGACCGAAACTCTGCGTGGCCACCGCATCGCTGCCGTCGTCATCGGAATCGGCTTCGGACTGTTGATCATCGGGGTACTGCTGCGCGACGCGGCCCGTGCCGGTCGGCTCGACTTCGCCGGTCTCGACGCCGCCAACTCGACCGGAAACGTCGAGGGCCTGGCAGAGCTGATCTTCGTCGAATACGTGTGGGCGTTCGAGTTGACCGGAGCACTGCTGATCACTGCCACGATCGGAGCGATGATTCTGGCGCACCGAGAGGTTCTGGGGCCGGTCAAGGGTCAGCGAGAGATGGCGCAGGATCGCTTCCGCGACGGCTCGAGGGTGACACCGCTGCCGAGCCCGGGAGTGTATGCCAGGCACAACGGGGTCGATCGCCGCGCCTTGTTGCCCGACGGAACCGAATCCGAGTCCTCCGTCAACGCCATGTTCGCCGATCCTCGGGTCGAGAGTGACGAACGATGAATCCGGAGAACTATCTCTACCTGTCCGTTCTGTTGTTCGCGATAGGCGCGGCGGGCGTCATCGTCAGGCGCAACGCGATCATCGTGTTCATGTGCATCGAATTGATGCTCAACGCAGTCAATCTCGCGTTCGTCACCTTCTCCCGCATGCACGGCAACCTCGACGGCCAGTTGTTCGCGTTCTTCACCATGGTGGTCGCCGCCGCCGAGGTGGTGGTGGGCCTGGCCATCATCATGGCCATCTTCCGATCCCGTCGGTCGATTTCGATGGACGAGAACTCCCTGATGAAGAATTGACGGGGGCGCAGAAATGATGTCGATGCTGTGGCTTCTTCCGGCTCTGCCTGCGTTCGGTGCAGCGTTCCTGCTGCTCGGTGGCAGGCGCACCGACCGCTGGGGGCACCTCGTCGCGACGGCGGCGGCAGCGTCCTCGTTCGTCGTGGCCGCGGTGGTGTTCGGCTCGATGCTCGGTCGCGCCGAGTCGGGCCGCGCCCTCACTCAGACCTTGTTCCGGTGGGTTCCGGTGGACGAATTACAGGTCGAGTTCGGCTTGCGCGCAGATCAATTGTCGATCTGCTTCGTCCTGCTGATCACCGGGGTCGGTTCGCTCATTCACGTGTACTCCATCGGCTACATGAGTCACGACGCCGAGCGGCGTCGCTTCTTCGCGTACCTCAACCTGTTTCTGGCAGCCATGCTGCTGCTGGTTCTGGCCGACAACTTCCTCGGCCTGTATCTGGGGTGGGAGGGTGTCGGTCTGGCGTCGTATCTGCTCATCGGCTTCTGGCAGCACAAGCCGTCGGCCGCGTCGGCTGCCCGAAAAGCGTTCGTGGTCAACCGAGTCGGCGACATCGGCCTGGCGGTTGCGCTGATGATCATGTTCGTCAACTTCGGCTCCGTGCAGTACGACGACGTGTTCGCCGGAATCGGCGAGGCGGGCGAATCCGTGGCCACCGCCATGGCGCTGATGCTGCTGTTGGCGGCATGTGGAAAGTCGGCGCAGGTGCCGTTGCAGTCCTGGCTCGGTGATGCCATGGAGGGTCCGACACCGGTGTCGGCACTGATTCACGCGGCCACGATGGTCACGGCCGGGGTGTATCTCATCGTGCGCTCGGGACCGGTGTTCGAGGCATCTCCTGCCGCCCGCGCGGCCACCGTCACCGTCGGGGCGGTTACCTTGCTGTTCGGTGCCGTCATCGGATGTGCGAAGGACGACATCAAGAAAGCGCTCGCGGCGTCGACGATGAGTCAGATCGGGTACATGGTGCTCGCGGCCGGGCTCGGCCCCTCCGGGTACACCTACGCCATCGTGCTGTTGATCTCGCACGGCTTCTTCAAAGCGGGCTTGTTCCTGGGCGCGGGATCGGTGATGCATGCGATGAACGACGAGACCGACATGCGACGGTTCGGCGGACTCCGCGTCGCGATGCCGATCACGTTCGTCACGTTCGGCCTGGGGTATCTCGCCATCATCGGACTGCCGCCGTTCTCCGGCTTCTTCGCCAAGGATCCGATCATCGAGGTTGCATTCGCCGCCGGGGGAGTGGCAGGCCCGATTCTCGGCTGCGTGACGTTGCTCGGTGCAGGCCTGACGGCCTTCTACATGACTCGGGTGATGCTGTTGACGTTCTTCGGTCCGAAACGTTGGTCCGAGCAGGCACAACCGCACGAGGCGTCGGCGACGATGACCGCTCCGATGATCGTGTTGGCCGTCGGCTCGGTGGCGTCGGGTGCCTTTCTCGCGGTGGGCGGTCGCCTCGAGACATGGCTCGAGCCCGTGGTGGGATCGGCTCACGAGGAGCACGCGATCCCGGCTTGGGTCGTCACCGTCGCCGTCCTGGTGGTCGTTGTGGTCGGCGCGACCGTCGCCTACCGCAAGTACATCGTCGGTGAGGTTCCGTCGACGCCACCCGAGGACGTGTCGGCCGTGACCCGAGCCGCACGTGCCGATCTCTACGGAGACGCCTTCAACGAGGCGGCATTCATGCGTCCGGGACAGACCCTCACGCGCGCACTGGTGCACGCCGACAACGGTATCGACGCCGTCGTGGACGGGGTGGGTAGCTCGATCGGTGGTGCATCGACGCGGTCCCGGCGGCTGCAGACGGGATACGTGCGGTCGTATGCGTTGGCGATGTTCGCGGGAGCCGTTCTCGTGGTACTGATGGTGGTGGCTCTGTGACTCCCTGGTTGACCGTTCTCTGGGTGCTCCCGATGCTCGGCGCGGTCGTCGTCGCCCTGGTGCCCGCCGCTCGTCCGACCGTCGCGCGCAGTGTCGCAGTGGGTTTCGCTGCCGTGACCTTGGCCGTGTCGGTCGCCTTGGCAGTGTCGTTCGACTCCGGTGGCGATCGGTACCAGTTCGTCGAGGACCATTCGTGGATAGCGGCTTTCGGTGCGCGGTACACCCTCGGCCTCGACGGCATCGGCCTCGTGCTGGTGTTGCTCACCACCGTTCTCACGCCGTTGCTGCTCGTCGCAGGCTGGTACGACGGCAGTCGCGTCGCGCACTACGGCTCCCGTCGGGTGTCGCACACGTACATGGCGTTGATCCTGGTGGTCGAGTCGATGGTCGTCGTCTCGTTCCTTGCCTTGGACGTGTTGCTGTTCTACATCTTCTTCGAAGCGATGTTGATTCCGATGTACTTCCTCATCGGCGGCTTCGGGGGCAAGCATCGTACGCGCGCCGCGGTGAAGTTCTTGTTGTACAACCTCTTCGGCGGTCTGGTCATGCTGGCGGCCGTCATCGGCCTCTACGTGGTGACCGCGAGACCCGACGGGCCGTTCGACGGCGGGACATTCGATCTGCGCGTGATCGCCGACGCGGCGTCATCGGGCGGACTCGGAGTGGACCCGATGGTCCTGAACGCGCTGTTCCTCGGCTTCATGTTCGCTTTCGCGATCAAGGCACCGTTGTGGCCGTTCCATTCGTGGCTGCCCGACGCCGCCGTGCAGTCCACGCCCGCGACTGCGGTTTTGATGATGTCGGTGGTGGACAAGGTCGGCACGTTCGCGATGCTGCGGTTCTGTCTCGAACTCTTTCCTGGCTCGTCGCAGACGTTCGCGCCGTGGATCATCGCTCTTGCGGTCATCGGCATCGTCTACGGCGCGATACTGGCGATCGGTCAGACCGACATGATGAGACTGATTGCGTACACGTCTATTTCGCATTTCGGGTTCATCATCCTCGGCATCTTCGCCATGACCGGTCAGAGTCAGGCTGGTGCCACGCTGTACATGGTCAACCACGGAATTTCCACGGCCGCACTGTTCTTGATCGCGGGCTTCCTCGTCTCGCGTCGAGGGTCACGAGCGATAGCCGACTACGGCGGTGTGCAGAAGGTGGCACCGGTGCTCGCCGGCACGTTCTTGATCTCGGGACTTGCCACGCTCTCTCTACCCGGCCTCGCCCCCTTCGTGAGCGAATTCCTGGTGCTGATCGGCACGTTCGGTCGATACGGAGTCGCTGCGATCGTGGCCGCCGGAGCCCTCGTGCTGTCGGCGATCTACATACTGTGGCTCTACCAGCGCGTCATGACCGGGCCGGTCCGTGAAGACAACCGGACGGTGCCCGATCTCGTCCGACGCGAGCTGGCCGTGGTGGTGCCGTTGATCGCGTTGCTGATCGTGCTCGGTGTCTACCCGAAACCGGCGCTCGATGTCATCACTCCGGCAGTGCAATCCACGATCGTCGACGGTTCAGGAGGTCAGCGATGACCACACCCGAGGTGCAGTACGGTCTGCTGGCACCGATGCTGATCGTGTTCTCGGTCGCAGTTCTCGGCGTTCTCGTCGAAGCGTTCGTGCCGCTGCGGGCCCGTCGGCTCACACATCTGGGTCTTGCTCTCGCAGGACTGGTGGTAGCGCTGGCGGCGATCCTCGGTCTGGCCGGAACCGAGGCGTCGGCGATGAACGGGGCGGTCGCGATCGACGGCCCTACCCTTTTCCTGCAGGGAACCATTGTGCTGGTGTCGATTCCGGCAGTCGCACTGCTGGCGGAGCGCACCGTTGCAGTCACCGGGGCCGGTGCCGAGCGCCGGATCGATTCGTTCACTCCACAGGCATCGACCACTCCGGGCAGCGTGGCGGAGAAGGAGGCCATCGATGCAGGCGTCGCCCAGACGGAGGTATTTCCTCTGGCGATGTTCGCGATCGGCGGGATGCTGCTGTTCCCGGCGTCCACGGATCTGCTGACGATGTTCGTGGCGCTGGAAGTGCTGTCGCTGCCGCTGTATCTGCTCTGCGGACTCGCCCGACGGCGGCGGCTGCTCTCACAGGAAGCGGCTCTGAAATACTTTCTGCTGGGCGCGTTCTCGTCCGCGTTCTTCCTGTTCGGAGTCGCGTTCCTGTACGGATACGCCGGAACCGTTCGGTTGGACGGCATCGCCGACGCCATCGCGGTGGACGGCCCGGGCAGATCGCTCGCGCTGATCGGAACCGCCTTGCTCGCAGTGGGTCTGCTGTTCAAGGTCGGCGCGGTGCCATTTCATTCCTGGATTCCCGACGTCTACCAGGGTGCACCGACGCCGGTGACGGCGCTGATGGCCACGGTGACCAAGGTCGCGGCGTTCGGTGCGATTCTTCGCATCTTCGGAATGGCTCTGCCCGGTCTCGACTCGAGTTGGCGACCGATGCTGTGGGTGGTCGCCATCGCGACGATGGTGCTGGGTTCCGTTGTCGCGGTGACGCAGACGGATGTCAAACGGATGCTGGCGTACTCGTCCGTTGCACACACCGGATTCATCCTCACGGGAGTGACGGCACTGGGTGATTCCGGTGATGGGGGTGACGCCGGTGTGTCGGCCACGATGTTCTACTTGGTGGCGTACGCCTTCAGCACTCTCGGAGGGTTCGCGATCATCGGGTTGGCGCGCGACGAACGCGGTGAGGTGAGCGACCTCGATCGGTGGGCGGGAATCGGCCGTCGGTCACCGCTGGTGGCGGCGGTGTTCGGGTTGTTTCTGCTCTCGTTCGCCGGGATTCCGCTCACCAGTGGGTTCATCGGCAAGTTCGCGGTGTTCAGTGCTGCCTCCGGTGCAGGCGGAGCGGCGCTGGTCGTGGTCGGTGTGGTGTGCAGCGCGATTGCGGCGTTCTTCTACGTGCGGGTGATCGTGCTGATGTTCTTCACCGATCCGGGAGAGACGACTGCCACGATCGTGCGCCCGACTGCCTCGGTGTCGTGCTCGATAGGGGCCTCGGTGGTGCTCACCGTCGCTCTCGGAGTCTTTCCGCAGCCCGTTCTCGACCTCGCTGCGCGTGCCGCGAACTTCCTGTAGCTCTTACTTCGCGGACTTCATTCGCTGCTTCCACGTGTGCGAGCCGGTACCCACCGGTAGTCCGCCGATGGCTCCCGCAAGGCCGAACGCAGGCATGTTGACGTAGATCGCCTCGCTGTTCTGTGCTGTGGCGGTATAGGTTTCGTGCCACACGCCGACGTGGCGGGTTGCGGCCACCGATCGATTGAAGGCACGCCAGGCGGGTGCATGTGGTGCGTCGGGATCGGAGGCGAATCGCGTCAGATCCTCGGCAGTGCGCCAATAGCTGACCAGCATGGTGGTGCGCCCCAGCCACGAGTGGTAACCGAGCAGCCCGGAAGCGGGATCCTGCTCGAGATGGCCGAGCATCCGCGGCATCGCGCGCACCGCGGGTAACCAGGAGCGAACGGCCACCGGATTGTTGATCCGCATTCCGATGAGGAAGACCGTGACGGTGTCTCGTTCGAATTCGACCGTCCGTCGGCCGTCGATGATGGGTGGCATGACGTGTTCCCGTCTGTTCGGTGGGTGAAGCATTATGTGACACCGTTATAAAACACCGTTGTGATAGGTTCCGCAAGTGGCGAGACCCAGAATTCACGACGAGCAGTTGCGGACCCGGCTACTGGAGGCCGCGGCGGAAACCGTTGCGCACCACGGCGTCGACTCGTTGTCGCTGCGTAAACTGGCCGCTGCACAGGGCACATCCACAACGGCGATCTATTCGCTGTTCGGCGGACGTACCGAGTTGCTCGTGGCACTGTTCGCCACCTCGTTCGCGAGTTTCGGTGACTCCCAGCGCCGGGTTCCGGTCACCGGCGATCCAGAAGTGGACCTACGCGAGCTCGCCGTCGCCTACCGCACCTGGGCACTGGCCAATCCGCATCTGTACGCGGTGATGTTCGGGGGAGTGCTCGGTTCGATCGATGTTGCAGACGAGGCGCATCGCGCGGACGCGGCCATGGATCCGCTCCGCGCTGCCGTGTCGAGCGCCGTCGCGGCGGGAACCATGGCCGGGGCGTCGGTCGAGTTGATCAGCCACTCGTTCTGGGCGATCGTGCACGGATTGGTGTCGCTCGAATTGGCAATGCCCTCGACCGCCGACGACGAGACTCGTCGGGCGATGTTCGACGCGGGAGCGGAGTGCGTGCTGCGCGGGTGGACGCGTCAGTAGGTGCGCGGTATTCCTAGAATCTTGGTCGCATCCACGGTCATACCCAACCGCGCCGTCGGAGCGAGTGTGGGCAGGTCCGGGACATCGTCGACATCGACGGTCGCAGCGCCCATCACGTCGGATCCGGCGATCTCGAAGTCCGACATCGCGCGCCGCAGGTGGCTCGGTGTCGTTGCCAGCACCAGATTCTCGACGCCGATCTCGGCTGCCAGTGCGGTGGTGCGCTGTGCGTTCTGCACCGTCGAATTCGCGGTCGATTCGGTGTGAATGCGATCGGCCGCGATGCCTTCGTCCACGAGCCATCGGTGCATGGCCTCGGCTTCGGTGATACCGCTCTGCGGATTCCCGCCGGTGACGACGATGGGGGACTCGGGGGAGCGCTCCGCCGCGGCGACGGCCGAGCGTAGACGTGCCACCAACTCGCCTGTCATGCTGCCGTCACCCTCCAGCCCCAGCCCGAGCACCACGATCGCGGTACGCGGTCCGTCGGTGGTCGGGGCGAAATCGATTGTCTGCGTGGCGGCTTCGTCGATGATGGCGATGGCGCGATCGACTGCATCGGCGAGGGTTGGAGACAGGCCGCGCAGGCGGGTCCTGTGCGCCGTCAGAGCAGCGGTATCGGCGGTCGCGTTGGCATAGAACGTCTGCAGAGCTGCCACGTTGGCGTCGTCCGGGGCAGCGGTTGCGAGCGCATCGAGTGCCGCGAAACCGGCGTCGTAGCGCCCCTTCACCAATGCATTCTGCGCGTCGTTGTAGCGCTCCGCGTCGGCCGAACGGACCGTTTCGGCGACGGTTGCCGGGGCCGAGGCCTCGGGCGAGGCAACCGCCGAGATCGAGCCGAACCCGACAGCGAGCGCGGCGGCGCAGGACACCACGGCAACGCGAACGGTCGGTCGTACTCGGCCCTGTCGCACTACTGACGTCCTTTTCGAGCGGTGACGGGTTTCCGCCACCCTAGCTCAATTCGGTGCCGGTGTGACTGGTGTGAGCAGAGTTGTTCGAGTTACATGAATGTACTTCTGAGCAGGGACTTCTTCCGTCACAAAGTGACCGGGGCGCGTCCGCGATCGGCGGGTTCGATGGTCACCTCGGCATCGGGAAGAAAAACGCGCTCGGTCGTCGTGGTGCCGTCGACGCCGTCGGTCACGGTCACCGCCACGTTCTCGGCGACCTGGCCTGCGCTTTCGATGAACCCGGTCGCGACACCCTCTTCTATGAGCAGGTGATCACCCACCAGGAGAAGAAGCTCGTCCGCCGTCACCGTTCGTCTGCCGCCCACATCTTCGATAGTCATGAATCCCACCGTAATGCGCGGCGCTGCACAGCGCCGTCGCATGTTCGACAATCTCTGCATGACCGAACGGCGGAAGACATGGACAGCGCCCACACCGGAACAGGTCACGGGTCCGCTCGTCGGCGACGAGCGGCCGATTCTCGAAGGAATGCTGCAGTGGCATCGAGCGACGCTGCTCAACATCTGCGCCGGTGCCGACGCCGAACAGTTGGCGCGGCGACCGTTTCCGCACTCGACGCTCTCCCTGCTCGGACTCGTGCGTCATCTGGCGAAGGTCGAACGCATCTGGTTCCGAGAGCGACTGGAGTCGATGTCGTTCGCTCCGATGTACGACGCGGCGTTCGGTAAGGACTCCGACTTTCTGGGAGCGACCGAGTCCGGGGCCGAATCCGACTTCGCGCGATTCTCCGCCGAGTGCGGTGCCTCGGACGAGATCGCGGCCCGGCACTCGTTGGACGATCTGGTCGACTCGCGCGGTGGGCCGATGTCGCTGCGGATGGTCTACGTGCACATGATCGGTGAATATGCCCGGCACAACGGACACGCGGACATCATCCGCGAACAGATCGATGGAGTCATCGGCCGTTGAGGGCATAGCGTAGACACACCACCCGACCCCCTACGAAAGAAGGTGTTTCGGTGACCGATTCCGATGCAGCACTCGATCCGATCTCGCTGCGCCCGTCGTTGTACATCGACGGACAGTGGCAGGGGGCCGGTGACGGCGGTACCCGAGACATCGTGAACCCAGCGGACGGCAGCACGGTCGCCGTGGTGGACGAGGCCACGCCGGACGACGCTCTGCGGGCGGTGGCAGCCGCGCGAGCGGCGTTCGACGACGGACCGTGGCGCTCGGTTACGGTGGCCGAGCGCCGCGATCTGCTGAACCGCATTGCCGATCTGCTCCAACGCGACAAAGCGACGTTGGCGCGCATCGAGACCCTCGACACCGGAAAGACATACGGCGAGAGCGAGATCGACATCGACGACGTGACGTCGGTCTTTCGCTTCTACGCCGATCTCGCTGTGGTGCAGGCCGATCGTCTGATCGACGTCGACCGACCCGAAATCCTGAGCCGTGTGGTGCACGAGCCCATCGGTGTCTGCGTCATGATCGCACCGTGGAACTACCCACTGCTGCAGATCTCGTGGAAGATCGCCCCCGCGTTGGCAGCCGGCTGCACCATGGTGCTCAAGCCGAGTGAGGTGACTCCGCTGTCCACCATCGCGTTCACCAAGCTGGTGGAAGAAGCCGGAGTACCGGCCGGTGTGGTCAACCTGCTGCAGGGCAGCGGCGCGGTTCTCGGGGACGCGCTCACCAGGAACCGCGACGTCGACTTCGTCTCGTTCACCGGCGGACTGGCGACGGGCAGACACATACTGGCCGCGGCGGCCGAGAACGTCACCAAGGTGGCCGTCGAACTCGGCGGCAAGAATCCACACATCGTATTCGCCGATGCGGTGGCCGACGAACAGGCGTTCGCCGACTCGGTAGACAACGTCCTGACCGGAGTTTTTCTGCACTCGGGTCAGGTGTGTTCGGCCGGCACTCGACTCATCATCGAGGAATCGGTCGCCGACCGCTTCGTCGCTGCGGTGGCCGAACGGGCGAAAACCATCGTCATCGGGCCGGGCATGGACCCGGCGAGCGAGACCGGGCCACTGGTGTCGCAGGCACAGCGAGAGAAGATCGAAGCCTTCGTGGCGACCGGCGTCGAGGAGGGCGCGACGCTGGTCATCGGCGGAACGAAGCCGGACGATCCGGCCCTGGACAAGGGTAGCTATTTTCTGCCGACGATCTTCGACCACTGCAATCGGTCCATGAATATCGTGCAGGAGGAGACATTCGGGCCCATACTCACTGTGGAGCGCTTCGGCACCGAGGCCGAAGCGCTCCTGTTGGGTAACGATACGAATTACGGTCTCGCCGCGGGAGTTCGGACATCGGACGCCGCGCGAGGCGAACGAATGGTCCGTGGGCTTCGCCATGGCACGGTGTGGCTCAACGACTTCGGTGTCTACACCGCTGCCGCGGAATGGGGCGGCTTCAAACAGTCCGGCAACGGACGCGAGCTCGGACCGTCCGGAATGTCCGAATACCAAGAGGCAAAGCATATTTGGCACAACACCTCACCCACCGCGGCGGGGTGGTTCGGTACCCGATAGCGAAAGATCGGAAAGGCCAGGCGCATGGCACTACTGAACGACAATTCGAGCGGAATGGACGACTTCGGTTACAAGGAGTCACTCGATCGAAGTCTCGGGAAATTCGCCAGCTTCGCCGCGGGAGTCAGTTACATCTCCATTCTCACCGGCACGTTCCAGCTCTTCTACTTCGGTTTCGGCACCGCCGGGCCGGCGTATCTGTGGTCGTGGCCTGCAGTGTTCGTCGGCCAACTCTGCGTGGCCTTGTGCTTCATGGAGTTGGCCGCGAAGTATCCGGTGGCGGGATCGGTGTACAACTGGGCGAAGCTGTTGGGCCGCAGGATCGTCGGCTGGTCGGCGGGCTGGTTGATGCTCACGGCATCGATCGTGACACTGTCTGCCGTCGCTCTGGCTCTGCAGTTGAACCTGCCACGTATCTGGAGTGGGTTCCAGATCATCGGTGACGGCTCGGGTGCCACCGACTTCGCGGCCAACGCAGTGCTGCTCGGTGCGATTCTGATCGCGATCACCACCACGATCAATGCGCTCGGAGTCCGGCTGATGGCCATGATCAACAGTGCGGGCGTGTTCATCGAACTCATCGCTGCCGTTCTCATCGCGATCCTGCTCGCGGCCAACATCACTCGCGGGCCGGAGGTGTTCTTCTCGACCAACGGCTACGGAGCCGGCGAGAGCGGCGGCTACCTCGGTGCCTTCCTGGTCGCGTCGCTGGCGTCGGGTTACGTGATGTACGGATTCGACACCGCGAGCTCGCTCGGCGAGGAGACGGTCGAACCTCGGCGCACGGCCCCCAAGGCGATCTTTCGCGCCATCCTCGCCTCGTTCGTCATCGGCGGAGCCATCCTGGTGTTCGCCGTCATGGCCGCACCGGACCTGAACGATCCTTCCCTCGGCAGTCCCGACGGCAGCCTGCAGTCCATCGTCGAATCGGTGATGTGGGGCCCGCTGGGCACCGTCTTCCTCATCTGCATCGTCATCGCGGTCTTCGTTTGCTCACTGGCAGTGCACACCGCGGCGATCCGGCTCACGTTCGCCATGGCCCGAGACAACGCGTTGCCCTTCGGCGAGAGTCTGGCCAAGGTGAATCCGAAGACCCAGACCCCGGTGGTGCCCGCGGTGACCATCGGCGTGCTGGCCATCGTCATTCTCGTCGTCAACATCGGTCAGCCGCAGATCT
Organism: Rhodococcus sp. 06-418-5; assembly: GCF_002258285.1. Lineage (NCBI taxonomy): Bacteria > Bacillati > Actinomycetota > Actinomycetes > Mycobacteriales > Nocardiaceae > Rhodococcus > Rhodococcus sp. 06-418-5. The sequence continues at coordinate 362,646 of NZ_NOYE01000012.1, forward strand.
TCACGGTCCTCACCTCGATCGCGATCATCATGATCTACCTCGCGTATCTGATGGTCACCGGTCCACTGTTGGTCAAACGAGTCAAGGGTGAGTGGCCGCCGGCAGATCTGAAGCCCGGCGGATACTTCACGATGGGCAGGTGGGGCCTGCCGGTCAACATCGCGGCAGTGGTGTGGGGCGCTGGAATGGCGATCAACCTCGCGTGGCCGCGCGAGGCCGTGTACGGAACCCCCTGGTACAACACGTTCGGAGCATTCGTCTACATCGGCGGCATCCTCGGCGTTGGCCTGCTGTGGTACGCAGTCAAGGGACGCAAGCACATCGGCACTCTGAAATCACATGCCTCCACGGGCAACTAGAAGGAGCGTGCAGTGACAGACACCCAGTTCGATTACGTCGTTGCAGGTGGCGGGACGGCGGGGTGCGTCCTCGCGGCACGTCTGAGCGAGGACCCCTCCGTCAGTGTCTGCCTCGTCGAAGCAGGGCCGACCGACGTCGGCGACAAGGCGATTCTCGAACTGGTGGAGTGGATGCACCTGCTCGACTCCGGCTACGACTGGGACTATCCCGTCGAGCCGCAGGAGCGCGGCAACAGCTTCATGCGGCACGCGCGCGCGAAAGTGCTCGGTGGCTGCTCCTCGCACAACTCCTGCATCGCGTTTCACCCACCTGCGGAAACCCTCGACGATTGGGCGGCGGCCGGTGCGACGGGGTGGGGCGCGTCGGACATCCTGCCGTACGTCGCGCGCGTGGAGAACAACGACACCGGCCGCGGACACGACGGCCCCGTGCGAATCCGCGACGTGCCGCCGAACGATCCGTGCGGTGCCGCAGTACTCGAATCGGCCGCCGGGATAGGTCTTCCCACGGTCGCATTCAACCGCGGAACGCCTGTACTCAACGGTGCCGGTTGGTTTCAGATCAATGCGGGAGAAGACGGCTCACGCATGTCGACCTCGCATGCGTACCTGCACCCGATCATCGGCTCACGGCCGAACCTCGAGGTGCGCACCGACTGCTGGATCAGCGAGATTCTGATCGACGAATCGCTGACCGCGACGGGTGTGCGATACCAGCGCCCCGACCTGACGGGCTACGACACCGTCTCCGCACGGCGCGAGGTCATCGTGACCGCCGGGGCCATCGACACGCCGAAGTTGTTGATGCTCTCGGGAATCGGACCGGCAGCCCAACTGCGCGAGATGGGAATCACGGTGCGAGTCGATTCTCCCGGTGTGGGTGAGAACCTCGACGACCACGTCGAAGGTCTGGTGTTCTGGGAAGCGAGCAAGCCGATGGTCACCACGTCCTCGCAGTGGTGGGAGATCGGGGTGTTCGCGCAGACCGACGACTCGCTGAACTACCCGGACGTGATGATGCATTACGGCAGTGTGCCGTTCGACATGAACACCCTCCGCTGGGGCTACCCGACCACCGACAACGGATTCTGCCTGACTCCGAACGTGACGCAGGGGCGCTCGCGCGGCACTGTTCGTCTGCGCAGCAGAGATTTTCGTGACCGTGCCAAAGTGGACCCGCGCTACTTCACCGATGCCGACGGCCACGACGACGCGGTGATGCTGGCCGGACTGAAGCTGGCGCGCGACATCGCCGCGCACGGTCCACTATCGGAATGGATCGAGCGCGAACTCGCCCCAGGGCCCGAGGCCGTCACCGACGACGACCTGCTCGACTACGTGCACAAGACCCACAACACGGTCTATCACCCGGCGGGCACGGCGCGGATGGGCTCGGTGGACGACGCCATGGCCGTGCTGGATCCGGAATTACGAGTCAAGGGAGTCTCGCACCTGCGCGTGGTCGACGCGTCGGCGATGCCGAAGCTGCCGTACGTCAATCCCAACATCACGGTGATGACCATGGCGGAGAGATGCGCCGACCTGATCCGTGGCGGATAGATCGGAGCTGGCCGATTTCCTCGGCGCGCATCCACCGTTTCAGGGCGCGCCACCGGCTGTGCTGGCCGAGGTGGCCGCGGCGGCCGTCGAACGCGAGTACGGCAGTGGCGCATGGGTTGTGGACCCTAGCCGGATGGACGTCTCGACCGATACCGACACCGTATGGGTGGTGCATACCGGGCGCGTGGTGATCATGCACCCCGACGCGACCTCTCCCACCGAGGTGCCGATCGACACCATCGGTGAAGGTGGAGTCTTCGGATTCTCGGCTCTGCTGTCCGGTGGAACTGTCGAATTCCGAGCGCGGGCACTCGAACCGAGTGTCGTCCTGCAGTTGCCCGGTGCACTGGTTCGGCCGTTGTTCGCAACGCCCACCGGTCTGGCGTTCCTGGCCGATGCCGTCAATTCGTCGTCTGCATACCGTGGGGGACCGGTCGAGGGTAGCGCCGGCCGCACCGTCGGTGAATTGCTTTCCGCCCCAGCGGTGTTCGTACCCGTCGGCACCACCGTTCGAGACGCCGTCCGGCACATGACCGATCAGGGCAGCTCGTACGTTCTGGTTCCGCTGCGTGGCTCGCGCCATGGCATATTCACCGACCGAGACCTCCGAATTCGTGTGGTGGCCGCCGGGATCGGAGTCGATACTCCGATAGAGCAGGTGATGACGGCACCCGCCGAGACCGTCACGGCGGACCGGCTGGCCGGCACCGTGCTGATGGACATGCTCGAACTGGGGCTGCGGCACATGCCCGTGGTGTCCGATCGGGGCGAGGTTCTCGGTGTCGTCGAGGATTCCGATCTGCACGCTGCCTCGACTCGACGCAGTTTCGTGGTGCGCCGAGCGGTGGCGTCGGCGTCGACCTCCGCCGAACTCGCCGACGCAGGCAGGCTCGTGCCCCGACTGGTGGTGGATCTGTTCCAGGGCGGAACCGATGCGATGGCGGTCAGCGCGATCCTCTCCGTCGTGGTGGACAGCATCGTCCGCCGTGCTGTCGAGATCGAATGGACTGCACGTCCGGACGTGCCGCGTGACCGATTCGCCTGGATCACTCTCGGCAGCGTGGCGCGTCGAGAAGCCATGCCCTCCTCGGACGTCGACAGTGCGCTGAGCTGGGCGGACACCACCGCCGACCCCGAGGTCCGAGGGAAAGCGAACGCGGTGCAGAGAACCCGCGACGAGGCGTTGATGGACTTGGCCGCCCGTGTGCACGAGAGCCTCGACGGTGCCGGGCTACCGTCGGACACCAACGGCGCGGTCGCGAGCTCACCTCGATTCGCACGCTCGGCCGGTCAGTGGGAACGCGCCGCGGCGCACTGGCTCAGCAACCCCTTCGGCCAACGTGGCAATCCGGCAGAGGACTCCGGCCTGATCATGTCCTCGCTGATGATCGACGGCAGAGTGGTGTGGGGCCCGAGAGAACTGCACACCGTGCCCGAGGCCTACCGCCGACTGCTGGTCGATCACCCCGACGCACTGCGGTTGCAGCTGCGTGATGCGCTCGCCGGCCGCGCCCGGCTGCGATCGCTACGCGACGTCCTGGCTCGGCGCGGCGGGACGTTCGATCTCAAGGCCCACGCGCTGACGCCCATCGTCAACCTCGCTCGCTGGGGTGGGCTGTCGGTCGGCATGGCCTCGGCCTCAACGCCGGCGCGACTCGCGGCGGCGTCGGGTAACGGCATGCTCTCCGAACGTGATGTCACTGCGCTGTCCGAGGTGTTCGCGCTGCTGCAACGGCTCCGACTGTCGCATCAGATCGACCAGATCACAGCGGGCCACCGCCCCGGCGACGTGCTGATCATGGCCGATCTGTCGCCGCTCGAACGAAGCCTGCTGACCGACGGCATCCGCGAGATCGCCGCGGTACAACGCCGCGTCGGCTACCTCGCGGCCAACGTCGGCGTGCATCGATGACCGCCAACGACCAGACTGTGTGCCGTGACCACCAATCCCGTGAGCGTTCCCACCCCGTCCACCGTCGAACACAATCGGTTGGCCGAATCGCCCGGAGTCAGCGGACCGTGGCGCCAGTGGGGTCCGTATCTGGCGGGACGACAGTGGGGCACAGTGCGCGAGGACTACTCCGAAGACGGGAACGCCTGGGCGTCGTTCCCGTTCGACCAGGCACACAAGCGGGCCTACCGCTGGGGCGAGGACGGGATCGGCGGAATCTGCGACCGCTTCGGATTCCTCAACTTCTCGTTCGCTCTGTGGAACCGCAAGGACCCGATCCTGAAGGAACGTCTGTTCGGCCTGGCCAACGAAGAAGGAAATCACGGCGAAGACGTCAAGGAGTACTTCTGGGCCGTCGACGGAACACCGACGCACAGTTGGATGCAGTGGCTCTATCGCTACCCGCACGCGGAGTACCCCTACGCCCACCTGCGAGAAGAGAACGCTCGACGCGGACGTGACGACCGCGAATACGAGCTGGCCGACACCGGCATCCTCGACGAGAACAGATTCTTCGACGTCCAGGTCACGTACGCCAAGGCCTCGCCCGACGACATCTGCATCACCATCTCGATCACCAACCACGGCCCCGAGGCGGCATCGGTCGACCTGTTGCCGCACCTGTGGTTGCGCAACACCTGGTCCTGGGGACGCGACGAGCGGGGCGGAACACTGGCGCAGCTGAGCCCGCCGGACCTGATGGCAGGTGGACTCGAAGCGATCGCCGTCGATCACGGATTTCTCGGTCGGTACTACCTCAGTGCCGAAGGCACGCCGGCAGTTCTGTTCTGCGACAACGAAACCAATGCCGAAGCCCTGTGGGGGCAGGAGAACATCTCGTCCTACCCCAAGGACGGCATCGGCCGCCGAGTCGTCGACGGGGAACTCGATGCGGTCAACCCCGAGCAGACGGGAACGAAGGCTGCGTTCTGGTATCGCTTCGACGACATCGCCCCGGGTGCAACGGAATCGGTCAGGCTGCGGCTCTCGCCCAACCGCCCGGACGAGCAGACGTTCGGGGCCGGATTCGATGCCGTCAACGTCGATCGCCAGGTCGAGGCGGACGAGTTCTACGGTGCCGTGATCGGTGCCGATCTCACCGATGTAGACCGGCACGTGGCACGGCGCGCGTACGCCGGCCTGTTGTGGACCAAGCAGCTGTATCGATACGACGTCGAGGAGTGGATCGAGGGCGACAAGGTCGGAGCTCCGGCACCGGACTCGCGGCAGGACCCGGGTGGGCGCAACGCGCACTGGCGTCACCTGGCATTGGCCGATGTGATCTCGATGCCCGACGAGTGGGAGTATCCGTGGTTCGCGGCCTGGGACCTGGCCTTCCACGCGATTCCGTTGGCGCACGTGGACGCCGATTTCGCCAAGGAACAGTTGGTGCTCATGTGCCGGGAATGGGCCATGCACCCCAACGGTCAACTGCCTGCGTACGAATGGGAGTTCGGTGATGTCAACCCACCCGTGCACGCGTGGGCGGCGTGGCACGTCTATCGCATCGACGGCTACCGGGATCGCGAATTCCTGGTGCGGGTGTTCACCAAGCTGCTGCTCAACTTCGCGTGGTGGGTCAACCGCAAGGACTCCGAGGGCTCGAACATCTTCGAGGGCGGATTCCTCGGCATGGACAACATCGGACTGTTCAACCGATCTGCACCACTGCCTCCCGGCTTCCGACTCGAGCAGTCCGACGCGACCAGTTGGATGGCGTTCTACTGCCAGCAGATGTTCAAGATCGCACTCGAGCTCGCGCGGCACGACAGCGCCTGGGACGACGTCGCGACCAAGTTCTTCTCGCACTTCCTCTCGATCGCGAAAGCCGTCAATTCGTTCGGTTCGCAGCATATTTCGCTCTGGCACGAGGAAGACGGCTTCTTCTACGACGTTCTCGTCCAACCTCAGGGCGATGCGGTTCCGATGCGGGTGCGATCGATGGTCGGCCTGCTGCCCATCCTCGGGGCCACCGAGATCCCGCCGTGGGTCGAGGAGGAATGCCCCGACCTCACTGCCCGTCTGCGTTGGGTTCAGCGTCGACGGCCGGAGATGGTCAGCCCACTGCTGGCTCGGCGCGAGGGCGGCGAGGTGCGGATGCTGCTCACGCTCGTCCAGCCCGAGCGTCTCAAGCGCATCCTCTCGCGGATGTTCGATTCCGAGGAATTCCTGTCGCAGTTCGGAATTCGATCGCTGTCGGCCTCGTATCGCGAGCCGGTGACCTTCGACGTCGACGGACGAAGCCTGTCCATCGAATACGAGCCGGGGGAGTCGCGTACCGGAATGTTCGGTGGTAACTCGAATTGGCGTGGACCGGTGTGGTTCCCGGTGAACGTACTGCTCGCCGACAAGCTGCGCGCGTACGGCCGGTACTACGGCGACTCGTTCACCATCGAGATCCCCACCGGCTCGGGCAACCACCGCACCCTCACCGACGCCGCCGATCTGATCGACAACGGTCTCGCCGGACTGTTCCGGCCGGTGGACGGCAAGCGGCCGGCGGACGGCGATCGCATCGAGTCCAGTGCCGACCCGTTGTGGTCCGAGCATCCCAGTTTCAACGAGTACTTCGACGGAGACACCGGCGAGGGACTCGGGGCAACCCACCAAACCGGGTGGACAGCGCTGGTGGCGCACCTGCTCAGGCCGCGTCTGCCGCTCTGAGGGCCTGCGGCCCATGTGAGTGGAACTTCGTAGTGGGCTACGAAGTTCCACGCACATGCGGCGGAGCCGCATAGTCTGGCGGGATGAAGATTCGCGGCGCAGTACTCGAAGAAATCGGCCGATCTCGTCCCTTCGCGGACTCGCATCCCATCACCGTCTCGGACCTCGAGCTCGGTTCGCCGGGCGACGGCGAACTGCTGATCAGAATCGAAGCCGCAGGGCTGTGCCACTCGGACCTGTCGGTGGTCGACGGCAATCGGGTTCGTCCGGTCCCGATGCTGCTCGGCCACGAGGCCGCAGGCCGAGTCGAGGAAGTCGGACCGGGCGTCGACGACATCGCGATCGGTACCCGCGTCGTCATGACGTTCCTGCCGCGCTGCGGCGAGTGTGCCGGGTGCGCCACCGACGGTCAGATGCCGTGCATCACCGGTAGCGCGTCGAACAATGCCGGGACCCTGCTCGGCGGCGGCATCAAGTTGCACCGTGACGGGGAAGAGGTCAAACACCACCTCGGAGTCTCCGGATTCGCCACCCATGCGGTGGTGAGCCGAAAGTCCGTGGTGCCGGTCGAGGACGACATCCCGGCCGATATCGCCGCAGTTCTCGGTTGTGCGGTACTGACCGGCGGTGGCGCGGTGCTCAACGCCGGAACTCCGAAGCCCGGTCAATCGGTGATGGTGGTGGGTCTCGGCGGAGTCGGCATGGCCGCCGTTCTGACAGCCGTGTCGGTGGGTGCAGGCGAGGTGATCGGAGTCGACGGAGTCCCGGACAAGCTCTCCACCGCAACCGATCTGGGCGCAACGCAGGTCTATTCACCGGCCGAGCTCGCCGAGAAGGGAATCAAGGCCGATATCGTGATCGAGGCGGCAGGCAACGCCCGAGCCTTCGAAACTGCCGTCGCTGCAACGGCTCCCGGCGGCAAAACCATCACCGTCGGTCTCCCGTCGCCCGACGCCCGCTCGTCCATCTCGCCGCTGGGCCTGGTGGCCGAGGCGCGCACGATCGTCGGCAGCTACCTGGGGTCCGCCGTGCCGGCGCGCGATATCCCGACCTATGCCCAGATGTGGCGTGAGGGACGGCTTCCCGTCGAGAAGCTGATCTCCTCGAGAATCACGTTGGACGAGATCAACCGCGGGATGGACGAATTGGCCGACGGCAACGCGATCCGTCAGGTCATCGTCTTCGACTGAGCATCAGCTGTTGGCGGCGGTCGCGACCCACCGGCCGCGCTGCGTCGAGATCTCGATGGGATGGTCGAAACACTCACTGATGTTTGCGGTGGTCAGCACCGCGTCGACGGCTCCCTGCGCCAACACCTTTCCGTTGCGGATGAGCAGGGCGTGGGTGGTCGAGACGGGGATCTCTTCGAGGTGGTGCGTCACCAGAATGCTCGCCAGGCTCGGGTGCTCGGCCCGCAACGAGTCGAGCGCACCGAGGAGTTGTTCGCGGGCAGCGAGATCGAGTCCGGTGGCGGGCTCGTCGAGCAACAGCACTGCGGGGTCGGGGAGCAGGGCGCGCGCGATGAGCGCTCGGCCACGTTCTCCCTGGGAGAGCGTGTGCCACGATGCCTCGGTGCGATGGGCGACGCCGAGGGAACCGATCAACCGATGGGCACGGGCGATCTGGTCCTCGGTGGCCGACCATCTCGGGATCAGGTCGGGAGTGTTGGTCAGGCCGGTCAGCACCACCTGGAACAGAGTCAGCGGAGCCTCGACCGTCAGACGGGGATCGACGTGGCCGATGCGCGTCCGCAATTCGCGCATGTCCACCCGGCCGAGGCGATGACCGAGAACGTGCACGGAACCGTGCGTGGGATGCACCACGGCACCGAGCAAGCTGAGCAGAGTGCTCTTACCTGCGCCGTTCGCACCGAGCAACACCCAGTGCTCGCCCTCCTCGACCCGTATCGTGGCGTCGCTGAGCAGGTATCGGCCGCCGCGCACGACATCGACTCGGTCGGCGAACAGGACGCTGGATGGCACCGGACGACCGTAGCTGCCGGTGCGGATCGCGGAGAAGTAGGCTCTGAGGTCGGTAGAACCGACAAGACGACGAAACGAGTGTGGGTACGACGTGAGTGCAACGGCACCTGTTCGAGTAGGGGTACTGGGGTCACGCGGCAAGGTCGGTCAGGCAATCTGTGCCGCCGTCGAGGCGGCCGACGATCTCGAGCTCGTGGCGACCGTCGACCAGGGTGATCCGCTGGCGAATTTCGTCGACGCGAATGCCCAGGTGGTCGTCGATTTCACCCATCCCGACGTGGTGATGGACAACCTGCAGTTCCTGATCGAGCAGGGCATCCATGCTGTGGTCGGTACCACCGGTTTCGACGACCGGCGGCTCGAGCAGGTTCGCGAATGGCTGGCGGGATCGCCGCAGACGGGTGTGCTGATCGCGCCCAACTTCGCCATCGGTGCGGTGCTGTCGATGCGATTCGCGCAGCAGGCAGCGCGGTTCTTCGACTCCGTCGAGGTGATCGAACTGCACCACCCCAACAAGGCCGATGCGCCGTCGGGCACGGCGTATCGCACCGCCGCGCTGATCGCCGAGGCACGCGCCGCCGCAGGAACTGCGACGAGCCCCGATGCGACGACCACCGAACTCGACGGCGCACGTGGTGCCGACGTGGACGGCGTGCGGGTGCACTCGATCCGGCTCGCGGGACTCGTTGCGCACCAAGAGGTTCTGCTCGGCACGCAGGGGGAGACGCTGAGCATCAGGCACGATTCGCTCGACCGAACGTCCTTCGCGCCCGGAGTCCTTCTGGGAGTCCGCGAGATCGCCGGACGACCGGGGTTGACCGTCGGGCTCGATCCGCTGCTGGATCTGTGAGCTGATCGACGGTGAACAAGACGACGAAGGTGCTCGCCATCATCACGGTGATGGTGCTGATCCTCGGCTTCTACTTCTTCCTGCTCGGTCAGCGCGGTGTGACGCTGATCCAGAACGGTGGTGTGGCGAGCATCTCCCTGGGGATCGGGGTCCTGCTGCTGCCGATACTCGGGTTGTGGATCGTGTGGGCCACGTTGAAAGCCGGTTTCGACCATCAGAGGCTGGCATCGCGCATTCACGAGGAAGGCCTCGAACTCGACGTCTCGGACCTTCCGCGCAGACCGTCGGGACGCATCGAACGTGATGCCGCAGACGAGTTGTTCCAACAGATCAAGACCGAGTGGGAGAAGGATCCGGACAACTGGCGCAACTCGTACCGGTTGGCTCGTGCCTACGATTACGCCGGTGACCGCGGACGGGCCCGCGAGACGATGAAGCGCGCCGTGGCACTCGAACGGAACGAGAACTGACCGTCGATGCCGCGCACCCTGCTGGTCGTTCATCACACCCCGAGCCCGCTCACACGTGAGCTGCTCGAGGCAGTGCTCGACGGCACACACGACCCCGAGATCACCGGCGTTGACGTTCGCAGTGTGCCTGCTCTCGGTGCGACCGTTCCGGATGTCCTCGGTGCCGACGGATTTCTCTTCGGAACGCCGGCGAACTTCGGGTACATGAGTGGGGCGCTGAAACACTTCTTCGACACCGTGTACTACCCGTGCCTCGGTGCCGTTGCCGGAAAGCCCTACGCCGCTTGGGTTCACGGCAACGACGACACCGTGGGTGCCGGACGGGCCATCGAGAAGATCGCGTCGGGTTGGGGCCTCGAGAAGGTCTTCGGGACCGTACACATCGCCGAGAGCGGCAAGCCCGCACGTGAACGCTGCTACGAATTGGGCGGAACCGTCGCGGCGGGGCTGTCCGACTGACGGTGACGGTTTCCCGACGGGCTTCCACGATGACTCGCGCGCCCCGAGAACTACGACGGTCCGTCCGACACCCGCGACGGCCGACGCCATCAGGTCCGTCCCGGGTCGCCACCGAATTCAGTCGGAATCGTCGGGGGAGTCGGCACGCAGAATCTCGTCGGCAGGAATCTGCAGCGGAATCTCGAGCAGCCGCTCCGGCCAGCTCGGATACGCGGGCCTGATCCACACCCGGTTGTCGTCGAGTTGTGTCATCAGCACCCGCCGCCAGGGCCAATCGTCATGCGGTGCGGACAGGTCCGTCTCCGGCTCGAGTGGTAGCGGCGCCTTCGTCCAGTGCGGCGCCGACAGCGATGCCAGACCCCGATCCTCCAGGTGCTCGATTGCGCGCTCGATCGGAACGCCCCGAGCCACGGTGACCCCGACAGGATTGACGGCATCGACGAGATAGCCCTCGTCGTACTCGTCGCGCGTAGTCGATTCGTGCGCGACGGTCCATCCGATCACTTCGCCGTCGGAGGCCCGTTTGACGGGCAGGCGACTGCGCCACCGTTCGATATCCACTTTCTCGAAGATACCCGGAGCCGATAGTGACTTCGGCACAGAAACTATTCCTGATTGTGAGCAGCCGGGGCGGTGCCCGTGTTTGACTGCTAGGGCTCGTACAAGTTTGTACCACTTTCTATTCCAAGGGATTTCGATGACCCTCCCCATTCTCGACCGGTCCAGAATCGTCGCCACACCCGAGTGGAGTCGCTGGTTGATACCCCCGGCGGCCTTGTCGATCCACCTCGCGATCGGGTCCGCCTACGCCTGGAGCGTGTTCAAGAACGCCATCTCGCAGCCCGACGCGCTCGGACTCAGCGGAACCGTCACCGCCATTCCGTTCCAGCTCGCCATCGTCATGCTCGGCCTGTCCGCGGCGATCTTCGGAACCCGCGTCGAGAAGAACGGTCCACGGTGGGCCATGGCCGTCTCCCTGGTCTTCTTCGTCTCCGGACTGTTGCTGTCCGCGCTGGGCATGGCCCTCGGACAGTTCTGGCTGGTGATCTTCGGCTACGGATTCGTCGGCGGCATCGGCCTCGGAATCGGCTACATCTCACCTGTCTCGACGCTGATGAAATGGTTCCCCGACCGGCCGGGTATGGCCACGGGAATCGCGATCATGGGCTTCGGCGGCGGCGCACTCATCGCGTCTCCGCTCACCAGTCAGCTGATGGTCAACTTCGGCGGCTTCACCGACGGTTCCATCGCCAAGACATTCCTCACGCTGGGCGTCGGATACGCGGTGTTCATGGCCCTCGGTGTCGTGCTCATCAGAGTGCCGGCCGAGGGATGGAAGCCGGCAGGCTGGACCCCGCCCGCGTCGTCGTCGATGATCTCGACGCACAACGTCTCGGCCGCGAACGCAGTGAAGACTCCGCAGTTCTGGCTGCTGTGGGTCGTGTTGTGCTTCAACGTCACTGCCGGAATCGGCATTCTCGAACGCGGATCGGGCATCTATCAGGACTTCTTTCCCGACGCGACCTCGCCCGAATCCCTTGCTGCCGCAGCCGCCGGTTTCGTCGCGTTCCTTTCCCTGACCAACATGATCGGGCGGTTCGTCTGGTCCTCGGTCTCCGATGTGGTCGGTCGCAAGAACATCTACCGGATGTATCTCGGTGTAGGAGCGTTGCTGTACCTGTACATCGCACTGTTCACCAACACCAACAAGATCCTGTTCATGGTCTCGGCTCTGTTGATTCTCTCGTTCTACGGTGCGGGTTTCGCGACGGTTCCGGCCTATCTCAAGGACCTCTTCGGTACGTACCAGGTCGGCGCGATCCACGGACGACTGCTCACCGCATGGTCGGTGGCCGGTGTGTTGGGGCCACTGATCGTCAATGCCATCGCCGACGCGGGTGAGCCGGGGACCACCGGCCGATACCTGCCGGCGTTCTACGTGATGATCGGCCTGCTGGTGGTCGGCTTCCTGGCCAACGAGGCGATCAAACCGGTCGCCTCCAAGTACCACGAATCCGATCACGCGGGTTCTGCAGCCACTACGGGAGTGAAAGCATGAGCGGCGTACAGAGGCAGGTCACGATGGCGGTCGCATGGGCGTGGGTCGGCGTGCCGTTCGCCTACGGACTGTACGAATTGATCCTCAAGGCGGCGAATCTGTTCAGTACCTGAGTCGACGTGTCGGTGGGCCGTGACAGGCTGGCCCGATGCAGGAGATGAGTGCCGCCGCCGCCCGCCGCACGGCCCTGGCCGCCCAGGGGCTGGCGTCGAGGCGGTCGCGTACTCGGCCGGCGAGCAGGGCCGCGGTGCACGCAGCGATCGACACCACCGGGTTGCTGCAGATCGACTCGGTGTCGGTGGTGGTTCGTGCGCACTATGCACCGGTGTTCAGCCGCGTCGGCGTGTACGACCGCTCGATCGTCGACGACGCCGCATGGACCGACACCGCTCGTCGGCCCCGTCGATTGGTGGAGTACTGGGCACACGAGGCCGCGCTGCTACCCGTCGAGGACTGGGCGCTGATGCGGTGGCGAATGGAGCTGTATCGACACGGGCGGTGGGGCGGAGCTGCCCACATTCTCGACCGTGAACCGACTCTCGTCGACGACGTCCTCGCGGTGATCGGCGACAACGGTGCTGCCAGCGCAGGTGAGATCGAGAAGCACCTCGAGGTGGACACACCCGGTCGCAAGGGGCCGTGGTGGGATCGCAGTGACGTCAAGGTCGTCTGCGAACAGCTGTTCGCGGCGGGCGTGGTGACCGTGCCGGCCCGGACGGGTTTCGTGCGCCGGTACGAGCTCAGCGAGCGGGTGATCCCGGACGACGTTCTGCGCAGGCGCGTCGACGAACCGGTCGCGGTACGTGCACTGATCGAGAAGTCCTCGCGGGCACTGGGAGTCGCCACCGAGCCGGATCTGAGGGATTACTACCGACTCTCGCAGAAGCAGGCCAAGGCGGCGATCGCCGAACTCGTCGAGGACGGTGTGCTCGAACAGGTGACCGTCCGAGGCTGGAACGCACCGGCATTCCTGCACCGCGAGGCCAGGACACCGCGAACGGCCACCGCTTCCGCTCTGCTGTGCCCGTTCGATCCGATGATCTTCTACCGGCCGCGGGTCCAGCGAATCTTCGACTTCCACTATCGAATCGAGATATACACCCCACAGCACAAGCGAGTTCACGGCTACTACGTGTTTCCCTTTCTGCTGGACGGGCATCTGGTGGCTCGACTCGATCTCAAGGCAGTGCGAGCGCGGTCCGAGCTGCACGTGGTCGCGGCCTTCGTCGAAGGCGACCGCAACGCGGGCGACATCGCGCCTCGACTGCGAGAGGTGCTGCGGGAGATGGCGGATTGGCTCGAACTCGAACGCGTGGTGGTGGGTGACCGGGGAGACCTCGTCGCCGCATTGCGTTGACCTTCGTCGGCTGGGTCGGGTCCCGCCGAAGTGCACTCGGGCAGAATCGGTGCCACTATTCGAACTGTGACTTCACGCCGGTCGGACACCGCCACGGAACTCCCACCCCAGGTCGTCGTCCTGTTCGGGGCGACAGGAGACCTGGCCAAGCGAAAACTGCTGTCCGGGATGATGCATCTGGCGCTGTCCGATCTCGCGCCGAACATCCGGGTCGTCGGAACCTCGCTCGAAGAGATGTCGACCGACGAATTCCGCGCTCTCGCTCGCGAATCGATCAACACCTACTCGAGCCGCAAAGTCGGCGACGAGCAGTGGAGTCGTTTCGCCTCGCGATTGACCTACGTGTCGCAGAAGGCAGGACCGGCGGCGCTGGGGGAGGCCGTGGCCGAGGCCGAGATCGAACTCGGAGGAAGCGCCAAACGGCTCCACTACCTGTCCGTTCCGCCGAGAGCTGCTCTGGCAGTGGTGGATACGCTCGCGTCGGCAGATCTGGTCAAGCGCTCCCGAATCATCATGGAGAAGCCGTTCGGCACAGACCTCGAGAGCGCGATCGCCCTGAACGCTCGGGTTCACGAGACGTTCGACGAGGATCAGATCTTCCGGATCGATCACTTTCTCGGCAAGGAACCCGCGCAGAACATCCTGGCCTTCCGCTTCGCCAACGGGTTGTTCGAGCCGATCTGGAATCGCAACTTCATCGATCACGTCCAGATCGACATCCCGGAGAAGCTCGCCCTCGACGGACGAGCCGGGTTCTACGAATCCACCGGCGCGTACAAGGACATGGTGGTCACCCACCTGTTCCAGGTGCTGGCATTCATGGCGATGGAACCGCCGACGGCGCTCGAACCCCGCGCCATCAGCGAGGAGAAGAACAAGGTCTTCCGGTCCATGATGCCGCTCGACCCGAAAAACGTTGTCCGAGGCCAGTACACGGGCTATCGCTCGGAGGAGGGTGTGGCCGCCGACTCCGACACCGACACCTTCGTGGCCCTCAAATGCGAGATCGACAACTGGCGCTGGGCCGGAGTGCCCTTCTACCTGCGCAGCGGCAAACGCCTCGCCGAGGGGCAGCGCATCATCTCGATCGCGTTCAGGGAACCACCGAAGAGCATGTTCCCGGCCGGCTCGGGCGTGGGTGCGCAAGGTCCCGACCACCTGACCTTCGACCTCGCGGACGCCTCGAAGGTGTCACTGTCGTTCTACGGCAAGCGTCCAGGACCCGGTATGCGTCTGGACAAACTCAGCATGCAGTTCGCCATCCAGGAAACCGAGCGGGTCGGCGACGTCCTCGAGGCGTACGAACGGCTCATTCTCGACGCCATGTACGGCGACCACACGCTGTTCACCACAGCCGAGGGTATCGAGCGGCTGTGGCAGGTGTCCGAGCCGCTGCTCGCCGATCCGCCCCCCGTTCGCCTGTACGCACCGGGGTCGTGGGGACCCAACGCGATCCACCAACTCATCGCCCCACACGCGTGGCGGTTGCCGTTCGAGCGGGAGTGGCGCGAGAAGAAGTAGGGCCAGCGCTCGCTCGAACTCCTGGGCTCAGTTGTTCCAGCCGCGTTCCTTGCGCATCTGATCGCGCAGTGCGCCCTGAACTGCTTGCGACAACCACGAATTGAGCGACACTCCGCTGTTGTTCGCGGCGTCCTCGGCACGTTCCTTGATCTGCTCGACCAGTCGCAGCGTCACCCGTCGCACCTCACCGGACACATCGTCCATGGTGGGGTAGTCCTCGGTGACGGGCTCCGCCGGATCGCCGTCGTGCAGACCGGGCACCGGGCTGTCGCGTCGAACATCGGCGTGCGCCTGCGTGCCGTCGAGACGAACGGTGACCGTATGTCCGTCCAGATCGTTCGAGACCTCGGCCGCGAAGTCGGACAGTGCGGTGAGCAGCATCAATCTGGCCGACGCTTCGGCCGTCTTTCCGAGAGCCTCCGCTGTCTGTCGGGTGTGCTCGTCTCCCAGGGCGGCCGCCGCGAGTAGATCCGTGCGCAGTGACGCGGTGTACTTGTCCAGTTCCATGATGCCAGTGTGACGCCATGAATGACGTCGGTCAAGGAGTGCTGGTGGCGTCACGTGTCCGCGCAGTGACGCCATCGCTCGCCGGGCATCGGTGCCGCGTTTAGGGTTGTGCGGTGTCAGCAGAAAACGAAGGTAGAGCTGTGCCGCGGACGGTTGCGTTGAGAGTGCAACTGGTCGCCCGAACCGAGTTCGTTCCGCCCGTCGACATCCCCTGGGAAACCGACGCGGACGGCGGACAGGCGTTGGTCGAGTTCGCCGGACGGGCCTGCTATCAGAGCTGGTCCAAGCCCAATCCCCGGACCGCGACCAACGCGTCGTACTTGCGGCATCTGCTCGACGTCGGACACCTCTCGGTTCTCGAACACGCGAGCGTGAGCTTCTACATCACCGGAATCTCACGCTCGTGCACACACGAGCTGATTCGGCACCGGCACTTCTCCTACTCGCAGCTCTCGCAGCGATTCGTTCCCGAGCACGACGCCAACGTGGTTCTTCCGCCCGCAGTCGAAGGCGATCCCGAACTCGAGGCGCTGTTCGCCGCGGCCACCGAGGCCAGCCGGGCGGCCTACACCGAACTGCTCGGTGCACTCGAAGGAAAGCTGGAATCGGTCACCAACGCCGCGCTGCGAGGTAAGCAGGCGCGTCAGGCGGCCCGGTCGGTGTTGCCGAATGCGACCGAGACGAGGGTGGTGGTGAGCGGAAACTACCGCGCGTGGCGACATTTCGTGTCGATGCGAGCCTCCGAACATGCGGACGTGGAAATTCGACGTGTTGCCGTGGAATGTCTGCGTAAGCTCGTGGACGTGGCTCCGGACGTGTTCGGTGACTTCGAGATCTCGACGCTGCCGGACGGCACGGAAGTCGCCCGCAGCCCGTTCGTGACCGAGGTCTGACGACGAGGTTCGGTTGCCTCGAAGACCGGGTATGCACCGGCGGTGTCGGCGGGGAAGTCCCGCTGCGCGAGAGTGGGCAAAGCACCGGGTAATCTGCTGCCATGACCTACGGTGACGCCGCTCCTTCCGTTGCGCCTGTGTTCGGTACGGTGCTCACCGCCATGGTGACCCCGTTCACAGCGGACGGTAAGTTGGACATCGATGCAGGCGTTCGGCTGGCGCACCACCTCGTCGAGCAAGGTAACGACGGATTGGTTCTGGCCGGCACGACGGGCGAGTCGCCCACCACCACCGAGAACGAGAAGCTCGAACTGCTCCGTGCGGTGATAGCCGCGGTCGGCCATCGGGCTCGCATCATCGCCGGGGCAGGCAGCAACGACACCGCGCACAGCGTCGAACTCGCTCGTGATGCCGCTCGCGCAGGCGCGCACGGTCTTCTGGTCGTCACCCCGTACTACTCGCGGCCACCGCAGGCCGGTCTCTACGCGCACTTCACCGCGGTCGCGAACGCCACCGACCTGCCCGTGATGCTCTACGACATTCCGCCGCGATCGGTCGTTCCCATCGAGACCGAGACACTGCGTCGGCTGGCCGAGCATCCCCGGATCCTCGCGGTCAAGGACGCCAAGGGCGATCTGAACGCCGGTGCCGAACTGATCGCGTCGACCGGATTGCAGTTCTACTCCGGCGACGACCCGCTCAACCTGCCCTGGCTCTCGGTGGGTGCCACCGGCTTCGTCAGCGTCATCGGCCACCTCGTTCCGGCGCGTCTGCGTGAGCTGCACACCGCTTTCATGATGGGCGACATCGCACGCGCACAGGCGATCAACGTCAGCCTCATCCCGGTCATCCGTTCGGTCGCGCGCCTCGGCGGCGTCAGCGCATCGAAGGCCGGCCTTCGCCTCATCGGACTCGATGTCGGCGAACCACGACTTCCCCAGGTGCCACCGAGCATCGACCACATCGAATTGCTCGCAGCAGAGCTGCGGGCGGCAGGAGTTCTTGTATGACACGACCGAACCGATCGCGCGGACGCGCAACCCGAAACGCCGGACCTCCCTCCGAGCGTCCGGCCCCGAAGCAGGGCCAACCGGCAGGATCCCGCCAGGGCAAGCCGATGGTGCAGAACTCTGCGCGCACTCAGCGTCCCGACAAGCGTCGTGAATTCGATCCGACGGAGCGCCTCGGCACACCGCCGAAGGCCCCGTTCAAGGGCCTTCGGGTGGTCGCACTCGGCGGCATCGGAGAAATCGGTCGCAACATGACGGTGTTCGAGCATCAGGGAAAGATGCTGATCATCGACTGCGGCGTGCTCTTTCCCGAGGACCAGCAGCCCGGCGTCGACCTGATCCTGCCCGACTTCCGCCACATCGAGAATCGCATGGCCGACGTCGAGGCAGTGGTCCTGACGCACGGTCACGAGGACCACATCGGAGCAGTGCCGTTCCTGCTGCGTCTGCGTCCCGACCTGCCCGTCGTCGGATCCAAGTTCACCCTCGCACTCGTCGCGGCCAAGTGCCGTGAGCATCGCTTGCGTCCCAACCTCGTCGAGGTCATCGAGGGCCAGCACACCCAGCACGGTCCGTTCGACTGCGAGTACTTCGCGGTGAACCACTCGATTCCCGATGCGCTTGCCATCGCCATCAGGACCGACGCCGGTCTGGTGCTGCACACCGGTGACATCAAGCTCGATCAGCTGCCGCTCGACGGTCGCCTGACCGACCTGGCCGGCTTCTCACGGCTCGGCGACGAGGGCGTCGACCTGTTTCTGGTCGACTCCACCAATGCCGAGGTGCCCGGATTCGTCACGCCGGAACGTGAGATCGGCGGAGTGCTCGACACCGTCATCGGCAAGGCGAAGCAGCGCGTCATCGTCGCGTCGTTCGCCAGTCACGTGCACCGCATCCAGCAGGTCATCGACGTCGCCGAGCGGTACAACCGCCGAGTGGCATTCGTCGGGCGGTCGATGGTCCGCAACATGCAGATCGCTCAGGACCTCGGTTACCTGCGTGTGCCCGACGGCCTCGAGGTCAATGTCGACACGGCCGCAACACTTCCCGACGACCGGTTGGTGCTCATCTCCACCGGCTCGCAGGGCGAGCCGTTGTCGGCGCTGTCCCGGATGGCTCGCGGCGAGCACCGCCAGATCAACGTCAAGGCGAACGACCTCGTGGTGCTGGCGTCCTCGCTGATTCCGGGTAACGAGAACTCGGTGTTCGCAGTGGTCAACGGCCTCGCCAAGCGGGGTGCGACCGTCGTGACGCAGCAGAATGCGAAGGTTCACGTCTCGGGCCATGCCTCGGCGGGCGAGCTGCTGTACCTCTACAACGCGGTGCGGCCCACCAATGCCATGCCGGTACACGGCGAGTGGCGTCACCTGCGCGCCAACGCGGCGCTGGCCAAGGCGACGGGTGTCCCCGAGGACCGCGTGGTGCTGGCCGAGGACGGCGTGGTGGTCGACATGGTCGACGGTCTCGCCGAGATCGTCGGACAGGTGCCCGTGGGGCATGTGTACGTCGACGGCCTCTCGGTCGGTGACGTCGGCGATTCGACGCTCTCCGATCGATTGGTACTGGGCGAGGGCGGATTCATCGCGATCAGCGTTGCCGTCGACTCGGCCACCGGACGTGCGGTGACCGCACCCGAGGTGTCCGGTCGCGGATTCTCCGACGATCCGGCCGCACTCAAGGAGGCCGGTCAACTCGTCGAGTCGGAGTTGCAGCGGTTGGCCTCCGACAACGTGTCCGATACGCATCGCATCGCGCAGGCCGTGCGCCGCGTGGTCGGTCGGTGGGTGGCGGACAAGTATCGCCGCAAGCCGATGATCGTTCCGACGATCATCGCGGTCAAGCCGCAGCCGCAGTCGAACTAGGCACGCCCGCAGCCGAACTGGACGCGATCGGCTAGACGAGCAGTCGCCAGAGTCCGATCAGACCGAGAACGACGATGGCACCACGCAGGGCCGCCGGCGAGAGCCGGCGGCCGTAGCGTGCTCCGACGGCTCCACCGATCAGAGAGCCGACCGCGATCAGTCCGGCTGCCTGCCAACTGATGTCGTCGAATCGAAAGATCGTGTACGTCACCGCCGCAACGACATTGACGACCAGTGACAGCAGATTCTTGGCGGCGTTCATCCGCTGCATGGTTTCGGGGAGCAGTGCCCCCATCACTCCGATGAGCAGAATTCCCTGTGCGGCAGTGAAATAGCCGCCGTAGATGCCGACCAGCAGAGTGCCTCCGGTGACCAACGCCATCCTGGTGCGACCGATGTGGTTCGCGGCCTTGCCCGCGGCCTCCGATCGACGCTTCGCCCAGGCCTGGATTCTCGGTTGTGCGACAACGAGGATCAGCGCGCCGATGAGCAACACCGGAACCACCGCGGCGAACACCGTTTCGGGCAGATGCAGCAGCAGCCAGGCCCCGCCGAGTGCTCCGAAGAACGAGGCAGGCAACTGCCATCGCAGTCGATGCCACTGTCCGCGCAGCTCGCGGCGATATCCCCACGTACCCGAGACACTTCCCGCGACCAGTCCCACCGCATTGGACATGGTGGCAACCACCGGGGGATAGCCGAATGCGACCAACGTCGGAAACGTGATCAACGTCCCGGAGCCGACGACGGCGTTGATGGCTCCGGCTCCGAACCCGGCGAGCAGGATGACGAGAATTTCCGATACCGGCACTGTTGGGAGGTTACCCAGGCGAAGGGTGGTACCCCGCGGCAGGATGCCGCTGGTTCCGTCTGGCCGTAGCCTGGAGCACGTGAGCCTTGCCCAGGATGAACGTTCCCAACTGGTCCAGACCCTTCTCGACGTGGGTCCCGATGCGCCGACGCTGTGCGGTGAGTGGACAGCGGCCGATCTGGCGGCGCATCTCGTCGTTCGGGAGCGACGCCTGGACGCCTCGCCGGGCATATTTCTGTCTCCGCTCGCGGGGTACACGGCGCGGGTTCAGCGATCCGTGGCTAACAAGCCGTTCGCCGCCGTGGTGGAGGACGTTCGGACCGGGCCGCCCATGTGGTCACCGTTCGCACTGCTGGACCCGTTGATCAACCTCGGTGAGATGTTCGTTCATCACGAGGATCTGCGCCGAGCAGGCGAGAATTGGACTCGGCGAGTGTTGCCCACCGCCGTGGAGACCCGACTGTGGACGCAGGTCCGTTTGGTGGGTCGGGGCGGTCATCGCTCGTCACCCGTACCGGTTCACGTACGCACACCCGACGGGCGACGGGCGACGTTCAAAGGCGGGTCCGGCCCCGGCGTCACCGTGGTGGGGGAGCCGTCGGAACTGTTGCTCTACGCATTCGGACGCGACCGGATCGAGGTTCTGTACGAGGGTTCGGCCGACGATGTCGCTGTCGTGAAGGCACTCGATCTGAGCTTCTGACACATTCGGCTCCGCTGTTACTGGTGTTGCGGATGGTTTCGACGGGGCTGTTGCGACTAGCCTGGGGGCATGGCAGGAAAGACCAGCACCTCCACCGCCAGGGCCGGGTCCAGTGGATCCGGCTCCTCGCGCGCGTCCGGCACCGCCCGTAAATCCGGTGGCGGCCGCACCGCGCGCACCGTCACCACGCCCAAGAAGCCCACCGCGCCGCGCAACCCGGCGACCTCCCGTGCGAACGCATCCTCGCGCGGCAAGGGACCCGCCAGGGGTGCGTCGACGGCTCGGCGGCCTGCGGCGAAGAAGAAGTCACGCGGTGCTCTCGATGCGATCGGGCGGGGCATTGCGTCCACCTGGTCGATGGCCGCACGCGGAGTCGGTGCCACGACTCGGACGGTGAGCAAGGCCGCCGACATCGAGCACGGCCACCGCCGGGACGGCATCGCTCTCGGACTGATCGCCGTCAGCGTGGTCGTCGCCGCGAGTGTCTGGTTGAGCGCCGGGGGACCGGTCGGTGAATGGATAGAGGTGGGCATCCGCGCCGTCATCGGCGAAGCCGGCTACGTCGCGCCCGTGCTCGGTGTCGCGATCGCCGTTGTTCTGATGCGGTCCGAACCGCATCCCGAGGTACGACCGCGACTGGTCCTGGGCTCGATCCTGCTCGGTCTGCCGATCCTCGGACTGTGGCACATGGCCGCCGGTTCACCGACCGATGCCGCCGGCCGATCCGAGGGCGCAGGCTTCGTCGGCTACGTAGCGGGCGGACCCATCGCCGACGGCCTCACCGTGTGGCTGGCTGTGCCGCTGCTGCTGCTCGCCGGTCTGTTCGGAGTACTCCTGCTCACCGGCACCACCGTGCGCGACGTGCCGGATCGGATGCGAGCACTGTTCGGCACCGACAGTCGCGGAGACGAATACGACGAGTACGACCCGGCCGACTTCGGCTCCGAGTTCGGAGACGAGGGCTACGGCGACTACGACAGCAACTTCGACGCCGACGGCTACCCGGTCCACGGCAGCGCGGACCCGTACGACAACTACCCGACCGAGGAGTACATCCCGGTCACCAAGCCGCCCCGCGCGCGCAAGACCCCGCCACCCGAGGCGGCCACCGAGGTCATCGTGCCCGACGCGGCTGTCCCCGCACCTGCCCCCGAGCCGGTCGCGCCCCCACGGCCCAAGCCCAAGCCGATCGTCAAAGCGGCCGAACCGAAGCAGGCAGCCGAGGACGACAAGATCGTCGTCGATCGCGTCGTCGACGGCGATTACACGCTTCCGTCGCTGTCGCTGCTGATCGACGGTGATCCGCCCAAGACCCGCAGCCAGGCCAACGACGCCATGATCGAGGCGATCTCCGAGGTACTCGAACAGTTCAAGATCGATGCCGCGGTCACCGGTTTCACCCGTGGGCCCACGGTCACTCGCTACGAGGTGGAGCTCGGACCCGGCGTCAAGGTCGAGAAGATCACCGCGCTCGCACGCAACATCGCCTATGCCGTCGCCACCGACAACGTTCGCCTGCTCGCGCCGATCCCCGGGAAGTCCGCGGTCGGTATCGAGGTACCCAACTCGGACCGGGAGATGGTCCGCCTGGCGGACGTGCTGACCGCGCCGTCGACCCGCAAGGATCACCATCCGTTGGTGATAGGCCTCGGCAAGGACATCGAGGGCGATTTCGTCAGTGCCAACCTCGCGAAGATGCCGCACTTGCTGGTAGCCGGATCCACCGGTTCCGGTAAGTCGAGCTTCGTGAACTCGATGCTCGTTTCGCTACTCGCACGGGCGACGCCGGACGAGGTTCGGATGATCCTGATCGACCCGAAGATGGTGGAGCTGACGCCGTACGAGGGCATTCCACACCTCATCACCCCGATCATCACGCAGCCAAAGAAAGCTGCCGCGGCGTTGGCCTGGCTCGTCGAGGAGATGGAGCAGCGCTACCAGGACATGCAGATCAACAAGGTCCGCCACATCGACGACTTCAACAAGAAGGTGCGTTCCGGCGAGATCACCGCACCCCTCGGCAGCGAGCGCGTCTATCGGCCCTACCCCTACATCCTCGCGATCGTCGACGAGTTGGCCGACCTGATGATGACCGCTCCCCGCGACGTCGAGGAAGCGATCGTGCGGATCACACAGAAGGCACGTGCGGCCGGCATTCACCTGGTGCTCGCCACTCAGCGTCCGTCGGTCGACGTCGTCACCGGTCTGATCAAGACGAACGTGCCGTCGCGTCTGGCCTTCGCGACCTCGTCCCTGACCGACTCTCGCGTCATCCTGGATCAGCCGGGTGCGGAGAAGCTGATCGGTATGGGTGACGCTTTGTTCCTGCCGATGGGCGCGGGCAAGCCGACGCGTATGCAGGGCGCGTTCATCACCGACGAGGAGATCTCTGCGGTCGTCGACTTCGCCAAGAATCAGGCGGAGCCGGAGTACAACGACACCGTCACCGCAGCGAAGGTCTCGGACAAGAAGGATGTCGACCCCGACATCGGCGACGACCTCGACGTGCTGTTGCAGGCGGTCGAGTTGGTCGTGACGAGTCAGTTCGGTTCGACGTCGATGTTGCAGCGGAAATTGAGAGTCGGATTCGCCAAGGCCGGGCGATTGATGGATCTGATGGAGAACCGCGGGGTGGTCGGCCCGAGCGAGGGATCGAAGGCCCGCGAGGTGCTCGTCAAGCCGGACGAGCTCGACGGTCTGCTGTGGTCGATCAAGGGCGGCGACCCGGACGAGCAGCCCGTGTCGGACGAGTTCTGAGCGCTCCCCGGTCCCGGGTGAATGGACCACTGCAGCCGTCTGGGCGGTGCAAGGGTCCATTCACCCGAACCGGGTGAGCGGGCCGATCAGGACGTGAAGGTCCCCATGACGGGCGTCCACTCGTGGAACGTCGCCGTCTCGATGAGGTTCTCCACCGCGAACGGGTCCTGGGCGAAC
The DNA here is from genome assembly GCF_002258285.1 of Rhodococcus sp. 06-418-5. NCBI lineage: Bacteria > Bacillati > Actinomycetota > Actinomycetes > Mycobacteriales > Nocardiaceae > Rhodococcus > Rhodococcus sp. 06-418-5. The sequence continues at coordinate 386,598 of NZ_NOYE01000012.1, forward strand.
AGTGTTTCGACGGTGGCGGCATCCGGTCCCTCGACCAGCAGCAGCGCTCCGCTGCCGTCGGCGTACGGTCCGCTCGACACCAGCGTCTTCCGGTCGAGCAGATCGGCCAGCCAGGCGCGATGTGCCGCGCGATGGGTGTCGCGTCCCTCCGTGGTGGCGGGGGAGTAGGTGTAAGTGACGGCGATCAGGGGCATGGAGCTCTCTTCCGGATTCGAGGATTGATACCGGAATTCTGTCAGAGCGAGAGCAGCATCCGCGTGTTGCCCAGAGTGTTCGGTTTGACGTAGCTCAGGTCCAGGAATTCGGCCACGCCGGTGTCGTACGACCGGCACATCTCCGCGTAGACCTCCGCCGTGACCGGGGTTCCGTCGATCTCGGCGAACCCGTGTCGGGAGAAGAAATCCACCTCGAAGGTCAGCACGAACACCTTCTGCAGTGCCAGCTCACGAGCGACCTCGATCAGTTTTGCGACGATCAGGTGGCCTGCGCCGTGCCCCTTCGCCGCAGGATCGACGGCCACCGTGCGAACTTCGCCCAGATCGGCCCACAGCACGTGCAACGCACCGCAGCCGATGATCTCACCGTCACGTTCGGCGATCCAGAACTCCTGCACCGCCTCGTAGAGGGTGACGAGGTTCTTCTCGAGCAGGATGCGTCCTGCGTAGATGTCGATCAAACGTTTGATCTCGGGGATGTCGGAGGTCCTGGCTCGACGCACGACGAGGGTGCCGTCGTTCACGGAGCCACGGTCCGCGAGGTCGGAATGCACGTCGGATTCGGGGTCTGCGATGTCGCGACTCGCCCGATTCGGCCCAGAAGTCATGGGGTGAACAGTAGTCAGTCCCTCAACCGATAAACTTTCCGTGTGTCGCTTCTGCAGCTGTGTCCCCGTCTCGGCGGATCGGTGCTGCGCAACAGCGGACATACGAGCCGGTACGTCGTCGACGGCTCGCGGGTGTGCCGATGACCGGGCCGGTTGCGCCCGATCACGGCGTTCCGTCCAGCGGTGAGATTTCCGGCAACCGCGCCTCCGGACCGGATGATGCTCCGCGCACGACGGGGCTGCCCCACAGCAACGCTGTCGCCGGCGGCCCGGACGAGGTGCCGTTGCTCAACATCGCGAACGTGCTCACGGTGCTCCGGATCGCACTGGTTCCGGTCTTTCTCGCAGCGCTGTTCGTCGGCGACGGCCACGACACGTCCTGGCGGCTGACCGCGACCGCGATCTTCGCCGCCGCTGCCATCACCGACCGGATCGACGGCCAGCTGGCCCGCAAGTACGGTCTCGTCACCGACTTCGGGAAGATGGCCGACCCCATCGCCGACAAGGCGTTGATCGGCGCCGCGCTCGTTGGGCTGTCGATGTTGGGCGACCTGTCGTGGTGGGTGACGGTGATCATCGGAGTGCGAGAAATCGGCATCACCGCAGTGCGGTTCGCCGTCATCCGCCACGGCGTCATACCCGCAGGCCGCGGCGGGAAGGTCAAGACACTGGTGCAGACGTTCGCGATTGGGGTGTACCTGTGCCCGCTGCCGAGTGTCGTCGACCCGTTCGCCGTTGCCTTGATGGCGCTGGCGGTACTGCTCACCGTGTACACCGGCCTGGACTACGTGGTGCAGGCCGTTCGCCTGCGCCGAGGCGTGTCCTCGACATGAATCGCTCCGACGTGCCCTCCGCGGCGGCCGTGTCGCGCGCGGGCGAGCAGGATGAGGATTCGGCGGGATACAGTCTTGGAAGCCGTGTCGGAGCAGCTTCGGCACGTGTTGGAGTGAACGGGCATATAGGGTCGGGAACCAATCGGACCGGCTGGGACGTTGAACATCGTGACGGCTCCGGACGAACGAGATATGAACGTTGTCGTCCCGACGGCACAGTCGTCGGCACGAACACCAACGAGGAGGAGCGAGATGGCGCTGCTATTGCGTGAAGCACTCGGCGACAGTTTGCGGCGTACTCGCGTCGCACAGAGCCGAACCCTGCGTGAAGTCTCGAACACCGCACGCGTGAGCCTCGGATACCTTTCCGAGGTGGAACGCGGTCGCAAGGAGGCATCGAGCGAACTCCTCGCCGCGATCTGCGACGCACTCGCCGTCCCGCTCTCGGACGTCATGAGCGATGTCAGTGTGACGCTGTCCGACGCCTCCACCGCCGCAGCGCGGCTCGACGAGGCAGCGGTCGCCACCCGTATCGACGGCGATACTCGCGTCGTGATTCCGGCACCTGCTGCCAGAGCTCTCGCCGCCGCCTAAGATCGGAAAAGCAATCAGTTTCCACTCCTGACCCAGATCACGCACCCGACTTTCACAGCACGGACAGGTTCATTTCGGTCACTGCGAGAGCAGCCGACCCGTACGCGGCCACCGCGGCGCAACAGATGGAGGCAGGACCACCCCATGGCTAATCCTTTCGTCAAAGCCTGGAAGTACATGATGGCGCTCTTCAATTCCAAGATCGACGAGAAGGCCGACCCCAAAGTTCAGATTCAGCAGGCGATCGAGGACGCGCAGCGCCAGCATCAGGCTCTGTCCCAGCAGGCCGCGTCCGTCATCGGTAATCAGCGCCAGCTCGAGATGAAGCTCAGCCGGCAGCTGGACGAGGTCGAGAAGCTCAATGCGAACGCTCGGCAAGCGGTGACGCTGGCCGATCAGGCCGCCACTGCGGGCGACATCGAGAAGGCCACGCAGTACACGAACGCCGCCGAGGCCTTCGCCGCGCAGCTGGTGACCGCCGAGCAGAGCGTCGAGGATCTCAAGGTCCTGCACGATCAGTCGCTGCAGGCGGCCACTCAGGCCAAGAAGGCCGTCGAGCAGAACGCCATGGCCCTGCAGTCGAAGGTCGCAGAACGCACCAAGCTGCTCAGCCAGCTCGAGCAGGCGAAGATGCAGGAAAAGGTCAGCGAATCCCTTCGGTCGATGGACAGCACCCTGTCCGCGCCCGGCAACACCCCGAGCCTCGACGCCGTCCGGGACAAGATCGAACGTCGCTACGCAGACGCCCTGGGATCGGCGGAGCTGGCTCAGAACTCGGTCTCCGGTCGCATGATGGAGGTCCAGCAGGCATCCGTGCAGATGGCGGGCCACAGCCGCCTCGAGCAGATCCGCGCTTCGATGGCAGGCGACTCGCTGCCGTCGGGAAATGCCGCGGCGAAGCCGTCGATTGCCAAGTCCCCGGACGCGACGCCCGAGCCCCCGGCTCAGGCGTAGATCGACCTGACGAACAACTCGGTCGTCCGACAGTAGCGCCGAGATGGGTAGAAGAGATCACGAATCCGGCCGGTCGCGTAAGCGGCCGGCCGTTTCGCTCGATCGAGAATCCGTGACCACCGCCGTCTCCGAGTCCGGTGCAGTGGTCAGATCTCTGGCGGAGTCCGCTCGAAGTGTCGGTACCTCGATCCTCGACGCCGCCGGACGTCGGAAAGACCCCCGTGTCAAGCATCTGAAGAAGATTCGCCGTGCCAGACGACGCGGAATCAGGTTCGGTGCTGCGTCCACGACGACAGCGGTGGGAACCGCGGGGATGGCCGTGCTGTCGGCTCCGGAGTGGACTCTGTTCGTGGGCGGCGGTAGTGCTGCCCTCATGGCGGTACCGGCGGCATTCGCGGTGACGCGGTTGCGGCGTCTTCGCGCCCAACCGGTCCCCGTCGGCCTGCCCACCAAGCGCGTGTCGCCGCAGCGCGGATCCGCCGCGTACGAGTCGATGGCCCGACTGGCCGGTGCCGAGCAGAGTCTGTTCGAGCTGCTGGGGATCCTCGCGAGGTCCGAGACGATCGGTACCGACGACGTCGAGGAGATGATCGGGGTTACTTCCGATGCGGCCCGCGGTCTCGAAGGAGTTGCTGTCGACATCGCCGCTCTGGAACGTGCGGGGGCGGCGAGCGCTGTGACCCGCGAGCACCTCCGCGGCGCAATAGCCTCGGCGGCAGCCGAACTCGCGACCGGGGTCGATCAGTACGAGCAGCTCGTCGCCGCGGCCGCGCGGATGACCGGACCGGCCGGACCGGCGTCGACGACGGTCGTGGAATCGCACCGACGTGAGCTGTTGTCGGCGACGGATCGCCTGCAGGGATGGGCCGAGGCACTCACCGAAATCGATCAGATCCGGTCGCGGCACCGCTGAGACAATTCAGGGTTCACCCCGATGTGTTCGTCGCGGCCGGATGCCAGGATCGACGTACGCGATACGACACGGTGCGCGGCGACACGGTAGGAGCACTCATGTTCTGGAAGATTCTGGGATTCATCGTTCTGATCTGGATTGCGCTCGCGCTTCTGGGCAGCATCATCAAGGGTCTGTTCTGGCTGGTGGTGGCAGGCGCGATCGTGATGGGACTGGTGTGGCTGTACAAGGCGATCGCCTCCGACAACGATCGCTCGTCGCTGAAGTTCTGACGCCGATGCGCCGTTCCGTCACCCGAGAGCAGCAGAGCCCTGCTCGACGAACACCCGAAGGGCCCGCGGTACGCAGCGTGCCGTGACGGGTAGTTCCGCGACACGTTCCCCGTCGGCGTAGGCGACGATTCCGTCGCACCGCAACGTGACCTGCGTCGAGGTGTACGTGTCGACCTCCGGTAAGTCGATGTGTGTTCCCCGATAGAGAGTCGGTGACAGTCCGAGCAGGCGCGTCCGACTCGCCCCGCGAACGACTGTGACATCGAGCAGACCGTCGTCCACTCGCGCGGCAGGGCACACGGCCATGCCGCCTCCGTAACTCCTGCCGTTTCCGACCGCGACCAGGGTGGCATCGAGTCGAAGTTCAGCATCGTCGAGTTCTATGACGTACGGGAGCTTCGTGAGTGACGCCAGCTGTAGCACCATGGCCGCGTTGTACCGGAGAGGTCCGCGCGGCCAGCGCAGTCGCTTGGCCCTCTCGGTGACCAGCGAGTCGAAACCACTGGACAGGACGGTGGTGAACCACCGTTCGCCGATCCGTCCGAGATCGATTGCGCGCGTGACGTTGTCGGCGACGATGTCGGCTGCGTGGGCAGCGTCGTCGCGAGGTAGGCCCAGAGTTCGGGCCAGGTCGTTGCCGGTGCCTGCCGGGATCAGGCCCATCGGAACGTCGGTGCCGGCGAGTACTTGAACGACGAGATTGACGAGCCCGTCGCCGCCGACGGCGACCACGGCGTCCGTACCGCTGCCGACGGCCTTCTCGAGCAATGACAATGCATCCCCGGGCGTGCGGCCTTCGATGGTCGTGACGTGAAGTTCTCGCTCCCGCAAGCGCGCCACGGCGCAGCGCCCGGCGTGGCCCGCGCGACCACCGCCGGCCATCGGATTGGTCAACACCGTCACCGATCGGGTCATGGTCGCAACGATTCGTCGATCACATCGATCAGCTTGCCAGGGTCGACGGTTCCCGTGGTGGTGACCGAGGCGATTCGCAGCGGTATGCCTCCGGCGTACGTTGTTCGGGCGTGTGGCCGGTGATTTCGGGGCCGAAGGTGCGTGTAACCGTGAGGTACTGTAACGAAAGAGACTGTTATTGCTGGAAATACAGTCCTTTTGTCCGAACTACGAAGGGTGGCACGTGATCGAGCAGCCGGTGTCGAGTCCTGCCTCGTCCGAGCCCCTGCAGTCGCCGTCCCGAACAGAAGCTCCCGAGAAGTCGGTCGAAGACGCCGTTCTCGACGCGGCCCGGTCCTGCATCCTCGAACACGGCGTCAAGCGCACCACCTTGGCCGAAATTGCGCGCCGCGCCAAGGTCAGCAGGCCCACCGTGTACCGGAGATGGGCCGACACGCGAGCTGTGGTGTCGAGCCTGCTCACTCGTGAGATCGGTGCCCTGATTCCGAGTTTCGACGCCACCGCGTCGGCTCGCGATCAGATCGTCACTGCCGTGGGTGAAGTGGCCGACCGCATTCGACTCCATCCGTTGTTCGTGAAGATTCTGCGTTCCGATTCCGACGTGCTGGCCACGTACATTCTTCATCGACTCGGAACCAGTCAGTCGTTGATCATCGACGCGTTGTCTTCTCTGGTCGTTGCCGGACAACGTGATTGCTCGATTCGCGCAGGGGATCCCACGACGCTGGCCACGCTGGTGCTACTGATGGTGCAGTCAGCGGTGCAGTCAGCGGAGATGGTGTCCGAGCGCGTCTCGGGGACCGAGGTGACGCGTCAGATGGCGTACGCAGTGGACAGTTACCTGCGGCCCGAGAGTGCGTGAACGAGTCTGCGTGGACCGCGATGCGGGACCGAGTGCACATTTCGCCGCTCGGGTTCGGGCCGGCTCTGTCGACCTGATCCCGGCACCCGTCGAGCGGTACGGCTCGAGTGTGGCACGCTGGGTTCGTGCGAGTAGCAGTGGTGGCCGGGCCCGATCCGGGGCATGCCTTTCCGGCGATCGCGCTGTCCCTGCTCTTCCGCGCGGCAGGCGACGAACCGATCCTCTTCACCGGTAGCCGCTGGGTGCCCGATGCGCACGCAGCGGGGCTGCGGGCGTTTCCGCTGGGTGGTCTTGCGCCGCGGCCGGAGGACGACGATCTCGACGCCGGACAACGTATCCATTCACGGGCGGCGTTCGTCTCGACCGAGTTGCTGCCCGACCTCGCGCGGGAGAACGTCGATCTCGTCGTGTCCGACATCCTGACCGCAGGGGGCGGCATGGCCGCGGAGCGGCTCGGGATCACCTGGGTGGAGCTCTCGCCCCATCCACTGTATTCGCCCTCGAAAGGGTTGCCTCCCATCGGAAGTGGCCTGGCTCCGGGTACCGGGGTTCGCGGCAGGTTGCGCGATACCGTGATGCGCGCGTTGACGGCACGCTCGATCGCTCAGGGACGAGCTCAGCGGTCCAGCGCACGGACGAGCATCGGGCTGCCTGCCGAGGATCCGGGCCCGGCTGCTCGGCTCGTCGCCACCATTCCTGCGCTCGAGGTGCGCCGTCCCGACTGGCCGGAGGACGCACACGTGGTCGGTCCGCTGCTGTGGGAACCGACGGACGACCTGCTCGACACTCCGGACGGCACGTCACCGCTGGTGATGGTCGCGCCGTCGACAGCCTTCACCGGGGCGGAGGGAATGCTCGAGATGGCGCTGAAAGGGTTGGACGGCAGGGGAGTTCGGGTGGTGGCGTCCGTTCTCGACGGAGTTCCCGCCGTACTCCCGAACTGGGCGAACGCCGGTTTGGGCCGCCAGGACCAACTGCTGCGTCATGCCGATGTGGTGGTGTGCGGTGGTGGGCACGGAATGCTGGCCAAGGCGCTCATGCACGGCGTTCCGGTGGTGACCGTCCCGGGCGGTGGCGATCAGTGGGAGCTGGCCAATCGCGCCGCACGGCAGGGGAGCGCCGTCATCGTACGACCCCCGACGCCGACCTCGATCGCCGACGCGGTGGCCACCGTACTGTCCGATCCGCGCTTCGCCCGGGCGGCGGCGACGGCGGCGGACGGGGCGCAGTCCGTCGAGGATCCCGTGTCCGTCTGTCATCGGGTGCTCGACCGCAGCACTCCACGGCGCGGACGTTAGGGTTGTCGTTGTGCGTCTGACCGAATTTCGTGAACTGCTCACCGAGGAGTTCGGCTCCGTTCGTGGCGATTCGCTGCTGACCGATCACGTGCTGTCCGGTATCGGCCGAACCGGAGCGCAGGCCATCGAGGACGGCGTCGATCCACGGGAAGTGTGGCGGTCGATCTGCTACGAGTTCGATGTACCGAGAGAACGCTGGTAGTTCCCCGGGTCCTGTCGATCCTCTCGGCGTGTCGATTGCTGCGGTAGTTGACTCGAACACGTGTTCCCCTATGCTTGGGTCAACGGTTGCCGGTCGGTGTCGAGAAACTTCTTGTCGGTACCCCGATCTAGCGTTACCGACGACAAAGCTGATCGACACGACACAGCTGAACGACACGACACAGGGAGCTCACGATGGCTGCATACGATCGCGACAAAGCGCTCGATCTCGCACTCGCGCAGATCGACAAGAACTTCGGCAAGGGTTCGGTGATGCGCCTCGGTGACGAGGTCCGCCAGCCCATTGCCGTCATCCCCACGGGATCGATCGCGCTCGATGTGGCACTCGGCATCGGAGGGTTGCCGCGTGGACGTGTCATCGAGGTCTACGGTCCGGAATCCTCGGGTAAGACCACCGTCGCCCTGCATGCGGTGGCCAGTGCTCAGCGAGCAGGCGGCATCGCGGCCTTCATCGACGCCGAGCACGCTCTGGATCCGGACTACGCCAAGAAGCTCGGTGTCGACACCGATGCATTGCTGGTGTCGCAGCCCGATACCGGTGAACAGGCTCTCGAGATCGCCGACATGCTGATCCGTTCGGGTGCACTCGACATCCTCGTGATCGACTCCGTGGCGGCACTGGTACCGCGCGCCGAGATCGAGGGCGAGATGGGCGACAGTCACGTCGGTCTGCAGGCCCGCCTGATGAGCCAGGCGTTGCGCAAGATCACCGGCGCGATGAGCAACTCCGGTACCACCGTGATCTTCATCAACCAGCTGCGCGAGAAGATCGGCGTCATGTTCGGCTCTCCCGAAACCACCACCGGTGGTAAGGCATTGAAGTTCTATGCCTCGGTTCGCCTCGACATCCGCCGCATCGAGACCCTGAAGGACGGAACCGACGCCATCGGTAACCGCACCCGGGTCAAGGTGGTCAAGAACAAGGTTGCGCCGCCGTTCAAGCAGGCCGAGTTCGACATCATCTACGGCAAGGGCATCAGCCGCGAGGGCTCGTTGATCGACATGGGGGTCGAGCACGGCTTCATCCGCAAGTCGGGTTCGTGGTTCACCTACGAGGGTGACCAGCTCGGTCAGGGCAAGGAGAACGCCCGCAAGTTCATGCTCGAGAACCCCGACGTGCGGGACGAGATCGAGAAGAAGATCATGGAGAAGCTGCAGATCGGCGCGGACGTCACCGCGGAGGAGCCTGCAGCCGCTCCGGTGGACTTCTAACCTGTTGTCGCTGTGCAGCAGCGAGACGAGGGTGGCGGCACCGAGGCGCAGGCGAAAGATGTCTGCCTTCGGTTGCTGACCGACCGAGCGCGTAGCAGGCACGAACTCGAAGCAAATCTTGCGAAGAAGGGCTTCACTGCCGAGATCGCGAACGCCGTTCTCGACCGGCTCGAAAAGGCAAAGCTTGTCGATGACGAGTCCTTCGCGCAGCAATGGGTTCAATCCCGGCACGAGTACTCGGGCAAGGGTAAACGCGCACTGAGTATGGAGCTCCGCAACAAGGGAGTCAGTAACGAACTCGCCCTGCACGCACTGGATACGATCGATGCCGACGACGAACGTCAGCGCGCAGCCGAGCTGGTACGCAAGCGATTTCGCACACTGCAGTTGCCGGACTCGAGTGGGCCGGATGCCCGCGCCGAGCGTGACAAGGTTGTCCGAAAATTGGTCGGTATGCTCGCGCGCCGTGGCTACTCGCAGGGCATGGCGTTCGCGGTGGTCAAGGAGCAACTCGACCGCGCAGGTGCCGACACCGAAGGCTTCGACGGCCCAGACTCGATGTGATCGTCCACCTCGAGTAGTAGCCGTCGAGAAAGAGTAAGGCCCGCAACACCATCGGTGTTGCGGGCCTTACTCGTTGCCGGCGATGGTGATCAGGCTGCCTGACCACCGTCGAGAGCGGGAACCACGTCGGTCGCGCCGGCTTTGCGCTTACGCGAACGCAAACGACGTTCGACCACGGTGGCCAGCTTCGTCAACGCGGAGTTGATGATGATCATGATGACGGCGACGATGATCAGCGAGGGGAGGTAGTTGCTGTAGAACGCGCCTACCTGCTGACCGGAACGGACCACTTCGACGTACCCGATGACGTAACCGAGCGCCGAGTCCTTCAACGCCACAACCATCTGCGAAATGATCGCCGGAAGCATGGCGGTGACGGCCTGGGGGAGCAGAACCAGAAGCATGACCTGGCTCTTGCGCATTCCCAGCGCGGATGCAGCTTCCCGCTGACCCTTGGGCAGTGAATTGACTCCCGCGCGAACGATTTCGGCGATGACCGATCCGTTGTACAGCGTCAGGCCGGTGACCACGGCCGCCAACGCCAGGTACTTGACCTTGAAGACCTCGTAATCGGCGTAGACCGCGTACAGGAAGATCATCAGAATCAGTACGGGTACTGCGCGGAACACCTCGACGATCGCGCCGCTGACGATCCGTACCGCGCGATGATCCGAGAGGCGGCCGATACCGAGGACGGCACCGAGGATCAGTGCGAACACGATCGAGAGCGCCGCTGCAACCAGCGTGCCCTGGATTCCGGGGATCAGATACGTGGTCCACGTGGTCGATTCGAGGAACGGATCCCACTTCTCGGCGGTCAACTGACCTTTGGAGTCGAGTGCTCGGTAGATGAGGAACGCGACGCCCAGCGAGACGACGGCAACGACCCCGGTCAGAATCCGGTAGCGCAGCACCGCTTTCGGGCCCGGAACGTCGTAGAGAACTGCTACTGCATCACTCATCATGACACCGCCAATCGCTTGCTGATGTAGCCGAACAGCAACCCGGTCGGGAGCGTCAGGATCATGAAACCGAGCGCGAAGATGCCGCCGACCACGAAGATCGCGGCCTCGTTCTCGATCATGTTCTTCATCAGGAACGACGCCTCGGCGACGCCGATGACCGATGCGATCGTCGTGTTCTTCGTCAGTGCGATCACGACACTGCCGAGCGGTCCGACCACGGCGCGGAACGCCTGTGGCAGAACGACGATGGAGATGTTCTGGGTGAACGTCATACCCAGTGAGCGGCCGGCCTCGGCCTGACCGACGGGGACCGTGTTGATTCCCGATCGCAGAGATTCTGCGACGAACGACGCGGTGTAGACACTCAGACCGAGGATTGCCAGGCGGAAGTTGTTGTCGTCGAGGAAGGTCGAGGACGATTCCGACGCGAGCGAGACACCCATGGTCTGGTACAGGCCGAACGAGGTGAACAGGATGATCAGGGTCAACGGGGTGTTACGAAAGATGGTGACGTACGTCGCAGCGATGCCACGCGCGATCGGGATGGGTGACACCCGCATCGCGGCAATGATCGTTCCGATGACCAGCGCGCCGACGAGGGATGCCAACGTCAGGTAGATGGTCGAGAGAAACGCGTCGATCAATTGATCGCCGTACTTGCTCAATAGGTTCACGGTGCTTGTTGATCCTCACGGCTCGGCGAGATCCAACCGTCGTGTTCCGCGCGCACGCGCTCGCGGAACACGACGAGAGGGTCGATCAGTAGCGGTCGACGGTGGGCGGGGTCGGCAGCGGGTAGCCCGATGCGCCCACGGTGTCGTTGAAGGCCTGCTCCCATGCACCGCTCGACACCATCTCCTCGATGGCGTCGTTGATCTGGTTACGTCCTTCGGTGTCGTCCTTGTTCAGGCCGATGCCGTAGTTCTCCGTGGTGAACGGCTCACCGACCACCTTGAACTGTCCGGGGGACTGAGCGGCGTAGCCGGCGAGGATGATGTCGTCGGTGGTCACCGCATCGACGGTGCCGTTGCGCAGCGCCTCGACGCATGCGGAGTACGTGTCGAACGGCTGCAGCTGCACGCCGGGGTACTCGTCGGCGATGTTCTGGGCCGGGGTGGAACCGGTGACCGAGCAGAGTCGCTTGCCGTCGTTGAGCGAATCGGCACCGGTGATGTCGGTGTTGTCCTCACGAACGAGCAACGACTGTCCCGCCACGAAGTACGGGCCGGCGAAACCGACCTTTTCCTTGCGGGTGTCGGTGATGGAGTAGGTGGCGACGATGTAGTCGACCTCGCCGTTCTCGATCAGAGTCTCGCGCTGCGCCGAGGGGGACTCCTTGAACTCGATGTTGGCCTCGTCGACACCGAGCTTGCCGGCGACGTACTTGGCCACCTCGACGTCGAAGCCGCTGAACGTGCCGTCGGGATTGCGCAGACCGAGACCGGGCTGGTCGAACTTGATGCCGACGATGAGGTTGCCGGACTCGGCGCTGCTCGAGATGGTGCGAGCTTCCTCTCCGCCGCCGCAGGCGGTGGCGACGATGGACAGAGCGGCGATGGCGACACCGAAGCGAAGCGGTCGGGTGATTCTCACAGTGAATGTCCTTAGGGATCGGTTCGGGTATTCGGGGTGAACGGTGAAGCGGGTCAGTGACCGAGGATCTTGCCGAGGAAGTCCTTGGCACGCTCGGACTTGGGCGACTTGAAGAAGGTCTCGGGATCGGTGTCCTCGACGACGGCCCCGTCGGCCATGAAGATGACGCGGTCGCCGGCCTTGCGGGCGAAGCCCATCTCGTGGGTGACGACGAGCATCGTCATGCCCTCCTTGGCGAGCGAGGTCATGACGTCGAGTACCTCGTTGACCATCTCGGGGTCGAGGGCCGAGGTCGGCTCGTCGAACAACATCACCTTGGGGTTCATGGCGAGAGATCGCGCGATGGCGACACGCTGCTGCTGACCACCGGAGAGCTGAGCGGGGTACTTGTCGGCCTGGTTGGCGATTCCCACGCGTTCGAGCAGAGCCAAGGCGCTCTTCTCGGCCTCGTCCTTCTTCTGCTTGCGTACCTTCATGGGCGCGAGCATGACGTTCTGCAGGATCGTCTTGTGCGCGAACAGGTTGAACGACTGGAACACCATGCCCACGTCGGCGCGCAGGGCCGCAAGGGCCTTGCCTTCCGCGGGAAGTAGATCTCCGTCGACCTCGATGGCACCGGAATCGATCGGCTCCAAGCGGTTGATCGTCCGGCACAGAGTCGACTTGCCCGAGCCGGAGGGGCCGACGACGATGACGACCTGACCGGCCGGCACTTCCAGGTTGATGTCCTTGAGGACGTGCAGATCACCGAAATGTTTGTCGACGGATTTGAGCGAGATCATCGAGGGCGCGCCCGGCGGGGGTGTCGATGCCGGCGCGTCGGTGGCGTGCGTCATAAGTCGAAACCCTATGCGTAGTTTCCTCGCCGACCGGTGTTTTCGCCCGTCATCTTCGATTATGTAATGGAAACTTTACTGTTGCCCCGCATCGGCCCTGCACAGTCTGTGGTGGAGCCCGCGACCCCGGCGGGCCGGTCGGTGCGATGGACGTACCCTGGAGGGGTGCAAACGAGTGTTTTTCCGACCGTGGACGTGGCCGATCACGGGAGTACCGATCCCGTCCCGGTGACGGACCCGTCGGCGTCCGTTCCCCGCAGCTACGAAGTGCGTACGCACGGATGCCAGATGAACGTCCACGATTCCGAGCGGTTGTCCGGGCTGCTCGAGGAAGCGGGCTACGTTCCGGCCGACGCAGGCACCGACGCAGATCTCGTCGTCTTCAACACCTGCGCGGTGCGCGAGAACGCCGACAACAAGCTGTACGGCAACCTCGGCATGTTGCGGCCCGCGAAGACGCGAAACCCCAACATGCAGATCGCGGTCGGTGGTTGCCTGGCGCAGAAGGATCGCAGCACCGTCGTCGAGAAGGCTCCGTGGGTCGACGTCGTCTTCGGAACCCACAACATCGGGTCGTTGCCGGTGTTGCTCGAGCGCGCCCGGCACAACGAACGGGCACAGGTCGAGATTCTCGAATCCCTCGAGGCCTTCCCGTCGACCCTGCCGGCGAAACGCGAATCGACATACGCGGGCTGGGTCTCGATCTCGGTGGGCTGCAACAACACCTGCACGTTCTGCATCGTCCCGGCCCTGCGCGGCAAGGAGATCGACCGCAGGCCGGGCGACATCCTCGCCGAGGTACAGGCTTTGGTGGATCAGGGTGTACTCGAGGTGACGCTGCTCGGCCAGAACGTCAATGCGTACGGTGCCTCGTTCGCCGATCCGGACATGCCTCGCGACCGCGGCGCGTTCGCGTCGCTGCTGACCGCATGCGGCTCGATCGAGGGTCTCGAGCGAGTGCGGTTCACCTCTCCGCACCCGGCCGAGTTCACCGACGACGTCATCGAGGCGATGGCGTCCACCCCGAACATCTGTCCCACCCTGCACATGCCGCTGCAATCCGGATCGGATCGTATCCTCAAGGCGATGCGCAGGTCCTACCGGCAGAGCAAGTTCCTGGGCATCATCGACAAGGTGCGCGCGGTCATGCCACACGCGGCCATCACCACCGACATCATCGTCGGCTTCCCCGGTGAGACCGATGAGGACTTCGAGCAGACGCTCGACGTGGTTCGGCGGGCGAAGTTCGCCAATGCCTACACCTTCCAGTACTCGAAGCGGCCGGGAACGCCGGCCGCCGATATGCCCGATCAGATCCCCAAAGAGGTTGTGCAAGAACGGTATCTGCGATTGATCGCTCTGCAGGAAGAGATCGTTCTCGCTGCCAACCGAGAGTTGATCGGTACCGAGGTCGAACTACTCGTCGCCACCGGTGAAGGTCGCAAGAACGCCGCGACGCATCGGATGAGCGGGCGAGCCAGGGACGGCCGACTCGTGCATTTCGCAGTCGACGCCGATCGCGTGAGCGAGATCCGCCCGGGCGACGTCGTCACCACCACGCTGACGGCCGCTGCGCCGTACCACCTCATCGCCGACGCCGGCGTGCTCACGCATCGCCGTACGGCAGCAGGAGACGCCCACGAACGCGGTGTGATGCCGAAGACGGCACCGATCGGCGTCGGCCTCGGACTTCCCTCGATCGGCGCACCGGCGCCGCTACCGGTAGAGACAGGATGCACCGCATGACAGACACAGACGGACCCGATCGCGTCGTACCCTCTCGATCCGCCGAGGAACTCGGGCGAACGGAGAGGGCGGTGATGACGGAACTGGACCCGGGAGCGCGGGCCATGGTCGTGGCCGGGCTGGTGCTGGTCCTGTTGGTCACGTTCGCGTTGCCGCACACCGGATCGGCCAGCGGATTCGACGTGCTCACGGGTGGAGAAGCCGCAGTTGCCGAGTCCATCGCGCTGCCGTCACGCGTCTTCGTCGTGCTGGTGCTGACGTTCGGCGTGGTGATGTCGGTGCTCGCGCTCGTCACCCGTATCTGGGCGTTGGCGTGGGCCGCCCTCGCGGGATGTGCGGTGTCGTCGGTGTACGGGATGCTCTCGATCTGGACGCGGCAGACCGTGCCGGACAACCTGCAGGGTGCCGGACCGGGAATCGGACTGATCATCGCGTGGATCGCCGTCATCGCGTTGACGTTCCATTGGCTCAAGGCCGTGTGGAACAAGACGAACGCCCAGCTCGCGGCTCAGGAGCAGCGACGCATCGCCGCCGCGTCGGGCGAACAGAAGCTGCGCCTGTGGGACGGCCACTCGGCCCCGTAGGTCCGATCGGCCGCCCCCGGTCAGGAGTGCCGGTCGATCACAACTCGTCGACGGCGCTCTCTGCTGCGTCGGCCCACTCGCGCCACTGCTGCGCCTGTGCGAGCGCACGCTCGGCATCCTTGGTCTTGCCTGCTGCGGTCGCCTTGGCGGCCTGATCCTCGAACTGAGCCACCCGCTCGCGGAACTGGGCGGCGCGGGCGACGGCCTCGGGATCCGAACGACGCCACTGGGCCTCCACCGCGTCGTGGACGGACTTCTCGATCGCCCTCAGCTTGCCCTCGAGTTCCTGCATCTTCTCGCGCGGAACCTTGCCGATGGCATCCCACTTGTCCTGCAGGTCGCGCAGTGCCGAACGGGCGGCATCGAGGTCCTTGCTCGGATCGATGTGTGTCTTGGCCAGCAGGGCTTCCTTGGCCTCGGCGTTGGCCTCGAACTCGGCGTCCCGCTCGGAGGCCGCGGCGTTGCGGGCAGCGAAGAACACGTCCTGTGCGGCCTTGAAGTTCTTCCACAGCGCGTCGTCGGCATCGCGTGGGGCACGGCCGGATGCCTTCCACTCCACCAGCAGATCGCGGAACGCTGCTGCGGTCGGTCCCCAGTCCGTGGACGACGACAAGGCTCTGGCCCGCTCGACCAGTTCTTCCTTCCGAGTCTTGGCCGCACCGCGCTCACGATCGAGATCGGCGAAATGGGCACCGCGGCGACGGTTGAAGTTCTCCCGTGCCTTGGAGTACCGCTTCCACAGGGCATCGTCGATCTTGCGGTCGACCCCGCGAATCGTCTTCCACTCGTCGAGGATCTCTCGTAGCCGATCGCCCGCATGCTTCCACTGGGTCGATTCGCTACCGATCTGCTCGGCTTCGATGGCGAGGGCTTCCTTGCGCGCGGTGTGCTCGGCGCGTTCGAGCTCCCTTTCGTGTTTGGCCACCGCTGCTGCGGCGTCCGAATGCTCGACGACCGCGTCGAGTCGCCTGGCGAGCAGATCGAGGTCGCCGATCACAGCAGCGGTCGGCAGGCTCTCCAACAACGCGGACGCCGCGGCCTTGGTCTTCTTGGCATCGCCGGTACCGGAGGTCAATCGAGCTTCGAGCAGAGCGACCTCGGTGGCCAGATCGTCGTAGCGCCGACCGAAATGGGCGAGTCCTTCCGCCGCGTCTCCTGCCTGCCAGGACCCGATCTGCCGCTCACCGTCGGCGGTGGTCACCCATGCGGTGCCGTCGTCGTCGACTCTGCCGAACTTGCTGGGGTCGCTCGCAGGCGCGACCGTCGGGATCGCGGTCGGGACGTGGGAGGGGGTCGGGTGGGGCTTGGCACCGGCCGAACCGCCGGGACGAGGAGAGCCGGGACCCGGGCCGCCGGGCCTGGGTCCTCCACCGGGCTTCGGTCCACCGCCGGGCTTGGGTCCACCGCCGGGCTTGGGTCCGCCCTGGTTCGCTGCACCGGGTGCGGTCGCACCGGGGGTCTGGGCGGGTGCATCCGAGGATGCAGCCTCGGGGGTGGTGGGAGTGCCGGCGTTCGGGTCGGTCATTGTTCCTCATCTCTGCCGCGCGTCACGGCTGCCTTCAATCGCGATCTGGACACCATTGAACTAGGTGACGACCGATCGGACCATTGAAACAGCTCAGACGACTCGAGGTGGACTCGTCGGGGCAAGTCGCGCCACCGACTAGCGTGGTACTCGTGTTTCGTGCCGCGGCCCTGGTGCCCTCTCCACCGTTGCTGGTCCCCGAACTGATGGGCGCGGGGGCGGCCCGGACAGGCGATCTGCGGACCGCCGCCGTTGACGCGACCACCCATCTGGCGTCGACGGTCGACCGCTGGATCGCCGTCGGCGTCGACCGCGTGTCGTCCACCTACGGCACGGCCACCGTCGGCACGTTCCGGGGCTTCGGAGTCGACGTGGTGGTGAGCCTGTCCGGCGGCGCAGCGCACTCTGCGGCAGATCCGGACCTGCCGCTGGCGGTTCTGATCGCCGGATGGCTGCGCGGGGTGGCAGCGCCCGACGCTGCGGTCGAGGTCCGCACGATCGCGGCCGATGCGAGCCCCGGGTCGTGCGCCGAGTTCGGCGAGCAGCTGCGCCGAGAGTTCGACGCCTCGGCGGAGACCTGGGGCGTTCTGCTGCTGGCAGACGGGGCGAACACACTGACTCCGAAGGCACCCGGATCGTTCGACGACCGCGCGGAGGGGGTCCAGCGCAGTATCGACGATGCCCTCGCGAGCGCCGACGTCGATGCATTGGCGCATCTGGATCCGGACCTGTGCGCTTCGCTCGGTGTCGGCGGCAGAGCGGCGTGGCAGGTGCTGGCGGCACTCGCTGGAGCCGATGCGACAACGACGGCCGAGCTCTACCGAGGTGCGCCCTTCGGGGTCGGATACTTCGTGGGGACCTGGGCTCGTGGTTGACGGGGCGAGCGATTCGGCCACGACACCGGTCGCGGTCATCGGGCCGACTGCCACAGGAAAGTCCGATCTGGCTCTCGATCTGGCCGAGGAACTCGGCGGCGAAATCGTCAACATCGACGCAATGCAGCAGTACCAGGGGATGGACATCGGGACCGCGAAAGTGCCCGTCGCGCAGCGGCGCGGGATTGCGCACCACCAACTCGATGTGCTCGAGGTCACCGACATCGCTACCGTCGCCCGCTACCAGGAGGCTGCGGTCGCCGACGTCGAGGACATTCGATCGCGGGGTTCGCGGCCGATCATCGTCGGCGGATCGATGATGTACGTGCAGTCGTTGCTCGACGAGTGGGCGTTTCCGGCCACCGACCCCGTCGTTCGAGCGAAATGGGAAGCCGTCCTCGAGCGCGACGGCGTCGAGGAGATCCATCGCGTGTTGACGGCCGCCGATCCCGAGGCTGCCGCGTCGATCCTGCCCACCGACGGCAGGCGCATGGTCCGAGCGCTCGAGGTGGTGGAGCTGACCGGGCAGCCGTTCGCGGCATCGGCCCCGAAGATCGGTGCACCTCGCTGGGGCACGGTGGTGTTGGGAGTCGACCGCGACACGGCCGAACTGGACAAGCGGATCGCTGAGCGCACTCGGCTGATGTTCGAGACGGGGTTGCTCGACGAAGTGGAAGGGCTGCTCGCCCTGGGACTGCGTGAGGGCGTCACCGCGTCGCGGGCCATCGGGTACGCGCAGGCTCTCGACGTGCTGGCGGGGGACTACGACGTCGAGCACGCACGCGAACGGACGTTCATCGGAACCCGACGCTACGTACGACGCCAGCGATCCTGGTTTCGTCGCGACGAACGCGTCCGGTGGCTCGACGGCACCTCGCCGACGCTGACCTCGGACGCGCTGTCCGCGATCGACCCCTCCTAGCCGTACGCCCGTAGACTCGCGACCATGGAATTCGCCAAAGGCCACGGAACTCAGAACGACTTCGTCGTGCTGCCGGATCCGGCAGCCGAGCTCGAACTCACCAGGTCGGCGGTGTCGGTGTTGTGCGATCGACGCCAGGGCCTCGGTGCCGACGGGATTCTGCGCGTCGCCCGGGCCGGTGTGCTCCGAGATGCAGGCGTACTCGACCGAATGCCGCCGGGTGTCGAGCCCGAGGACTGGTTCATGGACTACCGCAACGGTGACGGCACCATCGCCGAGATGTGCGGCAACGGTGTGCGGGTGTTCGCGCACTTCCTGCGGGTGCACGACCTCGAACAACGTGACCAGTTCGTGGTGGGTTCGCGGGCAGGCGCACGCGCTGTGACCGTTCACTCGTTCGACGACACCGACGCCGATGTCACCGTGGCCATGGGGGACGTCACGCTGATGGGCTCGAGCTCGGCGACCCTCGCGGGCGGGACGTACGAGGGCATCGGAATCGACGTCGGCAATCCTCACCTGGCCTGTGTCGACGGTGCGTTGACACGCGCATCTCTCGGCGCGCTCGACTTGTCCCAACCGCCGACACTGGATTCCGAGTTCTTTCCCCACGGTGCGAACGTCGAGATCCTGACCAGGCTCGACGACGGTGCCGTCCAGATGCGTGTGTTCGAGCGTGGTGTCGGGGAGACGCGATCCTGTGGCACCGGAACCGTGGCAGCGGCCGCAGCGGCGCTGTCCTACGAGGGCCTCGAGACCGGGGAGGTGAGCGTCGGTGTGCTCGGCGGTCGGGTGCGTGTGAACATCGATCACGTCGGTGCCACTCTGCGCGGACCGTCGGTGTTGCTGGCCCGGGGCGAGATCGACGACCGGTGGCTGAAGGCCCAGTCCTGACGATCGCGCAGGCCTCGGCACCCACGTGACCGAAACCCGCGTGCATACGCTGGGCTTTTCGTGGATCATGGAGCTCGTATGACGAACTCACATGAAACATCCCCTGCAGGCGAGCCGGTCGACGACGGTCGCGACGACATCGACGGCGCTCCCGAAACCGAATCCGCCTGGACCCGCGAAGAGTCCGACGCGTGGTCGAGACGACTGGCTCGGTCTCCGCTCGGCGACGAGAATTCCCCGTCCTCCGGCGACATGCAGCTCGAAGACCGCACCGCGCTGCGTCGAGTGGCCGGCCTGTCCACCGAGCTCACCGACGTCACCGAGGTCGAGTACCGGCAGCTGCGGCTCGAACGCGTCGTGCTGGTCGGAGTCTGGACCACCGGCACGGCCGCGCAGGCCGAGTCCAGCATGACCGAACTGGCTGCATTGGCCGAGACCGCCGGCTCGGAGGTGCTCGAAGCGCTGATGCAGCGACGTGACAAGCCCGATGCCGCGACGTACATCGGTTCCGGTAAGGCCAAGGAGGTGCGCGACATCGTCCTCGCGACCGGCGCCGACACGGTCATCTGCGACGGTGAACTGACCCCTGCTCAGCTCAATGCGCTGGAGAAGGTCGTCAAGGTCAAGGTCATCGACCGCACCGCGCTGATCCTCGACATCTTCGCCCAGCACGCGACCTCACGAGAAGGCAAGGCGCAGGTCGCGTTCGCGCAGATGGAATACATGTTGCCCAGGCTTCGCGGCTGGGGCGAATCCATGTCGCGGCAGGCCGGTGGACGGGCAGGCAGCAACGGTGGTGTGGGTCTGCGCGGACCGGGTGAGACGAAGATCGAGACCGACCGTCGACGCATCCGTGAGCGCATGGCCAAGCTGCGCCGTGAGATCAAGGGCATGAAGCAGGCCCGCGACACCAAACGCGAACAGCGCCTGAGCGGTACGGTGCCGTCGATCGCTATCGTGGGCTACACCAACGCAGGCAAGTCGAGTCTGCTCAATGCGCTGACCGGATCCGGTGTGTTGGTTCAGAACGCTCTGTTCGCCACCCTCGATCCCACCACGCGCAAGTCGACGCTCGAGGACGGTCGCGAGATCGTGCTGACCGATACGGTCGGCTTCGTCCGGCATCTTCCGACTCAGTTGGTCGAGGCGTTCCGCTCGACGCTCGAGGAGGTTACCGATGCAGATCTGCTGCTGCACGTGGTCGACGGTTCGGATCCTCTTCCGATCGATCAGATCAAGGCCGTGCGTGAGGTGATCACCGAGGTGGTTCGCGAGCAGGACGCGAAGATGCCGCCGGAGTTGTTGGTGGTCAACAAGATCGACGCTGCCGATCCGGTTCAACTGACTCAGCTGCGCGGGCTGCTCGACGGCGCTCGATTCGTCTCGGCCAAGACCGGCGAGGGAATCGACGCTCTGCGAGATCATCTGGCCGAGATCCTGTCCGAGCCGGACGTGTTGGTCGATGTTCTCGTGCCCTACACCCGTGGTGATCTGGTGGCGCGAATCCACACCGACGGCCGGATCGTGAAGACGGCCCACGAGGAAGAGGGCACGCGTGTGGAAGCTCGTGTGCCGCAATCGCTTGCGGCGGCGCTCGTCGAATTCACGGCGATCGTGCCCAGCGTCTGACCTCGGTGGTGGGACCACGGCTGGTGGCCCGCGGTGCTGTCGTGGCTGTCGTGGCCTCGGCCGCCGCATTCGGGGGAGTCGCCTCGGGTGCACCGATCGAGACCGAAACCTATTGTGGTCCAACCGATCCTGGACTCGCGGAGTTGTCGGGGCTGACCTCGATCGACGGCGTCCTCTACGCGATCGGAGACAGCGGAGCCGACGATCGGGTCGCGGTGCTCGGTGCCGATTGCGCGGTCACGCGATGGATCGACGTGCCCGTCGACCCGTACGACGTCGAGGACCTGGCGTCGTACGACGGCTCGCTGTGGTTGGCGGACATCGGCGACAATCGGATGCGCCGCGAGACAGCGGCATTGACGCGAATGGACCCGGCCTCGGGCGCGGGAGAACTGTACCGACTGACCTACCCCGACGGCGCGCACGACGCCGAGACGATACTGATCGAGCCCGGTGGTAGGCCGGTGATCGTGACCAAGGCTCTCTCGGGCGTGAGCGGGGTGTACGTACCTGCCGGCGACGAATCCGTCGCCGATCTGACCAGCCCTGGCCCGACGCCGATGCGCAAGGTCGGAGAACTGGCGTTCACGGCAACCGACACGGTCGGTGGGCCGCCGTTCGTGGTCGGATCGATACTGGCGACCGGGGGAGCGGTGAGCGCCGACGGTGCCGTGGCCGCAGTGCGCACCTACACCGACGCCTACCTGTTCCGCGTGCCGGACGGGGACATCGCGTCGGCGTTGGTCGATCCGACAGCGCCTCGCGCCGTGGTGGCCTTGCCCGACCAGCCGCAGGGCGAGGCATCGGTCTTCACCGACGACGGTTCCTTGCTCATCGCATCCGAGGCCGGATTCGGATCCGCGGAGGCCACGCTTCCGCCGATCCTGCGGGTCTCCGACGCGGTCGATCTCGAGATGTCTGCCCCCGAACCTGTTGCTGCGGAGCCGGTATCGCCGACCGTCGTTCCCGAGCAGTCGGCACAGACGCCGACAGCGACGGACTCGGAATGGACATTCCGAGCGGCCGTCGCTGCCGGTGTGGTGCTGATCGCCGGAGCGGTGGGATTCACCGTCCGGCGATCGATGCGTGCTCGCTAGGCGCTTGGCCAAACAGCCTGGTCAGGCATCCAAGTCCGCTTCGACGAGGGCGACCACCTTGTCGTGTGCTGCCTGGTCGTCGCTGCTGACGGTGACCTCGGTGCCCTTGGTGGCACCGAGCGTCATGATCATCAGGGCCGAACCTGCGTCCACGGGCTCGGAGTCGGCCACTGCGAGGGTGACGTCCACGCCGGCTTCGGCGACGGCGTCGGCGATCAGTGCTGCGGGTCGAGCGTGCAGACCGATCGAGGATCCGACGGCGACTGTGGTGCTGGGCATGTGGTGCTCCTTCGTAGTGGGGTTGTTGCGATCGTAGCGAGTGTCAGACGGTGGCGAGTGCCGGATCGAGCTCGGCCTCGGTCGGGGCGTTCTTGCCCTTGACGAACTGCTTGGCCGAGACGACCAGGAACGCCGAGACGATGGTGCCAACGGCCAGAGACACGATGAACCACAGGATGTTTCCGATGGCGAAGAACACGAAGATTCCGCCGTGGGGAGCGCTGAGGGTGACGTCGAAGGCCATGATCATGGCACCGGTGACTGCGCCGCCGGCCATCATCGAAGGGATGACGCGGAACGGGTCGGCCGCGGCGAACGGAATGGCACCCTCGGAGATGAATGCTGCTCCGAGGAACCAGGCAGCCTTGCCGTTCTCACGCTCGGCTTCGGTGAACAGACGCGAGCGAACGGTCGAGGCCAGTGCCATGGCCAGCGGCGGCACCATACCTGCGGCCATGACTGCTGCCATGATGCGCAGTGATGCGGTGTCGGTGACCGACAGGCCTGCGGTTGCGAATGCGTAGGCAGCCTTGTTGACCGGTCCGCCGAGGTCGAAGCACATCATCAGGCCGAGAATGATGCCGAGGATGATGACCGAGGAGCCGCTGAGACCGTTGAGCCAGTCGGTCAGTCCGCTGGTGATCGCGGCGAGCGGCTTGCCGAGCAGCAGGAACATGATCGCGCCGACGATGAGGGTGGCGAACAGCGGGATGATGACGACGGGCATCAGGCCACGCAGTACCGCGGGGATCTTCCATTTGCTGATCCACAGTGCGACGAAGCCGGCGATGAGACCACCGACGAGGCCGCCGATGAAGCCTGCGCCGACGAGAACGGCCACGGCACCGGCAGTGAAGCCTGGCGCGAGTCCCGGCCTGTCGGCGATGGCGTAGGAGATGTAGCCGGCCAGTGCGGGCACCAGGAAGCTGAAGGACAGTGCGCCGATCTGGAAGAGCACGGCACCGAGGTAGGCGGCGATTCCGCCTTCGGGGAGGGAGGTGATGGAGTTGTTGACGACGATGTCCTCGGCAACTCCGGAGATCTCGTATCCGCCGAGCAGGAAGCCGAGGGCGATCAGCAGACCGCCGGCGGCGACGAACGGAATCATGTAGCTGACGCCGGTCAAGAGAATCTGGCGGATGCGGGTGCCCCAGCCGAGTTCGCCTGCGGATTCGGTGGAGCCTGCGGCCACTGCGGTACCGCCGACGCGGGCTGCGTCCGGGTTCAGTGCAGCGCGAAGGGCTTCGGTGAGCATGACGTCGGGCTCGTTGATGGCGCGCTTGACGCCCGAGGAGATGACGGGCTTACCGGCGAACCTCTCCCTACCCTTGACGCCCACATCGGTGGCGAAGATGACTGCTTCGGCTCCGGCGATGATCGAGGGGTCCAGCGGCGTGCTGCCGCTCGAGCCCTGGGTCTCGACGTGAACGGTGACTCCGGCACGCTCGCCCGCTGCGACGAGTGAATCGGCAGCCATGTAGGTGTGCGCAATTCCGGTGGGGCAGGCGGTGACTGCGACGATGTGCTTCGGGGCAGTGGTCTCGGCCGGGGTGGCGGCCGCGCTGTGCTTGGCAGTCGACACTGGAGCTGCGGCCGGGGCCGTCACGGCCGGCTTGGCGGCGGGGTTGATGACCCCGTCGACGAGGGTGACGATCTCGGCGGCCGAGGACGCGTTGCGCAGGGAGGTGACGAATTCCGGCTTCACCAGTGCGCGCGCCAGGCTCGAGAGCAGCTTCATGTGGGCCGAACCGGCACCGGCAGGAGCGGCGATGAGGAACACCAGGTCCGCGGGGCCGTCGGGGGCACCGAAGTCGACCTTCGGGTTCAGACGGGCGAATCCGAGAGAGGCCGAGGTGACCGCTTCGGAGCGGCAGTGCGGGATGGCGATGCCGCCGGGCAGGCCGGTTGCCGACTGCGCCTCGCGGGCCAGAGCGGCGTCGCGCAGGGCATCGGTTTCGGTTGCGCGACCCGCGGAAGCCAGAACGCCTGCGAGGCGTTCGATGACGGCTTCCTTGGACTCGCCGAGATCGGCGTCGAGGAGGATCAGATCCTCGGCGATGATCTGCTGATCTTCGGTGGGGGTGGACATTGCAGGCTCCTAGAGACGGTTCGAAGAAGGGGAGAGCGTGGACGGAGTGACGGAGGTGGGGATGTCGAGCGCACGGACCGTCACCGAATTCGGGTGGGTCTGCTCGGGCAGGGGAAGCGTGGTGCCTGGAAGCGCGGTCGCTGCCGTTCCGTAGGCGACGGCGCGGCGGAGTTTGTCTGCGTCGGAACAGTTCTCGGCGTCGGCGAGGATGTAGCCGGCGAGCGAGGAATCGCCTGCGCCGACCGTGCTGACCGCGGTGATCGGGGGCGGGCTGGCGTACCAGGAACCGTCCTCGGTGACCAGTACGGCTCCGGCACTGCCGAGAGTGGCAAGTACCGCGCCGACGCCTCGGCCGAGAAGGATCGTGCTGGCTGCGATGGCAGCCGTCGGATCACCCTGCGCCGCTGCGCTTTCCAGCTCTTCGGAATCGTACCCGGTGAGTTGGGCGAGTTCCTCGGAATTGGGTTTGATCAGATCGGGTGCCGACTCCGGGAAGGCAGCGGCGAGAGCGAGCAGCGGCTCGTCGGAGGTGTCCACCGCTACCTTCGCCGACGTGGCACGCAGGGCAGTGACGAGCTCGGCATACCAGTCGACGGGGAGGCCCGGCGGGAGCGAACCGGAGAGAACCACCCATTCGGCATCGACTGCGAGAGCCAGGATCCGCTCCCGCAGCTCCGCACGGGTCCGCTCCGACACCGTGGCACCGGGCTCGTTGATCTTGGTGGTGGTGCCACCGACTTCGCTCACCGTGATGTTGGTCCGCGCCGGACCCGACGTCGGAACCGCGGAATACCGCACTCCCTTCGCGGCCATCGCGTCGAGCAGGGGGTCTCCGACGTTGGCCGGGAGAACTGCCAACGCCCCGACTCCCGATCCGCCGAGAACGCGAGCGACGTTGACGCCCTTGCCTCCTGGGTCGATGGCCGACGTCGATGCCCGGTGGACGCCGCCACGGACGAGCGGCGTGTCGAGTGTGACCGTCCGGTCCATGCTCGGGTTGGCCGTGAGTGTGACCATCATGCGATCACCACCTCGATTCCTTTGTCGCTGAGATTCTTTCGGTCATTTATCGAGATGTCGCTATCGGTGACGATGACATCGATGGAGCCCACTCGGGCGAAGCTGACCAGATGCTCGCGGCCGATCTTCGACGAATCCGCCAGCACCACGACATGATTGGCTGCCTCGACCATGGCACGCTTGACGGCTGCCTCGTCACTGTCGGGAGTGGACAGTCCGTGCCCGACGCTGATGGCATTGGTGCCGATGAACGCGACGTCCACCCGGAGCCATTCGAGGGCGCTCAGCGCTTCGTCGCCGACTGCCGCTTGGGTGGTCCCGCGTACCCGCCCGCCGAGTAGTCGAAGGTTGACATTCGACATCGTCGCGGCGCGCGCGGCGATCGGGACCGAGTTGGTCACCAACGTCAGTTCGCGATCGTGAGGAAGCAAGCCGGCGAGTCGACCGGTTGTGGTGCCGGCATCGAACACGGCGCTGCCTCCGACGGGAGGGAGGAAGGACAGGGCGGCGGCCGCGATCGCGTCCTTCTGATCGGCCCGGGTGAACTCTCGTTCCGAGACGCCCGGTTCGAGTGTGGTCAGGGCCGATGCGGGCACTGCGCCACCGTGGACGCGGCGCACGACACCCATTCGATCGAGGGTGGCGAGGTCGCGGCGCACGGTTTCCGTTGTGACGCCGTAGGTGGCGGAGAGATCGTTGACGGAGACGCGGCCCTGGGTGCTGATGAGTTCGGCTATCGAGTGCTGTCGTTCTTCTGCGTACACCTGCGTCTCCTTCCTCGTTGATGTTGCTTTATGTTGTTTTACGCCCGTGTGTGTTGACATGTCAAGGGTTTGGAGTAATCTCGGTCACAACACAAGCGACTGATGGCCCCCACCACAGCTCGCCGGACAGTACGAAGACCTTTGTTCACGCAGGATCCGAGGAGGACCACATGACGGGATCGGTTAGCACCGCGTCGACCGGACACAGCGACACGACAGTCGATGCAGCCGGAACCGGAGCAGCGCAGACCACGCTGCACGGCACGCCTGTCGTGCCCGGCGTGGGATACGGCCGCGTGATCCGCCCCGGTGCCCGTCCCGCCATCCCTGCCGATACCGGCGAGGTGGCCGAGGCGGATCGAGATGCCGAGAAGGACGTCTTCGACGCCGCAGCGAACGCCGTCGCCGCTCGACTGCGCGGTCGCGCGGAGCTGGCGACCGGAGCTGCCTCGGAAGTCCTGTCGGCCAACGCCGCGATGGCAACGGACCGCGGCTGGCTGGGAGCCGCGCGCTCCTCGATCGCCAAGGGCAGTTCGGCCGTAACCGCGACAGCGGCGGCGACGGACAAGTTTGCCGCGATGTTCACCCAGCTCGGCGGCTTGATGGCAGAGCGCGTGACCGACCTGCGCGACATCCGTGATCGCGTCATCGCCGAGATCCTCGGCGTTCCGGAGCCCGGTGTTCCGGTGCCGGACGAACCGTCCGTGCTGTTCGCCGACGACCTGGCACCCGCCGACACCGCCGGCCTCGACCCCGCGCTGATCGTGGGTCTGGCCACCTCGCTGGGCGGTCCGACCAGCCACACCGCGATCATCGCGCGTCAGTTGGGCATTCCGTGCATCGTCGCCGTGGCAGGCCTCGACGACATCGCCGCGGGTACGAACGCATCGGTGGACGGCACCAGCGGCCGGATCGAACTCGAGCCCGATGCCGAGTCGGCCCGCGCCGCCGTCGTCTCCGCCCGCGACGAGCTCGACCGAGTGTCCCAGTGGGTCGGTCCCGGTACCACCGCCGACGGCCACGCGGTCGACATTCTCGCCAACGTCCAGGACGGTGCCGGTGCTCGCGCGGCGCGATCCAGTGCAGCGGACGGCGTCGGACTGTTCCGTACCGAACTGTGCTTCCTCGACCGCGACTCCGAACCCACCGTCGACGAGCAGGCCGAGATCTACGCCCAGGTACTCGACGCGTTCGCGGGCAAGAAGGTCGTCGTGCGGACTCTCGACGCAGGCTCGGACAAGCCGCTTCGGTTCGCCACGCATCCCGACGAGGCAAACCCGGCCCTCGGCATTCGCGGAATCCGCATCGCCGAGGCCGACCGCGGGATTCTGTACCGCCAGCTCGACGGCATCGCGGCAGCCGCGAAGGCGACCGACTCCTCCCCGTGGGTGATGGCTCCGATGATCGCAACCGCGTTGGAGGCGAAGGATTTCGCCGCCGACGTCCGTGAACGAGGACTCACCCCCGGCGTCATGATCGAGGTACCCGCAGCCGCGCTGCTCGCCGAGCACATCCTCGAGCACGTCGATTTCCTGTCCATCGGCACCAACGACCTGGCGCAGTACACGATGGCCGCCGACCGCATGTCCGCTCAGCTCGCCGGCCTGACCGATCCGTGGCAGCCGGCGGTACTGGCACTGGTCGCCCACACCGCTGCCGCGGGAGCCAAGGCAGGCAAGCCGGTCGGTGTCTGCGGCGAGGCCGCTGCCGATCCGCTCCTGGCCTGTGTGTTGGTCGGCCTCGGCATCACCTCTCTGTCCGCTGCATCGGCTGCCGTCGCGCACGTGGGTTCGAAGTTGGCGACGGTCACGCTCGATCAGTGCAAGGAAGCGGCCGCCGCAGCCCTGAAAACGGACAGCACCGCCGCCGCCCGCGAGGCAGTGAGCGCGATCCTCGGCTGATCCAATAGTGTTGCCTTCCATCATGAGAACTCTGGGTTGGACGCTGCACGGAAACGGAAAGACCGTCGAGGCCGGGGCGGTGGTCTCACCCGACGAACGATTGACGTGGCCACGCACCATCGGTATCGGAATGCAGCACGTCGTCGCGATGTTCGGTGCGACACTGCTGGTTCCGACGATCACCGGATTTCCGGTATCGACGACGCTGCTGTTCTCGGGCATAGGAACGGCACTGTTCCTCGTCATCACTCGAGGGCGCGTTCCCAGCTACCTGGGTTCGTCCTTCGCTTTCCTGGCCCCGCTCGGTGCCACCCAAGCGAACGGACCCGCCGCCCAACTCGGAGCGGTCCTGTGTGTCGGCCTCGTACTGGCCGCCGTCGGCTTCGTAGTGAAGTTCGCGGGCCAACGGGTACTCGACGCGGCCATGCCGCCCGTCGTGACCGGTGCCGTCGTCGTGCTCATCGGGCTGAACCTGGCACCGGCCGCCACCACGTCGTTCGAGGCACAGCCGCTGATCGCAGCCGTCACCCTGATCGCGATTCTGCTGGCGACGGCGCTCGGACCCGGCTTGATCGGACGACTCGGAATTCTGCTCGGTGTCGTCGTGGGTTGGGTGTTCGCCGCCGTCACCGGGGGCATCGCGCAACCGCGTCTCGACGCACTGAGCGCGGCGAGCTGGATCGGTCTGCCCGAGTTTCGCGGTCCGTCCTTCGAGCTGTCGGTGATCCTCGTGGCGCTGCCGGTGGTGATCGTCCTCGTCGCCGAGAACGTGGGACACGTCAAAGCCGTCGCCGCGATGACCGGCAAGAACCTCGACGACGTGGCCGGTGACGCATTGATCGCCGACGGGCTGGCGACCACACTCGCCGGAGCCGGCGGCGGTTCGGGAACCACCACCTACGCGGAGAACATCGGTGTCATGGCCGCCACCCGCGTGTACTCGACCGCGGCGTACTGGGTCGCATCGATCACGGCGATGGTGCTCGCGTTCTCGCCCAAGTTCGGTGCGCTGATCTTCACCGTCCCCGACGGAGTCATCGGCGGCGCAACTCTGGTGCTGTACGGCCTGATCGGGCTTCTCGGCGTACGCATCTGGACCGACGCGAAGGTCGACTTCACCGACCCGGTCAATCTCATCGTCGTTGCTGCGGCGCTGGTCGCCGGAATCGGTGACCTGACACTGTCCGTCGGATCGGTCGAACTCGGCGGTATCGCCTGGGGTTCGGTGGGCATCCTGCTGGGGTACCCGATCGTCTCGGCGCTCGCCAGAGGTGCAGGCACCCGAGGTCGTTAGCGGGGTCGGTCACGGATCGCGCGCGTTTTGGTCATCGACCGCCCCGACGCCGCGGACGTAGTGTTTCCCTGTGACGTCAGTCGTACCGGCGATCGAGATTCGTAGAGATTTCGCGTGGTCGCTGCCGGTATGCACCGAACAAGGAGACATTCGTGGAACGCACACTTTTCGAGCCCGAGCACGAGCTGTTCCGGGAGTCGTACCGGAAATTTCTCGATCAGCACGTAGCGCCGAACCACGCGAAGTGGGAAGAGCAGAACATCGTCGATCGCGACGTCTGGGTCGAGGCCGGTAAGCAGGGCTTCCTCGGAACGGCAGCGCCCGAGGAATTCGGCGGCGGCGGAGTCAAGGACTTCCGCTACAACGCCATCGTCACCGAGGAAACGACCCGCGGCGGATACAGCGGTATCGGTTTCACCCTGCACAACGACGTCGTCGCGCCGTACCTGATCGATCTTGCGAACGACGAGCAGAAGGCGCGCTGGCTTCCCGGATTCTGCTCCGGCGAACTGATCACCGCGATCGCGATGACCGAGCCGGGAACCGGAAGCGACCTGCAGGGAATCAAGACCAAGGCCGTACGTGACGGTGACGACTGGGTGCTCAACGGCTCGAAGACGTTCATCACCAACGGAATCAACGCCGACCTGATCATCGTCGTGGCCTGCACCGACCCCGAGAAGGGCGCGCAGGGCTTCAGCCTGCTGGTCGTCGAACGCGACATGCCCGGATTCGAGCGAGGCCGCAACCTCGACAAGATCGGCATGAAGGCCCAGGACACCGCCGAACTCAGCTTCACCGACGTTCGCGTGCCCGCCGCCAACCTGCTGGGCGAGGAAGGCATGGGCTTCATCTACCTCATGCAGAATCTGCCGCAGGAGCGACTCTCGATCGCTGTCGTCGCCGCCGCGGCAATGGAATCGGCACTGGACATGACGATCCAGTACTGCCGCGACCGCAAGGCCTTCGGAAAGTCGATCGGCAAGTTCCAGAACACGCGCTTCGTGTTGGCGGAACTGGCCACCGAAACCACCGCCACCCGCATCATGGTGGACAAGTTCATCGAACTGCTCAACGCAGACAAGTTGACTGTGCAAGAAGCCGCCATGGCGAAGTGGTGGACCACCGAGAATCAGGTCAAACTGATCGACCGGTGCCTGCAGCTGCACGGCGGCTACGGCTACATGAAGGAATACCCGATCGCCAAGGCGTACATGGATTCCCGTGTACAGACCATCTACGGCGGCACCACCGAGATCATGAAGGAGATCATCGGCCGCGGATTGAATCTGTGATCCGCTGATCCGAGACACGCGAAGGGCCGCAGCACTCCTGTGCTGCGGCCCTTCGCGTGTCACCTCGGTGACGATCCCTACAGCTTGCGCATCACGGTGACGACCTTGCCGAGGATCGCGGCGTTGTTGCCCGGGATCGGCTCGAACAGCGGGTTGTGCGGCAGCAGCCACACCTCGCCCTTGGACCGCTTGAACGTCTTGACGGTGGCCTCGCCGTCGATCATCGCAGCGACGATGTCGCCGTTGTCGGCCACGGACTGCTGACGAACCACCACCCAGTCACCGTCGCAGATGGCCGCATCGATCATCGATTCACCGACCACCTTGAGCAGGAACAGCGAACCCTGACCCACCAGCTCGCGGGGGAGCGGGAAGACGTCCTCGACGGCTTCCTCGGCCAGAATCGGACCGCCTGCAGCGATCCGGCCCAGTACCGGCACGAACGTCGGGGTAGGCAACCGATCCTGCTCCTCGGACGCCTGCGATCCGTCGACCGCGGCGGCTGCCTGATCGGCCTGCACCTCGTCGAGACCGCGGACGTCGACCGCGCGGGGCCGGTTGGCGTCGCGCCGGAGGAAACCCTTGCGTTCGAGCGTACGGAGCTGGTGAGCGACGGAGGAGGTCGATGTCAGGCCGACCGCGTCACCGATCTCTCGAATGCTCGGTGGGTAACCGCGCTCGGTCAACGAAGCTCGAATGACCTCGAGTACCTTCCGTTGCCGCTCGGTCAGACCCGCGCTGATGTCGGTGCCGACTTCCATGGCCTTGGATGTCGGTTCCGCGGCAGGCTTACCCGCTGCGGCCTTCGGTGCGGTGGCCCTGGCTCCGGTCGCCTTGGAACCGGTGGTCGTGGAAAGCGTGGTCGACCTCGTCGAGGTCTCGTCCTTCATGCTGTCGGCCTCCTGCTGGTGTCCTGGATCCGGTCTGCGTGGTAGGTCTGCGCGGACTGGAGTTGATGGTGTCGACTCGTGTGGCGTGTGGTTTCTGACACGAATCTAGCGTGTATCAGCTGTTGAATCAAACATCTGTTCGACTCGTGTCGCGTTTTCTGCAGACTTTGTCGGAGGCTCGTGATAGAACTTCGAACAAGCGTCCATCGAACGCCTGATCGAACAATCGATCCAACGAGCGAAGTCGAGGTTCCGATGACCATCATCACCGATCGCCCCACCGCCGCCGGTGTCCGCGCCCGATCCACTGCCGTCGAGCGCCGCCGCCGGGCGCGTCCCGTTCTGCAGAGTCCCATCGGAACGCACGGTGTCACGGGACCCCGCACACAGAGTTCACCGTGCCTCCCGGTCCTCGATCCGTCGTGGACCGATGTCACCGATCGCGAGCAGGCCGATCGCGAGTTCGACGCGACCTCGGCGCACTTCGCCGGCCAGCCGGTTCGGATGCGGTCGATCGTGCTGACGGTGTTGGCGGTCCTGGTGGTGGCGGGCGGGCTGATCGGCATTGCGAACCTGCGGGCCGTCGCCCCCGATGCCGGCGCGCAACCGGCGGGTGTGGTCGAGGTGCACGACGGAGCTGTCGTCGAGTACACGCCCGGCAGATGACCACCGGCACCGTCGGGTTCGAGGAGACTGAGTATCCTCGACAGACTGCCCCGATGTGCGTGCTCGTCGTCGGAGCATCGGCTACGACGGAGGATCCCTCATGCATTGCCCGTTCTGCAGGCATCCCGACTCACGCGTGGTCGACTCGCGTGAGATGGACGAGGGGCAAGCAATCCGGCGTCGTCGCTCCTGCCCGGAGTGCGGTCGCCGATTCACGACGGTCGAGGCCGCAGTGCTGGCCGTCGTGAAACGCAGTGGTGTCACCGAGCCGTTCAGCCGAGAGAAGGTCGTCAAGGGAGTCCGTCGCGCCTGCCAGGGCAGAGATGTCGACAACGACGCGCTGAACCTACTGGCACAACAGGTCGAGGACGCCATCCGTGCAGCGGGATCCGCGGAGATCCCCAGCAACGAAGTGGGCTTGGCTATTCTCGGTCCACTCCGTGACCTGGACGAAGTGGCCTACCTTCGCTTCGCTTCCGTCTACCGCTCGTTCAGCTCGGCAGAAGACTTCGAGAAGGAAATCCACGAACTGCGCAAGCACCGCGAGTCCGCAGACATCGACTGACAGGCCCGGCCATCAGCGACGCTGGTCCGAGATCGCCTTCTCGATGCGCTTCTCCGACACCGGGTACGCCGTGCGAATGCCCTGCGCGAACAGTCCGACGCGCAACTCCTCGATCATCCAGAACAGTTCCTGTACCCCGGAGCTGTTCTTTCTGCTCTCCGGCAGCGAATCCAACAGTCGCCCGTACGAGGCGTACACCCGATCGAGCACGTCCATCGCAGCCGCGTCCCGGCCTGCACTGCTCGGCAGCGTCGCCAACCGCTTGGTCGCCGCGGCGAGGTAGCGCGGCAGGTCTGCGAGTCTGCGAGAGCCGAATTCGGTGACGAACCCTCGAAAGATCAAGCCGTCGAACTGTTCCCGAACATCGTCCGCCGGCTCGCCCGAGGAGGACTGAAGTTGCGCGGACAGCGCCAGGGCGGCGGTCAACACCGGGCGAACCAACGCCAGGACCGCAGCGGTGCGCTGCGGAACCTCGGCGTTGACGAGTGCCCTCAGTTTCTCGAAGGCATCCGGATCCCGGACCGGTCCTCCGTGCGCATCCATGGCCTCTTCGACCGCAAGTACTCGGCACTCCTCGAGGAGTGCGTCGACTCCACCGTACGGATTCTGGCCCAGTGCAAGACGTTCCGCGGTCGGTAGGCCGGCCAGCAATGCCTTGGTGCCCTTCGGAGCCGTCGACAGAAGCAGAGTTCTGGTTCCCGAGCGCATTGCCGCCCGCGCCTCGGCGGGGGTGCTGAGGACCCGCACCGCAACGCCGGGTCCTTCCGGAACCAGCGCCGGATAGCCGGTGACCTTCTGTCCACCGACCTGCCGAGTCACCGTCGGCTCCAACCGACCCAGCGTGCCGGAGGTCCAGGCTAGAGAGGGTGCGCGCTCCGCGTCGCCGACCGCGCTCGCCACCTGACGGCCGACCTCACCCGACAGGCTCGTTCGAAGAGCAGTCAGATCCTTGTTGCTGCCCAGCACCTTTCCGGACGGGTCGACGGCCGCGAACGTCATCTTCAGATGCTCGGGCAGCGCGGCGGGGTCGAAGTCCTTCGCCGTGATGTCGCACCGGGCAGCCCGGGACAACTCACGGGCCAGCGCCGTCACCAGAGTTTCCGCGCGCGGCTTCATGGCCGCCAACGCCGCGGCCGCGAAGTCGGGAGCCGGAACCACGTTGCGCCGCAGTGCCTTCGGCAGCGTCTTGATCAATGCGGTGACCAGCTCGCCGCGCATTCCCGGGACCAGCCAGTCGAAGCCCACCGGTTGTACCTGAGCGAGCAGCGCGATCGGAATGCGCGCGGTGACTCCGTCGGCCGCGGTGCCCGGCTCGAACTGATACGTCAGTGGGAACTGGATCTCGCCCTGTCGCCATGCGTCGGGATACGCGCCGGTCAGAACCGAGGCCGCGTCGGAGTTGACGACGGTGTCGGTGGTGAAGTCGAGTAGGTGCGGGTCCTGTCTGCGTGCCTTCTTCCACCAGGTGTCGAAGTGTCGCGCCGACACCGCCTCCGGGGCGATACGTGCGTCGTAGAAGTCGAAGAGAGCGTCGTCGTCGACCACGATGTCTCGTCGCCGAGCGCGATGTTCGAGTTCACCCACGTCGTCGAGCAGCGCCCGGTTCTTGTGGAAGAACGCGTGCTGGGTCTTCCATTCACCCTCCACCAGCGCATGTCTGATGAACAGCTCTCGAGACGCCTCGGCGTCGATGCGGTGATAGTTCACCGGACGTTGCGTCACCAACGGAATGCCGTAGAGCGTCACCCGTTCGTAGGCCATCGCCGATTCCCGTTTGATGGACCAGTGCGGCTCCGAGTACGTCCGCTTGACCAGGTGCGGCGCCAACCGCTCGGCCCACTCGGGCTCGATGCGCGCAGCCATCCGGCCCCACAGGCGTCCGGTCTCGACCAATTCGGCGGCCATGACCCAGCGCGGGGGTTTCTTGAACAGACCCGACCCGGGGAAGATCGCGAAGTGAGCCCCACGCGCGCCGAGGAACTCACGCTTGTCACCCTCCCGGAGCCCGATGTGCGAGAGCAGTCCGGACAGCAGCGACTGATGCAGCGCGGTCTCGGTGGAGTCGGCGTCGGGAACCGTCCACCCGAGTCCACGGGTGATCTGACGTAGCTGACCGTGCAGATCCTGCCACTCGCGAATACGTAGGTAGTGCAGGAACTCGGTGCGGCACATACGGCGGAACTGGTTGGAGGACAACTCGTTCCGCTGTTCGCGCAAATAGGTCCACAGCTTCACGTACGCGAGGAAGTCGGAGTTCTCCACCGCGAAACGCGCATGCTTCTCGTCCGCCGCCTGCTGATGCTCTGCCGGCCGCTCCCGAACGTCCTGGATCGACAGCGCGGCAACGACCACCAACGCATCGCGGAGAGACCCGTTGCCGTTGGCCTCGACCAGCATTCGCGCCATCCGTGGATCGACCGGAAGCGCCGAGAGTTCCCGGCCGATGGGGGTGAGCTCCGCGGTGCCGTCCTTGGTGGCAGGCTTCAGTGCCCCGAGCTCTTCGAGCAGTCCGATTCCGTCTCGGATGCTCCGCGGATCGGGTGGTTCGACGAACGGAAACGCGTCGATCTTGCCCAGCCCGAGTGCGGTCATCTGAAGGATCACCGACGCCAGGTTGGTACGCAGAATCTCCGGCTCGGTGAACTGCGGACGTGACTCGAAATCTTCTTCCGAGTACAGCCGGATGCAGATACCGTCGGCGACGCGGCCGCAGCGGCCGGCCCGCTGCCGAGCCGATGCCTGGGAGATCGGCTCGATGGGAAGGCGTTGAACCTTGGTACGCAACGAGTATCGCGAGATGCGGGCGGTACCCGGGTCGACCACGTAGCGGATTCCGGGGACCGTCAGCGATGTTTCCGCAACGTTCGTCGAGAGCACCACGCGCCTGCCCGAGTGCGGGGAGAACACTCGATGTTGTTCGGCCGCAGAGAGTCTCGCATAGAGTGGAACGATCTCGGTGTTGCGCAGATTTCGGTCGTTCAAGGCGTCGGCGGTGTCGCGAATCTCGCGCTCACCGGACAGGAACACCAGAATGTCACCGTCGCCCTCGGCCATCAACTCGTCGACGGCCTGGCACGTCGCGTCGACGGGGTCGAGATCGATCGTGGTGTCCCCGGCGTCGACGGTCAGTGGCCGGTAGCGCATCTCGACCGGGAACGTGCGGCCGGAGACCTCGATGATCGGCGCGGGCACGCCGTCGCGCGCGAAGTGCCGAGCGAAACGCTCGGGATCGATCGTCGCCGAGGTGATGACGATCTTCAGGTCGGGTCGGCGGGGGAGGAGCTGCGCGAGGTAGCCCAGGATGAAATCGATGTTGAGGCTGCGCTCGTGGGCCTCGTCGATGATCAGGGTGTCGTACTGGCGGAGCAGCCGGTCTCGCTGGATCTCCGCCAGCAGGATGCCGTCGGTCATCAGCTTGACGAGGGTCGCATCCGAGGACTGATCGGTGAATCTCACCTTGTAGCCGATGGATTCACCCAGTGGTTCACCCACCTCCTCGGCGATACGTTCGGCGACGGTGCGAGCGGCGAGTCGACGGGGCTGTGTGTGACCGATCGAGCCCCGGATCCCGCGCCCCAGTTCGAGGCAGATCTTGGGGATCTGAGTGGTCTTGCCGGAGCCGGTCTCGCCGGCGACGATCACCACCTGGTGCTCGGCGATGGCCGCGGCGATGTCGTCCTTGCGAAGACTGACCGGAAGTGACTCGGGAAATTCGAGCTTGGGCACCGCAGCCCGGCGGTTGGCGACCACGGTCTCGGCGCGGGTGATGTCGCGGTCGAGTGCGGCGAACGCGTCGTCGGTACGCGCCTTGTCCAATCGCCGCCGCAGCCCGTTCTCGTCGCGGATGGTGACCTGGGCCAGACGTGTGGCGAGAGCGCGACGCTGAACGGACGGGTTCGAGGTAGACATACTTCACCCAGGATATCGGTTTCGGCAGTGCCACCGAATGCAGGTCGTGACTGTGCCAGGATCGCCACATGAGCATCTCGCAGGATGTGATGGTTCAGCCGCGCACTCCCGTACCGATCAGGACGTTGCGCGTACTGTTCGCGGCGCTCACCGCCTCGGCACTGATCTCGATTGTCCTGGACGGTCTCGCCTCCACGACGTTCTCGCTGGCCAACTACTTCAGCTACTTCACCGTCATGAGCAACGTGTTGACGGTGCTGGTGCTGCTGGTCGGCGGCGTCGTCGATCCACGCGCAGCGCACTGGCAGCTCGTTCGGGGTGCCGTCACCCTCTACATGGTCATCACCGGGATCATCTACGCCGTACTGCTCGCCGACATCGATGTGGGCGTGGCGGATCCGTGGACGAACAACGTGGTGCATCGCATCATGCCCGTCGTCCTGCTGATCGACTGGATCCTCATGCCACCGCGACGGCAGATCTCGGAATCGCGCAGCCTGACATGGCTGCTGTTTCCGCTTCTCTACGGGATCTACACCCTCGTCCGTGGGCCCGTTGTCGACTGGTACCCCTATCCGTTCCTCGACCCACGCGTCCAGGGCTACCTCGCGCTCGCCATCGGCCTGCTCGTTCTCACCGTCGCTTTCGCGTTGATGGCTCTCGCGGTCGGTGCACTCGGGCGGATCGCCGGACGGTGGAGGTACGGATCGGGCTCGGCCGGAACCACGTGACTACTGTGTACCGCATGTCTTCTGCCACCGGAACCACACACTCTTCCGCGCTCTGGCACGGTTTCGCCGACATGGGAGCCGTCACGACCAGCGGCCCGTTCGTCGTCTCCCGCGGTGAAGGTGCCTACATCTACGACCACGCGGGTACCGAATACCTCGACGCCACCGCCGGCCTGTGGTTCACCAACGTCGGCCACGGCCGTCGGGAGATCGCCGACGCCGTTGCGACGCAGTTGAGCTCGATCGCCCACTACTCGAACTTCGGTGACTTCGTACCCGAGACCACACTGGCACTCGCCGATCGTCTCGCGGCGATCGCCCCGGTACCGGGCAGCAAGATCTTCTTCACCTCGGGTGGCTCGGACTCCATCGACACCGCCGCGAAACTCGCCCGGCGCTACTGGGTCGAAATGGGTCGACCGAGCAAGACACTGATCGTCGGCCGGCAGAAGGCCTACCACGGGATGCACGTCGCGGGAACAGCGCTGGCCGGCATTCCGGTGAACAAGGAGCACTACGGCGAGCTCATGTCCGACGCCCGAACGGTGGCGTGGGACGACGCGAAGTCGCTGCTGGCACTGATCGAGGAGGTCGGTGCCGAGAACGTGGCCGCATTCTTCTGCGAGCCCGTGATCGGTGCCGGCGGCATCTACCTCCCACCGGAGGGCTACCTGCGCGAGGTGCGGCAGATCTGCCGCGACAACGACGTCCTGTTCGTCGCGGACGAGGTCGTCACCGGATTCGGCCGTATCGGTGGCAGTTGGTTCGCCTCCACTCGATTCGAGCTCGAACCGGATCTGATGACCACCGCCAAGGGGCTCACGTCCGGATACGTACCGATGGGTGCGGTGTTCATCGCCCCGACGATCGCCGAGCCGTTCTTCGCGGGCGGCGTGTGGTGGCGGCACGGGTACACCTACGGTGGCCATGCCGGAGCGGCCGCGGCCGCGATGGCCAACCTCGACATCATCGAGCGCGAGGAACTGCTGTCACACTCGAAGCGCATCGAGGCGGCATTGCACACCCACCTCGCGCCGTTGGCCGCACACGAGCGGGTCTCGGAGATCCGGAGCGGAATCGGTGCGGTTGCCGCCGTGCAGCTCGCCGACCCGGCCGAGGCATTGCCCTTCGTCAAGACGCTTCGAGCGCACGGTGTGTCCAGTCGCGCGGCCGGTCAGGGGGCGATGCAGATCTCGCCGGCATTCGTCATGACGAATGCCGAGATCGAAGAGCTGGCCGCGCGTATCCTCAGCGCGCTCGGCTGAACCGGAGCCTGCTGCGCAGCTGCTGTCCGCGTGAGCGCGGGGCAGTAGCTGCGGGCTGCGGCTCGTCGGGGACGGCGGCGAAGCGCCGGTGCAGCCGATCTCGTACTTCCTCGGGCGCGTATGCGCGACGCTTGCGTTCGGATCGGACCACCAACGCCCCGGTGGCCGCGACACCGACCATCCCGGCGAGACCGAGGGCCTTCCACACGTTCATCCGGCCACCGTACCGTCACGAGATCTAGGGTGTGGACCATGAATCCGTCGCGAATCAGCCTCGATACTGCAGTCGAGGCCACCAGAACGGGCGACATCTGGATCTTCCGCGGACAGTCGAATGCCGATCGCGCTATCCAGGCACTGACCAACAGTCCCGTCAACCACGTCGGAATGGCCGTCGTGATCGACGACCTGCCTCCGCTGATGTGGCACGCCGAGCTGGGAAAGTCGTTGCAGGACATGTGGAGCGGAAATTTCCAACGCGGGGTTCAGCTGCACGATCTGCGTGCGGCCGTCACACAGTGGGCCACGAAGTACGAACAGCGTTGTTGGCTGCGGCAATTGGACGAGTCCGTGACGACTGCGCAGGAGGACGCCCTGCTGCGCACGATCGCCCGCATGGACGGAACCGCGTTCCCGACCACTGCGGCGCTCGCCGGTCGGTGGTTCCGGGGCCGAGTCCCCGCACTGCGTCGCAACCGACGCGAGGGGGCGGCACTCGAAACCGCCTACTGCGCCGAGGTGGTCGCCATGACCTACGACGCGATGGGTCTGCTCACGGGCAACAAGAAAGCCAACTGGTTCGACCCGGGAAAGTTCTGGAGCGGCGACCGACTGCCACTGGCCGACGGAGTTCGTCTCGGCGAGGAAATCGAAGTGGACGTACCCGTCACACGCTGATCGACGCGTCCGCCGCGGTGCGTCCGCCCAGTTCCACCCAGCCGTCGCCGATGGTGGTGCGCAACCGAGATCCGGCTCCCTGCACGATGTTCAGGCTCCGGCCGAGTTCACCGGTCAGCCGGACGGCGGCAGCACCGGTCGCCTCGTCCTCGGCGATACCCATCATCGGTGCGAACATGCGCGATCGCAGCGTGCCGTGTTCCTCGTCGGTCCAGGCCCAGACGTAGTGGTGCCCACTGTCGTAGGCACTCGGATCGGCTGCCGCCACCTCGGCCGCATCGTGAACCCGATGGAAGATGAACTGCGGAGTCCAGTCGGCGCGAGCGCGAACCCAGGTGTGCTCGCCGTCGTAGCGGATGCTCAACGGTCCGGCAGGGACGGTGAGCACGTCGACGGGATGTCCCTGCTCGCGGAGCCACCACGAGAGTCCGACCGTGGGATGTCCGGCGAAGGGCAGCTCCACGGCGGGGGTGTGAATGGTCGCCGAGGCCGTACCGGACTCGGTGCGATCGACGAACACCGTCTCGCTGAAGCCGAGCTCGGCGGCGAACTGCTGCCTGTCGGCCTCGTCCACGTCGCCCGCGGCCACGATGCCGAGGGGGTTGCCGAACCTGCCGTCGGCATCGGTGAACACTCGGACGACGGAGACGTCGGTAGCCATGCCCGGATGGTACCGAACGCAGAACGAGGGACCCGCGGCCGCGGATCCCTCGTTCGGTGAACAGTGCGAGACGACGCTCAGACGGCGGCACCGTCGAGGATTCGCCCTGTTTCGATCGCCTGCGCGACACCTGCGACGATCGACGCGGCACGGATGGCCTCGAAGATCTTCTCGCGGTCGACGCCCTCGGCGCGCAGGGTCTTCTCGTGTGCCTCCAGGCAGTGGTTGCACCCGTTGACGGCCGACACCGCGAGCGACCACAGCTCGAAGTCGGCCTTGTCCACGCCAGGGTTGCCGATGATGTTCATGCGCAGGCCGGCGCGCAGATCGTCGTACTTGCCGCCGAGGTATCCCTTGGTTCGGTAGAAGACGTTGTTCATGCCCATGATCGACGCCGCACCGAGTGCCGCGTTGTACGCCTCGGCCGACAGTGAATCGGCAGCGTCCTCGGCGATCTCCTTCAACGTCGTCGCGGACTTCGACGCTGCCGCCACCGACAGCAGCGTGCCCCACAGCTGCTGCTCGCTGAGCACCGTGGAACGGGCGATCGAACCGAGATTGAGCTTGAGGTCCTTGGCGTACTCGGGGACGGCGTTCTTGAGGTTGTCGATCGTCATGTCAGACGCTCGCCGTCAGCAGTTCGCCTGCGTCGATGGTGGGATCACCCTTCTTCCAGTTGCAGGCGCAGAGCTCGTCGGACTGCAGGGCATCGAGAACTCGAAGGACCTCGTCGACGTTGCGGCCCACCGAGCCTGCCGTGACCGACACGAACTGGATCTCGTTGTTGGGGTCGACGATGAACGTGGCGCGGTCGGCGACACCATCGGCGTTGAGAACACCCGTGGCAGCAGCCAATTCACGCTTGAGATCCGACAGCATCGGGAACGGGAGGGTCTTGAGCTCGTCGTGCTGTGCCCGCCACTGGAAGTGGACGAACTCGTTGTCCACCGACGCACCGAGGACCTGTGCGTCACGGTCCTCGAACTCCTCGTTCAGCTTGCCGAACGCGGCGATCTCGGTGGGGCACACGAACGTGAAGTCCTTGGGCCAGAAGAAGACGATGCGCCACTTGCCTGCATGATCGTCACTGGTGACGGTGGTGAAGTAATCGTCGGGCTGCTGAGCGTTCACCTTGGACAGGTCTCCGCCGATGACGGCGGTCAGGTTGTATGAAGGGAACTGGTCGCCAATTGTCAACAGTGCCATGTGGTCTCCTCGTGTCGAATGATCGCGTCGGTTCCGTATGTGAGCGGTTCGGGATCGGTGGCGTGACTGCAGCCATACGAGCCCGGCCGACCGGTACGAGTGTGCCAAAAGTGTGGTCAAAGGTAAACGTGATGAGTGGCACTACACTGATAGGCGTGACCGATCGAAGCTATCAGCCGACCCTGTCGCATCTGCGGGCGTTCGCGGCGATCGCACGTCATCGCCACTTCGGTTCTGCCGCAGCGCAACTGAGTATCACCCAGCCCTCGCTGTCGCAGGCTCTTGCTGCGCTCGAGCAGGGGCTGGGAGTGCAGCTGATCGAGCGCAGCACTCGCCGGGTGTTGTTGACGCCTGCCGGCGGTCAGTTGCTCGCTCGGGCCACCGCGGCACTGGACGCGGTGGACGGATTCGTCGCTACCGCAGCAGGATTGGGTGGCCACCTGACCGGTGGTATCAGGCTCGGAATCATTCCGACCGTGGCACCGTACGTGCTGCCGGCAGTACTCCCGGCCGTACGCGCCGAGTACCCCGACCTCGTGCCGAGGATAGTGGAGGATCACACCGCCCGACTGCTCGACGCACTCCGCTCCGGTGACCTCGACGTCGCCGTTCTCGCGCTGCCCCTCGCCGACCCGGGATTGATCGAAATATCCATGTACACCGAGGATTTCGTGCTCGCGTTACCTGCCGAGCACCCACTGGCGGGGCGGCGGGATCTGGACGTCGCCGACCTCCGAGGCCTGCCTCTGCTCCTGCTCGACGAGGGGCACTGCCTGCGCGAGCAGACCCTCGACCTGTGCCGCTCGGTCGACATCGAGCCCGACGCGAGCGCTACCCGGGCGGCGTCGTTGACCACGGTGGTGCAGT
Organism: Rhodococcus sp. 06-418-5; assembly: GCF_002258285.1. NCBI lineage: Bacteria > Bacillati > Actinomycetota > Actinomycetes > Mycobacteriales > Nocardiaceae > Rhodococcus > Rhodococcus sp. 06-418-5. The sequence continues at coordinate 429,025 of NZ_NOYE01000012.1, forward strand.
GCGTTGCAGGCGGGCTGGGTCTGACGCTGCTGCCGCACAGCGCCGTCGAGGTCGAGGTCGCTCGTGCGGGCCTGTCCACCGCGGAATTCGCACGCCCGGCTCCCGGCCGCACGATCGGTCTCGTGCACCGATCCACGAGTGCGCGCTCGGCCGAATACCGGGCGCTGGCAAGTCTTCTCGCCACCGAGGTTCGTGCCGGCCACGCAGATGGCCTCAGCCGGGCGTGATCACGATCTCGTCGAACACGATCTCGCCTGCCGCATCGGACTCGGGCACATCGACGACGGCGTCGAGCAACCAGCCGTGGTCCCCGTCGGGGTCCTCCAACACCTGACGCACCGTCGTGGACTCCGCACCGACGTTCAGGGTGAACAACGCGGGGCCACGGGCCGACGGGCCGGTTCCGATCGAGCCGTACTCGGCGAAGAACGGCTCGAGTTCGGCCTCCCAGTCCGGGCCGTCGTCGAGGTCGTCGAGCGTGTTCCACTGTCGGCGCGCCGCCAGGTCCACGCGGCGGAAGATCGCGTTGCGCGCGAGGATTCGGAAGGCTCGCGGGTTGGCCGAGATCGGACGCGGCACGTCGGATCCGTACGCCTCCACGAGCGCTTCCGGCTCGGCACCGGGATCGGTGAGGTTCTCCCACTCGTCGAGCAGGCTCGAATCCACCTGCCGAACGAGCTCACCCAGCCACTCGGTGATGTCCTGTACCTCTTCGGTTCGAGACTCCGGCGGAACCGTCTGGCGCAGTGTGCGATAAGCGTCGGCGAGATACCGCAGGACGAGTCCCTCGGACCGCATCAGACCGTAGTGGCTGATCAATTCTGCGAACGTCATCGCGCGCTCGACCATGTCGCGGACCACGGACTTGGGCGACAGGCCGACCTCGGAGAGCCACGGATGGGTGCCGCGGTAGATCTCGAATGCCGGAACGAGCAGCTCTGCAAGAGGTTTCGGCCACGTGACCTCCTCGAGCAGCTCCATTCTCTCGTCGTACTCGATGCCGTCGGCCTTCATCTGCGACACCGCTTCGCCGCGCGCGGCGTGCTGCTGTGCCATGAGGATCTGACGCGGATCGTCGAGGGTCGATTCGATGATCGACACCACATCGAGGGCATGGGTCGGTGATTCGGCGTCCAGCAGGTCGAAGGACGCGACCGCGAACGTCGACAGCGGCTGATTGAGCGCGAAGTCCGGTTGCAGGTCCACCGTCAGTCGAGCATGTCGACCGTCGGCGTCCGGCTCGTCGAGTTGCTCGACGATGCCCGCATCGACCAGACCACGGTAGAGCGAGAGCGCCCGTAAGATGTGCTTGCGCTGAGCGGGCCGGGTCTCGTGATTGTCCTCGAGCAGGTGTCGCATGGCATGAAAGCAATTGCCCGGCCGGGCAATGACATTGAGCAACATCGCGTTGCTCACCGAGAACCGGGACGTGAGCGGCTCCGGGCTGGCGGCGATGATCCGCTCGAATGTCGGCTCACCCCACGAGACGAAACCGTCGGGTGCCTTCTTGCGCTGCACACGCTTGAGCTTCTTCGGATCGTCGCCGGCCTTGGCCACCAGACGCGCGTTCTCGATGTCGTGTTCGGGGGCCTCCACCACGACGGTGCCGAGGGTGTCGTAGCCGGCTCGGCCCGCGCGTCCCGCGATCTGATGGAACTCGCGGGCCCGAAGCTTGCGGGTGCGGATGCCGTCGTACTTGGTCAGTCCGGTGAACAACACCGTGCGAATGGGAACGTTGATGCCCACCCCCAACGTGTCCGTTCCACAGATCACCTTGAGCAGACCGTCCTGCGCCAGCTTCTCGACCAACCGTCGATACTTGGGAAGCATGCCGGCGTGGTGCACCCCGATGCCGTGCCGAACCAGTCTCGACAGGGTCTTCCCGAAACCTGTGGTGAAGCGAAAGGCGCCGATGGCCTCGGCGATCTCGGCCTTCTCCTGCTTGGACGCGACATTGACGCTCGTCAGCGCCTGGGCTCGTTCGAGTGCCGCGGCCTGCGTGAAATGTACGACGTACACCGGCGCGAGATGCGTTTCCACCAGTTCTTCGATGGTCTCGCTGATCGGAGTGGTGACGTACGAGAACATCAGTGGAACCGGACGTTCGGAGCCCGAGACGACGGTGGTCGTGCGTCCGGTGCGCCGGGTCAGATCGTCCCGGAAGAACGAGACATCGCCCAGGGTCGCGGACATCAACAGGAACTGGGCGTGCGGCAGTTCGATCAACGGCACCTGCCAGGCCCACCCTCGATCGGGCTCGGAGTAGTAGTGGAACTCGTCCATGATCACCTGGCCGATGTCGGAGCCGCGGCCCTGACGCAGGGCGAGGTTCGCGACGATCTCGGCGGTGGCGCAGATGATCGGGGCTCCGGAGTTGACCGACGCGTCGCCCGTCATCATGCCGACGTTCTGAGCACCGAAGATCTCGCACAGAGCGAAGAACTTCTCGCTGACCAGTGCCTTGATCGGCGCGGTGTAGAAGCTGCGTATGCCCGCGGCCATCGCGGCGTAGTGGGCTCCGATGGCCACCATCGACTTACCCGATCCGGTCGGCGTCGCGAGGATGACGTTGGAGCCGGAGACCAGCTCGATGAGAGCTTCCTCCTGCGCGGGATACAGGGTCAGACCGCGATCGGCAGTCCAGGTGGTGAACGTGTCGAACAGGACGTCCGGGTCGACGCCGTCGGACCGAGCGGCGGCGGTATCGGGAATCAGTTCGGTGAGAAGCACCTCTACAGGCTATGTGGGATCGACGGCCGGACCCGCATCGACACCGCGCCGGGCGGGGTCCGGCGATGCGTCAGGTGGCGCTGCGTTCGTCCGAGCCCATGGCTCCGAGCACTGCCAGTCTCGTACTCGCGCTGCCGGTGATCATGTCCTCGCCGACACCGGTGATGAGCAGGTTGCGCCACCGCACTTCGTCGAACGTCAACGACGGGGTGGAATCGATGAAGTCCTCGACGACCTGCAGGAAGCGCATCGGGTCGTCTCGGAACGGAAAATGTCCGGAATTCTCGAACACCTCCAATGTGGAACCGGGCATGGCCGAATGAGCGAGGTGCGCATGACTGACCGGAATCACCGAGTCCTGATCACCCCAGACGAGCAGCACCGGCAGATTCTCGGTCAGGTAACACCGGTCCAGCATCGTGACCACCTGGCCGCGCCAGTCCACGACGGCGCGCAGGGTCCGCAGATACGCCTCGTACGTCGTCGGGGCCGGAAGCTCGCTCAGCACTCGGATCAGATCCGGAGTGTCGTGCAGGAGCGACCCGGGACGCAGGGGAGAGCTGTGCAGTGTGCTCAGGAGGCTGCCCGCCAACTTCACCGCGGGGATGGCACCGGGCAGGCGGAGCAGTTTGACCGCCTCGCTGAGAAACGGCATGGATGCCAGTCGAAGAAGGGGATGAACGTCCTTGGTGACGCCACCGGAGGACACCAGAGCCAACCTGTCGACCATGCCCGGGAACTGGTAGGCGAACTGCATGGCGACCCCGCCGCCCAGTGAGTGTCCGACGACGGTCACGTGTTCGATGCCCAGCACCGAGAGCAGGTCCCGCATGCCGTTGGCGTACGCGGCGACGGAGTAGTCGGCACGGGGCTTGTCCGAGCGACCGTGCCCGAGCAGATCCGGAGCGATGACGGTGTAGTTCTTCGCGAGGTGCGGGATCACCTCGTTCCACGTCTCGGAGTTGTCGCCGATCCCGTGGATCAACAACAGGACCGGTCCTTCACCGGCCATGCGGAACGCCCGCCGGTATCCGTGAATGGTCCGGAAGATCAGCCGTGGCTCTTCGTCGGGAACCGGGCGGAGCTTGCGACTGCGCGGATTGGTGCTCATCTGCGCCTCCTGAAATTCCCTGGTGCACCGCGCGACGCGGCACACGACGGCGACGCCGTGCACGAGTGTGTGGACGTACGTACCCGAGTACGTGTTGGTACGACTCTTGCACGAGATGACGCTCGGGGCAGAACATCGGGCGTATTTGCGGTTACAGGTATGTTTCGATCCGCCCGAACCGTCCGATGTGCGCGCCCGAGCGATCATCTTCTGTGACCGCTCACACTGCTACTGCTCGGTGGTGTCTTCTCCCTCGTCGAGACCGGCCTGCTCGGCGAGGAAGCGCTCGAACTCGGCCCCGAGCTCGTCGCCGCTCGGCAGTGGCTCGTCGCTGGCCAGCAGAGTCGACTGCTGTTCCTGCGCGGCCACGTAGGTGTCGTATTGACGCTCGAGTGCCTGCACCACCGACTGGACTTCTTCGTTTCCGGTGATGTGCTCGTTCACCTGCTCCCGAACCCGTGCGGCAGCTTCACCCAGCGCGGCCAGCGGCAGGTCCAACTCGGCGGCTTCGCTGACGTTCTCGAGCAGCGTTTCGGCTGCACCGGGGTAGTCCGTCTGGGCGAGGTAGTGCGGTACGTGCACCGAAAAGCCCATCGACTCGTGACCGTGCTGCGCCATCCTGAGCTCGAGCAGGGACGACGCGCTGCCGGGCACCTGCAGGTCACCTGCCCAGCTGTTGCCTTCCTTGACCAGCTCCTTGTCGCTGGCGTGGGCCGTCACACCGAGCGGCCGAGTGTGCGGAATGGCCATCGGGATCGAGCCGAGACCGATGGTCCGACGGACTCCGAGCTGTTCGGCGAGCAAGCGAACGGCAGTGGTGAACTTCTCCCACCGCAGATCCGGTTCCATACCGGCCAGCAGCAGGAACGGGGTGCCGGTGCGGTCCTTGACGGCATAGAGATTCAGTTCGGGAGCGTCGTAGTCCGAGAAATGATCGGACTTGAACGTCATCGTCGGACGACGGGACCGGTAGTCGATCAACTCGTCGACGTCGAACGACGCGACGAGTTCCGACTCCAGGCTCTCGCGCAGATGAGTCGTCGCCAACTTCACTGCGTGACCCGCGTCGGAGAAGCCCTCCAGACCGTGCACGAGGACGGGTCCGACTCCGTCGTTGGAGAAGATTTGCGGTGCCGGAAACTCCAGCTCGTACATCTTCGACTGTTCGGTCATGGCCGGGCCCCTTTCGGATCGACTCGTAGGTACCTCGAAGCGAGCATCGGGTAAGAATACGCCGATCCTGGGCGCGAGCCCCGTACCCGCCGACGTCGATCGTGGCGATTCACTATCCGAAAGAACAACCGGTGGACCGCTGTTCATTCCCCGTCCCGGGTTGCCCTCGTGCCGAGGACGACATCAGCGGTCGAAGTTGGCCAGCGCACGGATCTTGTTCGTGACATCGAGGGCGGCAACCTTGTACGCCTCCGACAGTGTGGGGTAGTTGAACACCGCATCGACGAGGTAGTCGACGGTGCCGCCGCACCCCATCACGGCCTGCCCGATGTGCACCAGATCCGTCGCACCCGACCCGAAGATGTGTACGCCGAGAATCGACCGGTCCTCGGTGGAGACGAGCAGCTTGAGCATGCCGTACGAGTCGCCGGCGATCTGACCCCGAGCGAGTTCGCGGTACCTCGACACCCCCACCTCGTACGGAATCGATCCCTTCGTCAGGTCGACCTCGGTGGCTCCGACGTACGAGACCTCGGGAATCGAGTAGATGCCGATGGGCTGCACATCGGTCAGTTTCGCGCTGGACTCGCCGAACGCGTGGTACGCCGCCAGCCTGCCCTGATCCATCGACGTCGCGGCCAACGCCGGAAATCCGATGACATCACCGACCGCGTAGATGTGATCGACCTTGGTCTGGAAATGTTCGTCGACGAAGATGCGACCGCGCGCGTCGGCCTCCAGACCGGCGTTCTCGAGTTCGAGTGCCGTCGTCAGACCCTGGCGGCCTGCCGAGTACATCACCGTCTCCGCCGGGATCCGCTTGCCGCTGGCAAGGGTGGTCACCGTTCCGTTCGGGCCGACGTCGACCGCGGTCACCGCCTCCCCGAAGCGGAACGTCACCGCGAGATCGCGGAGGTGGAACTGCAACGACTCGATGATCTCGCGATCGCAGAAGTCGAGCATCGAATCGCGCTTCTCGACAACGGTGACCTTCGTTCCCAGGGCAGCGAACATCGATGCGTACTCGATTCCGATGACCCCGGCCCCGACCACGACCATGGACGCCGGAATGAATTCGAGATTGAGAATCCCGTCGGAGTCGAGGACGCGGTAATCGTCGAACGCGATGTCGGCGGGACGCGCGGGAGCCGTGCCGGTGGCGATCACCACATTGGCTGCCTTGACCGTGATGCGTTCACCTCGCGACTCGTCCTCGATCACGATGGTGTGCGCGTCGAGGAACTTTCCGACGCCGGTGATGAGTTCGATCCGGTTGCGCAGCAGTTGCGAGCGCACCACCTCGATCTCCTTACCGATCACGTGCTGGGTTCGCGCCAACAGATCGGCCGGAGTGATGTCGGCCTTCACCCGATAGCTCGCTCCGTACAGCTCACGTTGATTCATGCCCGTGAGGTACAGAACGGCCTCGCGCAGCGTCTTGGACGGAATGGTGCCGGTGTTGACGCAGACCCCGCCGAGCATGTGGCCCTTCTCCACGATCGCCACCCGCTTGCCGAGCTTCGCAGCCGCAATGGCCGCCTTCTGGCCACCTGGGCCGGAGCCGATGACCACCAGGTCGTACTCCATGGGTTCAGACATTCGTCATAGGTACCGCTCGCACGCAAAGACTGCGTGCCCACCCGGTCACAACCTTGTGAACTCCGAGATTCGGAGGCCGAACCCATGCAGATGTCGCCACGTACTGATGCGTTGTGCGAGGCTGAGCCCAGCACGAAACACCCGATTCACAGTGGAGGAACACATGCCGCAGCAGGTCCGCGCTGTCGTTGCCAAGAGCAAGGGCGAGCCCGTCTCCATCGAGACGATCACCATCCCCGATCCCGGGCCGAACGAGGTCGTGGTCAAGATCGCGGCCTGCGGGGTGTGTCACACCGACCTGCACTACCGCGAAGGCGGCATCAACGACGAGTTCCCGTTCCTGCTCGGACACGAGGCAGCCGGAATCGTCGAGACCATCGGTGACCGCGTCGAGCACGTCGAGGTCGGAGACTTCGTCGTGCTGAACTGGCGTGCCGTGTGCGGCGAATGTCGAGCCTGCAAGCGCGGCACCCCGTGGTACTGCTTCGACACCCACAACGCAGCACAGAAGATGACCCTCGAGGACGGCACCGAGCTGACCCCTGCGCTGGGCATCGGCGCATTCGCCGAGAAGACCCTGGTGCACGAGGGCCAGTGCACCAAGGTCGCCGCAGACGCCGATCCCGCCGTCGTCGGACTGCTCGGCTGCGGAGTGATGGCCGGGCTCGGGGCAGCGATGAACACCGGCAACGTCTCGCGCGGAGACTCGGTGGCCGTGATCGGCTGCGGCGGCGTCGGCGATGCCGCGATCGCCGGAGCCCGACTGGCGGGCGCATCGACGATCATCGCGGTCGATCGCGACCCGGGCAAGCTCGAATGGGCCCTCGAACTCGGAGCCACCCACACCGTCGATTCCTCCGTGGTCGACGCCGTCGAGGCCGTGCAGGAGCTGACCGGAGGCTTCGGTGCCGATGTGGTGATCGACGCCGTCGGCCGTCCGGAGACCTGGAAGCAAGCGTTCTACGCACGCGACCTCGCCGGAACCGTGGTGCTCGTCGGCGTTCCGACTCCCGAGATGACTCTCGAGATGCCGCTCATCGACTTCTTCTCCCGCGGCGGTTCGCTGAAGTCGTCCTGGTACGGCGACTGCCTGCCCGAGCGCGACTTCCCGCAGTTGGTGGATCTGTACCAGCAGGGCCGTCTGCCGCTCGAGAAGTTCGTCACCGAACGCATCACCATCGAGGACGTCGAAGCCGCGTTCGACAAGATGCACAAGGGCACCGTGCTGCGGTCGGTGGTGATCCTGTGAGTGGTCGATTCCGTGTCCAGAACGTGGTGACCTCGGGCACGTTCAGTCTCGACGGTGGCACCTGGGACGTCGACAACAACATCTGGCTCATCGGCGACGACGACGAGGTCGTGATCGTCGACGCAGCCCACACCGCGGCCCCGATCGTCGACGCGGTAGCCGGTCGCACGGTCAAGGCCGTCGTCTGCACACACGGTCACAACGATCACGTGACCGTGGCACCCGAGCTCTCGGACACCCTCGACGCGCCGATTCTGCTGCACCCGGCCGACGAGATGCTGTGGGAGCAGACGCACCCGGGCGTCGGGCACTCGACCCTCGAGGACGGCCAGCGCATCACCGTTGCCGGAACCGACATCCTGGCGTTGCACACACCCGGGCACTCACCGGGATCGACGTGCCTGTACCTGCCGGAGGCGGGGGAGTTGTTCAGCGGCGACACCCTCTTCTCCGGCGGTCCGGGTGCCACCGGCCGGTCGTACTCGGATTTCCCGACCATCATCGGGTCCATCCGTGATCGACTCTTCGCGCTTCCCGTCGAGACTCGCGTCAACACCGGGCACGGCGACGGCACGCGCATCGGCGACGAGGCTCCGCACCTCGAGGAGTGGATCGCCCGCGGAAGCTGACATCGCGACACTGCGGTAGGTCGCCTGCCGCGTTCGAGGTGGTCGGAATGAGACAGTGGTGGGACGCCGGAGCGAGTGCTGCGGCGTCCCACCTACTCGAAGAGGACGTCTTGTGAGCCCCGCCGCACGGAGAACCCGCCTGACCAGCGCTGCCACGTCGGCGGCGATCGGAGCGCTCGTACTGGTGGGGTGCAGCTCGACCGTCACGGGCACCGCTGAACCCAGCACAGGCAGTGCCACCTCGTCGGCGCGGTCCGGTGTGGATCTCAGCACGCTGCTGATCGACCCGTCCAGCTTCCCGGCACCGTACGACGCCCTGGTTCTGCCCCAGCAGGCGATCTCGCAAGCCGCACCCGATCTCAGCGGAATACCGGCCGGTGCCGAGGTCAGCCCGGCGGGATGCAAGCCTGCCGACCAGGACTTCGGCCCGACGGGAACGGCCATGATCGTCGGAACCGACAACGACAGTCGATCGACCATCTCGATCGAGTTGACCGCAGTGGACGAACCGCTCTCGGCGCGCAAGGAGCAGCTCGAACAGTGCGGGGAGGTGACGGCTACCAAGTCCGGCGCGACCTCGACGGTGACCTCGACTCTGACGCCGGCACCGCCCATCGACGCGGACGACACCTTGGCCGTCCGGCAGACCGTTGCATCGGGTGCAGGCGGCGACGCCGTCACGCAGTCGATGCTGACGTTGATGGCCCAGATCGACGGGGTGCGAGTGTCGGCCACGTTCATGTCGTTCGGCTCGGGCACGCCCGACGCGACGACCCTCGACGAGCTGTTCACCGCGGCCGTCCAGAAGGTCGGCCAGAGCTGACGGAGCGATAGCAGATCGCACCGACACGAATCGGTCGTCCACAGCTCCGGCGACACGATCGGTCCACAACACACCGGTTCTCCACAGGGCAGTTCGAAAGCCCAGGTCGGGACTTCGTCGGTCGTCAGGACCCCGGCCAGGATTCTCCGGTATGCACACACCGACGAATTCACACGACAACTTCGACTCCCGCCATCGCGTTCGACTCGGTCACGTGAGCGACCTGATGGCAGCCGTGCCGGCCATGCTCGGATTCCACCCGCATCGATCGATGGTGCTCATCGCGGTCCAGGACGGCGGTGCCGGCGTCGGACCCACGATGCGTCACGACCTCGTCCTGGCAGGCGAACACGCCGATCGGCGCGCAGGCGGTCGTACCCGCGCGACCGAGGAGATGCTCGACGCCATCGGCCACCTTGCCGGCTACTGCGCGAGGGAGAACATCCCCGCGGTCATGGCGGTGTTCGTCGACGACAGGCTCGACCGAGCCGTCAGAACAGCTCATCTGCTCGACGTCGAAGCGCTGGTGACCGAACTCGACGCTGCACTCGCATCGTTCGGAGTGCAGCTCGGCGAGGCCCTCGCGGCGTCGGAGATCGCCGATTCCGCCGAGTGGTGGACCTTGCGCGGACCGCAGCGGCACGGCCTGGTATCCGATCCTTCGGCGTCTCCGATGACCGTGGCACGCGTGCTCGACGGCTACTCCGTCCGAAAGTCCAGGTGCGAGCTCGCCGAGACCATCGCACCGGGCCCCGACGCGACGGTGCGGGCCGTGGCGGCCGAGATGTCGCGACAACGACGCGAGGGCACCCGGTCTCGTACCGACGACTTGACCTCGGTGCTGTCGTACATCGCACGCGGACCGTACGACACCGAATTGGATCCGACCGACATCGCTCGCATCGCACTCGCGATCGGCCACGTCCAGGTGCGTGACGCAGTGCTGGCGTTGACGCTTGGCGACGACGCCGGATTCGTCGAAGAGTTCTGGGCAAGAATGTCCCGCGTCCTGCCGAAGGGCGCACGCGCCGTCGCCGCAACACTTCTGGCCTTCAGCGCGTACGTGCGGGGAGACGGGCCGATGGCCCGCGTCGCGATCGACGCTGCACTGGAAGCCGACGAGACCTACTCACTGGCGCGACTGCTGGACCGATCGCTCAGCGCTGGCGCAGGTCCCGAACTCGTTCGCGAAGTGGCCGAGAGCGGCTTCGCGTGCGCGCGCGCCTGCGGAGTTCGGTTGCCCGGCGACCCGTTCGGTCGACGGTGACGGCCGATGGGGCACATCGATGATCGGCCGGCAACGCGGGTCAGCGCGCTGCGTGCGACCGATCGCCGAGCTGCTGCAGGAAGGTCCACGCATCGGCCACGATCCGATCGAGATCGGTCAGCTCCGGCGTCCATTTCAGCTCCTCGACCGCACGTGCACTCGAGGCGATCAGGACCGCAGGATCACCGGCACGACGGGGAGCATGTTCGACGGCGATGGGCAGACCGGTGACGCGCTCGCAGGACGAGATGACCTCGTGCACGGAGAATCCGGTGCCGCTGCCGAGGTTGTAGATGGTGTGCTCACCCGGTTGTGCGGCATCGACGGCGAGAATGTGTGCCTCGGCCAGGTCTGCGACGTGGATGTAGTCGCGAACAGCCGTACCGTCCGGAGTGGGCCAGTCGGTGCCGAACACCGAGATCTTCTCGCGCTGCCCCAGAGCGACCTGAAGCACGAGCGGAATCAGGTGGGTCTCGACGACGCGATTCTCGCCGAAATCGTTGTAGGCACCGGCGACGTTGAAGTACCGGAGGCTGGTGGCGGCGAGGCCGTAGGCCGCGGCGTACGAGGTGATCGCGTGATCGATCGCGAGTTTGGTGGCACCGTAGGGATTGGTGGGGCGGGTGGGTGCGTCCTCGGTGATGGGAGTCTTCTCGGGCTCGCCGTACGTGGCGGCGGTCGAGGAGAACACCAGCTTCGCGGTGCCGGATGCTCGGATGGCATCGAGCAACGCCAGCGAGGTGACGACGTTCCCGCTCCAGTACTTGTCGGGCGAGACCACCGACTCGCCCACCAGTGATTGCGCGGCGAAGTGCAGGACGGCGTCGAAGCCGCCGCCGATCAACACGTCCGCGGCGACGTCCTTGACGTCACCTTCGACGAACGTGGCACCACCGGGCACGGCGTCCCGGTTACCGGTGGACAGGTTGTCCACGACCACGACCTCGTGTCCGCGCTCGACGAGCACGGCCGCGCAGACGCTGCCGACGTAGCCCGCACCACCGGTGACCAGAAGCTTCACTGTTCGTTCTCCCTCACACGCGTCGAACGCCGTCGTCGGTGGGAGGTCAGACCTTCTTCACCTGGACGGCGTGCGCCATCTCCTCGGATATGTCGACACCGCTGTGTCCTGGCACCGTGATCGTGATCGATCCGGGCTTGGCCTCGACTGTAACGCGAGCATCGGGGACCACGCCTGCTTCGCGGAGCTGAGCGATCACCTCGGGGTCGGACTGGACGTGCTCGGCGAGACGACGCACCACGACGGCAGTCGGTTGGCCGACCGGAACGTCGGTGAGGCGGATGAGAGCCTCCGGTGCCAGAGTCGACTGGCCGAGACCGAGTTCGGCCAACCCCGGGATCGGGTTGCCGTACGGCGAGGTCGTCGGGTTGTTCAGTACGGTCACCAAACGACGCTCGACCTCCTCGCTCATCACGTGCTCCCAGCGGCACGCCTCGGCGTGAACGTCTTCCCAGCGCAGACCGATGATGTCCACGAGCAGGCGCTCTGCCAAACGGTGCTTGCGCATGACCGCAACCGCCAGACTTCGGCCCTTCTCGGTCAGCTCCAGGTGCCGATCGCCCGCGACGGACAACAGCCCGTCGCGCTCCATCCGAGCAACGGTCTGGCTGACGGTGGGACCACTTTGTTCGAGCCGCTCGGCGATTCGCGCGCGGAGCGGAATCACGCCCTCTTCTTCCAAATCGTAGATCGTCCGGAGGTACATCTCCGTGGTGTCGACCAGATCCTTCACACTCAACCCCTTCGTCGGGCTCGATCCTACCGTCAGCGTCCCGAAATAGGCGCTGCACCCAGTCGCAGCGGGCGCGGCGCACCACAACGGAGGACGTCTTTTCCCGTGGCTTCTCACAGGGGGACTCCGGGGACAACAACGGAACCCGGCAACACCATCCCGCCCGACAACGTAGTTTTGTCCCTATGTCTGATCAGGCGACACGCGCCGCCGCGTCCATCCCGAACCGCCCCGAGGACATCGTCGTGTGGAGCGCGGACTACCTCGGCTACCGGTGGAGCGACGACCACCCGATGAACCCGACTCGACTCGATCTCACGATGGCGCTCGCCACCGACATCGGCCTGCTCGAGGGTGTCGAATTGGTCGAGCCCGCCGCAGCACCGGATTCGGAGTTGCTCCGGTTTCACACCAGCGCGTACATCGAGGCCGTCAAACAGGCACCGTCGCAGGGCCCGGCCCTGCGCGATCCCGACGACGTCGTCCACGGACTCGGTTCCGACGACAATCCGGTGTTTCCGCAGATGCACGAGGCGAGCGCCATGCTCGCCGGCGGCTCGCTGGCCGCCGCCCGCGAGATCGCGTCGGGTCGCGCTCGACGCGCGGTGAGCATCGGTGGCGGTATGCACCACGCGATGGCCGACTGGGCATCGGGCTTCTGCGTCTACAACGACGCCGCCATCGCCATCTCGTGGTTGCTGGACAACGGGTTCGACCGAATCGCCTACATCGACGTCGACGCTCACCATGGGGACGGCGTTCAAGCGGCTTTCCTCGGTGACCCGAGAGTGCTCACGGTCTCGTTGCATCAACATCCGGCGACGCTGTGGCCGAACACCGGATGGTCCACCGAGGTGGGAACCGAACGCGGTGAGGGAAGCTCGATCAATGTCCCGTTGCTGCCCGGAACCGCGGACAGGTTGTGGTTGCGCGCGTTCCACGCGATCGTGCCGGGCGCGATCGCGGCGTTCCGGCCCCAGATCATCGTCAGCCAATGCGGTGTGGACAGCCACCGCGAGGATCCCCTCGCGGACCTCGCCCTGACCGTCGACGGCCAGAACGCTGCGTTCCTGGCCATGCGCGATCTGGCGGACAAGCATTCCGAAGGTCGGTGGTTGGCCGTCGGCGGTGGTGGGTACGGCTTGGTGCGCGTCGTTCCACGGTCCTGGACGCACCTCATCGCTGCCGCGCTCGGCCGCGACATCGACCCGATGTCTCCGCTGCCGGACACGTGGCGCGAGCGGGTGCGGACCATGGCACCGAGCGTCGACCTACCGCAGACCATGGGTGACGGGGGAGACGTCGACTATCCCGCCTGGGACGGACCCGGTGGGTCTCTCGCAGGCGCGGACGGCACCGACAGGGCGCTCGAACGCGTCGATTCGGCGATCATCGCCACCCGTCGAGCAGTGTTTCCACTGCTCGGACTCGATCCGGAGGACCCGCGTGACTGATCCGACCGACAGCCCCTCGGCCGAGGAGCCTGCCGTTGCGGCGTCGGAGCCGAGCGAGAAGGACCTGGCACGGGAGCGAGCGGAGACGTCGTTTCCGCGGCACTGGGTTGCCGACGTCCTGACCTCCGACGGCGGTGTGGTGCACCTGCGTCCCATCGTCCCGTCGGACTCCGAGCGCATCGTCGCGTTCCACGGCCGGCTGTCCGAGCGGACGAGGTACCTGCGGTATTTCGGTCCTTACCCCACGATGCCCCAGCGTGACGTGCTCAACTTCACCACCGTCGACCACCACGACAGAGTCGCGTTCGTCGCGGTGCTCGGTGACGACATCATCGCGGTCGGCCGGTACGAACGACTTCCCGAGGGAGACGGCAATTCCGCCGAGGTGGCCTTCGTCGTCGCCGACGCGCATCAGGGCCGCGGGCTGGGGCCGATCCTGCTCGAACACCTTGCGGGGGCGGCCGCCGAGAACGGGGTGAACATGTTCGTCGCCGAGGTGCTCGCCGAGAACCGGAACATGGTCACCGTCTTCCGCGAAGCGGGTTATCAGGTCAGCAGGTCCTTCGAGGGGGGAGTGTTGCGACTCGAGTTCGCGATCGACCCGAGCGAAGCGCTGCTCTCGGTGCGCAATTCGCGTGAACGTGCCGCCGAGGCCCGCAGTGTCCGCAACGTGCTCAGCCCTCGATCGGTCGCCGTGATCGGAGCGTCGACGGACAGCTCCAAGGTGGGCAACGCCGTTCTCGCGAATCTGCTGGCGGGCAACTTCACCGGCCCGGTGTATCCCGTCAACGCCGACCACCGTTCGGTCCGCGGAGTCCGCGCCTACGCCACGGTGCACGACATCCCGGATCCGGTCGATCTGGCGATCGCTGCGGTACCCGCCGATGCGATCGACGCGGTACTCGACGACTGCCTCGACAAGGGCGTCAAAGCGTTGCTGGTGGTCTCGGGCGGATTCGGCGAGACCGGACCCGCGGGACAGGAGAGCGAACGCAGGCTGGTGCTCGCCGCGAGGGCGCACGGAATGCGCTTGATCGGGCCCAACGCGCTCGGTGTGGCGAACACCGATCCCGAGTTCGGCCTGAACGCCACCCTGGCTCCGCATCTGCCCACGCCGGGCAACGTCGGATTCTTCTGTCAGTCCGGAGCCCTCGGAATCGCGATTCTGGACGAGGCCGCCAACCGCAGGCTGGGACTGTCGACGTTCGTCTCGGCCGGAAACCGCGCCGATGTGTCCGGAAACGACCTACTGCAGTACTGGGACTCGGATCCGGCCACCGAGGTGATCCTGCTGTACCTCGAGAGCTTCGGTAATCCCAGGAAGTTCACCAGGATCGCGCGACGGGTCGCACGCACCAAGCCGATCATCGCGGTCAAGAGCGGACGCGGTGCCGTGCCGCCCGCCCACGCGATCGGTGCCGACATCGACGACTCGATCGTGCGCGCACTGTTCGCGCAGGCCGGCGTCATCCAGGTCGACACCATCTCCGAACTGTTCGACTGCGCCGTCCTGTTCGGAAATCAGCCTCTTCCTGTCGGCCCGCGGGTTGCCGTGGTGGGAAATTCGACGGCTCTGGGTGTGCTGGCCGTCGACGCTGCGCGTGCCAAGGGCCTGCATGCGAGCAATCCGACCGACGTAGGTCCGCAGGCGGGTCCCGAAGAGTTCGCTGCGGCGGTGTCCTCGGCCTTGGCCGCGTCGGACATCGATGCCGTCATCGTCGTGTTCGTGCCTCCGGTCGCCGTCGAGGTCGAACCGTTCGCGGCCGCGCTCGGCAATGCCGTTCGTGGATCCGACAAGCCCGTGCTCTCGACCTTCCTGGCCACCGAAGGAATCCCCGACGTCCTGGCGGTACGCGGACCGGGTGGTCATCCCGTTCGCGGTTCGGTGCCGTCGTATTCGAGTCCGGAGCGGGCGGTTGCGGCCCTGGCTGCCGCGTGGCGCTACTCGTCGTGGCGTTCGCGACCGGTGTCGAACCTCGTCCGTCCCAAGAGCATCGACTCCGATCGCGCGAAGCGACTGGTGGAAGGGTGGCGGTCGTCGGGCAGTCACGGACGGTGGCTCTCGGACTTCGAGACCGCAGAACTGTTGTCCTGCTACGGACTCGACGTCGTGGCCTTCAGAATCGTGACCGACGAGGACGAGGCGGTCGCCGCGGCGGACGAACTGGGTTACCCGGTGGCGGTGAAGGCGACCGGGGAGCGGTGGCGACACCGGCCCGATCTCGGGGGAGTGCGCTTGGACATGGCCGACGCCTCGGCAGTGCGCGTGGCGTACCGGAACCTCGCTGCGGACTCCGGCGAGCCGTTGCTGCACGTTCAGCGTATGGCGGTCAAGGGCATCGGATGCGTCGTACGCGTGCAGGACGACCCGTCGTTCGGATCACTCATCTCGTTCGGGCTGGCCGGGGTCATCTCGGACTTGTTGGGTGACCGCGCGTACCGGGTGCTGCCGCTGACCGAAGACGAGGCCGCGCAGCTCATCGACGCGCCCAAAGCGGCTCCGCTGCTGTCCGGATACCGAAATGCGGTGCCCGTCAACAAGAATGCCCTGATCGACCTCGTTCAGCGTATTTCTGCTCTGGCAGAGGACATCGCCGACATTCGCGAAATCTCCTGCGAGCCGGTGTTGGCCTCCGCCGACGGCGCGCAGATCACCGACGCCCGGGTGCGCATCGGGCCCGAGCCCACCAAGGCCGATCTGGGTCCGCGTCGCCTGCGCTGAGCGGACGGGCCACGACAAAGCGGCAGCCGAGTCGACGTTCCGAGGGGGAGAGAACGTCGGCCCGGCTACCGCGTGAGGTGGAGCGAACGGGGACGGTCACCGCTGCTCCACCGGTCGGTGGCTGTGCTCAGCTGGCGTAGGACCGCAGCTTCTCGGCGCGGTCGCCCTGCCGAAGCTTGACCATCACCTCGCGCTCGATCTGGCGGACACGCTCGCGGGAGAGCCCGAAGAGCTTGCCGATCTGATCGAGGGTGCGGGGCTGTCCGTCGTCCAGGCCGTAGCGCAGACGGATGACCTGCTGCTCTCGCTCGTCGAGAGTTCCGAGGACCACACGGACGTCGCTGTGCAACAGGCCGGCGATGACGGCGTTCTCGGCGGACGTCGCCTCGGAATCCTCGATGAAGTCGCCGAGAGGCGCTTCCTCGTCGCTGCCGACCGGCATGTCCAGGCTGACCGGGTCACGGCTGTGGTCGAGCAGGTCCGCGATCTTCTCCACCGCGATGCCCGATTCGCTCGACAGTTCCTCGTCCGTTGCCTCGCGGCCGAGTTGCTGATGCAGCTCACGCTTGATCCTGGCCAACTTGTTGACCTGTTCGACCAGGTGGACTGGCAGCCGGATCGTACGGCTCTGATCTGCCATGCCGCGGGTGATGGCCTGACGAATCCACCACGTCGCGTAGGTCGAGAACTTGAAGCCCTTGGCGTAGTCGAACTTCTCCATCGCGCGGATGAGTCCGAGGTTGCCCTCCTGGATCAGGTCGAGCAGGGGCATACCGCGACCGGTGTACCGCTTGGCGAGAGACACGACCAGGCGAAGGTTCGCTTCGAGCAGGTGGCTACGCGCAGCACTTCCGTCGCGAACGATGATGGCGAGGTTGCGCTTCTTGACCGCGCTCAGTCGCTTCGTGTTCTCGAGAACCTGCTTCGCGTAGAGACCGGCCTCGATCCTCTTGGCCAGATCGACCTCTTCGGCAGCCGTCAGCAATGCGGTGCGGCCGATGCCGTTGAGATACACGCGAACGAGATCGGCTGCTGGGCTCTGAGCGTCCAGATCGGCATCGGTTGGCCGCGGACGAATCGTGGTGCTGGGGCTGGTCATGACTTGCCTCCTGGTCGGTGGTGTCTCACAAGGCTCAACGCTTGGGAGACTCCGATAAGTTCCCACGCCGATCCCGTGGATACCCGCGTGACCAGGGATTACGTCATGTTCGTCCTGAGAAGTTGCTGAGAAGTGAAGCCGCCGGGAACGCTCGCTCTCCCGGGTCGATGTCGGCGACTCATCGAGCCGGCACAACCAACCCGTGCCGGACGAGACCCTGCATCATCGTCACCGCATGCACTGCCAGTTCCTCGGCGTCCTCGCCGTGCGCAGCAGCGAGCAATTCCACCAGTTCACCGACCGGTAGACCGTCGGGTCGCAGCCCGGCGAGCAGAGCCGCACCGAGTTCGTCGATGTCGTGTTGCCACTGCGGGCCGTTCCCGCGATGGACCCGCACCGCCACTTCGGCCCAGCCCTCCTCGCCGGGAAGGTAGACGCGTTCGAGCGCGGTGTTCGGGTCGACGGTGAGCACCGAGTCGAGAATGTCGTGCTCCCGCAGCCAGTCCAGCCGCGCGAAGTACTCGATCGATTCGTTGCCGAGCGGGTCGGAGAAGCCATGGGTGAGTTCCTCCGCGAGAAGATCGGTCGGCTCGTCCGTCCTGCGGAGATACACGAACCCGAAACCGATTCCTTCCACGTCGGCGGCGACGAAGTGATCGAGCCAGGACTGTGCCACCGCGGCTGCGTCGGGATCGCGTGGATCGAGTCCGCCGTCGCGCATCCACGTGCCCACGTAGAGCGCGGGATCGGCGACGTCACGCTCGACGACCCAGGCGTCGATGCCGTGCGCAGGCAGCCACGACGCCACCCGCGCACGCCAGTCCTCGCCGCGGACGTGCACCCAGGACGCCAGGATCGCCGCAGTACCGCCGAGCGTCAGGTGGTCCGGGGCTCGGCCGATCATCAGAGCGCTCGCTCCGTCGAGGTCGAGGCCGGAATCGCGGTACGAGTGCTGCACTTCGGCGCGGCCGACGACGAAGGGCGGGTTGGCGACGATGCGATCGAACCGACGCCCGGCGACGGGCTCGAACCAGGAACCGTGCAGCAACTCGACGTCGAGGTTGTTGAGCGCCATCGTCGCCGCAGCCAGGTCCATCGATCGCGGACTGATGTCGGTCGCGGTCACCTGCTCTGCGTAGCCGCAGGCGTGTACGGCCTGGACGCCGCAGCCGGTACCGACGTCGAGAACACTGGTCGCCGGGGACGTGGGCGTTCCGCGCAACAGAGACAGGGAAGCCTGTCCGACGCCGAGCACGTGATCGGGAGCGGTCTCGGCGGCGCGCATGCTGCCGTCGGGATCCGAGACGATCCACCGAGTCCCGTGGCCGGCGTCGAGAGGCCGAATGTCGAGCAGCGTCCGCACCGTCGATCCCGATCGGGAGAGAATTCCGGCTGCGACGGCGTCGGCGACCGTCAGTGGCGCGATGGCGTCGGCGACGTCGGACTCGGGGCAGTCGTCGACGAGAAGGAACAGGCGTACCAGAACACCCAGCGCACCCCCGTCCCGACTGGCGTTGCGTACCGGCACCGGTTCGCTGCGACCGAGGGCAGCGTGGGCGTCTTCGCCGAGCAGTGTCAGTACGCCGTCGGCGTCGTATCCCGCCCGCTCGAAGGCCTCACGAAGACCGGAGCAGGCGACGGTGAGCGGGGACGTGGGATTCGGTGCAGTCACGACGCAAGTGTCGCACCGGCGACGGCCGGGGCGTCAGTCGTCGCCCGGTTCGATCACGCGGTGGTTGCTCGATTCCAGTTGCGGCCTGTCCACGGTCCTGTAGTCGTATCGGCTCATCTCGTCCTTGGTGCGGGGCGGCCGATCGTTGGCGATCAGCACCGCCATCCACGGCAGTGGGATGGACGCTCCGACTATCGCCATGGAGATCCACGGATTCATCCACATCCCGTACGCGATGGCAGCCAACACCAGCGCCGGGATGCGGAACGACATGATGAACATGTATTTGCGGACGCGAGCTTTGTGCTGCTCCTCGACCGATTGCTGCGCCTCGGTGATCAGGACGGGCCCATCCGGCGAGTCGCTGTACGCGCTTCCGTCGAACCCTGGGGTTCTCGTCATACCTCCACTGTGGCACTACTGCTCACAGAATGCATACGACGAGCTGTGGAACCGGTTACCCCGTGCTGTGGATGCACGGATTAATCTGTGTTCATGAGCACTCAGACGAAGGACCGTCCCGATATCGCACCGGACGAAACCACCGATGACGACCGGCCGAAGTTCTTCCACTACGTGAAGAAGAACAAGATCGCCGAGAGCGCGGTGATGGGTACACACGTCGTCGCGCTGTGCGGTGAGGTGTTTCCCGTCACCAAGTCCGCGAAGCCCGGATCACCGGTGTGCCCGGACTGCAAGAAGGTCTACGAGGGTCTCAAGAAAGGCGACTGAGCACCGTCGCCCGGGTGCCGGTCCTGGGTCGGTTCCGGTCGATCCGAACGGGCTCGGTCGCCGGTCAGTTTGATCGGCCCCGTGGCCAGCCGTCGGGCGACGGCGGTCACCGGTCCCGACGGTTTGTCGTCGGTGGCGGCCTGCGCCGCGATCCACTCCCGCATCTGGTCCATTCGTGTCGCCCGGGCGGGCCAGAACTCCTGGATCGTTGCGTTGAACTCGGCACCGAGAACGACGGCGAAGCCGAGGAAGAACGTGAACAGCAGGAATGCGATGGGCGTCGCCAGCGCGCCGTAGGTGTATCCGGTGCTGGTCACCCAGCCGAGGTACCGGCGCAGTACCGCGCTCGCGATCATGAAGAACACCCCGGCCAGCAGAGCTCCGCCGAGGAGGCGATGCCAGGGCAGCGAGGTGTGCAGGGCCACCTTGTACAGCGTGGTCAAACCGATGATCAGCAGGAGCCCGACGGCCGGATAGTAGAAGAAGTCGATGACCTCGCTGCCCACGGTGATCCACGAGTCGGGCAGGATCTGCTGCACGTACACCGGTCCGAGTGCGACGAGCGGAAGCACGAAGACCGCGATCACCAGGAAACCCACGTAGAGAAGCAGCGCGAAGAACCTCTGCCAGACGGGATGTCGTGCGTCGGCCTGACCGTGCGCTTCGACGATGGAGTCGACGAACGTCGAGATCGCAGAGGACCCGGCCCACAACGAGAGCAGGAAGCCGACGGACACGATCTCCCCGCTGCCCTGGGCGAGAACGTCCTTGACCGTCGGAGCGATGATCTGGTCCACGACGCTACCGCTGAAGAGGGTGTTGCTGAACGTGATGATCTTGGACTCGATGATCTCGACGGTGTTGGGTCCGAACCATCCGCCGACGAGTCCCAGGCTGCCCAGCACACCGAGCAACAGCGGTGGCAGCGACAACGTCTGCCAGAACGCGGCCGTTGCGGCCTTGCTGAAGATCGAGTCGTCCCATGCCTTGCTCAGAGTGCGCAGAGTCACTTTCCACGCGGCGTGTATCGGCCTTTTCGCCGACAACCGTTCCGGTGGTGGAGTTCCGCCTGCAGACTCGCTCATGGTTCCTCCAGCATTCCTGACGACAGGCGACTTCGCCTAACAGCCGACTCGCCGTGTCGCATCCGACTCACCCCAGCGATGTGGGATCGGTCGGTGCGGAGAGATAGGCTCCTCCGCGGACACTGCAGGGCTACCGAGAGCGCGAGGAATTTACATCGATGCCAGGAACCGGCGGCCAGTGAGCGCTGACATGTTCGATCCCACACCACCGTCCACCGAGCAGACTGCCGCTCCCGTGATCGGGGGCGCACCGCTGCGTGCGTGGCAGCGACGGGCGTTGACGAAGTATCTCGTCGCCTCGCCCAAGGATTTCCTCGCGGTCGCGACGCCCGGCGCAGGCAAGACGACCTTCGCCCTCCGGGTGGCCGCGGAGCTGCTCGCGCATCGCACCGTCGACCAGGTGACGGTCGTTGCGCCCACCGAACACCTCAAGCACCAGTGGGCGGAGTCGGCCGCCAGGGTCGGAATCGCCTTGGACTCGCGCTTCTCGAACTCGACCGGTCAGACGTCGAGCGACTATCACGGCGTGGTCGTGACGTATGCGCAGATCGCCTCGCACCCGTTCAAGCATCGAGTGCGCACCGAATCACGCAAGACCCTCGTGATTCTCGACGAGATCCACCACGGCGGCGACGCGAAGAGCTGGGGTGAGGGAATTCGCGAAGCGTTCGGAGACGCCACCCGACGTCTCGCACTGACCGGTACGCCGTTCCGTAGCGACGACAGTCCCATCCCGTTCGTCAACTACGAACCCGATCAGGACGGGTTGATGCGGTCCAAGGCCGATCACGCGTACGGCTACTCCGATGCTCTCGCGGACGGCGTCGTCCGTCCGGTCGTGTTCCTCGCGTACTCCGGTGAGGCGCGCTGGCGGGACAGCGCAGGCGAGGAATACACCGCTCGGCTGGGGGAGCCGCTCAATGCCGAACAGACCGCGCGGGCATGGCGCACCGCTCTGGATCCGCAGGGCGACTGGATGCCTGCGGTGCTGTTGGCGGCCAACACCCGGCTCGCGCAACTGCGCGCAGGCGGCATGCCCGATGCCGGCGGTCTGGTCATCGCGACCGATCAGACGGTGGCGCGGGCCTACGCGAAACTGATCGAGGTGATCACGGGGGAGACGCCTGCGATCGTGCTCTCGGACGACCCCACGTCCTCTGCTCGCATCGCCGAGTTCGGCAAGAGCGACCAGCGGTGGATGGTTGCCGTCCGCATGGTGTCCGAGGGCGTCGACGTTCCGCGTCTGGCCGTCGGTGTCTACGCGACGAGTGCGTCGACCCCGCTGTACTTCGCGCAGGCCATCGGCCGATTCGTGCGGTCTCGGCGCAAGGGTGAGACGGCGAGCGTCTTCCTGCCGTCGGTACCGGTGCTACTGGATCTCGCGTCGCAGCTCGAGGCGCAACGCGATCACATCCTCGGCAAGCCGCATCGGGAGAAGGACGGCTTCGACGACGAGTTGCTGGCCGACGCCAACAAGCAGAAGGACGAGCTGGGCGAGGAGGAGAAGGCGTACACCTCGCTGGGCGCGGATGCGGAACTGGACCAGGTGATCTACGACGGTTCGTCGTTCGGTACCGCGACGTTCTCGGGCAGCGACGAGGAAGCCGATTATCTCGGTCTGCCCGGTTTGCTCGACGCGACGCAGATGCGCGACCTGCTGCGCCAGCGCCAACAGGAACAGATCGACAAGCCGGCCGCCGGACCGGCGGTTCCGGCACCTGCCGTCGTCAACGACAGGGCCACCAGTGCGGGCCAGTTGGCCGGTCTGCGGCGTGAACTGAACAGTTTGGTTGCGGTGTACCACCACCGCACGGGGAAGCCGCACGGGGTGATTCACGGCGATCTGCGACGAATCTGTGGTGGCCCGCCGACGGCGATGGCGTCGGCGGATCAGTTGGGTGAGCGAATCGCGCAGTTGCGGAAGATGTAGAGATCCCCGGCGGGTCCGGGCACGAAAAGACGGACGGTCTGGTGACCGTCCGTCTTCGTCGTTGTGTTCGTCGATCGTGGCGAACCTGTTTTCCCCCGACACAAAAGGTGGGTTACACCGTGGAGTCCGATTCGGTCATCACCGTTGCGTTCACTTCACGCAAACGGGCTTCGTGCTCGGTGGCGTGGTGACCGCAGAAGAGAAGTTCTCCACCGGTCGAGAGCACGACACGCGCGCGTGCCCCTGCACCGCACCGGTCGCACCGGTCCGCTGCTGTCAATTGTGGGCTGGTCAATGTTCCGGGCATGACTCCTCCGTACTGGCTTGCGGGTTGTCCCGTTCGCCTGGGGCCGGTCCGCCGCGTCGGTATGGCGCGGTCCGTTCACTCTGTCAGACGTATGGCGGTCATGCGTTGTTCCCGAGCGCGTTTCTTTGTGTTGTCACTAACACGAAACATCGTTCACGAGCAGGAACGCCGTCGACGGTGTTCGCTGACAGCTGATCGGAGTTCGCCCGAGCCGCGGCAGTAGGGTCGCCGGTGTGGCTTCGACTTCTACTTCGCTCTCCGGCGCATCGAAGCTGGGTATCCCCTCGCTGTTCGTGATCGGTGCGCTGTGCATGTACGTCGGTGCGGCGATCGGTGTGTTCCTGTTCGACACCGTCGATCCGGCCGCGGTGGCGTGGCTGCGCGGGTTCGGTGCGGCGCTGGTGTTGGTGCTCTGGCGGCGGCCGTGGCGGCGTCGGGCCGGTGCCGGCGCATGGACCGTGCGTCGGGCGATCACGGCCGCCGCGTTCGGCGGCGCGACGATCGGCATGAACGCGATGTTCTACGAGGCGATCGCCAGGCTGCCGCTCGGCGCGGCCGTGGCCATCGAGTTTCTCGGACCGATCGCGGTCGCCGCTGCCGGGTCCAGAAGGCCTGCCGACGTGTGCGCGCTGCTGCTGGTGGTGGCCGGCGTCGGAGCCATCGCCTCTGCGCAGTTCGAGGGCGGCGAAGTGGGGTTGGTCGGGATCGCGTTCGCGCTGGGCTCGGCGGCGCTGTGGGCTGCCTACATCGTGCTGGGCAAGTCGGTTGCCGACGCCGGCCAGGGACTTGACGACATGGCTGCCGGTTTCGCAATCGCGTCCGTGCTCCTGGCCGTTCCCTTGTTCGGGCCGTTCGCGGTCGCGCACCCGAATGCGTTGGGAGACTGGCGGATCTGGGTTCTCGGTTTGGGCGTCGGGCTGTTGTCGAGTGTGGTTCCCTACGTTCTCGATCAGTACGTGCTGGTGCGAGTGGGCCGGGCCCGCTTCGCGTTGTTGCTGGCTCTGCTTCCGGCAACGGCGACGGTGGTCGGTGCCGTGGTGCTGACTCAGATTCCGACGACGTACGAGGCTCTTGGAATCCTGGCCGTCATCGTGGCAGTCGTGGTCGGTGGGCTGCCGACCCGAAGAGATCGGGGCGTTGCCGACATTCCGCCGCCCTGACCCGCGCACGACACGGCAGAATGGACATGTGACCAGCAAGCAGGACGACCTCGTTCACATCTGTACGGCAGGGGAGTGGCTCGCGATGCGTGGTCGGGCCGACTACACCCCGGACTCGTACGAATCCGTGGGCTTCGTGCATCTGTCCACACCCGAGCAAGTGCACTTGCCCGCGAACCGGCTCTTCCCGGGCCGCACGGATCTGGTTCTGCTGCGGGTGGATCCGACTCGTCTGACTGCACCCGTTCGGTGGGAACCGGGGGTACCGTCCGATCCGGAGTCCATGCGCTTTCCGCACCTGTACGGACCGCTTCCGATCGCGGCCGTCACGGCAGTGCTCGACTATCGGCCGGGGCCGGACGGAACGTTCGGGGCGCCGCAGGTGTGACGCCCGCGCACAGAGAACAACGACCGCCGATCACGTGATCGGCGGTCGTTGTTGGAGGTGGAGCGAACGAATCAGTCCAGGTAGTCGCGCAGTACCTGAGAACGCGACGGGTGCCGCAGCTTGGACATCGTCTTGGACTCGATCTGACGGATCCGCTCGCGCGTGACACCGTAGACCTGACCGATCTCGTCGAGGGTGCGGGGCTGACCGTCGGTGAGGCCGAATCGCAGTCGAACCACGCCCGCCTCGCGCTCGGACAGCGTCTCGAGAACCGACTGCAGCTGATCCTGGAGCAGCGTGAACGACACGGCGTCCACGGCGACGACCGCCTCGGAATCCTCGATGAAGTCGCCGAGCTGACTGTCGCCCTCGTCACCGATGGTCTGGTCGAGCGAGATCGGCTCACGCGCGTACTGCTGGATCTCCAGCACCTTCTCCGGCGTGATGTCCATTTCCTTCGCCAGCTCTTCAGGGGTGGGTTCGCGGCCCAGATCCTGGAGCAGCTCGCGCTGGATACGGCCGAGCTTGTTGATGACCTCGACCATGTGCACCGGAATACGGATGGTGCGGGCCTGGTCGGCCATGGCCCGGGTGATCGCCTGTCGGATCCACCACGTGGCGTACGTCGAGAACTTGTAGCCCTTCGTGTAGTCGAACTTCTCGACCGCGCGGATCAGACCGAGGTTGCCTTCCTGAATGAGGTCCAGGAAAGCCATGCCACGACCGGTGTAGCGCTTGGCGAGGGAGACGACGAGACGAAGGTTTGCCTCGAGGAGGTGATTCTTGGCGCGATTACCGTCACGGCAGATCCACGTCATGTCGCGGCGCTGCGCAACGGGGAGCTTCTCGCCCTTCTCCGCGGACTCGCGCATCTTCTCGACCGCGAACAGGCCGGCCTCGATGCGCTTGGCCAGTTCGACTTCCTCCTCTGCGTTGAGGAGCGCGACCTTGCCGATCTGCTTGAGGTAGGCGCGGACGGAGTCGGCGGACGCGGTGAGCTCGGCGTCCTTACGGGCCTGGCGCAGTGCCTCGGACTCTTCTTCGTCCCAGACGAAATCACCGGATGCCTTGTCCTCGGCGGTCGGCTCGGCGGTGACGTCCTCCTCGGTGTCGTCACCTGCAGCGACCACCTCGACGACATCGTTGGCGGCGGCGGCGAGGTCGCCCTCGGAGATGTCGATGTCCTCGATGCCGGGAGTGCTCTCGTCGGCGTCGTCCCCGGATGCCGGTGCGGCTGCTGTCTTCTTTGCTGCGGCCTTCTTCGCCGGTGCCTTCTTGGCTGCGGCGCGCTTGGCGGGAGCCTTCTTTGCCGGTGCCTTCGCAGCGGGTGCCTTGACAGCAGGTGCAGGTGTCGCAGACTCGGTTTCGGAATCTACGGTCTGACGGATATCGGTGGCTGCCACGTACGCCCTTTCGTGACGAAGTCGTGCGGCGTCACGCCAGAGTTGTTTCCGGCGGAGAGGTCTTCGGATTCGGCCGGCTGCGTACCGGCACACACCATTGTAACGACCTCTCAGGAGTTTGTTACCGACCCTTGCCCTATGCAGGTGGCAACCCGCGTGTCAGTGTGCCGATCCCGCGGACGTACCGGTCTCGGCGGACGGTACGGCGGAGTCCGCTGCGAGAGCGGCACCGACGATCCCGGCAGTGTTCAGCAGGGTTGCCGGAACCACGGGCGTGCGATTGGTCAGGTGCGGAATCCACTTCTCGCTCTTGCGGCTGATGCCGCCGCCTGCGATGAACAGATCCGGCCACAACAGCGCCTCGAACGTCTCGAGAACCTTCGAGACCTCCTTGGCCCACTCCTTGTAGGACAGTCCCTGGTTCTCCTTCACCGACGACGCCGCACGATGCTCGGCTTCCTTGCCGTCGATTTCCATGTGGCCGAATTCGGTGTTGGGAAGCAGAACCCCGTTGTGCAGGACGGCCGAACCGATCCCCGTTCCGAACGTCAACAGCACGACGACTCCGTCCTTGCCCTTGCCGCCGCCGTACTTGTCCTCGGCCACTCCGGCCGCATCCGCATCGTTGAGCACGGTGACGTTGTCGGTGCCGATGGCCTTCGCGAACAACGCGCGGGCGTCGGTGTCGATCCAGGACTTGTCGATGTTGGCGGCCGAGCGAGCGACACCGCCGGTCACCACGGCGGGCAACGTCACGCCCACCGGGCCGGTCCATTCGAAGTGCGCGACGATCTCGGCGACGGTGCGCGCGACGGCATCGGGGGTCGACGGTTGCGGCGTCTCGATCTTGTGGCGGTCGCCGACGAGCTCGCCGGTGCTCAGGTCCACGATTCCGCCCTTGATGCCGCTGCCGCCCACGTCCACGCCGAATCCGTGGCGCGCTGCCGCAGCGGTGGTGTTGTCCGAACCTGCCTGTGTCATGAGGATGCCGCTCCTGGCGTGATCGAATCCGTGTGATGCCGTCGCCTCCGAACAATAGTGCGTTTCGGCGCTCGCGGGACGCTGACGTCATCGGCGGTCGCTGCGGTGGTGCTCGGAGGTCGGTGTGTGTTGCGATGTACGCGTGCCGACACCAGACCGATCGCAGACCGACACCGCCAGTACACGATTGCCGGAAGAGCAGGTGGCAGCCGAGGGATCGAACACGCGCGAGGTCGATGCGCTGCGCGAGGTCGCCGTACGGGTCGCGACGCGAGCCGCCGAGCATGTCGGACGGCGCCGCCCGGAGGTCTTCGGCGGCGATTCGAGCGAGGGTGACGGCGCGGTGCACTCCAAGAGCACGCCGACCGATCCGGTGACCGTCGTGGACACCGAGACCGAGCGCGTCCTGCGCGAGATGCTGGCGCGGCTGCGGCCGGAGGATGCGATTCTCGGAGAGGAGGAAGGCAGCGACGACGACTCGCTCGACGGTGTGCGCTGGGTGCTGGACCCGATCGACGGAACCGTCAACTTCATGTACGGAATTCCGGCGTACGCGGTCTCGGTCGCGGTCCAGATCGACGGTGTCAGTGTTGCCGGGGCCGTGATCGATGTTGCCCGCGGCCTCGTCTACTCGGCCGCTCTCGGGCGTGGGGCGACGGTGGAGAGGGCCGACGGTACGCAGGAGCAGCTGCGCTGTTCCGGTGTGACCGACGTGTCGATGACGTTGTTGGCCACCGGATTCGGCTACGGATCAGGGCGTCGAGCGGTGCAGGGCGCGATCATCGCCGAACTGCTGCCTCAGGTGCGAGACATACGCCGGATCGGATCGGCTGCGCTCGATCTCTGCATGGTCGCGTCCGGAGTGGTGGACGCTCACTTCGAACACGGACTCAGTCCGTGGGATTGGGCGGCGGGTGCGCTGATCGCCGCCGAGGCAGGCGCGATCGTCAGGGTGCCCGCCGCCAACAGCAGCAGTGCGCAGGGTGCGGTGACGGTGGCAACGGCCCCGGGGATCGCGGACGCCTTCGTGGCCGTCCTGCGCAGCGCGGGCGCCCTCGATCCGATTCCCGGCTGACACGCCGTCGGTGCGTCAGCAG
This sequence comes from Rhodococcus sp. 06-418-5, assembly GCF_002258285.1. Taxonomy (NCBI): domain Bacteria; kingdom Bacillati; phylum Actinomycetota; class Actinomycetes; order Mycobacteriales; family Nocardiaceae; genus Rhodococcus; species Rhodococcus sp. 06-418-5. The sequence continues at coordinate 457,390 of NZ_NOYE01000012.1, forward strand.
CGGGATTCGCGTGCTGCCGAGAGCAGATCGGCATCGAGTGGGGCAGGCGGAGTACCGGGTGCGGCCCCGGCCAGAGTGCGCAGCACTTCCTCGGCGTCGTCGTTGGGCTGGATCTCGCTGAAGTAGGTACCGAGTGCCAGATCGACCGAGTCGTCGGTGCGGGCATCTTCGATGAGTTCGGCGCATGGGGCTACCAGCGACACCGCGCTCGCTGCCGCCAGGCCGGCCGGGCCGAACCGAATCTGGCCCTGGCACTGCATGTTCTGGTCGACGTAGACCGGATCGTTGCCGACCTGGACGTCCGGTGCGCTGGCGAACCCGTAATCGCTGAGCTGGGCGGCCACGTGAGCGGCCTGTCCGCGCTCACCGTTCGCGTTGAAGACACGGACCTTCGATGCGGACAGGGCGGCGGGCTCGACGTCGAGCAGGGTCGCCGGGTCCACTTCCTCACCGAGCGGTACCGGCTGGGTACCGTCCGTCGCGGCGGCTGTGGTCGGGGCATTGCACTCGGCGGTCGCCGAGGTGGCCTCGGCGGTGGTGAACACCTTGACCCACACCAGCACTCCGAGGAGAGCGAGCACCGTGAAGACCGCGATGATCGGAAACGCACGGCGTCGACGGAACGGACGACCTTTGCCGTCGACCGAATGGCCTTCGGTGATCAGAGAAACCACAGTGATCTTCGCCTTTCCGTCGGCAGTCGCCGAGACCGGTTCGCAGAGTCGGTTCACACCGACGCGGTGCCTACTGTAGATGGCCGGGGTGCGCGAGGGCGGCACACTCGGCCGTACCCTCCTTCGATCCAGTGCGCGATGGCCGATTCGGAGGCCGAAACCGGCACCGAGAAGTGTTCTGTGAAGGGTGGAATGAAGCTGCCCATCCCGGTGTTGTGCGGCGTGCACCCAGGTGATGGACTCGTCGGCGGTTCGGTTTCTGCTTTGCCACCGGCTTCGGCTATTGTCTGGCGGCCGCGGTGCTTCAAGAATCGGACGCCGGTGCACCAATCGATCAGGTGAGCGAGGTCTCGATCGGGTTTCAACCGGCGAGTTCTGGGAACTACCCGGTGTAGTTTCGGGCACCGCGCGACGACGAACGATTCGAACAGATACGAACATCGGTGGGAGCGAGCAAGCGCCCTCTTCACAGCCGACGGCCACAAGCCGACCACATCGGCAGCTTTCACCACACACACGCACGAAGATGAGGGGTACGAGGACAATGGCAACCGACTACGACGCACCGAGAAGAACAGAATCCGACGATGTGTCGGAGGACTCGCTCGAAGAATTGAAGGCCCGACGCAACGAGGCCCAGTCCGCCGTGGTGGACGTGGACGAATCCGACACCGCGGAGTCCTTCGAGCTCCCGGGTGCAGATCTGTCCGGTGAGGAGCTCTCGGTCCGGGTGGTTCCCAAGCAGGCCGACGAGTTCACCTGCTCGAGCTGCTTCCTGGTCCATCACCGCAGCCGTCTGGCCAGTGACGCCAACGGTGTTCTGATGTGCCGCGACTGCGCGGCGTGACCTTCTCCGCACAGACCTGATCGGTTCGGTCAGGTCTGTGTCGACGGCTCCGACCGTCGAGCGACCGGTAGGTCAGCGCGCCTCGACACCGTGCGCGGTCAGGACGGCCAACAGCTCCTCGGGGCGTTTGGTGCTGATCAGCCAGTAGGGCGTCGGATCGTCGGGGTCGTCGAGGACCACGATCACCATCTGTTTCACCCAGGTGCGGTGCTGCACGAAGGCCAGCGGATCGAGCTGCCTTCCCAGCGCCGCACTTTTTGCTGTCCCGGGAACGACGGCGGCCTTGGACGCCACATCGAGGGGCAGATGAGCGGACCCGACGCGTAACTCGGCACCGGTCGCACCGGCGACCACCTCGACGCGCAGCCTGCTGAAAGCGAACAACGCCCACGCGATGAGCGGGAGCAACACGACGTAGGGCAGCCAGGCACGGATGCCGGGCGCACCCATGTGGATCTCCGCAGCCAGCAACACAGCGACGGCCGCACCCGCTCCCCACCACCAGATCGGTACCCACAGTCGCTCGGAGTACAGCACCGAGTTCTCGGGTGCGGTGGAGCCCGTGTCGGGGGTGGAGTCGCCGGACTCCGACGCGTGTTCGGCCTGTCGATCTGCAGTCACGAGTCCCAGGGTAGTCGCCACGCCGAGACCGAAGCCGGCCAGCGTAGTCTCGTTCGACGTGAGCGACGAAGTCACCGAGACCGGCACCGAACCGTCCGTCGACCGACCCCGCACCCCGCGCCGGCCCTCCGATCCGTTGTCCGAGGTCCGGGTGCGCCGACTCGATCCGGAGCTTCCGGTGCCGACACGGGCGCACGAGGGTGATGCGGGAGTCGATCTGCGAACGACGGCCGCAGTGACCATCGCTCCGGGCGAACGCGTCCTGGTGGGGACCGGAATCGCGATCGCTCTCCCGGTCGGAACCGTCGGACTGGTGCATCCGCGATCGGGGTTGGCGGCGAAATCGGGTCTGTCGGTGGTCAACACCCCGGGCACCATCGATGCCGGGTATCGCGGCGAGATCAAGGTCTGTCTGATCAATCACGACCTGCACACTCCGATCGAGCTCGAGCGAGGCGACCGTATTGCTCAACTGCTCGTGCAGCGAGTCGAGCTGGTGACTTTCGTCGAGGTCGACGAGTTGGACGACACCGTTCGAGGGGCCGGTGGTCACGGTTCGACCGGTGGCCATGCGAGTCTGGAGCAGTGAGTTCCGCCACGACGTTCGCCGCGGGCAGGCACAGTGGAAGCAACCGAGAAGAAGAGAGTTGAACATGTTCGGACGGCGTAAGAAGAACGACGCCGGCAGTGCCTCCGCGCCCGGTGCGGAGCCATTCGTCGACAGCGTCGAGGACGAGGACGACGATATCGAGGCCGCGAACACGGCCGCCGACGGTCCCCACGACCTCGGGGACCTCGACGACGATCGCGAGACGGTCGCGGCGACGCGTCTCGACCTCGGCTCGGTGCTGATTCCGTTGCCGGAGGGCGGGCAACTCCAGGTCGAGATGTCGCAGGCAGGCAGCCCGCAGGCAGTGCACATCGTCACGCAGTTCGGGCGCATCACCATCGCGGCCTACGCGGCACCGAAATCGCCCGGTCAGTGGCGTGAGGTGGCAGCGGATCTGGCGACGTCTCTGCGCAACGACAAGGCCGAGACGACGGTCGAGACGGGTCCGTGGGGACGCGAACTGCTCGGTGTCACGGCCAACGCAGACCTGCGCTTCATCGGAGTCGACGGATATCGCTGGATGGTTCGCTGCGTGCTGGCGGGTCCCTCGGGCGCGGTGGCCGAGGGCCAACCGCTCGTCCGGCTGGCACACACGATCCTGCGGCAGACCGTGGTGGATCGGGGTACCGAACCGCACCCCGTTCGGACACCGCTACCGGTGGTGTTGCCGCAGGTGTTGGCCGAGCAGCTCGCGGCAGCCGCACAGCAGCAGGCGGCAGCTCAGCAGAGCGCGGCGCAACCGGCCGCGGAGCCTCGGGCTGCGGTACCGACGTCGGAATCTGCAGCGCCGCAACAGGAAACGGCTCCGCAGCTGACCGCTGCCGAGCGTGACCGAGCGCCGCGTCGGGGAGCGTCGGGATCGGCAATTCAGCAGCTGGGCAGCTGACCCGACCGCTCGCCGAGACCGTCGACGGCCGCTCGGCCGAGGCATCCCGGGTCGCTTCCAATGCCGTCCAGGGTCACCGTGCGCAGTTCGCAGTTCGGAAGTGCCCGAGCCCACTGTCGAGCGACCTCGATCGGATGGACTGCATCGTCCACCGCACCCACGACGACAGCGGGTACCTCTACCCGAGCGAGCTCGTCGAGTTCGAGGCTGCGGTGGCGAGCCGCCTCGTCCAGCGCGCCGGGAAGGGCGGGCCACTGGGCAGCCCAGGACCGGCGCAGAGTGCGCGCGAGCCACGGCGGGCTCGACGCTGCCATCGCCGCGGTGACGGCGTCGAGTCCCTGCTCGCGCAGGGATCGCGCGGTGAACTCCGCACTCAGGGCGGCGGGGGAGCCGGCAGGGTCTCCGGTCCACGCCGGCAGCGCGAGTGCGAGAGCCGCGGTGTTCGATGCGTTGTCGGCAGCCCAGCGAACCGCGACGGCCGCCCCGAGGGATATCCCTGCGACCACGACGGGTCCGAGGCGATGTGCTGCGTCGTCGAGGGCGGACAGGTAGCTTTCCACCACCGCGGTCGGGTCGGGTTCGACGGCCACGGTGGTCAATCCCACACTGTCGAATGCCGCCGAGAACGCGTCGGCGGCGAACCGCGCATCGGACCCCGTCCCCGGTAGAACGATCGCGGTGCTGGTGTGGAATCGGCTGTGCACGACACGATTGTGCACGCCTGCCGACACCGCTGTGACGACGGTTGGTCAGCGTGACACTTCGGGTCTACAGTGGCGAAGTACCACCCCGACGAGGGGACGACCCACACCGCTGGAGCACAGAATGGCACCCGCTGCCGCAGGATACTTCCGCCGTCTGACGCGGAAGTTGACAGAGGACATCGATCAACTCGATGCCGAGGAGATGGCCGAAACCTCCGAAGCCTCCGGGGCTCGGCGGGCGTGCGATTGCTCGCGAGGTGAAGAAGTCACGATGCTGGGTCGATTGCGCAGCGTCGAAGCCTGCTCGAAGGCGGCCAACGCCAACATCGAGGCCGAGTTCTTCGACGGCACCGACACGGTGACGCTGCTGTGGATCGGACGACGCAAGATCGCTGGAATCGAGCCCGGCAAGACTCTGCTCGTTCGCGGACGCGTCGGCGAGCGCGACGGACGCAAGATCGTCTACAACCCCTATTACGAACTGCGCGACGACAGCTGATCGTCGCCGGTATGGCACTCTCGTTGTCGTGACCAACAGCGACGATTTCGTGCCGCCCCCGTCGACGACGCCGGAACCTGCGCCCGACGCGTCGACGACCGCCGAGAAGGTGGCTCCCACCGTCCTCGAGCAGCTCGGCGGGTTGAGCGGGCTCGTCTACTCGACCTTGCCCGTCGTCGTCTTCGTTCCGGTGAACAGCTATGCCGGTCTCGCCGCTGCTCTGTGGTCCGCTCTGGGAGTCGCCGCTGCGGTGTTGGTGTGGCGGCTGGTTCGTCGTAGCCCGATTCAGCCCGCCATTTCGGGATTCTTCGGGGTCGGAATCTGCGCATTCATCGCATACCGGACGGGAGATGCCAAGGGCTACTTCCTGTTCGGCATCTACACCTCGCTCGCCTACGGCGCGGCGTTCGTGCTGTCGGTGCTCGCGCGCTGGCCGTTGGTCGGCATCATCTGGGGATACCTCAACGGCAACGGAAGGTCGTGGCGTGGCAACCGGTCGGCCGTGCGGTACTACGACGTGGCCACGATCGCCTGGGCGTCGGTGTTCGGTGCCCGATACATCGTTCAGTCCCAGCTCTACGACTCCGACCAGACGGGTTGGCTCGCCGTTGCCCGCATCGGCATGGGCTGGCCGCTCACGGGAGTGGCGCTGTTGGTCACTCTCTGGGCCGTGCGTGCGGCCGATCGTGCGCTCGACGCAGCGTCGAGCGAAGTCCGCAAGCAGGACCGGCCGTCAGATCAGGCCGACAGCGGCGCGTAGTTCGTTCTCGACCTCTTTGGCCGCGACGAACAGCAGTTCGTCGCCGCCCTCCAGCGGATCGTCGTGCTGGGGAACGATCACCCGACCGCCGCGCAGAATCGTCACCAACGCTGCGTCCCTGGGCAATTGGAGCTTGCGGACCGGCTTGCCCGCCAGGTGAGTGTTCTCCGGCAGCGTGATCTCGACGAGGTTGGCCTGACCCTTACGGAACGTCATCAGGTGAACGAGGTCGCCCACCGATACGGCCTCCTCGACCAGGGACGCGAGCATGCGCGGGGTGGACACGGCGACATCGACACCCCAGGCAGCGTCGAACAGCCATTCGTTGCGCGGATCGTTGACCCGGGCCACCACGCGGTTGACGCCGAACTCGGTCTTGGCCAGCAGGCTGAGCACCAGGTTGGCTTTGTCGTCTCCGGTGGCAGCGATCACCACGTCGTAATTCTCGAGGTGCGCGGCTTCGAGCAGACTCAACTCGCACGCGTCGGCCAACACCCATTCCGCTTCCGGGATGGCGGCCTGATCGACGTGGTCGAGTTTGCGTTCGAGGAGCATCACATCGTGTTCGCTGCGGATCAGCTCGCGTGCGATGGATCTGCCGACTGCGCCGGCTCCGGCGATAGCGACTTTCATGGCTTCCCGTTCGGGTCGATGGGGGAGGTGGGGAACGTGCGCTCGTGCATCAGTCGTCCGGGGGCGGCGGGTTGCCTGCCAGCGCAATGGCTTCGGCGACGGTTCCCGAGACCGCGGCGACGTACACCTCGTCGCCGGCCTGGATGACGGTTCGCTTGTCCGGTAGCAGTCCGCTGCCGAACCGGATGACGAACGCGGCCCGCGAGTTGGTGGCGTCCTCGAGTACCGAGAGCTTCTTGCCGATCCAGGCGTCGTGGAAGTCGAGCAGGACGACGGCGACGCTGCCCGAGGGATCGCGCCATTTGGTGGTGGGGTCGTCGCGCAACAGGTTGTGCAGAAAACGATCGGTGGCCCAGGGGACGGTGGCGACCGTCGGGATGCCGAGGCGTTCGTAGACGGCCGCGCGCTTGGCGTCGTAGATCCTTGCGACCACTTTGTCGACGCCGAACGTCTCTCGAGCGACACGGGCGGAGATGATGTTGGAGTTGTCGCCGGACGACACGGCCGCGAAGGCCTCGGCCTTCTCGATTCCCGCGCTCACCAACACATCTCGGTCGAAACCCATGCCGACGACGCGATGCCCGGCGAAGTCGGGGTCCAGGCGCAGAAAGGCTGTTTCGTCGCGGTCGATGATCGCGACCTCGTGTCCGATGCGTTCGAGCGCCCCGGCCAGCGATGCGCCGACGCGGCCACATCCCATCACAACTACGTACAACGCCCAGCTCCGTCCCGATCTCGATGGTCGACCACTGCCGACCGACACTGCCACGACCGGCAGGCGTGCACCAACGTATCGGGGGATCGGTCACCGTACCGACCGAGGGTGCGCTCCGACGCAGTTTCGGGCGCGTGGTTGAGACGTCCGCAGGAGGACGGCCTACGCTTCTGTGCGTGTCCAAGGTCTCGACTGCCGCCAAGCGGCTAGTGCTCGGTAAGCCGTTCCGCAGTGACAAGCTCGGTCATACGTTGCTTCCCAAGCGGATCGCGTTGCCGGTGTTCGCCTCGGACGCCATGTCGTCGGTTGCCTATGCACCGGAAGAGATCTTCCTGGTGCTGTCGGTGGCGGGCATCTCGGCAGTCGCCTTCACCCCGTGGATCGGTCTCGCCGTCTGCGTGGTGATGGCCGTCGTCGTGGCCAGCTATCGACAGAACGTGCATGCTTATCCGTCCGGCGGCGGCGACTACGAGGTCGCGACCACAAACCTGGGCCCCGCGGCCGGATTGACGGTCGGCAGCGCACTGTTGGTCGACTACGTGTTGACCGTGGCGGTGTCGATCTCGGCGGCGGCGTCGAACATCGGATCAGCGGTTCCGTTCGTGGCCCAGCACAAGGTGCTGTTCGCCGTGGTGGCCATCGTCCTGGTCACCTCCGTCAATCTTCGGGGCATCCGCGAGTCCGGGGCTGCGTTCGCGATCCCGACGTATGCCTTCATGGGTGGCATGTTCCTGATGTTGGCGTACGGCCTGTTCCGGGTCTACGTTCTCGGCGACGACTTTCATGCAGAATCGGCAACCTTCGATCTGAAGGCCGAGGATTCGCACCTGTACGGCATCGCATTCGCGTTCCTCATCGCGCGCGCCTTCTCTTCCGGTTGCGCGGCGCTGACCGGGGTGGAGGCCATCAGCAACGGGGTACCCGCATTCGAGAAGCCGAAGTCGCGTAACGCCGCGACCACCTTGTTGCTGCTCGGAGCCATCGGCATCACATTGCTGATGGGCATCATCGTGCTCGCACAGAAGATCGGCATCAAGTACGCCCTGGATCCCGATATTCAGCTGGTCGGCGCGCCGGAGGGGTACCAGCAGAAGACGTTGATCGCGCAGCTCGCGGAGGCGGTGTTCAGCGGATTCCCCGCTGGATTCTTCTTCATCACGACCGTCACGGCCCTCATCCTGGTACTTGCGGCCAACACCGCGTTCAACGGCTTCCCCGTTCTCGGTTCGGTTCTGGCCCAGGACCGGTACCTGCCGAGGCAGCTGCACACTCGTGGCGACCGTCTTGCCTTCAGCAACGGCATCCTTTTTCTGTCCGGAGCTGCGATCGTCTTCGTCGTCGCGTTCGGTGCCGAGGTAACCAAGCTCATTCAGCTCTACATCGTCGGGGTGTTCGTCTCGTTCACCCTCAGTCAGACCGGGATGGTTCGGCACTGGACGCGGCTGTTGGCCACCGAGACCGATCCCGAGCAACGGCGGCGCATGCACCGCTCACGGGTGGTCAACGGAGTCGGTCTCGGCATGACCGGAACGGTGCTGGTCATCGTGTTGATCACCAAGTTCGCCGCCGGCGCGTGGATCGCGATCGTGGCGATGGTGGCGATCTTCGTCCTGATGCGCATGATCAGAAAGCACTACGACACCGTGGCGCGGGAGCTCGAGAACGAGGAATGGGACGGAGTTCTGCCCAGCCGCACACACTCGATCGTGTTGGTCTCGAAGCTGCACATGCCGACCCTGCGCGCGTTGGCGTACGCCCGAGCAACCAGGCCCGACACCCTCGAGGCCGTGACCGTGAACGTCGACGAAGCCGATACTCGCGCACTGGTTCGGGAGTGGGAAGCCAGTGACGTCTCGGTGCCGCTCAAGGTCGTCGAGTCGCCCTACCGAGAAGTCACCAAACCGGTCCTGGACTACGTCAAGCGGGTTCGTCGCGACTCGCCTCGGGACGTCGTCACGGTCTTCATTCCCGAGTATGTGGTCGGTCACTGGTGGGAGCAGGTTCTGCACAATCAGAGTGCGTTGCGACTGAAGTCTCGCCTGCTGTTCCAGCCGGGCGTGATGGTCACCAGCGTGCCGTGGCAGCTGCGGTCGTCCGAGAAGGCCAAGCGTGAGGTGCTCGGCAATGCGCCCGGTGCGTCGCGTCGCGGCTACGAGCCTCCGGCGGGCAAGTGAGCGAGAGCTGGTTCGGGCTGCTGCTGGAGGTCGAACTGGGCGCGCCGGGGCACGGAGGATTCTGCGTGGCCCGCCACGACGGCCGAGTGATGTTCGTACGGCACGGACTGCCGGGTGAACGGGTCCTGGCCAAGGTGACCGAAGATCGAGGCGGGTCGTTCTGTCGTGCCGATGCCGTCGAGATTCTGTCGGCCTCGCCGGACCGAGTGGACGCGCGCTGTCCCATTGCCGGACCGGGCGGCTCGGGCTGCTGCGACTACTCCCACGCCACTGCCGATGCCGGGCGGCGACTGAAGTCGTTCGTCGTCGCCGAACAACTTCGCCGCGTCGCCGGAATCGAGCGTGAGGTGCAGGTGGAGGAACTACCGGGGTCCGGCGACGGAACCGGGTGGCGAACCCGAGTGCGACTCGCCGTCGATGCCGGCGGTAGGCCCGGCTATCACCGCTATCGCAGTAGCTCGATCGTCACCGAACTCACCTGTCCCCAAATGGATTCTGCCGCGTTCGTGGGACTGTCGGATCAGCAGTGGCGGCCGGGTGCCGAGCTGCAGGTGGTGCTCGACGGGGACGGCGAGCGGCATGTGGTGGAGATCGCGCCGGCGCAACTCTCGCCCACCGGACGCCGATCGCCGGGTCGTCGTGGAGCGTCGGCGCGTCGGGCAGCGTCGTCTCGCTCCCGGCCCGAGAAGGCCGTGATCGGATCGGGTCGGGTGACCGAATACGTCTCGAGCAGGGCATGGACCCTCGACGCCACCGGGTTCTGGCAGGCTCACCGCGGCGCGCCGCAGGTGTACACCGATGTGGTGCGGGAATGGGCGGACGCCACGTCGGGTGACGGTGCGTGGGATCTGTACGGAGGCGTCGGGGTGTTCGCCGCCGCCCTGGCCGATCGGGTGGGTCCGAGCGGCCGGGTCACCAGTGTCGAGTTCTCTCGTCGGGCAGCCGAGGACGGCCGTTCGGCGCTGCGGGATCTGCCGCAGGTCACGTTCGTGCCGGGTCGGGTCGAGCGCTCGATCGATGCGTTGACCGATCCGGTGTCCGTAGCGGTGCTCGATCCACCTCGCGCGGGAGCAGGACGGGACGTCGTCGATGCCGTCGCCGTCCGGTCTCCGCGTTCGGTGGTGCACATCGGATGCGATCCGGCCTCGTTCGCACGGGATGTGAGCTTGTATCGGGCTGCTGGATACGAGCTCGACGACATGCGCGCTTTCGACGCCTTTCCGTCGACCAGCCACGTCGAGTGCATCGGTCGTTTCGTTCGTCGGTGAGGGCTGCGGCAACCGATCAGATCCGGTGTGCAACTTCGGCGACCGGGGCGAAGGTGTGCATGGGAACGGACACGATGCGCTGAGCGCCGCACCGGCAGCCCTGGTAGCCGACGAGCCCCTCGCTCGTGTCGTGGGTGGAGTGGGTGGTCCAGGTGTGTGTGGTGTGTTCGGTGTGCATGCGTCCATCGTGATGTAATGGTCTTGTGCACATCAACCCTTACGGCGAGTATGCCGTGAAACTCGGTATCGACCTGCTCAATTCGCCGCCCACGTCGGCGACCGAGCTGGGCGAACGCTGCGTGGACGCCGGCCTCGTACCGGACTGGATCGCCACGGATGCCGATCTGGTCGACACCCTCCAGTTCCTGCGTGACTGGGCGCGGGTGGTGGACGCGAGCACCGAAACCGATCGGGCCGACGAGCTCAATGCTCTACTGGCACAGGCGTCGGCCTACCCACGGTTGACCAACCATGCCGACGACGGCTGGCACATGCACTATCGCGACCCCAACATCGAACTCGGCGGGGTCATCAGGGCCCTGGTGAGCGTCGGCACCGCGTTGCATCTGACCGGACGCGGGATGTCTCGCCTCGCTCGCTGCGCCGCCGCAGACTGCACACTCGCCTTCGCCGACACCTCGAGAACGGGCAGGCAGCGGTACTGCGGAACGGTGTGCTCCAATCGCGACGCGGTACGCAGGCATCGAGCACGCGCGGCCTCGTGATCGAGGCGCAGCGCAGCGCGTTCGTCAGGACTTTCGGTTGTACAGGCGCATCGTGATCGGCCCGAACACCGCCAGCATCGCCGCGCACAGCATCAGCGTCACTCCAAGCCCGCCCGTGTCGACATCGCCCTGCATCAGTCCACGCAGCGACGTGACCAGAAAGCTGACCGGGTTGACGTCGACGAACGCGCGCAGCCAACCGGGCATCGTGCTGGGGTCGACGAAGATGTTGCTCGCGAACGTGAGCGGAAACAGGATGAACATCGACACCCCCATCACCGCAGCCTCGGTACGGACGATCATCGCGATCATGGTCCAGATCCAGGAGAGGCAGAACGAGAACAGCAGCAGCAGAGCGATCGACGCCACCACACCGACAAGACCACCCTGCGGCCGGAAACCGAGGATCAATCCGAGGATCAGCACGATCACCGAAGCCAGCGTGTAGCGCACGACGTCGCCGAGCAGGGCACCGACCAACGGCGACGGCCGCCAGATGGGCAGCGAACGGAATCGATCGAAGACGCCCTTCTCGATGTCCTTGTTCATCGTCACGCCGGTGTACATCGTGATCATCACCACGGTCTGCACGAGAATGCCGGGGAGCAGGAACTGGATGTACGCCTCGGTCGACCCGGCCAGTGCGCCGCCGAACAGGTACGTGAAGAGCAACGTGAACATGATGGGAAAGGCCGTCACGTCGAACAACTGCTCGGGAACGTGCTTGATCTTGAGCAGCGCTCGCCATCCGAAGCTCAACGACGTCGACAACGACGACGGACGAGGCGGGCGAGGCCCGGCGGCACCGAGTACATCGATGATCGTCGACGCCTGTGGCGCCGTCTGCTGGGCTTCGGTGGTCATGATGCAACCTCCCGGTCGGATTCGACTGTGGCACCGGCGTCGTGCCCGGTGAGAGCGAGAAACACCTCGTCCAAGCTCGGCTGTCCCAGCGTGAACGACGCGATCGAGATGCCTGCGGTCTCGAGTGCAGGCAGTACCGGCGCGGCCTGCGCCGGGTTGCTCAACCGTGCGGTGACGGTGGACGGATCCGGGTCCTCGGTGACGTTGCTGCCGAGTAGATCTCGCAGGATCCCTGCGGCGGCCGACCGCTGGGACGCCTCGAGAACTCGCAGGTGCAGTGAATTCGATCCCACCGACGCCTTCAGCTCGCCCGTCGTTCCCTCGGCGATGACCTTGCCGCGATCGATGACTGCGACACGCCCGGCCAATTGATCGGCCTCGTCCAGATACTGTGTGGTCAGCAACACAGTCGTCCCGCCTGCGACCAAGGCGCGGACGATCTCCCACACGTGGTTTCGGCTGCGAGGGTCGAGTCCGGTGGTGGGCTCGTCGAGGAAGATCAGTTCGGGAGTGACGATGATGCTGGCGGCGATGTCGATGCGACGGCGCATGCCGCCGGAGTACGTCTTGACCTGTCGCGGTCCGGCATCGGCGATGTCGAATGCCGTCAGCAGCTGCTCGGCTCGTGATCGGGCGGCGGGACGGGAGTAGCCGAGCAACCGGGCGAGCAGCACCAGGTTCTCCGTACCGGTGAGATCCTCGTCCAGAGACGCGAATTGCCCTGTCAGAGCGACCTTCTGCCGTACGGCCTCCGGTTCGCTCGCGACGTCGTGACCGAGCACCCGGGCGCTGCCTCCGTCGATCGGAAGCAGCGTGGCCAGCATCCGGATGGTCGTCGTCTTCCCAGCCCCGTTCGGCCCGAGCACGCCGTAGACACCACCGGAGGGGATGGAAAGGTCGACTCCGTCGACCGCGGTGTTCGTTCCGAAACGTTTGACCAGACCGTGTGTCTCGATCGCCGCCATGTCTCTCGATTCCTCCGATGGGCCGCCGCCCGATTCCCCGCGATTGTCCGATTCTCCACCAAGGATGAAATGCGGTCCACATCTGCGCAAACGAATTTTCGTCCCGAACCATCCTCCGGTCGGTTTGTTCCGAATATGTACTGCGGCGGGAAAACGCGGAGGTTTCGATATGAGAGCGATATGACCACTAGTGTCGTGATCGATGAACTCGATCATGAACCCGTCTGTTGGGACGACCTTCCGATGAGCGCGCCGATGTCGGATGCGTCGGGAACGTCGAATGCCGGCCGTGACCGGACGACGCCCGATGCCTCGGAGAGCTACGCGGCACAGGACGCGGTGTGCGCTGTTCCCAGTCCACAGCTCAAGAACCTGCGTGCCGACGAGACCGATCGTCTGCGACGGTTGATGGCGTCGGTTGCCCAAGGCGACCGGGCGGCGTTCGCCGAGCTGTACGACGCGACGTCGTCGCGGGTCTACGGAATGGTGCTGCGGGTGCTTCGAGACCCGGGGTACAGCGAGGAGACAGCGCAGGAGGTGTTCCTCCAGATCTGGCGCGCGGCACCCAATTACGACCCGAACCAGGGCAGTCCACTGGCGTGGATCATGACTCTGGCGCACCGTCGCGCGGTCGATCGTGTCCGGAGCGAGCAATCGGGTACCGATCGTGAGGCCGCGTACGGCGCAGTCAGCCACACACCGGAGCACGACGAGGTACTCGAGACGGTGACGCAGCGGCTCGAGTCCGAGGCCGTCGTGGCCTGTCTCGAAACTCTGACCGATACGCAGAGCGAGTCGGTACGAATGGCTTACTACAGCGGTTACACCTATCGCGAAGTTGCGGAGCGGCTCGGGGTCGCGGTTCCCACCATCAAATCGCGCATACGAGATGGATTGATCAAGTTGAAAACATGTCTGGGGGTGATCCCGCAATGAGCGACTCGTCACGGCAGCGACTACTCGACGACGCGGAGGTCTACGCCCTCCACGCGACCACCGACGCCGAGCGACGCGACATCGAGGCCGAGCGCCTACGCGTCGACGACACCGCGCGAGCCCAGTTCGACATTCTCGTGAGCGAGATCCACGAGACGCTGGCCCTGGCGGCCGCGGCGAATGCGACACCCGCACCCGACCGACTGCGTCGTTCGGTGCTCGATCGGGTCGCCGTCAGCGACCAAGAGCCCACGGTCCACCAGTTACCACCGAACGTCACACCACTGCACCGGCATCGGCGGGAGCGCTCGAAGGCCTGGCGGTACTCGATGGTCTCGGCTGCGGCCGCGGTGGTCGTCGCCGTCGGCGGAGTGGTGGTCGTCAGCCAGACGATGGGCAACGATGCGCAGCCGTCTCAGGCGGAGCAGATCGTGGCCGCGCCCGACTCACGTCAGGTGTCGGCGGAGTTCCCCGGTGGCGGCTCGGCCACCGTGTCGTACTCGCTTTCCCAGAACGCGGTCGTCGTCGATCTCGACGGAGTCCCGCAGCCGCCGCCCGGTCGCGTCTACCAGATGTGGTTCGTGGACGGCTCACCTCGCTCGGCCGGCGTCGTGACCGAGGATCAGCTGACCTCGGAGTCCGGAACGGTGGTCGACGGTCTCGGTTCCTCGACCAACTTCGCGTTCTCGCTGGAACCCGCAGGCGGGTCGGCCCAGCCCACCGAGGTGCTCACGATGCTCACGTTGGGTGCCTGAGCACAGCACGAGAACCGTCGCCTCGGGCGGTTCGACATTCGGTCAGATACCGATGTCGAACCGCCCGAGCGTTCTGATCACCGCTGCCATCTGGCCGTAGGCTCCGGTGGCGAGATTCTCCAGCAGCGCCAGCTTGACCTCCGGTGCGTCGCGTGTGAGTGCCTGGAAGTGCTCCACCGACACCACCACGAGGTCGACCGATGTCTCGGCGACCATGTCGAGCAAGAAGGGCACCGACATCAGCAACGGCATCTCGCCGAAGCTCATGCCGGGGGAGAGAGTCGTGATGCGGTGCTTGCCACCGTCGGCGGCGACGGCCGTCGAGGTCACCTCGCCGCGCAGCATCAGGAACAGGCCTGCCGCTGGGGCACCGTGACGAACGATCACGTCGCCACGCGCGTAGTGCCGCTTCTCCAGGTAGGGCGTCACCGCCTCGAACTGTTCGGCCGAGAGCCCGGCAAGCAGCGGGTGCTCTGCGATCGCGACGACGGCCGGCTGTCGCGCGCCTGCGCAGTGACGATCCAGCAGCAGGTTCTCTGCCCATTGAACGGCCGATCCGAGGCTCGAGTACACCCGACCGGCCGGATCGGACGGGTCGAGGCTCGAGGTGGTGTGCCCCATGATCGCTCTCGGGTCGACCAGAGCGACCACGCAGCCGTGTTCGGCGAGATCCCCACGAAGGTCCTCGAACATGGTGCGGGCGATCGCACTGACCTCGTCGACGCCGCGCACGTCGATGACGAGCGCATCGAGTTCTCGGTCCAGGTCGCCGATCTCACGAACGGCGGTCTCGGCACCGGAGAACAACAGATCGCCGTGCAGTTCGTACACGCGGGCGCGTTCGCCCACGGCGGCCAGAGTGGCCTGTTCGGTGTCGGAACGCCGCTTGCGCGACGGAGCCTCGGTCACCACGTAGCGTCGCCGGATCGAGGATTTCGCCGCACGAGTGACGTGCAGAAAGTGCAGTTCGAGGCGTGTCGAGAGTTCGCGGCAGGCGGCGACTCCGCGCACGCTGTTGCCGTGCGAGTCGAGCCGCGGGGAGTAGACGGCGATGCCCATCTGTCCCGGAAGAACCGCGAGGATCCCGCCCCCGACTCCGCTCTTGGCCGGCAGGCCGACCCTCGCGACCCAGTCGCCTGCGCCGTCGTACATCCCACATGTCGTCATGACCGACAGCACTCGTTCGACGAGGGCCGGTGCGAGCGCACGCTCCCGCGTCCGGGGATTGACGCCGTTGTTGGCCATGGTGGCCGCCATCATGGCGAGGTCGGCGGCGGTGACATCGATCGAGCACTGGCGGAAGTACAGATCGACGGCAGCATCGGGATCGTGGTCGATGATGTCGAACGAACGGAGCATGTACCCGATGGCGCGGTTGCGATTGCCGGTGCGCGCCTCCGACCGATAGACGGCGTCGTTGAACGTCAGAGACCTCCCCGCATACCGCGAGTACGAGGCGCGAATGCGCTCGAATCGATCCTCGGCACTGCGACCGGTGATGAGCGACGCCGACGTGATGGCACCGGCGTTGATCATCGGGTTGCGTGGTCGCTCGGTGACGGGATCGAGGCTGATCTCGTTGAAGGGTTCCCCGGACGGTTCGATGTCGATCTTGCTCGCCACGACGTCCAGGCCCCGGTCGGCCAGTGCCAATGCGTACGTGAACGGCTTGGAGATCGATTGGATCGTGAAGGGGAGTCCGGTGTCGCCGACTTCGTAGACGTAACCGTCCGTGGTCGTCAGCGCGATACCGAATCCGTCCGGCGTGACGGCAGCGAGTTCGGGGATGTAGTCCGCCACCTGCCCGGACGTGTCGTCACGGCACAGTTCGTGAACTCGGCGCAGGATGGCATCGACCACGTTGCTCATGGGCCACACTGTATGTGTGATGTCCGATTCGGCAGCGTCGAGGTTAGGGGCGGCTGACCCAGGGCACCTCGACGTTCGACGGTACTGTCGGCGTCACGACGCTGGGCGGAGCAGCAGGGCACGGTCACTCCGTAGACTGAAATTTCCATTGTGTTTTCCGGCCGAAGGGAGCGATCTCGTTGGGTGTCCTAGCTCGAATTCAGACGCCCGAGGACTTGCGCGACCTCGGCAGTGCGGAGCTGGCCGAACTGGCTCGCGAGATCCGCGCGTTTCTCGTCGAGAAGGTGTCCGCTACCGGCGGCCACCTCGGTCCCAATCTCGGTGTCGTGGAACTGACGTTGGCGATTCATCGCATCTTCGACTCCCCGAACGATCCGGTCATCTTCGACACCGGTCATCAGGCGTACGTGCACAAGATGCTGACCGGACGCACGGGTCTGTTCGACACGCTCCGTAAGCAGGGCGGCCTGTCCGGCTACCCGTCACGGGTCGAGAGCGAGCACGACTGGGTGGAGTCCTCGCACGCGTCGGCCTCGCTCTCCTATGCCGACGGCCTGGCCAAAGCCTTCGCGCTCAAGGGCGAAACCGACCGGCACGTCGTCGCTGTCGTCGGTGACGGTGCGCTCACCGGCGGCATGTGTTGGGAGGCGCTCAACAACATCGCCGCAGGCCGCGATCGATCCCTGGTGATCGTCGTCAACGACAACGGTCGCTCGTACGCCCCGACCATCGGGGGATTGGCCGATCATCTGGCGGCCCTTCGCCTTCAGCCCGGGTACGAGAAGGTGCTGGACAACGGTCGCCGCATCGTTCGTCGCATTCCGATCGTCGGTCCCACTGCCTACGCCATGTTGCACGGTATGAAGGCCGGGGTGAAGGACGCCATCAGCCCGCAGGTCATGTTCACCGATCTCGGCATCAAGTACCTGGGTCCGGTCGACGGTCACGACCAGCACGCGATGGAATCCGCGCTGCGCCGAGCCAAGGCATACGGCGGTCCGGTCATCGTCCACGCGGTGACACGCAAAGGTATGGGCTACGTTCACGCCGAGAACGACGTCGCAGATCAGATGCACGCCACCGGGATCATCGATCCGTTGACGGGGCTGGCGCGGTCCAAGTCGGCTCCGGACTGGACCTCGGTGTTCTCTGCGGCACTGATCGAGCAGGGCGAGCAGAACGAGGACGTCGTAGCGATCACCGCAGCGATGGCCGCGCCCACCGGTCTCGCCGCGTTCGGGGTTCGCTTCCCCGATCGGTTGTTCGACGTCGGGATCGCCGAGCAGCATGCGATGACGTCGGCGGCCGGGCTCGCGCTGGGCGGAATGCATCCCGTGGTCGCCATCTACTCCACCTTCCTCAATCGCGCGTTCGATCAGTTGCTGATGGACGTGGCGTTGCTCGGACTGCCGGTCACGGTGGTGCTGGACCGTGCCGGTGTCACGGGGGCCGACGGTGCCAGCCACAACGGCATGTGGGACATGTCTCTGCTCGGCATCGTCCCCGGTATGAAGGTGGCGGCACCGCGAGATGCCGAGACCCTGCGAGAAGAACTGGCAGAGGCCATCGCAACGTCCGACGGACCCACTGCCCTGCGCTTCCCGAAGGGCGCAGTGACCGAAACCGTGCCCGCGACGCGCAGACTGGACGGAATCGTCGACGTGCTGACCGAGCCGTCCGGTGCCACGGGCGATGTGCTGATCGTGGCCGTCGGAGTGTTCGGGCAGATGGCCATGGATGCAGCCGAGAAGCTGCAGCACGACGGCATCTCCGCTGCCGTGGTCGACCCAAGGTGGGTGCTGCCGATCCCGCAGTCGCTGTTGAAGCTGGCCGAGGATTACCGGCTCGTGGTCACCCTCGAGGACAGTGGCCTGCACGGTGGCATCGGTTCGACACTGTCTGCGGCTCTGCGTGGCGCAGGCGTCGATACCCCGTGCCGCGATCTCGGTGTGCCACAACGATTCCTGGACCACGCATCGCGCGATCAGCTGCACCACGAACTCGGCCTCACCTGCGAGGACGTAGTGCAGCGCGTGTCGCACTGGGTCAAGAGCCTCTGACGACGGTCTCTCGCCGGACGTCGACGCAGTAGAACGCGCGGCGTCCGGCCACCGCGCCCGCGACTGCTCTCGGAGCCGTCATCACGAGAAGGAACAGAACCGACGGTTCCCACCGTTGCGTCGCCCAGTGCACGACGCAGCACACCGAAGGCCCGCGGGATGCCGGCACCGTAGCCGACAGTCCGAGCAATCGAACTCGGCAATGCACCGTCGCGTGCCGTTGCGGCCCGCAGGTTCGTCGGCGTCGTCGCCGGGCGTCGATGTTTTCTTTGCGAATATGTGACCTGTGTGACTGGTGTGTCGTAGTTGCCGAAACCGGGACGACTGGCATGTTTCGCTCATGACCCTCGTCTTCGACGGTAGAACCGGCGTCTCGGACAGCGAAATCGATCCGATTCCACGCAACGGTGACCCCGACTGGGCGGCCATGGAATCCGTGGATGGAACACCGGCACCGGATTCCCGGAACGACGGGACCGGGCGACGGCATTCGCGATGGTTCGTGACGATGACGGCGGTCATCGGTGTGGTGGCGTTCGCCGCACACGATCGTCTGCTGTCGTTCGACTCCTTGTACGGATTGTTCGGCAACGGTGTCGACGCGCTCGTCTACCGACACGGCGGCGCAACCGTGCTCAGTAGCGAAGAGCTGTATTCGTTCTCGCTGTTCGGCACACTGCCGTTCACGTATCCGCCGTTCGCTGCTGTGCTGTTCGCTCCGCTGGGGTTGCTGTCCGACACCGCGGCCGGATTGCTGGTGAACATATCCAATGTCGTATTGCTCTACGTCGTCGTCCATCTGAGTTGGCGACGACTCGGATACGAGAACTGCACACGGACCAGAGTGGTGAGTGCTGCTCTGGCACTGGGCTGCTCGTGGCTCGAGCCGGTGCGCATGTCGCTGTGGTTGGGTCAGATCAACCTGTTGTTGCTCGTGTTGGTGCTGTGGGATCTCGGCCGGCCCGAGGGCAGTCGGCTTCGGGGGGTCGGCGTCGGAATCGCGGCCGGTCTGAAGCTGACGCCCGGCCTGTTCATCGTCATGTCGATCGTGCAGCGGCAGTGGCCAGCGGCATGGACGGCGGCCGGCACCGGTCTGGTCACGGTGGTGATCGGGTTCGTGGTCGTGTCCTCCGACGCGTGGCGCTATTGGACCTCGGCGATCCTCGCCTCGGACCGAGTGGGGTCGACCACGTCTCCCGCGAATCAGTCGGTTCGGGGAATGGTGGCGCGGGCGTGGGGAACCGAGCACCCGCCGGTGATCGTGTGGTTGCCGGCCGCGGTGGTCGTCCTCGCTGCGGGGATGTGGGTGTCGTACCGAGCTCACCGTGCGGGTAGAACACTGCTGGCCATGACGGTGTGTGGTCTCACGGCCCCGATGGTCTCGCCGTTCTCCTGGGGCCACCATTGGGTGTGGTGTGTTCCGCTGCTGGTGATCGGACTCGACGCGTGTACGAGTTCGCGAACGAGCGGCCGCGGCCGCACGCTGCGTGTCCTCGGAGTGCTCGCCGCCACTGCACCTTTCGTGGCCTGGTATCGCACACAGGCCGATGTTGTGGTGATCGGCACGTTCATGCAGTCCGTATCGCCGATCGTCGACGCCGGACTACGGAACGCGTATTGCGTTGTCTACGTGATCGTTCTGGCGGTGGCGGCCGTAGGACTGCGCAAGGACTCGACGGCCTGCTACGTCCCGGCCACACGTTCTTCGATCTGAACGCGATCGATCAGATGGGCCAGGGCGAAGGGATCGTGTGCGAACATTCGCTCCACACTTGCCTTGTCGGTGCCTTCGACGATCATCGTGGCACCACTGTGATCGGCGAGTGGGCTCGACGATCGGAGGATCTTGCGGCGCTCGAGTTCGCGCAGCCACGCGCGGTGATCGGTTCGGTGATCGTCACGCCCGGAGGACGTTTCGGGGGTGTAGGTGTATTGGACGACGAACATCGGCATGTCAGATCTCCATGTCCTCGAGCTCCATTCCCTTGGTCTCCTTGATCTTGTACTTGACGAAGAAGAAAGACAGGATCGCGAAGAACGCGAAGAACGAGTAGATGAATCCGAGTCCGATGGTGTCGGACAACGGCGGAAATGCCAGTGTGATGGCGAAGTTGGCGATCCAGTTCGCGGCGGTACTGATACCGAGGGCGACGGCGCGCATTCGGTTGGGGAACATCTCGCCGAGCATCACCCACATGATCGGACCCCAGGTCGCGGCGAAGAAGACCACGAACAGGTTGGCTCCGACGAGAGCAACCGGGCCCCACGGCGACGGCAATTCGAGTTGGTCGCCGCTGCCCACGGCCTGAGTGAACGAGATGGCCGCCAGTACGAGACCGACGAACATCCCGATCGAGCCGATCATGAGCAGATTTCGTCGGCCGAATCGGTCGACGAACAAGATGGCGACGAATGTCATCGAGACATTGATGACCGAGGTGATCACCGAGGTGACGAACGACTGATTCTCGCTGAAACCGACGGACTTCCACAACGTCGTCGAGTAATAGAAGATCGCGTTGATTCCCACGAACTGCTGCAGAATTGCCATGGTGATGCCGACCCAGACGATCGGTTGCAGACCGAACTTCGGTCCACGGATATCGGCGAACGAGGACTTGGATTCCCGGCGCAGGGTCAACCGGATTTCCTTGACCCTCTCGTTCGGGTCCACTTCCCCGGTGATGTCTCCCAGAATGCGGGCCGCTTCTTCGTCGAGGTGCTTTCCGACGAGATATCTGGGCGACTCCGGAATCAGAGTGGCGAGAAAGCCGTAGACGAGGGCCGGTGCGACGCCGACCAAGAACATCCACCGCCAGGCTTCGAGTCCGAACCACAGGTCGTTCGACGGTCCGCCCGCGGCGTTCTGCAGCACCGCGTCCGACAGCAGCGCGGCGAAGATTCCGACGGTGATCGCCAGCTGTTGCAGCGAGGCCAAACCACCCCGATAGCGGGCCGGGGCAATCTCCGAGATGTACGCGGGCGCGATCACCGAGGCGATGCCGATACCAAGGCCGCCGAGTACACGCCAGAGCATGAGATCCGGGACGCTGAACGCGAACCCGGACCCCAGCGACGAAATGGTGAACAGCGCGGAACCGAGCAGCATCACCTTTTTCCGGCCCCAGGTGTCGGCGAGACGGCCGGCGAACCAGGCACCGACCGCACAACCGAGAAGTGCGATGGCGACGGCGAAGCCGGTGACGAACGACGACAGGGCGAAGTTCTCCTGAATGGAGTCCACTGCGCCGTTGACAACGGAGGAATCGAACCCGAACAAGAAGCCGCCGACAGCGGCGGCAACGGTGACTCCGATGACTTTGGCAGTGTGCCGATCGGTGGATTGCGTCATCACGTGACCCAGCTTTCGAGGTGAACCAGCGTCCTTGGTGGTCGATCGCCATCATCGTCCTCGCACCGACGCAATGGGAGCGAAATCGACACGACATTCGCGGCGGGTGGACAACGGCTCGCCGAAAACGGCGAATTGTCCGATATTCCACCGGTCGAGCTCGAAGTTGTGGACGAAAAAGGCCGGAATATCGTCCACAACTTCGAGTTCGGCGAGATGCGACTCAACGCGCCTGGGCGTCCGACCACTGATCGAAGGTCTGTAGACCGTGATCCGAATCCTGTGCGGTGACCAGCGTTCCGTCTCGCATCGCGCGGCCGTACGCGCCGGGAAGCGGCACCTCGAGCACCGGGCCGCGCGCACCGATTGCTCGTGCGTAGCGCCGCACCATCTTCGCCATGCGCTCTTCCCGTGGTCCACCGAGATCGGCGACTCGGCCTGCCGGTGGCCGCTCCGCCAGGTCGATCAGTCGCTCGGCGACCTCGCGGGCTGCGATCGGTTGCGAGACCATCCTCGGGACGACCGTCAGTGGACCGAACGAGGTCTGCGACCGGATCTGCGCGGCGAACTCGTGGAACTGAGTAGCTCGCAGGATCGTCCACGGTACGGCTCCAGCGCGAACGAGGCGCTCCTGCTCCACCTTTCCGGCGTAGTACGCGTACGGGGCCTTGTCTATCCCCACGATCGACAACGCCACGTGGTGCCGGACTCCGGCCGCGCCTTCCGCCGTCAGCAGATTACGGGTGACGGCAGCGAAGAACGCCGTCGATTCCTTCGCCGAGATCGTCTGCGTCGAGGCGACGTCGATCACCGCGTCGACGCCGGACAGGGCGTCGGGCAGTCCCGATCCGGAGACGAGATCCACACCGGCAGACCGCGACAGGACTACCACCTCGTGTCCGCGTTCCCGCGCAACCTCGACGACGTGCACTCCCACGGTTCCGGTTCCACCGGCTACGGCTAGCTTCATCGCGTTTCCACCTGATTCTCGAGTGATGATGCGGACCGCACTGCGCGGCCCTCCACTCTCTGACGACGCAGCCGAGGCGAATGTCTGTCGTGTGTGGCGACCCAGTGCCGGAGTTTGTCCGGATTGAGCACGATCCAGACGCTCGCGACCATGCAGTCGGCGGTGTCGAACCCGATGACGTCGAACCCGATGACGCCGAACACCGCGCCGTCGCGCCGCATCACGATGCCCGACAGGCCGTTGACGGGTTCTATCGACCAGTCGAGATCGATCGACTTGGCAGTGATGCCGCGAACGAAGCGAGCGACTCGATCGGATCCGAGGATGGCATTGCGGGCCGCGGATACATGGCCGCCGCCGTCGCTGACCAATGTCACGTCGGGTGCGAGCACCGAGATCAGGGATGCGATGTCCCCGCTTGCGGAGGCCGACGCGAAAGCCCGCACCACACGGTCGTGCTCGATGGGGTCGGCAACGGAGCGGCGCCGGGAATGGACGTGAGTTCGTGCAGCAGAGGCGAGTTGACGGCAGGCAGCCGGGGATCGATCGAGAACGGTCGCGATCTCGTCGAACGGAACGGCGAACGCGTCGTGCAGTACGAATGCGACTCGTTGCGCCGGACCGAGCGATTCGAGTACCACGAGAAGTGCCAGCGTCACCGATTCCTGCTGCGCAACTCGGTCGGCGGGGTCCGCGGCGGCAGGAGTCTCGGAGTCGAGGCCGCAGACGGGTTCCGGCAGCCACTGCCCGATGTAGTTTTCGCGGCGAGCGCGAGCAGAGCCGAGAACGTCGAGGCAGATGCGGCTGACCACTCTGGTGGACCAGGCCGCAGGAACGTCGATGGCGTCGCGTTCGGCGTCGGTGAGCCGGAACCAGCGGACGACGGTCTCGGACGCGGCATCCTCGGCGTCGCTGTAGGAGCCCAGCATCCGGTAGGCGATGCCGATCAGTCGACCGCGTTCGTTGTTCATCGGATCGCACCATAGCGCGAGCGGACGATACCGAGTTCGAGGTTACGGACGAAAAAACGCGGAAATCCGTCCGTAACCTCGAACTCGGCGGGCCGTACTAGACGCTGGCGACACCCGGCGCGAGGAAGCGCCGACCGGTCGCTGCCTCGGAGGCACCGCTGCGGTCCAGGTACGGGGTG
Source organism: Rhodococcus sp. 06-418-5 (assembly GCF_002258285.1). Classification (NCBI taxonomy): domain Bacteria; kingdom Bacillati; phylum Actinomycetota; class Actinomycetes; order Mycobacteriales; family Nocardiaceae; genus Rhodococcus; species Rhodococcus sp. 06-418-5. The sequence goes on from NZ_NOYE01000012.1 coordinate 481,427, forward strand.
ATGCCGCCGTTCCAGAAGCCGAAGCCGCCGCCGAGCAGCAGGCAGAGATCGATGTCCTCGGCTGCTGCTACGACTCCCTCGTCGAGCATGATGCGGATTTCGTCGGCGAATGCCCGACGGGTCCGGTCGAGAACCTGCTCGGCAGTCGAGGGCGAATCGCCCTGCGGCCACAGCGCGGCGACCTCGGGATCGACGACCTGGCCCTCGGGTCCGTAGGTCCACACACCAGGCTTCTTCGCCTCGACGAGCGCGCGGAATCCCGGCGAGTCCTTGAACCTCTCCGGGTATGCCTCGGCGAGGGTCTCCGCGGTGTGCAGTGCCACGGCCGGGCCGACGAGAGCCAGCAGGGTCAGCGGACTCATCGGCATGCCGAGTTCGCCCACTGCGCCGTCGGCGACATCGAACGGGGTGCCCTCGTCGATGGCGCTGATGATCTCGTTGGACGCACGTGTGACGAGACGATTGAAGACGAATCCGGGGAGATCCGCAGACAACACGGCCGACTTCTTGAGGGTCTTGGCCGTCGCGAATGCCGTTGCCAGGGTGGCGTCGTCGGTCTTCTCACCCTTGACGACCTCGAGCAGTGGCAGGACCGCAACGGGGTTGAAGAAGTGGAAGCCCACGACGCGCTCGGGGTGCTTCAGGTCTGCAGCCATCTTGGTGATCGACAGTGAGGACGTGTTGGTAGCAAGGATCGTGTCGGCAGAGACGAACTCCTCGACCTCGGCGAACACCTTCTTCTTCACGTCGAGGTTCTCGAACACGGCCTCGATGACGAAATCGGTGTTCGCGAACGCCGACTTGTCGATGGAGCCGGACACCAACGCCTTCAACCGATTCGCGGCATCGGGGGACAGACGCTTCTTGCCGAGCAGCTTGTCGATCTCCCCGTGGACGTACCCGACACCCTTGTCGATGCGCTCCTGATCGATGTCGGTGAGGATCACCGGCACCTTCAGCTGGCGCACGAACAGCAGGGCGAGCTGGCTGGCCATCAGGCCGGCGCCGACGATGCCGACGCCGGAGATCTTGCGCGCCAACGACTTGTCGGGTGCACCGGCCGGACGCTTCGCGCGCTTCTGCACCAGATCGAAGGCGTACAGCCCGGCGCGGAGCTCGTCCTTGACCAGCAACGTCGACAGCGCCTCGTCCTCGGCCGCGAAGGCCTTGTCGAGCGAGGCCGAGTCGGTGATGTCGGTGCTCTTGGCGAGCTCGAGCAGATCGACTGCGGCGACGGGGCCCGGTGCGAAATTACCGGTCTTACCGGCCACGATGCCCCTGGCACGGGCGATGGCGTCGTCCCAGGCCTGTCCGCGGTCGATCTCGGGACGGTCGGGAACGATCTCGCCCTTGACGACCTGAGCAGCCCACGCGAGGGACTGTTCGAGGAAGTCGGCTCCGCCGAAGAGGGCGTCGGCGATGCCGAGATCGAGTGCCTGCTGCGGCTTGAGGACGCGGTTCTGGTTGAGAGCGTTCTCGATGACGACGGTGACGGCGTTCGAGGCTCCGATGATGTTGGGCAACAACTGGGTTCCGCCCCATCCCGGGACCAGGCCGAGGAAGGCCTCGGGCAGGCCGAGGGCAGCGGCGTTCTCTGCGACGGTGCGGTAGTGCGAGTGCAGTCCCACTTCGAGGCCGCCGCCGAGTGCAGCACCGTTGATGAAGGCGAACGTCGGAATCGTCGACTCGCGCAGGCGACGGAACACCTTGTGCCCGAGCTGCCCGATCTGCAGCGCCTCGTCCTTGGTCTCGATGTTCGGCACACCGTTGAGGTCGGCACCGACGGCGAAGATGAACGGCTTGCCGGTGACGGCGATGGCCACCGGGTTCGCTGCGAATGCCTCGTCGAGTGCGGCGTCGAACTTGGCCAGACCGCCGGGACCGAAGGTCGACGGCTTGGTGTGATCGAAGCCGTTGTCGAGCGTGACGAGGGCGATGGAGCCCTCGAGCCCCGGTACGGAGACGATCTTGGTGAATGCGTTCGTGACTACCTCGTCGGTGAACGCTGTGGTGATATCACTCATTTGGCTGCTCCCGAGTAGTCAGCGTGGTTGGGGTTCTCCCAGATGACGGTGCCGCCCATGCCGAGACCGATGCACATGGTCGTCAGGCCGTAGCGCACGTCGGGCTGCTGAGCGAACTGGCGGCTCAGCTGCGTCATCAGGCGGACGCCCGAGGAGGCGAGGGGGTGGCCGCACGCGATGGCACCGCCCCACTGGTTGACGCGGGGGTCGTCGTCGGCGATTCCGTAGTGCTCGAGGAAGGCGAGAACCTGGATGGCGAAGGCCTCGTTGATCTCGAACAGGCCGATGTCGTCGATGCTCAATCCGGTTCGGCCGAGCAGCTTTTCGGTCGCGGGGACCGGTCCGATGCCCATGACGGCCGGGTCGACGCCGGCGAAGCTGAAGCCGACCATCCGCATTCCGATGTTCAGGCCGAGCTCGTGCGCGGTGTCCTCACCGGCCAGAATCGCGGCGGTTGCGCCATCGTTGAGTCCAGCGGCGTTGCCTGCGGTGACGCGGCCTGCGGGCCGGAACGGCGTCTTGAGCTTGGCGAGGTCTTCGACGGTGGTGCCGGGGCGAGGCGGCTCGTCCTCGGTGGCCAGGCCCCAGCCTGCGGCCGACTTGGTGGCGACGGGCACGAGGGTGTCGGCGATGTAGCCGGCCTTCTTGGCGGCGTCGTACTTGTTCTGGCTGGCGACGGCGTACGCGTCGGTGCGGTCCTTGGTGATGCTCGGGAACCGGTCGTGCAGGTTCTCGGCGGTGTTGCCCATGACCAGCGCGCTGGGATCGACGAGCTTGTCGGCGAGGAAGCGCGGGTTGGGGTCGACGCCTTCACCCATCGGGTGGCGGCCCATGTGCTCGACGCCACCGGCGATGACGACGTCGTACTGGCCGAAGCCGATGCCCGATCCGGTGGTGGTCACCGAGGTCATCGCGCCTGCGCACATGCGGTCGATGGCGAAGCCGGGGACGCTGCGGGGGAGTCCGGCGAGCAGTGCGGACGTACGTCCGATGGTCAGGCCCTGGTCACCGGTCTGCGTGGTCGCGGCGATCGCGACCTCGTCGATCCGTTCGGGAGGGAGGTTGGGGTTCTTGCGAAGAAGTTCGCGGATTGCCTTGACGACGAGGTCGTCTGCGCGAGTGTCGGCGTACATGCCCTTGGGGCCTGCCTTGCCGAACGGGGTACGGATGCCGTCGACGAAGACGACATTCCTCTGTGAGCTGGTGGACGCGGGTACAGACACGCTTTTCGATCCTCCCGACAGATGCGGACGACTCGCCCGGGTGCCCGGACGCGTCCACTACTGTAGCCGGTATTACCCGTCGGTAACTTGGGAAGGGTCCAGTGCCTTCGCCAGTACCGGCACCACCAGCGTCCGCTGCCAGGGTCGGGCCCCGCCGTCGGCCAGTCGGGCCTCGATCAGCTCGGCAGGGTCCACGTCGGAATCGACCGGATTCTGCCAATCCCACACCAGGCGGCGCAGCAGATCCGGCATCAACAAATTCTCGACCGGCACCGCAACCGATTCGCTGAGCTCGGTCATCGCGGCTCGTACGTCGGCGAGTCGCGCCGCTGCGTCGGGATCGCGGCGAGCCCACCGATTGACCGGAGGCGGGCCGTCGAACGAGGCTGCCATCGAGGGCAATTCGGACGTCGGAAGCGCCCGCGCACGGGTCAGAGCCGAGGCCCACAATCGGGACGATCTGCGCTGACGGGGACCGCCGAAGACCGGCAGTTGCTCGAGCTCCCGCGAGGATTTCGGGTCCGCTGTTGCCGCCGCCACGATCGCCGAGTCGGGCAGTACCCGGCTCGGTGCCACATCACGCTTGGCTGCCAGTTCGTCTCGCGTGGTCCACAATTCGCGAACGGCAGCGAGGGTGCGGGGAGATTTGATCGCATGGATCCCCGATGTCCGACGCCATCTGTCGGTCTTGGGTTTGGGTGGCCCGAGCGTGAGGATGTGGGCGAATTCCTGCGCTGCCCAGTCCGTCTTGCCCTGCTGTTCGAGCTCCTCGGCCATCGCGTCGCGCAGTTCGAGAAGAACCTCGACGTCGAGCGCGGCATAGTTCAGCCAGGTGTCGGGCAGCGGCCGGGTGGACCAGTCGGCTGCCCCGTGGCCTTTCTGCAGGGCCAGTCCGAGGGTGCGTTCGACGATGGCACCGAGCCCCACGCGATCGAATCCGGCGAGGCGTCCTGCCAGTTCGGTGTCGTACAGCGTGGCAGGCACCAGGCCGAGTTCGCCGAGCCCGGGTAGGTCCTGATCGGCGGAGTGCAGTACCCATTCGAGCGGGTTGATCACCTCGGCGAGCGGGGCGAGATCGCCGGTGACCGGGATCGGATCGAGCAGGACCGTGCCAGCGCCGCGGCGACGGAACTGCAGCAGGTAGGCGCGCTGGGAGTAGCGGAAGCCGGAGGCGCGTTCGGCGTCGACGGCGAGTGGGCCGTGACCTGCTGCGAGCAGAGCGGCAGCGGCGCGCACGGCGTCCGGCGTGTCGACCACGTCGGGTACGCCGTCAGCCGGGGCCAGTAGCGGAACGGCGACAGGCGCGTTCGCCTCGTCGTCCGGCGTGGTCTCGGGAGAACTCTCGGCTGACATGAGATGTGACTCTAGGCCCTGCGGTTACGAGAACCGCCCACTATGTCCGGCTGGAACTGCGCTGGCCGAGGGTGGTGATGCCCGCAGGCGGCAAACCGGCCGCGTAGGCGAGCACCTCGCAGAACGCCTCGACGTGCGTCGAGAGGTCCTCGGACGTGGCCGTCCACGAGGCGCGCAGTTCGAGCTGGTGGGCCTTGGGTGGCCCGGCGATGTCGCCGTAGCGCACCGAGCTGGTCGAAGTGACCGTGCCGCCGAGTGCGTTGAGCGGCTCCGACCGTGACTCCAGCGCGTCGACCAGCCAACTCCACCCGACCTCGGGGAGCAGGGGATCGTCGGCGAGGGACTCGTCGACGTCCGCCTGGATGTATGCGACCAGTCGAAGGGTGCCGTTCCATGCCTCGGCACCGTCGGGGTCGTACAGCAGAATGAGGCGGCCGAAGGCGTCGCCGTCGCTCTGTTCGTCGACCTGGTCGGAATCGGGATGCTTGACCTCGGCACCGATCGCGTAGCTGTAGGGGGCGAGACGCTGCGGCGGCCGGATCGGACCGATTTCGATCGCCGGGTGTACCTGAGCCCGATGCATCGCGTCGATGGCGGCGCGGAACGGCGCAGGTTCGGCGGTGGAATGGGGTTCGGTCACGTCACCGGACGTTAGACGCGTCACGTTGCCCCGAGGCGGAGGCGCGCCGAGCCGTGATGCAACCGAAGTGGGTGTGTCGCCCTTGGTGGCGGGAGCTTTCCCGACGCGTGGCAGCATGGAACCCGATGAACGCCGAACCGCACGCCACAGCCCCAGCCCGCCGGGAACTCCCGGACGCACCGTTCCTGGCCGCGATCGCGGGTCGAACTCCCTCGCGTCGGCCGGTGTGGTTCATGCGCCAGGCCGGTAGGTCGCTGCCCGAGTACCGCAAGATTCGTGCAGGCATCGGCATGTTGGATTCGTGCTTCCGGCCCGATCTCGTGGCCGAGATCACTCTTCAACCCGTTCGTCGCCACGACGTGGACGCGGCAATCCTGTTCTCGGACATCGTCGTTCCGCTCAAGGCCGCCGGTATCGATCTCGACATCGTCGCAGGCACCGGACCGGTCGTGGCGCAGCCGGTGCGGTCGGCTGCCGACGTCGCGGCTCTGCCGGTCCTGACCGTCGATCAGGTGGAGCCGGTGGCCGACGCGGTGCGGATCCTCACCCGCGAGCTTGCCGGTACGCCGCTCATCGGTTTCGCGGGTGCACCGTTCACCCTCGCGTCGTATCTGGTCGAAGGCGGCCCGAGTCGTAACCACGAGAAGACCAAAGCGCTCATGCGGTCCGATCCGGCGACCTGGCACGCTCTGCTCGACGCATTGGCCACCACGACGATCACCTTCCTGCAGGCTCAGTTGGCCGCAGGCGTCGACGCCGTGCAGGTGTTCGACTCCTGGGCGGGTGCGCTGTCCCTCGCCGACTACCGCGAGTACGTCCTGCCGCACTCGCAGCGAGTGTTCGAGGCCGTGTCCTCGGCCGGTGTGCCGAAGATCCACTTCGGCGTCGGAACCGGAGAGTTGCTCGGGGCGATGGGTGAGGCAGGCGCCGATGTGGTCGGCGTCGACTGGCGGATCCCACTCGACGACGCCGTGCATCGTGTCGGCAACGGCAAAGCCCTGCAGGGCAATCTCGATCCAGCGGTGCTGTTCGCCGGTTGGGACGCCGTCGAGACCGAAGTTCGACGCATCGCCGCCGAGGGAGACCGCGCTGTCGCGGCCGGTGCGCGCGGACATGTGTTCAACCTCGGACACGGAGTGCTTCCCGATACCGATCCCGACATTCTGACGCGCGTGGTGTCGCTGGTGCATTCGTTGTGACGGTGCGGCGATATGCCGTCGTCGGCGGCGGAATCTCCGGCCTCGTCGCGGCGTATCGCCTTCGGCAGTCCTGCGGGCCGGATGCCGAGATCACTCTCGTCGAGTCCTCGTCTCGCATCGGCGGCACGCTGCGCACCACCGCGGTCGGCACGGACTCCCTCGACGTCGGTGCGGAGGCCTTCATCGGTCGACGTCCCGAGGTGCCGGCACTGCTCGCCGAGCTCGGTCTGTCGGATCAGCTGGTGTACCCGGCACCGGTGCGACCGCTCGTCTTCTCCGGCGGTCGAACACACCCGCTTCCGCCCGGCACCCTGATGGGCATCCCGTCGTCCGCCGATTCCGTTCGGGATCTGGTGGACCCCGAAGACCTGCACGTCATCGAGACCGAAACCGCCCGGCCCTTCGCCTGGACCGCGGGATCGGACGTCAGCGTGGCCGAACTCGTGGGCACCAGATTCGGCTCCCAGGTGGTCAGCCGTTCGGTTGATCCGCTGCTCGGCGGCGTGTACTCCGGTTCGTCGAGCTCCATCGGCGTCCGCGCGGCACTGCCGACGTTGGCTGCGGCATTGGACGGCGGAGCGGCGAACCTCACCGAGGCAGTGCAGGCAGCACTGCCCACCCCGTCGCCGGGGCCGGTGTTCGGCGGACTGCGCGACGGCTATGCGGTGTTGCTCGATGCCCTCGTCGCTGCGACCGATGCCAGGACGGTCTTCGGAGCAGGCGTCGGCGAGATCCGCCGCGAGTCCGACGGATGGTTCGTCGACGGAGTCGGATCCGTCGACGGAGTGGTGCTCGCGGTCCCTGCCCCAGTTCTCGGTCGGCTCATCGCCGAGGTGGCACCCGCGGCGTCGCAGGCCGCGCGGGAGATCGAACTCGCATCCTCGGTCGTCGTCGCGCTCGCGTTCCCCAAGACCACGGAGCTACCCCAGAATTCGGGAATCCTGGTGGCCACGGACGCGGGCCTGGACGTCAAGGCATTCACCCTGTCGAGCCGCAAGTGGCCACACCTCGGTGAGCGTGACGCGGTACTGCTGCGGGCCTCGCTCGGCCGATTCGGTGACACCACGGCGTCGGACCGATCCGATGCGGAGTCGATAGAGACAGCCTCGAACGATCTGCGGACGGTAGCCGGAATCGATGTGAGGCCGCTCGCCGCGACCGTGCAGCGCTGGCCGGGGGGCCTGCCGCAGTACGCGCCGGGTCACCTCGATCGCGTCGCCGCCATCGAGGCCGGGGTCGCCGACCTACCCGGCCTCGAGGTCACCGGGGCCTGGCAGCGCGGCGTCGGGGTGCCGGCGTGTATTGCGTCCGCCACCACCGCTGCCGCTCGTCTGATCGAAGTGGCACGATAGGGCCATGGCACGCCTCGATTACTCAGCGCTCAACTCGACACTTCGCTACTTGATGTTCTCGGTCTACAAGGTCACGCCCGGCGTTCTGGGCGAGGATCGGGCCGCGGCCGCGAAGGAAGCGAAGGTGTTCTTCGAAGGTCGTGAGGACAAGGGTGTCGCGGTGCGCGGGGTCTACGACATCGCCGGCATGCGCGCCGACGCCGATTTCATGGTGTGGACCCACGCCGAGCGCATCGAGGACCTGCAGGCGACGTATTCCGATTTCCGTCGCACCACCGCGCTGGGCAAGGCGAGCACACCGGTGTGGAGCAACACCGCGCTGCACCGTCCGGCCGAATTCAACAAGAGCCACGTCCCAGCCTTCATCGCCGGTGAGGATCCGGGCGCGTACATCTGCGTCTACCCGTTCGTCCGCTCGATCGACTGGTACCTGCTGCCCGACGACGAGCGTCGCACGATGCTGGCCGACCACGGCAAGGCAGCACGCGACTACAAGGACGTTCGGGCGAACACCGTGCCGTCGTTCGCGCTCGGCGACTACGAGTGGATTCTGGCCTTCGAGGCTCCCGAGCTCGACCGCATCGTCGACCTGATGCGTGACCTGCGGGCCACCGAGGCCAGGCGTCACGTGCGCGAGGAGACTCCGTTCTTCACCGGCCCTCGGGTCGAGGTGGACGCGCTCGTCGAATCTCTGCCGTGACGACCACGGGCACACCCGCGATCGAAGCCGTCCTGTTCGACTTCTCGGGCACGCTGTTCAGGCTCGAGGAGGAGCCCTCGTGGTTCGACGGCGTCCACGACGCCGACGGCACTCCGGTCGACGGAGCGGGAGCTGCAGAGCTGATGCGGCGCATGACTGCTCCGGTCGGGGAGACGGTGGAGTTCGACGACGCCACCAGACACGCCTGGCGAAACCGAGATCTCGACCCGGCGCTGCACCGACAGGCGTACCTGCACGTACTCGCACAGTCGGGGGTCAGCGACCCGCAGCAGGCCGAGTCGGTGTACGGACGCGTGATCGACGCAGATTCCTGGACGCCGTATCCGGACACCGAGGCGGTGCTGAAAAGGCTTGCGCACGAGTCGGTTCGGGTCGGAGTGTTGAGCAACATCGCCTTCGACATCCGTCCTGCGTTCGTCGATCGCGGTCTCGATCGGTACGTCGACGAATTCGTGCTCTCGTTCGAGGTGGGTCACGTCAAACCGCAGCCCGAGATCTTTCGGCACGCCGTCGCCGCTCTGGGCGTCGATCCGTCGCGGACGCTGATGGTCGGCGACAGCGACGAAGCCGACGGTGCCGCGCGGGAGATCGGATGCAACTTCGCGCTCGTGGATCCGGTGCCGACGGCGCAGCGGCCGGATGCACTGCTGGCAGCGTTGAGCGCGTTCGGAATTCGATGACCAGGGTGGTTCGATGACCGGAGCGGCCGGCGCCCAGCACATGGGCCATTGGGGCATGTTTCGGGCCGAGTCGGACGGACGCGATGTCACCGCTGTTCATCCCGAGATCTCGGACAGCAATCCTTCCCCGGTGTTGGGAAACCTCGTCGGGTCGGTGACCCATCGATCGCGCGTTACCTCACCCGCGGTACGCAGAGGCTGGCTCGAGCGCGGCCCGGGTCCGACCGACAAGCGTGGCAGCGATGAGTTCGTCGACGTCTCGTGGGACGAGTTGACCGACCTGCTGTCCAACGAATTGCGCAGAGTTGTCGGCACATACGGCAACAGCGCCATCTACGGCGGCTCGTACGGGTGGGCGAGTGCCGGACGCTTCCATCACGCGCAGAGCCAGGTGCATCGCTTCCTGAACTGCATCGGCGGTTACACGCGATCGGTGCACAGCTACTCACTCGGTGCGACCGGTGTCATCATGCCGCACGTTCTCGGCGCGCACTGGAAGATGTTCTCGCGCTCCACATCCTGGAACGTGATAGCCGAGCACACCGAATTGTTGGTGGCGTTCGGTGGAGTTCCGGTGAAGAACACCGGCATCAATCACGGCGGTACGTCCGATCATCCGACGGTCGACTCACTCGACGCGATGCGGGCTCGCGGTGGGCAGATCGTCACCGTGAGTCCGCTACGCAACGACATGAGCGGCGACGCTCGATGGATTGCGCCGCGACCCGGTACCGACGTGGCGATGATGCTGGCACTCGCGTACGTGCTGGCCGACGAGAAGCTGCACGACACAGCGTTTCTGGAGAAGTACTGCGAGGGATACCCCGAGTTCGAGCGCTACCTGCTCGGCAGCACGGACGGCACACCCAAGACCCCGCGGTGGGCGTCGACGATCTGCGGCATCGAGGCCGCGGTGATCGCGGATCTGGCCCGTGAGATGGCGTCGAAACGCACGATGGTGACGGTCACCTGGTCGCTGCAGCGGACGCGGCACGGCGAGCAGGCCCCGTGGATGGGCGTCACCTTGGCGTCGATGCTCGGTGGGATAGGCGTTCCGGGAGCAGGATTCGGGCACGGGTACGGGTCGATGAACGAGCCCGGTCTGGCCCCGGTGCCGTATCCGTTGCCGACTCTGCCGCAGGGGATCAATCCCGTTCCCGACCTCGTTCCGGTCGCCGCCGTCTCGGACATGCTGCTGAACCCGGGCTCCCAATTCGATTACGACGGTAAGCGATTGACCTATCCCGACATCAAGATCGTCTACTGGGCCGGCGGCAATCCGTTCCACCACCACCAAGACCTCGGGCGGCTGCGTCGCGCGCTCGGCAGAACCGACACGGTCGTCGTACACGATCCGTACTGGACACCGATGGCCAAGCACGCCGACATCGTCGTCCCGTCGACCACGTCGTTGGAGCGATCGGACCTGAGCTGCACGCGCAACGATCCCTTGCTCGTCGCCATGTCACCCGCCGCCGAGCGCTTCGCCGAATCCCGCGACGATTACGACACGTTCGCCGAGCTGGCGACGAAACTCGGTGTGGGCGAGCAGTTCACCGAGGGGCGAAGCTCGCAGCAGTGGCTCGAGCACATGTACGAGCAGTGGCGCGGATATCTACGCGCCGACGGCGTCGACACTCCGGAATACGAAAACTTCCGGCGTGAAGGTTCGTTTCGGATGAAGACCGAGGACGATCTGACGTTCTTCGAGGATTTCCGACGCGATCCGGTGGGCAACGCGTTGCGCACCCCGAGCGGGAAAATCGAGATCTTCTCGGCGACGGTGGACGGCTTCGGCTACGACGACTGCCAGGGTCATCCGATGTGGTTCGAGCCGACCGAGTGGCTCGGCGGGCCGCGGGCCGAGCAGTTTCCGTTGCACCTGATCGCGAATCAGCCGCGCACCAGGCTGCACAGTCAGCTCGATCACGGTGCGGTGAGCCGGAACTCGAAAATTCGGGGCCGCGAGCCGATACGCATGCACTCGTCGGCGGCCGGGGCCAGGGGAGTGTCGGACGGCGACGTGGTGCGGGTGTTCAACGACCGCGGTTCGTGCCTGGCCGGTGTGGTCGTCGACGACGCGCTGCTCGAGTCTGTCGTCCAGTTGTCCACCGGGGCCTGGTACGACCCCGAAGATCCGGCCGATCCCGCTTCGATGTGCGTTCACGGGAGCGTGAACGTGCTCACCGCAGACGAGGGATCGTCGGCGCTCGCACGCGGCTGCACCGGCCAACACGTGTTGGTGGAGATCGAACGCTACGACGAGCCGTTGCCGCCGATCACAGCGTTCGATCCACCGGTTCGGTCCAGGGTCAGAACACGACCCGAGAGATGATCTCGGCGACGAGTGCAGGCTTGTCCTCGCCCTCGATCTGCAACGTTCCCGCCGTCACCATCTGCAGTGCTCCGCCGGATACCTCTTCGACCGAGACGAGGGTGGTCTGCAGACGCACGTGGGCTCCGACCTTCACCGGGTTGATGAAGCGAACCTTGTTGGAGCCGTAGTTGATTCCGAGCTTGGTGTTCTCGATGGTGTAGATCTGCCAGTTGAGCATCGACACCAGGGACAGGCTCAGAAATCCGTGGGCGATAGGTGCGCCGAAGGGGCTTTCCTTCTTCGCCCGCTCGACGTCGACGTGGATCCACTGATGATCGCCGGTGGCGTCGGCGAAGGTGTTCACCCGTTCCTGGGTGATCTGCAACCAATCGCTGGTGCCCAGGTCTTCGCCGACGGCCGCTTTGATCTGCTCTGGTGACGTGAAAGTGCGCATGCTCACAGTATGGACGAAGCAGCGCCGATCAGGATGCAGGCTTGAGTGTCAACGAAATCGAGTTGATGCAGTACCGCTGGTCGGTCGGCGTGGGGTAGCCCTCCCCTTCGAAGACGTGGCCGAGGTGGCTGTGGCAGGTGCGGCAGATGACCTCGACGCGGCGCATTCCGAGCGAGGTGTCCTCCTTGAGGATGACGGCGTCGCTGTCGGCCGGATCGAAGAACGACGGCCAGCCGCAGTGCGACTCGAATTTCTCGGTGCTGCGGAACAGTTCGGCACCGCAGGCGCGGCATTCGTAGATGCCCTCGGTGGTGGTGTCGGTGTATTCGCCGACTCCTGGGCGCTCGGTGCCTGCCTGCCGCAGCACCGCGTACTCCTCGGGGGTCAGCTTCTCGCGCCACTGTGCATCGGTGAGCTGGACGGCCGGGGCGGAATTGTTGTCGGTAGCTGAACTCATGCTCACACGCTAATACGTTTTGTCGGGCTATGCCGTTTTCGCTGGTGGCGCGCTCGGCAGTAGGTAGCTGGGTTCTATTCCGTCCTCCAACCGCCCTTCGCTGCGTGCGGCGAACCAGCGGGCGACGAGGACCCCGAAGATGACGACGATCAGCAGTGCCCAGCCGAAGGTGGTGCGCAGGTAGTCCAAGGCCCGGCCGGTTTCGATCCAGCGCCCCGAGAGCCATCGGTCGTAGTTCATGAACCCGTAGATCGCGAGCCAGGCGGGCCAGTTGCGCAGCACCGAATTCTTCAGCACGACGGTCATCAGCAGCGGGAACAGCATCATCGAGTAGTACATCTGGCCGAGCGAGCCCAGCAGCCAGTGCGCGGTGAGGATCAACCCCGATGTGGTGGCGAAGAAGAACAGACGGTCCTCGCGGCAGTATCGGTAGAGCAGCCACAGCGAGATCAGAACCATGATTCCCAGTACCGCTCGTATTCCGAGGGTGAGGAGTTCGGGGACACCGTAGTAGCGGCCGTTGCCGACGACTGCGCTGTTGAAGTAGTCGCGAGTCTGCAGCAGGTACGGCAGCGTGCGATCGATGAAATTCATCGGATCCACCGACAACGGCCAGGCGATGGCCATCATCACGACCGGAATGGCGATCGAGGTGATGAAGACCTTCCATTGACGCGTCATCAGCGGGAGCAGGAGGAGCGGCGCGAGCATCGGCTTGATCGCCAGAGTCAAACCCATGGCGACGCCTGCCGACAGGTCCTTGCGCTGAAGGAGGAACCCGAGGAAGGCCACCTCGCCGAGCAGAACGAAGCCGTTGAAGTTGGTGAACACCAACGTGTTGGTGACGGTTTCGCTGACGAAGGCAGCGAGCAGGAGAGCGGGGGCCGCGACCGAATCGAGCCGGAACCCGAAGATGCGCAACAGGATGTACAACGCCAGGAGAATGGCGATCGTGCTGGCGAGGATGAACAGCCAACGAGACCGCTCGGGGTCGATGACGGCGATGGGGGACAGCAGCATCGTCGCGCTCGGTTGGTACAGGTAGTGCGGATCGACGGAGTCGAAGTTCGCGGTGTACACCGGCTGACGGTTGAGAAATGCCAGGGCAGCGCTGTACACCGGGTTGAAGTCGTTGGTGATGTCACCGTTGACCGCCTTGATCACCACGCGCTGGATGACGGTCATGATGGCGATCGGCCACAGGGCGTACTTGATTACCTCGGCGGTCGTCCGCCCCGAACGCGGCTCCAGAAAGCTAAGTGACACCCGGGAACGGTACCCGAGGCGGTGACCGTCCCGGCGAAGGACACCCCGCGACGGGTACCGACTCAGGCGGGGCAGACCGTGCCGTCGGTCGGAAGCGCGGTGTCGCGTGCGTAGTTCACCGCTGCGCTCTGCAGACACTGCGATCCGCCCAGGCTCGGATGCCCGCTGCCCTGCCATGCAGCCGAGGCGACGCCTGCACCGGTCGCACCGACCAACCCGGTGACCGAGGACAGTCCGCCGTTGCCGACGATCGGGTCGCCTGCGTTGGACAGGACCAATACCGGAACGTCCAGAGAGGTGGGCAGGGGAGTGGACGGAGCCGTCGGCCAGGACGAGCACAGCAACGCCGTCAGTGCAGCATCGGTGCCGTAGATCGGATAGCGGTCGGTCCACTGCGAAGTCAGGTCGCGAACGCCCTGCGGTGATGGCCACTGCTGCCCGTCCGTGCACCGAGACACGAATTGCCCGTCGGTGCCGTAGGCGTTGCGACCTCGCTCGGCGAGGGCGGACAACGCGGTGGTGTCGGACCCGGCAGCCGAGGACAGGGCGGCGGCGAGCCCGGTGGCCCGAGACGACGCGTCGCCTGCTGTCGAGGCGAGGGCGAAGGTGATGCCGTCGAGAATCTCGTGGGTGGACAGCGGCGAGAATTCGCCACCGGCGGCGCGACGGAGCAGCTGCCCGACGGCGGCCGTCGGGTCGGGGCCGAGGGAGCAGTTCAGCGCGACGCATCGCTGCGCGAACGCACCGAACGCTGCTTCCTTGCCCTGTGTCCGCTGCTCTGCCAACGTGATCTGGTCGGCACCCACTCCGGCCGGTGAGTCGAGGATCAGGCGCGAGATGTTGGCCGGAAACTTCGCTGCGTAGGCCAACGCGGTGAGCGCGCCGTTGCCCGAGCCGATCAGGCCGATCTGTTCCACGCCCCAGAGTTGACGCAGACGGTCGAGATCGTCGGCGGCGTAAGTGGTTCCGAAGGCGAGCTCCTGCGGCTGCAACGTGTCGGTGCACTCGATCGTGGCGTCACGACCGGCGTCGACAGCGCGGTCGACGCTGTCGGCATCGGATCTGGTGAACTGCCCCAGCGCGTCGACGTCCGTTTTGGTCGTCGGGTCGATGCAGTCGACGGCGGTGGATCGGCCGATGCCGCGTCGATCCACCGCGACGATCGGATGGGCCTCGAGCAGCGTCGCGAGCGGGCCGGCGGCCATCGTGGCCAACGTGGCAATCGAGGACCGATCCGAACCGGACGTGAACACCAGCGGTCCCGCATCGGTTGGTGTTCGGTCGAGCCGAGCTCGCAGCGCGCCGACGGCGAAGGTGCCGAACATCTGCCCGCTGGCATCGACGTCGGCTTCGTACTCTGCGCATTCGAGTGTCAGCCCGGGGGTGGTGGAGGTGAGCCCGAAGGTGCCGAGTGTGGCTGTGGTGCAGTCGGTCCAGGCGAGATCGGTAGCGGGAACGGCAAGCGCGACCGGTTCCGGTGGCGCGTCCGCCGAGGTTTCTGCCGGTTGACCGGGGGATCGTTGTTCCACCGCGACGTCGGGTCGGAGCGACGGGCCGGCGCCGCAGGCCGCGCACATCGTGGCGAGGACGAGGACCGCGGCGAGCAACGTTCGTTTCTGCGTCACCGTGCGAGGCTATCGACTTTTCGATCGTTGCCGGGCGGCGCGCAGCTCATGGGCGACGAACCCAGCGCGTGAGCAGCGTTCCGTCCGCATCGCCCAGAACGTGTGCCCGGTGCATGGGCGTGTCGGACGCGACGCCTGCGTGGGCGATACGGCCCGCCTCTCCTGCGACCAACATCGGCGAGGTCGTCAGACACAATTCGTCCGCCGCCCCGTCGGAGACGAGTTGCCCGAACAGTCCCGGTCCGCCCTCGCACAGGATGCGGCGGAATCGGAGGTCGCTCAGCGTCGCAACGATGTCGCCGGTCGACACCGATTCGCCGGACACCCCGATCACCGTCGCACCCGCCGAACGAAGCGCGGCCACCGTCGAGCTGTCCGCCGCCGCGGAGGTCAGCACCACCGGCTGCACGTCGGCGTCGGTGACCAATCGAGAATCCGCATCGATGGAACCGGAGGCGGTCACCACCACGATCGTCGGAACCGGTTCGAGTCCACCGGCCACCCGCCGTGCCTTCGCTTCGGCGGACAGCGAAACGCCGCCGTAGTTCTCGGCGCGAGCGGTTCCGGCACCGACCAGTACGGCGTCGCAGAGTTCACGCAGAATGCCGAACAGTCGGGCGTCCGCGGGGGTTCCCAGGCCCGCCGACTTACCTTCAGCGGTGACCGATCCGTCGATGCTGGCGACGAAGTTCGTGCGGATCCACGGTCGGTCCAGTTGTGTGGGGTAGGAGTACAGGGCCCGGATGGCATCGTCGTCGAGGATCGAGCCGACGGCGGGCGCGGAGTCGGCTGCCTGCTCCGATGTGAAGTAGGTCCCATTATCGAGAAGCTGCATGAGAGAGATCAGACCACGTCGTTACGCTCGACAAATGCCCGCACGCCTTGTCGACCGAAATCCCGTGGTCCCCTCCGATCAGTTGATCGCGCAGATGGTCCCGCCGGCGATGTTCGACGACGTCAGTTTCTCCTCGTACATTCCCGACCCCAAGGAGCCGACGCAGGCTGCTGCGGTCGCGAAGGCCGAGGAGTTCGCGAACAAGGTGCAGAAGATCCGCGGCAAGGGCAAACGAGGTCTGTTCGGCAAGAAGACCCCGGCCATCGGTGCAGGCCTGTACCTCGATGGCGGCTTCGGTGTCGGCAAGACTCACTTGCTCGCCTCGATCTATCACAGCGTTCCCGAGCCCAAGGCGTTCGGCACGTTCGTCGAGCTGACGCACGTGGTCGGCGCTCTGGGCTTCAACAAGGCCCTCGAAGAACTCTCCAACCACAGCGTGCTGTGTATCGACGAGTTCGAGCTCGACGATCCCGGCGACACGATGTTGGTCTCTCGGTTGCTCTCCGAGCTCTCGCAGCGCGGAGTGTCCATCGTCGCGACCTCGAACACCTTGCCCGGGCAGCTCGGTGAGGGTCGCTTCGCCGCCGAGGACTTCATGCGAGAGATCAAGAAACTCGGCTCGATCTTCGAGTCCATCCGGGTCGACGGACCCGACTACCGCCATCGCGATCTTCCCCCGGCTCCCGAGCCCACGTCCGAGGCCGAGCTGATGGACCGCGCCGATACCGTCGAGGGCGCAACCCTGGACGATTTCGACGAGCTGCTGGCGCATCTGAGCACGCTGCACCCCTCGCGCTACGGCAAGTTGCTCGACGGCATTCCTGCGGTGTTCCTGAAGAACGTGCACCCGGCATCGGATCAGGCCATCGCCCTGCGCCTGGTGGTCCTCGCCGATCGCCTGTACGACGCGGGTATCCCGGTGACGGCGTCGGGCGGCAAGCTCGACGAGATCTTCACCGAGGAGATGTTGGCCGGCGGCTACCGCAAGAAGTATCTGCGCGCCACGTCGCGGCTGCTCGCGTTGTCCCGGTTCGCCGCAGTCGGCTGAGCGGTCGTCACAGCCTCACCTCCATGACGTAGTCGTCGTGTGTCTGGACGCCGACGACGAATTTCTTGGTGCCCACGATCTGGAAGCCGTGTTTGGTGTAGAACTTCTGCGCCCGTACGTTCTGTTGATTGACACCCAACCATGCTGCCGCACAACCGGATTCGCGTGCCTGGCTCAGCGACGACGACATCAGTCGGCCCGCGGCTCCGCTGCCGTGCTGGGTCGGTTCCACGTAGAGTTTGCTGATCTCGATGGTCGGCTCGTGCGACAGGGTGGCACGAATATCCGGGTCGGTGGGCGTCCCCGACACGAGCATCGCGTAGCCCACCACGTGAGCGTCCACAGTTTCGTCGATCAGGACGGCTCTGTTCGGGTCGGCGATGTAGTTCTCGAAGTGCTCGGCCGACAGCACGTTCGAGATGAATTGCTCGATGTCGTCGGGCCGGGTTCCCGGCGGGCAGGCGAGCGGAAAGGTCGACGCGGCCACCTCGGCGACGCGATGTGCATCGCCGAGTGTTGCTACCCGCACGGTCACAGCAGATCCACTGCGTTCTTGGCATCGCGCAACGACATACCGGTCCGGTCGCGCAGCAGTTTGATGGCCGAGATCGTCTTGCCCTCCGATTTGAGGGACTGCAGTCGCGGGATCAGATCGTTCCAGGGTGTCGGACCGGATTGCGCGGCGTCGACGATGGTGGCCGAGGACGGAAGGGGCTCGCCGCGCTGGACGCTTTCGATCGCGATCTTCGCGTCGTGGAGGCCGGCACCTGTTCGTTCGCGAAAGACCTTGATCGCCTGGAGCTTCTTGTTGGCGGCCAGTAGCTGATGAATGTCTGCGCGGGCGCTCTCGTCGAGACCGACGAACATGATGTGGCGTGAGGTGTCCGAGGACGAGCCGGGCTTCTTGCGGGCCAGCAGCCACGCCGCGAGCACCGCCGCGTCGACGAGGACCAACGCCACGATGAACCATCCCCAGGTCGGCATGCCTTAGTAGACCACTTCAGCGTGACGGGTCGAAGAGCGGGACGTCAACGGACGAATCGGACGTCGGGGCAGCGAACAACGAGGTGGCACCGGCAAGGGTTTTCGTCGCCGCGTCGTACCTGACCGGAGCGAGGTCGTGGCCTGCGCCCTCGATGTCGACGAGCAGTGTGGGTGCCGGGACGAGCGCGAGCGCAGCGCTCAGCTCGGCAGTGGTGCCGAACGGGTCCTTCGTGCCGTGCACCACCACAGCCGGTGTTCGCAGTTCCGGAAGGTGCTGGGTACGAACCTTTTCCGGCTTGCCCGGCGGGTGAAGGGGGTAGGACGTCAGCACGAGCCCGTCGACGAGGCCCGGTCGTTCGGCCGCGATCATCGACCCTTGCCTGCCACCGTAGGAATGCCCACCGAATGCGATGAATCCGCCGGTCTCGGCGCGAAGGCGGTCGACGGCAGCGGCGATGCCCAGCCGGTCCTCGGCCGACCGGGACGGGTGCGGCGGTCCTTTGGGTTTGCGTACTCGGAAAGGAAGGTCGAAACGCAGCACCGTGAACCCGGATGCCGTCCATACTGCGGCGATGCGCTGCAACAGCGGCGACTCGCAGTTGCCGCCCGCACCGTGGGTGAGAGCCAGGCCGCCCCGTGACGGGATCGCGGGCGTGTGCAGAAAGGCGACACCCCCGCCGAGATCGATGTCGGCGGGGGCGTCGGGACCTTCGAGTTCAGGCATCGTTCGAGGACGTTACCTTTTCCTCGGTGTCGGCGTGATCGGTGTCCGTGCTGTCGGATGCATCCTGATCGTCGGCGTCGACGAGCTCACCGTTGTCGTCGACCATGTCGGCGAATGCGGTCCCGGCGACGGTGCCGTTCGTTCCCGGAAGCGCCACGGTGGGCCGGGCACCGGGTCGATAGCGATCGTCGAGCCCTTCGACGGATTTCTTCGCCTCCTCCATGGTGGCGTCGTCGACTGTGGGTTCGCTCTGAGCATCGTCCGACACGTGAGTGTCCTTCCATCGAAGTGTGTGCGTCATCTCCACTGTGCACTTCTATGGCGTGAATCACCACAATTGATTCGTGAAGCACAAAAAAGACCCCTCGAAAGGACCGTCACACGCGACGTGCAACCGCGCAGCAGCAGGACGCGCAAGCCACCTATACCGCTAACCAGCCCACACCGCAGGTCAGAAGGACACACAAGTCCGCTGACCTGCGGCAAGGCGGTTTACCCGCCCTGAGACTGATCCCCACGCCCCAACGCCTACGGCAGCCCTGACCGAGTCGTTAGCTTCCGTCAGCTTGATGCTGCAACGCCGGTGAAGATTGATTCACCGGGACGACCTTCTGTGTCGGTGCGATCCAGTAGCGTCCAAGCATGGCAATCAACGAGAACACCGCCCTCGAAGCAATCCTGGCTGCATCTATTCAGGATGCGGGCATTTACTTCAATGATTGGGACCGTGCAGAAGCGGCGAGTGACGAGTTCGGCAAGACAAAGGCTCACGGCCAGATCGATGCCACCCTCCGCATCGTGCGCCGTATCGACGCTGAGTCGTTCGACATGTTGAGGGCTGACCGTCTGGCCCGCCTAGGCAACGACAACTGGACTGACGATCTCGATAAGTAGCAAGGCATCCGTGGCGGTATCACCTTTGAGGAGTGTGCCCGGCGCGCCCTGACCGAGGGCCGTCTTTAGTGCGACGGGTTCAAAACTTCCGTATCTGTGGTGGCCGTGGTCTTTGAGGCCTTCCACCGGCACTTGGGCTGACTGTATGTAGGCTTCATCGCTAACGAGGGCGAGGCAAGGGAGTTCACAAGCACCATGGTGGGAGAAGCGACGCAGGAGAAGGGTCGCGAAGGTGCGCGCCTGGCCCGAGTCTGGTTGGAGCGGACGACGCGAGTCAAGGTCCCCTGGATGAACCCAGACGAGGCGGCAGTTTCGAAACTGACGCTCAAAAAAGCGCAGCCGGTCGGAACAAGCAAGACATTCTCTTTCGATCTCGGTGGCTATTTTCGAGGCGAATCGATCGACAATCAAACTTTTCTCGCCGAGTGTAAGAATTACGATACTGCCCAAGATCAAGGCACTCATTACGTCAAGTTTCTCTGTGCGTGTTACCGGGCTGTAAGCCTGGGGCATACTCTTGCTGACAACTTTCTGTGGATTGCATTCGCCCCGTTCAATGTCACCATATGGGACCAGCAGACTAAACCGGAAAAGATAAAAGAGGCGGTGCTTAAGCATCCGACCTATAATTTCAAGGAAAGTGAAAACCCTGCCGCGGAGATTGACGACGAGATTGTTGCAGAGGTTTCGAAGAGGCTCTGGATATTGATCCTATCCGAAAAGCAGATAGAAAATCTCGTTTTGACTAGTGAGCATCACGGAGTCATCGAGCAGTACATCACGCAGAGCGAGGTATCCTGATGTCGAGTCCAATGGAACAGATCTCAGCCGCTTCTAGGATCGAAGACCCGAATGAATCAATTCGGGAGCTAAAAAGAATTGCAGCCGATACGCTCTCGACCGCAGACGGTAGGGCGCGCATTGTAATGACATCAAATTTCAACCACACGTATTTACCTGATTTCGTGGTTGAGTGGCCCGAGCGGAGCGCCAACAAAAACCGACCAGTTTTTCTGCGGGCAAGTGCGTTAGCCAGTGAGTTGGAAGACGATGTAAATGCACTCAAAGACCGCGAACCAATCTTTTTGCACCTCAGCTCACTCCTTGCCGACTACAGCGCGCAGGATGTCGCGGTTGCCGAAGATCCGGTCCAGAATGACTCTGGCGCAATCGATGTCGACTCAAGTTCTTTAGACTCTGCGGCCTTCAGTAGTCACGCCTTGGTGACTAGCTTGCAGGCAATATCAAACTTCTCCACAGTCGACGCGACGGCTACGGGTCGCCTGTTCTCGTCCTATGTAATTCGCGGCGGTCAAGGCCTCCTGGAGGCGGATGAGGCGGCGAATGCCGCTGTACTGGTCAACGATGGTTTTAGCGGTGCGCTTGACGCGGACGCCAGTAGGACGGCGGCAGCGCTCGAAACCGTGCAAGATATCCTCAATGCGCCGACTGCCTCGCAGTTTACGCATCTTCTTGAGGCGGCGTGGGTGAGTAGCGGAGCATCCGCACTGGAATTTCCAGGTGGCGTTTCCTCTCTCGGAGACAAAATCACATCAGAACTTATGCGGGAGCTCATGGATATAGTTCCGGTGGATGTTTCCGACTTCTGGAAGCGGCTCGGAAATGCCGTTGACCTGGGGACCTTCTCAGGACTTAATCTAGTAGGTGACCAGCCCAAGCTGCAGCTACTTGTGCCAGCGGCTCTACCCAAGCTTGCAGCGCGGGCATGTGCAATTAGGGTAACGCATAGAATAGATCAGAAAATTGATCCCTTCCTATGGCAAGTTGAGGACGGACTTCTTTCGCTGCGAGGTGCTGGACATCAAGCATGGCTAATGGATAAAGCGTCAACGTCCCCGGCTGGAGAAGGGTTGTCAGTTACGCCCCCTCCTACTATTTCGCGATTGAGCAATCGCTCGGTCAATGCTGATATCCAATTAGTCCAAGTGGATGCTGCAGACTCGAACAACACCGTGAGTGTGGCGTCGAACGACAGTCGTAGCATCGCGAGCAGCAAGGCCCTGTCTCGTATCGAATCATCGCTGGAAAAGTCAGCGGTCGTGAGCAGGGCTGTCGCGTTGGTAGGCGGTACTAAGCCGCTCAAGTTGTCGTTCGAGACGGGAAGTGCAGCAGGTAACACCAACACGCGGTTCGATGCTGCGGGCCTTGTCTGGAATGCTTGGTCACTATTGGCCGACAGCGACGAGGATACTCAGGCGAGTCTTCGCAAGAATCTATTTCCGAGCGAAACTGAGGCGATTGGACCAGACCAGAGCAAGCCTAAACCGGAGCCCAAGCCCGGCGTTTGACCGCGCTCTCGTAGCCACTGCAACGAGACAGAAACTGACCGTTAACGAAGGGTAGGCAACTCGTGGGCTGGGGCGGCAGTCGTTCTCGGTGGGCTTCCTTCGACCTTGATCGAGGCGGAAAATGGTCTGTACGTATCCCCAGGCATACGGCTGGCCGGCTGCTACTCCGAAAGCCCAGACCCGTACAGAACAAAATCCGCCTCATCCAAGGTCGAGGTGAGCAGTGAAGGCTGAGGCAAGCCCCTGGTCAAGGATCGGGCATTCAGAAACCAAATGATCCGGTAGGTAGACATACCGAACCTGTGCACGTCTCATCAGGCGTGGAGCCGACTGCAATGGTCGTCGCGGAGTCAGTGGGTTGGAAGTTTCCCGGGGGAACTTTATCTACTATCGGTGAACCCCAAACCTCTGTAAAGGGGCCACCACCTGGTCCATCACCACATGACCACTCGACGAACACCTCTTCGCCGACAGGTAGCTCAGTTGAGTTCTGGGATTCAGACTGCCCTACGGGAACAGCGGGAAGTGAGCCACCGGACAGTATGTCCTCTAGCGCAACGGGCGCGCCGGGAACGTAGGGATCGGCGAGAACAAGCCACTCGCAAACGATGGGCTGATCTGAACCGTTTGCGAAGGTAGCTGTGATGATGTTGGTGGGAGAAGTGAATTCTGCAGTTACATCTCCGGGCGCTGCTGAAGCCGGCGCTGCGGCGAAAAAGGCGAGGGATGCCGCAAAGGCTGCGGCGAGGACTGCCCGGGTCGCTGTTCTGTTCATGGTGCTGCTCCAAGGTGTCGGTCCCGACCTACAGGTGCGATGCTTCCACGACCTGGACATTCGGGGGCATGAAACGAAAAGTCGATCACAGATGTATGGAATCTGCGTCTTACTTTGTCCACCTCACCAGGGGTGGTGTCGCACGGGGTGATCATGCGGGGCAACCTGACCGTGTGAGCGGGGAGGGTGCACACGGTCAGGGTGGAGAGTATCCGTTACGCGAGGTCGGTGCGTCACGACCGATTTCAACTGTATGCGTTGGCGATGTTCCATGATGCTGCACCGATGCCAGCGCCAGGCAAGCCGCCGATGATCGCACCGGGAACTGCGCCGATCACGAAGAAGGGTTGACCGGCCAAACCGCCGAGGATGACGCCCGCGGCTGCGCCGATGCCACTTCGTACTTCGATGGTGTCACCTGGTGGGAGGGCGACTGGGGTGGTTTGGATTTGGCTTGATCCGGGTGTGTTGACGGGTGTGGCGGAGGCTGCGACTGCTCCGAAGAGTGCGGTGAGTGTTGCGGCGATGATGGCTGCAATGGTTCTCAAGGGGAGTCCTTTACTGTTTGGGGTGCAAGGCATAACCGTCATTCGGGTTCGACCCGGGTTTTGTCAGTCATTTGAATGATTCAGCTTGAGCCGTCGCCTACAAGCCATCGTGTGACTTCGGGGCGTTCGATGATCCAACGGCTTTGTGCATGCGGCGGTAGCCGATCAGGTCGCGCGACCAGGGGGCTTTGTAGACGTATTCGAGGTCGCAGCCGGCCAGGGCGACAACCTCGTTGGGGGGTCACGTACTGGTTGGAGGTGTCAATTTCCAAGGCGTATCCACTTGTCCAGTTCGGCGGGGTCGATGAGCCAGCGCCCTTTCGGCTTCTTGCGTTGGAACCCTTTGAGTTCGCCGGTGAGTAATGCGTCGTAGATGAACATTCTTGAGCAGCGAGCTTTCACGGCCGCTTCGCTGGGGGTCAGATATTCGGTCACTCATTAGTCCGTTCAACGTCCGGCCCAATATGGGCTTAACGTGGATTTCCCTATCGCGTGCCCGACTATACATGTTGCAGAGCAACAGATTTCGGTGTTGCGTATTTCAACAAAGTGTTGCAATTTGCCCCAGAATTGATGACGTTTTGACGCACCCAGGACACGTATGAAATCGGCCTTGCGGACTGTTATTGAACCGAACGGAGCTTCGCCCTGTGTCATTGATGCTCCCAGTGACCGCTCCCAGTTCTCCCGCTGACCCGATGCAACCCACGCCATCTAGCCGCTCACACTTGAGGGTGTGGGCGGCTGTCAGGTGACCTCCCTGCGGATGATCAGCCAGCAGGGAGGCTCCCGCGTCTCGGTACGCAGGATTGTCGGCACAAGCAACGAGAGGCTGCTGTTTTGCGTCGGGCTGGCCCAGAGAACGACGTGGAGCGTCTAGGGGTTCAGCGGGCGTTACGGCATTAGCGGCAGCACACTGGAACGAGGCGATATGGCGATGAGTCACAAGGGAATCGACGTAGGCAAGGTCAAGGCGGGGCCAGCGGACAATCTGGCCCAGGATGAGTTCATCGCCTACGCCTCGGTGTTCGGCAACGTCGACAGTTACGGCGACGTCGTGCAACGCGGGGCGTTCACCAAGTCGATTGCGAAATGGTCGGCCTCGGGCAACACGGTGCCGATCCTGTACGGCCACGACTCGAAGAACCCGCACATGAACGTCGGCGGCGTGGTGTCGATGGTCGAGGACGAACGGGGCCTCAAGGTGCATGGCCGCCTCGACCTCGATACCGAGACCGGTGAGCAGGTGTACCGCCTCGTCAAGGGGCGGCGGCTATCGCAACTCTCGTTTGCCTACGACGAGGTGCGCACCCGACCGGTCAAGGGTGACCCCCGCCTCGGTTCGTACAAGTCCCTCGACGAGTTGCACGTGCACGAGGTGTCCCTCGTACCCGTCGGGGCCAACCGTGAGACCTCGGTGGTGGCCGTCAAGGCACCGGCCACGGGGCCGTCGGTCAAGGCGTGGGATGACTATTTCACCGCCGCCAAGTTCGCCCCGGTACCCGTTCCCTTGTAGGGGAACGTTACCCCTAGGGACACGAGAGCCGTTGCACTGCAACGGCTCTCGTTGTGTATCGTCGACCTCGTGACGCCGACCAGGCCAACCAACCGCCCTCGGGTCACCCTCGCCAACGTCGTGATCGTCGGCACGGGCCAGCGGACAACCGCCCGCCCGCCGAGAACACCCCGTCGTGAGGCTCACAAGTCCGTTTGTGCACCAACGTGTTTCGCTGGCGCAGTGAGTCCCACGAAAGGGGGCCGATCCGCATGAAAATCAAGAAACTACTCGACCTCTCGGCCAAGGCCGAGGCAGGCACGCAGGGCAACGTCGACGAGGCCAAGGCCCGCCTGTTGACCCTCGGCGGTGACCTTGTGACCGTTGCCAAGTCCGAGGAACGCGAACTCGACGACGACGAACAGGCCGCCCTCAAGGCCGCCGCCGGGGCAATCGACAAGCTCGACGCCACCGCCGCCAAGGTCAAGGAATCGGCGGCGGTCATGGCCAAGTTCGGCGGCATGATCCGCACCCCCGGCACCGGCGTACCCGCCGACGGCGACGATTTCCACGGCAACCGAGGCGGGGGCGGTGCGGCCACCGACGCCGACGCACGCCTCAATTTCCGCGCCAAGGCCGCCACGATCAACATTGCCTCGAAAATGGCCGACCTGAGCGGGGCCAAGGCCCTGGCGTCGAGCGGTGACGTCATCACCGGCACACCCCTCGACACCACAATTTACGAACAGGGCCGCATCGCCAACTCGGCGTTGGCCATTCTCCCGTTCAAGCAACGCCCCGTGCAGTACCAATATCTGCGCCAGACGGTGCGCGACAACAAGGCCGCCCCGGTGGCCGTGGGCCAGCTCAAGCCCGAGTCGAAGTACGGCCTGACGAGCATCGACGGCAAGCTAACCGTCATTGCCCATGTGTCCGAACCGACCCCCGAGTATTGGTTGCTCGACAATCAGAGCTTGCAGGGGTTCGTACAGACCGAAATGCAGTACGGCCTCGAAAGGGCCGTCGAGGGCCAGGTGATCGGCGGCGACGGCACCGGTGAGAACCTGACCGGCATCCTCGAAACCTCGGGCGTGCTCACGCAGGCGTTCACCGACGATGCCACCACCACCGTGCGTAAGGGCATCACGGCGTTGGAATTGCTCGGGTACAAGGGCGGCGGCATCATCCTGCACCCGCTGGCATGGGAGGCGTTGGAACTCTCGCGCCGTGCCGACGGCACACCCGACCTCGGTAGCGGTATCCCGGTCGATCGGGCCGCACAACGCCTGTGGGGCCTGCGTATCGCGGTGAGCAACGTGGCACCCGTCGGCACCGGCATCCTGTTCGACCTCGGCGCATTGGCGGTCACCGGTGACGGCAACACCCGCACACAGTGGTCGAGCGGCGTTGGCGACGATTTCTCACGCAACCAGGTGCGCGCACGTACCGAGGGCCGGTTCGGCCTCGACGTCTACAAGCCCAACGGCATCGTCAAGCTCGACCTCGACGCCGCCGCATAGGCCCCGCGTAGCGGTGTCACACTCGTGTCACCGCACTGTCACACAACACCGCCCCGGCCTCGTATGAGACCGGGGCGGTGTCGTGCTTTACACCTTGGTAACGGAAGTTGGGTAGGTGCGGAGCAATTCCCGCCGTTTGGTCCCGACGATGTTCATAGCCCGCATGAGAACGTTCTCGTCCTTGTTGAGTGCGGTACTCCATGGGTCTGTGCCGTCGGTTGACTGCACCACGGTTGCCATTAGAACGTCGTGTGCTGCCTTGTGGGCCTCGACAACGTCCGTCCACGGCAGTGCGAGAGCTAGATACTCGGCTCGCTGAATCGCTACGAGTGGCGGCTCTACTTGGGGTAGAACGACTTGCCAGTCACGCGTGGTCAAAGTGGTTCGCAACCGCTCGTCCTCGGGCACGGACAGCACGTAGGACTGCACCGTCGTAAACGCTGCCAGCATGGCGTCACCGAACTCGTTCAGTGTCGTCAACTCGGCATCACGCACCCGTTGCTCGGCCTGTAGGTTCGCCGAATACCTTGTGGCGTTTCGTGTTAGGCACGCCGCAGTGATTACTGCGATGAGTGCGATACCCGACGCTATTAGCGTGAACACGGCGTCAGAAGCCAATCATGGCCGCCGATGCACTGTTATCGTCGCGGTCGCGCTTATCGAGGCGACGCTCGCAATCCTCGACGCGACTCGTTAGCAGTCGAATGGTCTCGTGGAGTTGCTCGATCTCGGCGTTGTTGCTCGAAGGCTCTGTCATGTGGGAACTCCTGCCCCTAGCGTGAACCGACCGATTGGTCGCATGCAGAATCATACGGCGCTTTCTGTCGAACATAAAGGCGAAAGACCTAAACTGCCACCCGCGTGCGTTCGCTCTGTCACAACTAGTCGGACGTCGTGAACTCGTAATGCCAGGAGAGCATCCCCGGTCGGCCATCGACGGGGGTTGCGTTGCGTCGTCGTAATGCGGACCCGCCCGTCATGCCGAGGTCGGTGAGCATTGCGCAATGAATGGCGTTGGCGCGCTCGGTGAGGTTGCCGGGTAGCCGCTCGGACGCCTCGACGTCGAAGTGGTGCAGTGCCATGAGTGTTCCAATCTGCCGTGCAGCGGCTACTCAATTGTTTCGTGTTCGGCGCGGCGGTGCACGAATCGACACGCCGGTAACGTTCGCTCACCGTTGAATACGAGGATGCAGCGGGGGAGTTCACGACCAGTTCACGACGCAAGAAAGGCCCCCTCGAAAGGGGGCCTGACTTGGTATTTCTGTGGTGCGCGATACTGGGATTGAACCAGTGACCTCTTCCGTGTCAGGGAAGCGCTCTCCCGCTGAGCTAATCGCGCATGTCCTCGCATCGATCTCGCAATCGATGCACTAGCGAGGTGGAGACGGGAATCGAACCCGTGTGCACGGCTTTGCAGGCCGTTGCCTCACCACTCGGCCACTCCACCATGGGTCGAGACCCTCGAGCGGATGACGGGATTCGAACCCGCGACCCTCACCTTGGCAAGGTGATGCGCTACCACTGCGCCACATCCGCATACCCCGGAGGCGCTCACTGCTGGGCAGTTGTTGTCTCCGTGGTGCGGGGAAAACATTAACCCAACGGGAGTGAAACTCACAAATCTCGTGGTCAGCTGCAGAATTCGCACGTTCAGCGCCTGTGAACGATGTGAAAGCAGTGGCGTGACGGCATTGCCCGGGCGCTGTGGCCGTGGGTTCGGTGCTCGGGCAGGCGATTCGGTTCGCCGCGGCACCTCGTGTTAATGTTTTGCCTCGTTCGGTCCCGTGGCTCAGTGGGAGAGCGTCCGCTTCACACGCGGAAGGTCGCTGGTTCGATCCCAGCCGGGACCACAGAAAAGAAGGCCCGCACCGCTCGTCGGTGTGGGCCTTCTTGCGCTCGAGGCCGGTAACCTGGGTCGGTGAGCACCGAAGAGACGAAGCCGCAGGCCGTCGACGACCAGGGTCCGATGGACACAGCCAAGGTGAAGCATCGGCGCTTCCGGGCGCGCATCGCCGAGAACAAGTCGCTCGATCTCGCGTACCGGATAACGATCGGTGTCGTCGGAACAGTCGTGCTGGTGCTGGGTGTACTCGCCATTCCGTACCCGGGGCCCGGGTGGCTGATCGTGTTCGCGGGTCTGGGCATCCTGGCCTCGGAATTCGCGTGGGCCAAGAGTGCGCTGCGGTTCGTCCGCAAGAGATACGACGCATTCATGGCGTGGTTCTCCAGGCAATCGATGTTCGTCAAGGGCCTCGGCGTTCTGTTCACCACCGTGGTCGTGCTGGCCACGCTGTGGCTGCTGGGAACGTTCGCGTTGGTCGGAGGCTGGATCGGGCTCGACTGGACGTGGCTCGAAAGCCCGATCTGACGTCACGCGTCGCGCTGAGGCCAATCGAGTGGACCGATGCCGATAGGCTGTCGGAGGCCTTCCTGGCCAGAAGAACCGATCGAGGAGTACATCGCTGTGAGCATGCCCGTTGTCGCCGCTGTTTCGCCCGCCCGCATCATGGTGCCGGCCGGAACCACGGCAGGTACGGCGCTCCGCGACACCGGCCTGCCCAACAAGGGACCCGACGCGATCGTCGTCGTGCGCGATCCCGACGGCAAGCTCCGTGACCTGTCATGGGCACCGCAGGGCGACACCGAGGTCGAGCCCGTTCCGGCGAACACCGAGGACGGACGAAGCGTCATCAGGCACTCGGCTGCGCACGTGCTGGCGCAGGCCGTTCAGGATCTCTTTCCCGACGCCAAGCTGGGCATCGGACCGTTCATCAAGGATGGCTTCTACTACGACTTCGACGTCCAGCAGCCGTTCACTCCCGAGGATCTGACAGCCCTCGAGAAGAAGATGAAGCAGATCGTCAAGGCCGGACAACGTTTCTCGCGTCGGGTGTACGAGTCGGTGGAGCAGGCCCGTGAGGAGTTGGCGAACGAGCCGTACAAGCTCGAGCTGATCGACGACAAATCCGGCATCGATGATCCCGAGGTCATGGAGGTCGGCGGGGGAGAGCTGACCGCCTACGACAATCTCAATCCCCGGACCGGCGAGCGCATCTGGGGCGATCTGTGCCGCGGACCGCACATCCCCACCACCAAGTACGTGCCCGCGTTCAAGCTCACCCGCAGTTCGGCCGCCTACTGGCGCGGCAATCAGGACAATGCAGGCCTGCAGCGCATCTACGGAACGGCATGGGAGTCCGCCGAAGCGCTCGATGCGCATCTCGAACTGCTGGCCGAGGCGGAGCGTCGCGATCACCGCAAGCTCGGATCCGAGCTGGACCTGTTCAGCTTTCCCGACGAACTGGGCTCCGGTCTTCCGGTGTTCCATCCGAAGGGTGGTGTGATCCGCAACGAGCTGGAGAACTACTCCCGCCAGCGGCACATCGAAGAGGGCTACGAGTTCGTCAACACCCCGCACATCACCAAGGGCCATCTCTACGAGGTCTCGGGTCACCTCGACTGGTACCGGGACGGCATGTTCCCGGCGATGCACCTGGACGCCGAACTCGACGAGAACGGCGACGTGCGCAAGCCCGGCCAGGACTACTACCTCAAGCCGATGAACTGCCCGATGCACAACCTGATCTTCCGCTCCCGCGGCCGTTCGTACCGTGAACTGCCGTTGCGCCTGTTCGAGTTCGGCTCGGTCTACCGCTACGAGAAGTCCGGCGTCATCCACGGTCTGACCCGGGTGCGCGGGATGACCCAGGACGACGCGCACATCTTCTGCACCCGCGAGCAGATGCGCGGCGAGCTCACCAGCACCCTCGAGTTCGTTCTCGGGCTGCTCAAGGACTACGGCCTCGACGATTTCTACCTCGAACTCTCCACTCGCAACCCGGAGAAGTCGGTCGGCAGCGACGAGGTCTGGGAAGAAGCGACCAACACCCTCGCCGAGGTGGCGGCTGCGTCGGGCCTGAACCTGGTGCCCGATCCGGGTGGTGCGGCGTTCTACGGACCGAAGATCTCGGTACAGGCCAAGGATGCGCTGGGGCGTACATGGCAGATGTCGACCATTCAGCTCGACTTCAACCTGCCCGAACGCTTCGAACTCGAATACACCGGCTCGGGCGGAACCAAGGAACGCCCGGTGATGATTCACCGCGCGCTGTTCGGATCCATCGAGCGCTTCTTCGGAGTGCTCACCGAGCATTACGCGGGCGCGTTCCCGGCCTGGCTCGCACCGGTCCAGGTCGTGGGCATCCCGGTTGCCGAGGTCTACCAGGACCACCTGTTCGCGGTGGTGAACGAGCTGAAGAAGCGTGGCGTACGCGCCGAGGTCGACGCCAGTGACGACCGGATGCAGAAGAAGATCTTCAACCAGACGGCGCAGAAGGTTCCCTTCATGCTCCTCGCCGGCGAACGCGACGTCGAGGCCGGTGCCGTGAGCTTCCGATTCCGGGACGGCACTCAGGTCAACGGCGTCCCGGTGGAGCAGGCCGTCACCGTCGTTACCGACTGGATCTCCCAGCGCAACAACGCATCACCGACCGCCGAGCTCGTGCAGACCGAACCCGCAGGAGTGAGCTGATCATGTCGGAACAGGACGAGTCGATCGTCGTCACCGGGGCCGGTGAGCCCGATCGGCTGCAGCGACTGTGGACGCCGCATCGGATGTCCTACATCGCCGAGGCTCCTCAGGGCTCGGCGAAGTCGAACGAGCCGTTCTCCGACATCCCCAAGATGAGCGACGAGGACGGTCTCGTCGTCGCACGAGGCGAATCGGTGTATGCGGTCCTCAACCTGTATCCGTACAACCCGGGCCACGCGATGATCGTGCCGTACCGTCGCGTCGCGGCACTGGAAGACCTCACGCCCGCGGAGAGCGCGGAACTGATGGCCTTCAC
Source organism: Rhodococcus sp. 06-418-5 (assembly GCF_002258285.1). Lineage (NCBI taxonomy): Bacteria > Bacillati > Actinomycetota > Actinomycetes > Mycobacteriales > Nocardiaceae > Rhodococcus > Rhodococcus sp. 06-418-5. The sequence goes on from NZ_NOYE01000012.1 coordinate 512,717, forward strand.
GCAGCAGATGATTCGCGTCATCAAGCGAGTGTCACGTCCGCACGGGTTCAACGTCGGGCTCAACCTCGGGGCTGCCGCGGGCGGGTCCTTGGCCGAGCATCTGCATCAGCACATCGTGCCCCGGTGGGGCGGCGACGCGAACTTCATCACCGTGATCAGCGGCGCAAAAGTCATGCCGCAGCTGCTCCGCGACACTCGGGCCCTGCTGGCGTCGGCCTGGAACGAATGAACCACAGGCGAGAGGAGCACGCGCCGTGCTGAGCATTTTCGGCCGTGCGCCGGTCTCGAAGGTGACCGCCCCGCTCGGGCGCGCCCTCAACAGCACCGGACTGACCCCCAACTCGGTGACGATCATCGGCACCGTCGTCACCGTGACCGCGGCGGTCACGATGTACCCCGCCGGCTACCTGTGGTGGGGCTCGATCGTCATCACCCTGTTCGTCCTGTTCGACATGCTCGACGGTGCCATGGCGCGGGCTCGGGGTGGTGGTACCAAGTACGGTGCCGTCCTCGATGCGACGTGCGATCGAGTGGCCGACGGTGCAATCTTCGGCGGATTGGCCTGGTGGGCCGTCTATTCCGAGCAGGACAAGCTGCTGCTGGTGGCCACCCTGATCTGCCTGGTCACCTCGCAGGTCATCTCGTACGCCAAAGCCCGCGCCGAGGCCAGCGGCCTGTCCGCGGACGGTGGTTGGATCGAACGACCGGACCGCCTCGTCATCGTTCTGGTCGGAGCTGGGCTCACCGGTGTCGGAAGACATTTCGACATTCCGTGGCTGGACAGCCTGATCTACCCGGCCATGTGGATTCTCGCCGCCCTGAGCATCGTCACCGTGTTCCAGCGCGTTCTCGCAGTTCGTGGATCCGAAGGTGCCCGTGACATCATCGTGCCTCCGGTGGCACCGGCACCCGACGACGGCGACGTGGCCGCGTCGTGAATCTCTCCGACAGAGCGAGCGACGCCGGCTACGCGGCCGGTTGGCGCCTGGTCCGGTCTCTGCCCGAGCCGGTGGCACGACGCCTGTTCGATCGCGGCGCAGACCTCGCGTCGACGCGCAACGGCGGCCCGGATCAGTTGCGTCGCAATCTCGCTCGCGTCCTGGGAACCACTCCCGCCGAGGTACCCGACGAGCTGATTCGCGACAGCCTGCGCTCCTACGCTCGATACTGGCGCGAGGCGTTTCGGTTGCCGTCGATGGATCTGGCCGCGCAGGCCGCCGTCATCGATCGGTGCGTGAACGGCAAGGAACATCTCGAGGGTGCGCTCGCGGCCGGTAAGGGAGTGGTCCTGGCTCTGCCACACAGTGGCAATTGGGACATGGCCGGAATGTGGCTGGTGCGCACGCACGGAGGCCTCTCCACCGTTGCCGAACGGCTGAAGCCCGAATCCCTGTACCAGCGATTCGTCGCCTATCGAGAGAGCCTCGGCTTCGAGATATTCCCGCTCAGCGGCGGCGAGCAACCGCCTCTGCTCGCACTATCCGAGAGACTGCGCCAGAACAAGGTCGTCTGCCTGCTCGGCGAGCGGGACCTCGCCAAGCACGGGGTGCCGGTCACCTTCTTCGGTGAACCGACCCGGATGCCTGCAGGCGCCGCGAAACTCGCGATCGACACCGGAGCGACGCTGCTCCCGGTGCACGGTTACTTCGACGGCGACGGCTGGGGATTCGACATCTCGCCCGCAGTGGATGTCTCGGCCGGAGTCGGGCCTGCCACCCAGACGTTGGCCGATCATTTCGCAGCCGGAATCCGAGCCCATCCGGCGGACTGGCACATGCTGCAGCCGTTGTGGATGAGCGACTGGTCGGCCGATCGACGCGCCCGAATCGAGGGCGCGTGAAGATCGGCATGGTGTGCCCGTACTCGTTCGACGTTCCCGGTGGAGTGCAAGCACACGTTCAGCAGTTGGCCGAGGTGTTCATCGAACGCGGGCATCGCGTCAGTGTCCTGGCTCCGGCGTCCGACGACGTCGAGCTACCGGACTTCGTGGTGTCGGCGGGCGAGGCTCTCGCCATTCCGTACAACGGATCCGTCGCACGGCTGCGATTCGGGCCGATCACGTATTCTCGAATCCGGAAGTGGATCTCCGACAACGACTTCGACGTGCTGCACATCCACGAACCGAACGCGCCGAGCCTGTCGATGCTGGCGCTCAAGGCCGCGGACGGCCCGATCGTGGCGACCTTCCACACCTCGACGACGAAGTCCCTGGTGCTCAGCACCTTTCAAGGAGTGCTGCGTCCGTACCACGAGAAGATCAGCGGCCGTATCGCCGTGTCGGAACTCGCCCGGCGCTGGCAGGTCGAGGCCCTCGGCTCCGACGCCGTCGAGATCCCCAACGGAGTCGACGTGCCCGCATTCGCCGATGCCCCTGTGCTGGAAGGCTATCCACGCGCCGGTCGCACGGTGCTCTTCCTCGGCCGTTTCGACGAACCGCGCAAAGGAATGGCAGTCCTGCTCGGCGCTCTGCCCACACTCGTCGAATCCCACCCCGACATCGAGATCCTGATCGTCGGCCGTGGCGACGAGGACAAGCTACGCAAGGACGCGGGCGCACTCGCGTCGCACCTGACGTTTCTGGGGCAGGTCGACGATGCGACCAAGGCATCCGCGATGCGCAGCGCCGACGTCTACTGCGCACCGAACCTCGGCGGTGAGAGCTTCGGCATCGTCCTGGTCGAGGCCATGGCCGCCGGAACACCGGTGGTGGCAAGCGAACTCGACGCCTTCCGACGGGTCCTGCGGGACGGCACGTGCGGACTCCTCGTTCCGATCGACGACTCCGCTGCCCTCGCCGTCGCCGTCTGCTCGATCCTCGGCGACGATGCCGTCCGTGCACGTCTGGTCGACGCCGCCTCCGTGGCTGTCACCAACTACGACTGGCCCGTCGTCGCCGAGCAGATCCTGCGTGTCTACGAAACCGTCACCCTCGGGGGCCAGAAGGTGCGGGCAGCGAACTGATGACCTTTTCAGCGCTCACGATTCTGGTACTCGGGCTGATCGCCGTACTGATCCTCGTCGTCGGCCTGTGGGCCTACGGAACGGCGAACCGACTCGACCGCCTGCACGTGCGCACCGATCTCGCCTGGCAGGCGCTCGATGCAGCACTCGCCCGCCGTGCCGTCGTCGCGCGCGCGGTGTCCGCGGCGACCCGGGACTCGGCCCCGTCGAGCAGAGAACTCGCTGCGTTGGCCGATCGGGCCGAACGCGTCGACCGATCACAGCGGGAAGAGGCCGAGAACGCGGTGTCCATGGCTCTGGCCGTCGTCGAACCGAACGACTTGCCCCCGCAACTGGTCGCCGAACTGGCCGACGCCGAGGCCCGCGTGTTGATCGCACGACGGTTTCACAACGACGCAGTTCGCGACACCCTTGCCCTGCGCGTCAGACGTCCCGTCCGTTGGTTGCACCTCGGCGGAACCGCGGCACTGCCGTCGTACTTCGAGATCGCCGAGCGGTCTGCTGCCGCGACGTTCGGCAGCGAGAACCGTGCCACCCCGAGAACGTCCGCGCGGGTGGTGCTGCTCGACGAGCGCGGTCGCGTACTGCTGCTGCGCGGACACGATCCGACGGTTCCCGACACATTCTTCTGGTTCACCATCGGTGGGGCAGTGGAGAAGGGCGAATCGCTCCGCGAGGCAGCGGTGCGGGAGGTACACGAGGAGACCGGCCTGACCATTGCTCCAGCCGACCTGCGCGGTCCGCTGTGGCGTCGGGTTGCGACGTTCCCGTTCAACGGAACTCTGATCCGCTCGGAAGAATTGTTCTTCGCGATCCGGACGCAGGAGTTCGAACCGCACAGTGCTGGTTTCACCGATTTCGAACGCCGCACCGTGATCGGCCATCAGTGGTGCACCGAGGCCGACATCCGTGCGCTGAGCGCGGTCGGCGAGAACGTCTATCCCCAGGACCTGGCGGAACTGCTCGACGAGGTCAACGTGGCTCTCGCTCGACGCGGTGATCCGGACGTGCGCGCTATCCGCTAGCGATCTGGACCCTTTTCGAGCAGTCCAGCAATCGTCAAGTGGTTATGGGAAAGAGTCGCGTCGAGGCCTACAGTTCTGGGCGCGACTTCGCGCCGCGTGCGATCGTCTCGATTACCGCGGCTGAGCGTGGTCGCGTGTATCAGTCCGGAGCACCGGTTCGGTGCCCAGAACACAGGAGTCGGCTTGAGTACCCCACACGCATCCACTACACCCGCTGGATCCGCCGAAGGCGGGGCGGCCGAGAACGGAATCGGCACCGCACGCGTCAAGCGAGGAATGGCCGAGATGCTCAAGGGCGGCGTCATCATGGACGTGGTCACCGCCGATCAGGCCAAGATCGCCGAGGACGCAGGAGCCGTGGCCGTCATGGCACTCGAGCGCGTCCCCGCCGACATTCGCGCGCAGGGCGGGGTGTCGCGAATGAGCGATCCCGACATGATCGACAGCATCATCTCCTCGGTCAGCATCCCGGTGATGGCGAAGGCCCGCATCGGCCACTTCGTCGAAGCGCAGATCCTGCAGAGCCTCGGTGTCGACTACATCGACGAGTCCGAGGTGCTCACCCCGGCCGACTACGCGAACCACATCGACAAGTGGAACTTCACCGTTCCCTTCGTCTGTGGTGCCACCAACCTGGGTGAGGCAATGCGCCGAATCACCGAGGGTGCGGCCATGATTCGCTCCAAGGGCGAGGCCGGAACCGGCGACGTCTCGAACGCGACGACGCACATGCGCAAGATCCGTGACGAGATCCGTCGCCTCACCTCGCTTCCCGAGGACGAGCTGTACGTGGCGGCGAAAGAACTGCAGGCCCCGTACGACCTCGTCGTCGAGGTCGCCCGGGCCGGCAAGCTGCCCGTCACCCTGTTCACCGCGGGCGGCATCGCCACTCCCGCAGACGCGGCGATGATGATGCAGCTCGGTGCCGAGGGCGTGTTCGTCGGATCGGGAATCTTCAAGTCCGGCAACCCCAAGGAACGCGCCGAGGCGATCGTCAAGGCCACCACGTTCTTCGACGACCCCGATGTGCTCGCCAAGGTCTCGCGCGGTCTCGGCGAGGCGATGGTCGGAATCAATGTCGACGACCTCCCCGTCGGACACCGTCTCGCCGAGCGCGGTTGGTGACGGTTTTCGATCAGTTGCGTTCGAGGGCCGGGCGGTCGGGATGGTCCCAGCGGACCAGGAAGTCCGGCCGCCCGGCCGCGTGGTCGAGGCCGTCGTAGTACTCGAGCAGCGGGGCGCAGGTCCACTGATCGTCGGCGCTCGTTCTGCGGCGTAATGCGCTGCCGGACAGGCGTAGATGCACCGACAGATCGACGTCCAATCCGCGGCCGAGCAGCATCGGTCCCGCGATCAGGACTATCTGATTCGTTGCTGCCGAGGCGCTGCGGGCTCGCGCCGAACGATCGGTGGCCTCATCCCACAGTCGCGGCAGGAAGTGACCTCCGCCACCGGGGCGTAGTGGGGCGATGACCTCTCTGACGAGGGCGTCGTAGTCGAACCACAGTGTGCGATAGCTCAATTCGTCGGTGCGCGAGTACTCGAATCGAATGGACGCAGGTCGGACGTAGTCGTGCAGGTCGACGACGGCAGCCGGACGGCCCCGAGAGCGGGCGTGTTCGGCTGTGCGCGTTGCGAACTCGACCGGCCGCGCGGCATCCGCGCCGTCGATCACGACGATCGATCGGGCACCGTCCCGGCACGAATCGACGATCGACTCGACGAGAAGATCGGGAAATATCGGCATCGGTTGACCCACGCCGACCATCTTGCCTGGTCCGATCATTGTTAGCCTGAGCCGTTGTCACAGAAAGGTGGACACCAGCCATGGCCAGCATCGAGGACATTCTCGAATTGGAACGGATCGAGAACGACATCTATCGGGGACGGACCTTTCCTTCTCGGCTGCCCCGTACGTTCGGCGGTCAGGTTGCGGGCCAGGCGCTCGTTGCGGCGGTGCGCACGGTGGCCCCCGAGTTTCGTGTGCACTCGCTGCACGGCTACTTCCTGCGTCCGGGCAATCCGAACGAGCCGGCGGTGTTCATGGTGGACCGGATTCGCGACGGACGGTCGTTCTGCACCCGCCGCGTCACCGGCATTCAGCACGGCAAGGCGATCTTCACGATGTCCGCCTCGTTCCACGGCGACGACGACGGCATTTCGCACCAGGACGTCATGCCCGAGGTCGTCGGGCCGGACACCCTGCCCGATCCCACCACCCTCGCCGAGTACGACCACTCCTACTACAAGGAGTGGTCCGAGTGGGACATCCGTCTCATTCCCGAGGACCAGACCGTCAAGCATCCCAGTTTCGCTGCGCAACAACGTGTCTGGTTCCGCTACCGCGACACCTTGCCCGACGACCAGGTCTTCCATGTGTGTGCGCTGGCCTACATGAGCGACATGACGCTGCTGGGATCGGCCAAGGTTCCGCACCCGGACGCCGTCACTCAGACGGCCTCGCTCGATCATGCGCTGTGGTTCCTGCGGCCCTTCCGGGCCGACGAATGGTTGCTCTACGACCAGACGTCTCCGTCGGCAGATTTCGGGCGGGCGCTGACGCAGGGACGAATCTTCGATACGTCCGGCCGGTTGGTCGCCGCGGTGGTGCAAGAGGGGTTGATGCGTTACGAGCGGGACCCCGACGCGCCCCATGTCGATCCGTTCGGGCGCAAGTGAGCGCTCCGACCATCGGTGTTCTCGCCCTGCAGGGCGACGTTCGCGAACACCTGGCTGCGCTCGAATCGAGCGGTGCGCGCGGTGTCACGGTGCGTCGGCCCGCCGAGCTCGCGCAGATCGACGGACTGATCGTCCCCGGCGGGGAATCGACGACCATGAGCAACCTGCTCGGCGTGTTCGACCTTCTCGATCCACTGCGTGCTCGGTTGGCCGAGGGACTGCCCGCCTACGGTTCGTGCGCGGGCATGATTCTGCTGGCCTCCGAGATCCTCGACACCAGGCCCGACGCCCGGCATCTCGATGCGCTCGACATCACCGTCCGGCGAAACGCCTTCGGGCGTCAGGTCGATTCCTTCGAGACCGATCTCGATGTCACCGGCGTCGACGGCGGACCGGTGCGGGCGGTGTTCATTCGCGCGCCCTGGGTCGAGCGGGTGGGCGAGGATGTCGAGGTGCTCGCCACCGTGCCGCACGGCCCGGCTGCCGGACGCGTGGTGGCCGTTCGCCAGAACTCCGTCATGGCGACGAGCTTCCATCCCGAGGTCACCGGGGACGATCGCGTACACGCACTCTTCGTCGACATGGTGCGACGCCGCTAGAATCCCTCGGCGGTCGGTCGGTGCCGAGAGCGGTACCGGGCGAGTAAAGTCGACAACACTGATTTCGAGCAGGAAGGGGCCCTATCGCATGAGCGGCCACTCAAAATGGGCCACCACCAAGCACAAGAAGGCGGTGATCGACGCCCGACGCGGCAAGTCTTTCGCCAAGCTCATCAAGAATATCGAGGTGGCGGCCCGCACGGGTGGTGGTGACCCGACGGGCAATCCGACCTTGTACGACGCCATCCAGAAGGCGAAGAAGACGTCGGTCCCCAACGACAACATCGAGCGCGCGCGCAAGCGCGGAGCGGGCGAGGAAGCCGGCGGTGCCGACTGGCAGACCATCATGTACGAGGGCTACGGTCCCAACGGTGTCGCTATTCTGATCGAGTGCCTCACCGACAACCGCAACCGCGCCGCGGGCGAGGTACGCGTGGCGATGACCCGCAACGGTGGGAACATGGCCGATCCGGGATCGGTGTCCTACCTGTTCTCCCGTAAGGGCGTCGTCACCCTGGAGAAGAACGGGCAGAGCGAGGACGACGTGCTCATGGCCGTCCTCGAAGCCGGTGCCGAGGAAGTCAACGACAACGGCGATACGTTCGAGGTCGTCAGCGAGCCGACCGACCTGGTCGCGGTGCGCACCGCGTTGCAGGAGGCCGGAATCGACTACGACTCGGCCGAGGCGAGCTTCCAGGCATCGGTCAACGTCCCGGTCGATGCGGACGGTGCACGCAAGGTGTTCAAGCTCATCGATGCCCTCGAGGACAGCGACGACGTCCAGAACGTGTGGTCCAACGTCGACCTCTCCGACGAGGTCATGGCCGAGCTCGACGACGAGGACTGACGCCCCTCGCATCCGACGACGTGTTCGACCGGGTGTCGTATCCCTGATCCAGCGGTGGGCTCCGCTACGCTATCGAACAACAGTTCGTAAGCGGAAGGTGTGGTGGCGTGCGGGTGATGGGTGTCGACCCCGGTCTCACCAGGTGTGGGCTCAGTCTGATCGAGGGTGGTGTGGGCCGAACGGTGGTCGCCCTCGATGTCGATGTGGTGCGAACGCCTGCGGACATGGATCTGGCGCAGCGGTTGCTGGCGATTTCCGAGGCCGCGGAGTACTGGCTCGACACCCACAAGCCCTCGGTGGTGGCCATCGAGCGAGTCTTCGCTCAGCACAACGTGCGTACGGCCATGGGTACGGCCCAGGCCGGTGGCGTCATCGCCCTCGCGGCGGCCAGACGCGGCATCGACGTCTGCTTTCACACTCCCAGTGAGGTCAAGGCCGCCGTCACGGGCAACGGCTCGGCCGACAAGGCTCAGGTGACCGCGATGGTCATGCGCATTCTCGGTTTGCAGACGGCACCGACTCCCGCCGACGCCGCCGACGCGCTGGCCCTCGGCATCTGTCATTGCTGGCGAGCGCCCATGATCGCCCGCATGGCCAAGGCCGAGGCCATGGCCGCCGAACAGAAACGCAAGTACGACGCTCGTCTGGCCGAGGAGCGCAAAGCTCGCGCCGTCGTGGCACGCAGGATCGAGAAAATGGCCAAGAAGGAGGCGGGCGCCCGATGATCGCGTCGATCAGGGGCTCGGTGTTCGACATCGCGCTCGATCACGCCGTGCTCGAGGCTGCGGGCGTCGGGTACCGCGTCAACGCCACGCCGGCCACGTTGGCCACTTTGCACCGGGGGAGCGAAGCGACCCTCCTGACGACCATGATCGTGCGCGAGGATTCGCAGACGCTGTACGGATTCCCCGACAAGGAGTCGCGGGAGCTGTTCGAGTTGCTCCTCACCGTGACCGGCGTCGGCCCGCGGATCGCCATGGCAACTCTTGCCGTACACGAGCCCGACGCACTGCGAACTGCGTTGGCCGACAGTGATATCGGAGCACTGACCAGGGTTCCCGGTATCGGTAAGCGCGGCGCGGAGAGAATGGTCGTCGAGCTGCGCGACAAGGTCGACGCAGTGGTCGGACGCGCAGGAAGCGCGGCCGTGCCGGGATCCGGAGTCGGCAACTCGATGCGAGACCAGATCGTCGAGGCGCTGATCGGTCTCGGATTCCCCGTGAAACAAGCCGAGGAAGCGACCGACGCGGTGCTCGCTCAGCAGCCCGAGGCCACGACGTCGACCGCGCTGAGGTCGGCGCTGGCATACCTCGGAAAGTCCAGGTAGGCCCGGGTGACCGAGGAAGATCGGTTCGCAGAATCCCAGGTCGGTGCGGACCCGATGTCCGACGACCTGGATGTCGAGACGAGTCTGCGTCCGAAGAACCTCACCGATTTCATCGGTCAACCTCGGGTGCGGGAGCAGCTGCAGCTCGTGTTGTCGGGTGCCAAGATGCGCGGCGGAACCCCCGATCACATCCTCATGTCCGGGCCGCCGGGCCTCGGCAAGACCAGTATGGCGATGATCATCGCCGCCGAGTTGGGAACCTCGCTGCGGCTCACGTCGGGTCCGGCGCTCGAGCGGGCAGGCGATCTCGCAGCGATGCTCAGCAACCTGGTCGAAGGCGACGTGCTGTTCATCGACGAGATCCATCGCATCGCTCGCCCGGCCGAGGAGATGCTGTATCTGGCGATGGAGGATTTCCGAGTCGACGTCATCGTCGGCAAGGGGCCGGGAGCGACGTCGATTCCACTCGAGGTCGCACCGTTCACCCTCGTCGGTGCCACCACCAGGTCGGGTGCGCTCACCGGACCGCTGCGCGACCGGTTCGGATTCGTGGCGCACATGGATTTCTACGAGCCGAACGAACTCGAGCGCATCCTCATGCGGTCCGCGGGAATCCTGGGTGTGCCGATCGATCGGGACGGATGCGCGGAGATCGCCGGGCGCTCGCGAGGCACTCCCCGAATCGCGAATCGATTGCTGCGCCGAGTCCGCGACTACGCGGACGTGCGCGGCGACGGCACCGTCACTCAGGACACCGCGAAGGCCGCCCTGGTGGTGTACGACGTCGACAAACTCGGGCTCGATCGACTCGACCGCGCAGTACTGAGCGCGCTCATCCGGAGCTTCGGCGGAGGGCCGGTGGGTGTGTCCACGCTGGCCGTCGCCGTCGGCGAGGAACCGTCGACGGTCGAGGAAGTGTGCGAGCCGTTCCTGGTACGTGCCGGAATGATCGCCCGTACCCCCCGCGGGCGCGTCGCGACCGCTGCTGCATGGCAACACCTCGGTCTGACGCCGCCACCGGATCTCGCGGTGGGTGGAATTTCGGTCCGATCCTCGGAGGTCCAGCAGGGATTATTCGAATGAATCGGGCACAACAGGACACGAACGGACCGGACCGGTTCCAGGTAATGGCACACTGGGTAGCTGCGAGGCCCGCACCGGCGACGCTCTCGCACGAGACAATGACGTATTTCGAACCCGACTTCGAGGACTGACCTTCCGATGGATTTGCTGTTCCCGCTGCTGATCGTGGCACTTCTGGTACCGCTGTTTCTCAATGCGCGTCGACAGAAGAAGGTGTTGGCCAAGACAACGGAAATGCAGGACTCGCTGAAGATCGGTGACGAGGTGGTCACCACCGCAGGCCTGTACGCCCGAGTGGTCCTGGTCGAGGACGACACCATCGATCTGGAGATCGCCGACGGCGTTATCACCACCTGGTCGCGTGCAGTGGTACGTGAGGTTCTGCCCGACGACTCCGAGTTCGACGACACCGACCTCGACACCACCACCGAGTCGGACATCACGGCCCTCGGCTCGAACGACACCGCTGGACCGTCGCTGAGCAAGACGGACGTGAGTCGGCCGGACGAGACCATCGAGCAGACGTCGAAGAGGCTGGAAAAAGAGTGAGCAGGATGTGATCGAAACCGCTGTCGGAGACAGTATCCGGCAGCGGTTTTCTCTGCGGTGACCGATGTGGTGCACAATCGCACCGCTCATCGCCGACACATCGGGCCGCCAGGCCCTGCAGGAACCGACACTTTTCATCGCCCAGAGGAGAAACACACACCGTGGCACCTTCCAGCGGACCGGTGCAACCCGCCCGCTATCTCGCCGTTTTCGCGGTGCTGATGGCAGCGGTGTACGCCATGGTCTTCTTCACCGGAGACAAAGACCCCTCGCCGAAGTTGGGAATCGACCTGCAGGGCGGCACGCGCGTGACACTCACCGCGCGGACACCCGACGGCAACGCGCCGACGCAGGACAGCCTGAAGCAGGCGCAGCAGATCATCGAGACTCGTGTCAACGGTCTCGGTGTCTCGGGCTCCGAGGTGGTCATCGACGGCGACAATCTCGTCATCACGGTGCCCGGCGACGACAGCTCCCAGGCGCGGACTCTCGGGCAGACCGCGCGACTGTTCATTCGACCGGTTCTGAGCTCGGTAGCTCCATCGGCAGGCGAGGGAGCAGGTTCGCAGCAGGCCCCGGTCGACCCGGCCGCGCCGGTCGATCCTGCTGCACCGGCAGACCCTGCTGCTTCGGCCGATCCGGCTGCGCCCGCAGACCCGGCCACTCCGCAGAACCGGGTGTTCCCGGCGCAGGATCCGACCACGGTCGATCCGGCTCCCGCCCCCACCACCGATGCGCCCGCCACCGACGCACCGGCGGCAGACGATCCCGCCACCGACGCGACCCTGTCCGACGCCGAGCGCGCAGCGCAGGAGATCGCCGACGCCAAGACGCTCCGACAGAGCGAGGATCCGCAGATCCAGCAGCTGGCCATGCAGTCCCTCGATTGCAACGCCGCCGACCCGCTCGCAGGCAACGACGATCCGGCGCTTCCCCTGGTGGCGTGCTCGACCGACGGAACAGCGGTCTACCTGCTGGGTCCGACGATCATCGACGGCCAGCAGATAGCCGACGCGACCTCCGGCTTCGACAGTCAGCAGGCCCAGTTCCAGGTCAGCCTGACGTTCGACACGGACGGCTCGAACACGTGGGCTCAGTTCACCGCGGCCAATCTCCAGAAACAGGCCGCGTTCGTACTGGACTCGAAGGTGATCAGTGCGCCGGTCATTCAGGGGGCCACCCCAGCAGGCAGCGCCACCTCGATCACCGGCAACTTCAACAACCAGACCGCGTCCGAGCTCGCCAACACCCTCAAGTACGGCTCTCTGCCGCTGTCCTTCGTGTCCTCCGAGGCCGAGACGGTGTCGGCAACGCTGGGCTTGGCCTCTCTGGAAGCCGGACTGCTGGCCGGTGCCATCGGACTGGCGCTGGTGTTGGTCTACTGCCTGCTCTACTACCGTGCCCTCGGGCTGCTCACTGCGCTGTCGTTGGCGCTGGCCGGTCTCGTCGTCTACGGAATCATCGTTCTGCTGGGTCGATGGATCAGCTTCACGCTCGACCTCGCCGGCATCGCCGGCCTGATCATCGGTATCGGCATGACCGCTGACTCGTTCGTCGTGTTCTTCGAGCGCATCAAGGACGAGATCCGGGAGGGCCGCAGCTTCCGATCGGCGGTTCCCCGCGGTTGGGCACGCGCACGCAAGACGATCCTGTCGGGCAATGCGGTCAGCTTCATCGCCGCCGCAGTGCTCTACGTGTTGGCCGTCGGTCAGGTCCGCGGCTTCGCGTTCACCCTCGGGCTCACGACGATCCTGGACATCATCGTCGTGGTGCTGGTGACGTGGCCGCTGGTGTACCTGGCGTCGAAATCCACGTTCTGGTCCAAGCCGTCCGTCAACGGTCTCGGTGCCGTCCAGCAGATCGCGCTCGAACGCAAGCGCGCAGCCAACAAGGCACTCGCCGTCAAGACCGGCGCTGCGCCGTCGAAGGAGGCATGACATGTCGGACACGACCACGTCGACCCCATCGCCCCTCGACGACTCGGGTGTCGATCAATCCGCCCAGCCCAAGCACAGCTGGTTGTCCAGGCTGTACACCGGTACCGGTGCTTTCGACATCGTCGGTCGTCGCCGGTTCTACTACATCCTCACCGGCGTCATCGTGCTGGTGTGCCTGCTGAGCTTCGTCGTCCGCGGCTTCACCCTCGGTATCGATTTCGAGGGCGGAACGCGGATCGCGCTGCCCGCGGCCGACAACATCACCACCGAGCAGGTCGAAACCGTGTACGACGACTCGCTCGGCATGCCGCCGGTGTCGGTGCAGACCGTCGGTTCGGGTGCCGCAGCAACGGTGCAGATTCGCTCCGAAGCACTCGACCCCGCCGAAGTGGACACCCTTCGCCAGGCGTTGTTCGAGGCATTCCAGCCGCAGGACAACTCCGGTACCGCGACCCCCAACGCCATCAGTGTGTCCGACGTCAGTGAGACGTGGGGTAGCCAGATCACCCAGAAAGCCCTGATCGCTCTCGTGGTCTTCCTGGTGATCGTCAGCATCTACATCGGTGTCCGATACGAGCGAGACATGGCGTTGGCGGCGCTGGCCGCCCTGGCATTCGACCTCCTGGTGACCGCAGGCGTGTACTCGCTCGTCGGGTTCGAGGTGACGCCTGCAACCGTGATCGGCCTGTTGACGATCCTCGGTTTCTCTCTGTACGACTCGGTGGTGGTGTTCGACAAGGTCGAGGAGAACACTCGCGGCATCCTCAACCTGCATCGCAAGACGTACGCCGAACAGGCCAACCTGGCCGTCAACCAGACCCTGATGCGCTCGATCAACACCACCGTTATCGGTGTCCTCCCGGTGATCGCACTGATGATCATCGCGGTGTGGCTGCTCGGAGTGGGCACGCTGAAGGACCTGGCTCTGGTACAGCTGGTCGGCATGATCGTCGGTGCCTACTCGTCGATCTTCTTCGCCACTCCGTTGCTGGTGACGCTCAAGGAGAAGTGGGGTCCCGTCGCAGTTCACACGCGCAAGGTCCACTCCAAGCGTGCCGAAGCGGCAGCTCGTGCAGCAGGCCACGCTCCGGAACCGGTGGCCGTCGGTGTGGCCGCCCCGAAGGCGTCGGCTCCGCAGCCGGGCAACCGGCCCACCGGAAAGCGAAGCAAGAAGCGACGGTAGATGTCCATCCTCGACAGGGACGGAGAGTGCACGTGAAACGACGGTGGAGCGCGGCACTGGTGGCAGCGAGTGTCGGTGCGGTGTCCATCACTGCGTGCTCGTCGCCCGAAGACAAGGTGCCCTCGATCGGCTATTCGTTCGACAACGTGGTCGACACCTACAACGCGAGAACCGTCGACGGCGCGGCGTCGGGAGCCCGGCAGGCGTTCACTCGGGTGCAGGTGGGCTTCAGCTATCTCGGGCCCGAGGGAGACGCGTTGTCGGACAACGACATCGGAACCGTGTCCGTGGTTCCCGGCGACACCCTGACCGTGCAGTACTCCATCGCCCCCGCGGCGACGTACTCGGACGGTGCGCCGATGGCCTGTGACGATCTGGTGTTGGCGTGGGCGGCGAACAGTGGAAAGTTCGCCACCGACCGCCCCCTGTTCGACGCGGCGTCGACGGCCGGGTACTCCGACATCGAGCGCATCGATTGCGTCCCGGGGGCCAAGGAAGCGACGGTCGTCTTCGCGTCCGGCCGCAGCTACCAGAACTGGCGTGCCCTGTTCGGAGCCACCGACCTGCTACCGGCACATGTCGCGGCTCGAGCAGCGGGCGTGCCGAACGTCGTCGATCCCATCCTGGCCGAGGACGACGACGTGGTGACCCGTATCGCCGACTTCTGGAACACCGGCTGGACCCTGACACCGGGCTCGATCGACCTCGCGCTACTGCCCTCGGCCGGCCCCTACCGCATCGAGTCCTACACCGCCGAGGACGGTCTCGTGCTCGTGGCGAACGACGCCTGGTGGGGAAACCCACCCCAGACCCAGCAGGTGGTCCTCTGGCCCAAGGGCACCGACCTGGCCGCAAAGTTCGCGGACGGATCGTTGGACGTGATCGACCACGGTGCCGGTGCCGTCGACCTCGGGACCACCGAGGGATTCACGACGACCGAGGAACCGTCGCGGGGCGTCGAGCAGTTGACGTTCGCCACCCAGGGGGTCCTGGCCGATGCGAGTGCTCGTCGAGCAGTGGCCGCGTGCATCCCGCGGTCGGACCTGTTCGACACTCTGGGTCACCCCGGTTTCGAGGCGGAGGCGGCGGGTCTGGGTTCGGGCGTCGTCGACTCTCGTCTCGTCCAGCCCGACACGCTCGAGTATCCGTCGGTCGCAACGGTGGTGGGCGATCGGTACCAGCGCTCGGACCTGGACCAGGCGAGCCGAGAACTCGAGGCTGCGGGCGAGAATGCTCTGACCGTTCGTGTCGGCTACCGAGGACCGGACGCGCGCCGCGCCCAGGTGGTGAGTCGCATGGCTGCCGATTGCGCGGCTGCGGGCATCACCGTCGAGGACGCGAGCTCACCGGACTTCACACCGTCCGCACTGCGCGCCGGGGCCGTCGACGCCGTGCTCGGTAGCAGCGGATCCCTTCCCGGACCGTCGGGTTCTGCCGCCGCGGTGACCGCACGGTATTCGTTGCGGACGGGAATCGGCCTGAACGTCGGCGGATACAGCAACGGCAGGATCGATTCCATCGTCGATCAGTTGGCGGTGACCGACGATCCCGAGCGAGTGCTGGCTCTGGCCACCGAGGGTGAGAACATCCTGTGGAACGACATGCCGTCGCTTCCCCTGTACAACGAACCACGGACCACCGTCGTCAGCGACGGCATGCAGGACGTGGTGCCCAACCCGACGGCCGCAGGTGCCGGTTGGAACATGGATCGGTGGGTGCTTCTTCGATGAACGACGTGGACGAGCGAGCGGGTGCTGCCGCCGCGGTGACCAGGCTGACGCGGTGGGTCGACGACTTCCCCGTCGCGGGCGTTCGCTTCGGCGATCTGACGCCGGTGTTCGCGGACGGACCGGCGTTACGCAGTGTCGTGTCGGAGCTGGCGCAGGGTTTCGAGGACGTCGACCTGGTGGCGGGTATCGATGCGCGGGGGTTCCTGCTCGGTGCCGGAGTTGCCCTCGAACTCGGGTGCGGTGTGCTGGCGGTGCGCAAGGCGGGCAAGCTGCCGCCTCCGGTGCATTCACGGTCGTACGAACTCGAGTACGGAACCGCCGCACTGCAGATCCCGACTGCGATCGACGTGGCCGGAAAACGAGTGCTCGTGGTCGACGACGTGCTGGCGACCGGCGGTACCGTCGATGCAACGGCTCGGTTGTTGACCGAGCAGGGAGCGGTGATCGTCGGTGCCGCTGTCGTTCTCGAGATCGCCGTTCTGGGCGGGCGCGACAAGTGCAGTGGCTACCCGCTCGGCTGCCTGGTTCGAGTATGAGGACTAAAGTCTCTGTCACAATGCGTTGACGTTTCGACGACAGCGCGGAATGTGTGGCAGGAGGTGATGAGAGTGACCCGATACATCGATCAACCCTTGCCCGACGGGCCTGCCGTCCCCGAGCGGCCCGTAGTTGCCGATCGGACCGGAGTTACCGATCGGACCGGAGTCGACGTCGTCACGACCGACGAGTCCGCGTCCGATGGTGTCCGCCCGGCCGTCGACGCTCCGGTTCCCCACGGCCCGGTTCCCCACGACCCGGCGGCGACCGATTCGCAGGCTCCGTCCGGAACCCGTAATTCGGCACCCGTTCCCACCTCCGCGTCGAGGCGGGTCCGCGCACGCCTGGCGCGCCGCATCACCGCTGGGCGCAGCGCGGCGGTCAAACCGGTGCTCGAGCCACTCGTCAGCCTGCACCGTGAGCTCTATCCCAAGGCAGACCTGACGCTGCTGCAGCGGGCCTACGACGTTGCCGACGAGCTGCACGCCTCGCAGATGCGCAAGTCCGGCGATCCCTACATCACGCATCCGCTCGCCGTGGCCAACATTCTGGCCGAGCTGGGGATGGACACGACAACGCTGGTTGCAGCTCTGCTGCACGACACGGTCGAGGACACCGGATACTCGCTCGCCAAGCTGACCGAGGAGTTCGGCGACGAGGTGTCCCATCTCGTGGACGGGGTGACCAAACTCGACAAGGTCGTGCTCGGAACCGCAGCCGAGGGCGAAACGATCCGCAAGATGATCATCGCGATGGCGCGAGATCCGCGGGTGTTGGTCATCAAGGTCGCCGACCGGTTGCACAACATGCGCACCATGCGGTTCCTTCCCCCGGAGAAGCAGGCGCGCAAGGCCAAGGAGACGTTGGAAGTCATTGCGCCGCTTGCCCATCGGCTCGGAATGGCCACGGTCAAGTGGGAGCTCGAAGACCTGGCGTTCGCGATTCTTCATCCCAAGAAGTACGACGAGATCGTGCGGCTCGTCGCCGATCGGGCACCGTCCCGCGACACCTACCTCGAGAAGGTTCGGGCCGAGATCAACGCGACGCTCGCCGCGTCGAGAATCAGCGCGGTCGTCGAGGGTCGCCCGAAGCACTACTGGTCGATCTACCAGAAGATGATCGTCAAGGGTCGCGACTTCGACGACATCCACGACCTCGTGGGCGTCCGAATTCTGTGCGACGAGATCCGTGACTGTTACGCCGCTGTCGGCGTGGTGCATTCGCTGTGGCAGCCGATGGCGGGCCGTTTCAAGGACTACATCGCGCAGCCGCGTTACGGCGTCTACCAGTCGCTGCACACCACGGTGATCGGACCGGAGGGCAAGCCCCTCGAGGTGCAGATTCGGACGCGCGACATGCACCGCACGGCCGAGTTCGGCATCGCGGCACACTGGCGGTACAAGGAGACCAAGGGCAAGCACTCGCAGGACAACGCCGAGGTCGACGACATGGCGTGGATGCGCCAGTTGCTCGACTGGCAGCGAGAAGCCGCCGATCCGGGGGAGTTCCTCGAGTCGCTGCGCTACGACCTCGCGGTCAAGGAGATCTTCGTCTTCACCCCCAAGGGCGACGTCGTCACCCTGCCTGCCGGATCGTGCCCGGTCGACTTCGCGTACGCCGTGCACACCGAAGTGGGACATCGCTGCATCGGCGCGCGGGTCAACGGTCGACTCGTCGCCCTGGAACGAACACTCGACAACGGTGAAGTGGTCGAGGTGTTCACCTCGAAAGCCGCCACCGCAGGCCCGAGTCGGGACTGGCAGGGATTCGTCGCGTCACCGCGAGCCAAGACCAAGATTCGCCAGTGGTTCGCCAAGGAGCGTCGCGAGGAAGCCCTGGAGGCAGGCAAGGACGGCATCGCCAAGGAGGTCCGTCGAGGCGGACTTCCCCTGCAGCGCTTGATGAATGCCGAGTCCATGTCGGCGATCGCGCACGAGCTACGGTACGTCGACGTCTCCGCTCTCTACACCGCGGTCGGCGAGAATCACGTATCCGCTCGCCACGTGGTGCAGCGGTTGGTCGCCCATCTCGGTGGAGTCGGCGACGTCGAGGAAGAGCTCGCCGAGCGGTCGACACCGTCGACCATTCCCACTCGACCCCGTCAGGTCGGCGACGCGGGCGTGCTGGTCACCGGTGCCGAGGGCGTCGTCGCGAAACTTGCGAAGTGCTGTACGCCGGTGCCGGGAGACGAGATCCTCGGATTCGTCACCCGTGGTGGATCGGTGAGTGTCCACCGCACCGACTGCACCAATGCACGATCGCTGGAAGAGCAGTCCGAGCGGTTCATCGAGGTTCAGTGGGCACCGTCGGCGTCCTCGGTGTTCCTGGTCGCCATCCAGATCGAGGCACTGGACCGTCACCGACTGCTCTCCGACGTCACCAAGGCGCTTGCCGATGAGCGAGTCAACATTCTCTCGGCATCGGTTGCCACGTCCGGGGACCGGGTGGCGATCAGCAAGTTCACGTTCGAGATGGGTGACCCGAAGCACCTCGGGCACGTGCTGAACGTCGTGCGCAACGTCGAGGGCGTGTACGACGTGTACCGGCTGACGTCGGCCGCCTGAGCGGTCCGGAGAACGACGAGAGGGTGAGCAGAGAATCTCTGCTCACCCTCTCGTCGTTCGATCGGAGCTACACCGTCGCCGATTCAACGATCACCGGAGTCGCCGGTGCGCCGTCTTCCGAGCCACCGGTCACCCCGCCCGCTGCGATGGCGTCCAGGGTTTGCAGACCGGCGTCCGAGATGGTGC
Organism: Rhodococcus sp. 06-418-5; assembly: GCF_002258285.1. NCBI lineage: Bacteria > Bacillati > Actinomycetota > Actinomycetes > Mycobacteriales > Nocardiaceae > Rhodococcus > Rhodococcus sp. 06-418-5. The sequence goes on from NZ_NOYE01000012.1 coordinate 531,924, forward strand.
CGAACACCGTGTATTGCGGCGGCAGCACCGAATCGGCGTACACCAGGAAGAACTGGCTCCCGTTGGTGTCGGGGCCGGCATTGGCCATCGCCAGCGTTCCGCGGGGGTAGACCACCGGGTTCTCGGCCTGCGCCGGATCGTCCGTGTACGCGGTGGTGGGGTACTCGCTGGCGAAGGTGTATCCCGGTCCGCCTCGACCGGAACCGGACGGGTCACCGCACTGCAGTACCTCGAGGCCTGGTGACGTCGTCAGTCGGTGACAGGGTGAGCCGTCGAAGTACCCCTGCTCGACGAGGCTCACGACACTGTTGACCGTGCACGGTGCTGGTGTCCGGTCCAGTGTGATGCCGATCGGACCTGCAGTGGTGGACAACGTCACATCGACGGTTCCGTACACGTCGACGTTGTCGGTAGCCGGAGCGGTGACCTGCTTGACGGCCGGAGACTGCTCCGGATACGAGCAGGAGACCGTGTCGGTCGTCGGCTGCGGCACGGGCGGCAGAGCCCCGAAACGGGACAGATCGAGTGCAGGCCGCGGCGCGGGTGCCTCGGTTGTCGTGGTGGTCGTCGACGACGGCGTGGTGGCCGGCGCTGCTGCCGGTTCGGCCGAACCGGAACACCCTGCGAGAACCAGCGCGGTGGCCGAGATCGCGATCGTCAGAGCCGAGGTGCGGTTCACAGGTCGCTCAACATGGACGTGATGTCGACCGGTTCGGCGGGGGCTCCGTCGGACGCGCCGCCTTCGACTCCCTTGGCCGCGATGGCGTCGAGGGTGGCGAGTCCGGTCTCGTCGATGGTGCCGAACGCGGTGTAGGCGGGCGGCAGTTCGGAATCGCCGTAGACGAGGAAGAACTGGCTGCCGTTGGTTCCCGGGCCCGCATTGGCCATGGCCAACGTTCCCCGTGGGTAGGAGATCGGGGTCTGCGCGGCAGGGTCGCCTTCGGCGAACGTATCGGTGGGGAATTCGTCGGCGAACTGGTAGCCCGGCCCGCCGGAGCCGGTGCCGGTGGGATCGCCGCACTGGAGAACCTGCAGACCCGCGCCCGTGGTGAGTCGATGGCAGGTGGTGCCGTCGAAGTAACCCTGATTGGCGAGCGAGACGAAACTGTTGACCGTGCAGGGAGACTCGGGGTTGTTCAGCGTCAGACCGATGTTTCCCGCAGTCGTGGTCATGCTGTAGCTCAGCGGCTCGTCGCTGGTCGGCACGTTGTCGGTGCGCGGGGGAGTGTTCGGCTTGGCCGCAGGCCCCGCCGCGGCGGGGTAGGAGCAGTTCACCGTCTCGGGCAACGGCTCGGTGCGTCCGGCTGCGATGATCGAATCGGCGGGTGCCGACGTCGAGGATTCCTGGGCGGTACTGGCATCGTCGTCACCGCGGGTCACCACGAACACGACCGAGACGACGGCCACCACCGCAACGACGCCGAGAATGGAACCGGCGATCGTCAATTGCTTACGACGCCGGGCTCGTTCGGCACGGCGTACGAGTTGGCGTTCGAGCTTTCGTTTGGCAGCCTCGCGCCGTTGCTCGTTGCTGGGCAATTCGTGTTCCTCCCGCTTGTCGAAAAACGACCTCGCCCGCTCGCTGCACGGACCGATCGTGTGGTAACCGGCCGAGAATCGGCCAACGCGAGTTTGCCATCACTGCCTGAGAGCATGCTGGGGGGACCCGACGGGATCGGCCCCACTAAGCTTGTTCGGTACTTCGGCCTCAGCCATTTAGGAGCGTTTGTCTTGCTCGTCACCGGATTCCCCGCAGGCATGTTTCAGACGAACTGTTACATCCTGGCCCAGGACGACGCGTCCGAGTGCGTCGTCGTCGATCCCGGTCAGGACGCCGCGGATCCGCTGATCGACTTCCTGACGCAGTCCTCGCTCACCCCCACCGCGGTACTGCTCACGCACGGTCATCTGGACCACACGTGGTCGGTGGAGCCGATCTGCGCAAAGTACGGCATCCCGGCGTACATCGCACCCGAGGACCGCTACATGCTGGCCGATCCGATCAAGGGAACCGGCCCGACGTTGGCGGCGGTACTGGGCGACCTCGAGTTCCACGAACCGGCCGAGGTGATCGAGCTCACGGACGGTCGACGGCTCGAACTCGCCGGAATCGAATTCACGGTGGTACACACCCCCGGGCACACTCAGGGATCGGTGGTGTTCCTCGCTCACGCCGACGGGCCCGACGGCTCGGTTCCGTTGGCTCTGACCGGGGACACCCTCTTCGCGGGGTCGATCGGGCGCACCGATCTGCCCGGCGGCGATCACGATCAACTGCTGCGCTCCATCGCGACTCGGCTGCTCCCTCTGAGCGACGACACGGTGGTGCTCCCGGGGCACGGCGGACAGAGCTCGATCGGCCAGGAGCGCGCATCCAACCCGTTCCTCGTTGGACTCACCGACCCCGGGCAGGGAAAGCTGTGAGCGTGAGCAAGCCGACCGCCTTTTCCGCGCCCAAGGGCATTCCCGATTACTTCCCGCCCAACTCGGCCAAGTTCGTCGCCGTACGCGAAGGGTTGCTCGACGCAGCCCGCACCGCCGGCTACGGCCACATCGAACTGCCGATCTTCGAGGACACCGGCCTGTTCGCCCGTGGGGTCGGGGAGTCGACCGATGTGGTGAGCAAGGAGATGTACACCTTCTCCGATCGCGGAGACCGATCGGTGACGCTGCGCCCCGAGGGCACCGCCGGAGTCATGCGCGCGGTGATCGAGCACGGACTGGATCGGGGAGCGCTACCGGTCAAGTTGGCCTACGCCGGGCCGTTCTTCCGCTACGAACGCCCGCAGGCCGGCCGCTACCGGCAGCTGCAGCAGGTGGGGGTCGAGGCGATCGGCGTCGACGACCCTGCACTGGATGCCGAGGTCATCGCCGTGGCCGACGCCGGTTTCCGGGCCCTGGGTCTGACCGGCTTCCGGCTCGAGATCACCTCGCTCGGCGACGACACCTGTCGACCGCAGTACCGAGAGCTGTTGCAGCAGTTCCTGTTCGCCCTTCCGCTCGACCAGGACACTCGCCGACGTGCCGAGATCAACCCGCTTCGTGTGCTCGACGACAAGCGGCCCGAGGTGCGCGCGATGACCGCGGACGCACCGCTGATGCTCGATCACCTCTCGGATTCGGCGAAGGAACACTTCGACGAAGTGCTGGCCTACCTGGACGTGATGAACGTCCCGTACCTGGTGAACCCGCGAATGGTGCGTGGCCTCGACTACTACACCAAGACGACGTTCGAATTCGTGCACGACGGACTCGGCGCACAATCGGGCATCGGCGGCGGCGGCCGCTACGACGGTTTGATGGAACAGCTCGGCGGGCAGGCGCTCTCCGGAATCGGGTTCGGCCTCGGGGTCGACCGCACGGTGCTGGCCCTGGCCGCCGAGGGCAAGACTGCGGGCGCGACGGCACGATGCCAGGTCTTCGGTGTTCCGATGGGTGCCGGTGCGAAGCTGGCGATCGTCGACATCGCGGCTCAGCTACGCGAACGAGGAATAGCGGTGGACATGGCTTACGGGAATCGCGGAATCAAGGGTGCCATGAAGGCCGCCGACCGATCCGGAGCACGTTTCGCGTTGGTGCTCGGGGATCAGGAACTGGCTGCCGAAGCGGTTCTGGTGAAGGACCTTTCGAACGGTGAGCAGGACACCGTTCCGATGGCCGACGTGGTCGACGCCCTCGGAGCGCGTCTTGCCCGGTGAGTCCCCGCCCGGTGACTCCCGGTCCAACGCGGGGCCGGTAGCACTGGACCTGGTCTCGGTGGAGTTGCTGAAACCGCGCCTGCGCAAGATCATGGTCGGGTCGGCGGCGATCGGGATCGTTGTCGCCGTCGTGCTGGCGCTGTTCGCGCCGGTGTGGGTCGCAGTTCTCGTCGGAGTGATCGTCGGCGGTCCCGCGGTACTGTCCGGCTGGCTCGGTCTGCGCCGCCGGATATGGCTCGACGGTCCGCAACTGTGTGCACGAGGGTTGCGCACTCGCCGACTGAAGATGCCGGAGGTGGTGACCGCCGAACTGACCATTCGGACGGCCGGCATCGATCAGATCTCGCTACGGCTCTACGACGGGCGTACACACGTCGTGGTTCCGCTTGCGCTCTACACCAGGGACGGGGGCCGGGAACTGCCGATTCTGTCGTTGCGCACCCTCGCCGACTCGCTGTGGACCACCGAGTTGGTGCCGGCTGCGGCGATCGCATCGGTGCTGGTCGATCAGCTGCGCGCCGAGGCACGCGACGCCGGGCTCGACCAACGGCCGCTCTACCGCGCCGTCGAACTCGTCCGTAGCAAGGGACGAACTCCGCAGGCGACTCTGACCGACCGGGAGGTCGCCCATCTGCTCGACTGAGCCGGGATCAGGTGACCAGGAATGCGTCGAGCACGACGGCTTCGGCCGAGCGAGATCCGGACGTGACGACGAGCGCACGGTTGAGATAGGTGAACTTCGGGACCGCGGTCGACACGCGCAGGGTGCCGCGGAAGTAGTACGTGGCGGGGTCCACCTCACGCTCGGGATCGTTCAGAGCGTCGATGACCTCGACCGGCCCGAACTGAACTCCGCGGTAGTCGAGCGAGAGATAACCGCCGGTTGCCAACTCCAGGACGAGGTCGGTGCTGAACTCGGTGCATCCGTCGGGCCGCGTCACGCTGACGACGGTCGACCCGGCGGCGAGGGTGCCCTCGATGTCGGGGCCGGGAGCTGCGCCGCCGAGCACGGTGGTGACCACCCGCTCACCGGCCGGCACCGAGCCGATGTCGATTCCCGGTCCGAGGGTGAGGCCGAGACGCAGAATCGGCTCGAGGGTCGGTGTGTTCGGGGCGGTCACTTGTGGTGCACTCCTAGGATCGGCGGGGGGCCTACGCTATCGCCTTCCGGTGACCACGCCCGAGCGGGGATCCGCGGGGGAGAGCCGCCCTTGACACGACATAGAACAAATGTTCGACTGTGTGCATGCGATGGGCCGGCCAGACTCTCGATGCCGCGGACGACGGGGCACTACCGGGGCTCGAGCGATCGGGACTGGTCCGCAGCGTCCAGACGCCCGAGTTCGAGGGCATCACCTTCCACGAAGTGTTGTGCAAGAGCGCTCTGAACGAAGTGCCGAGCGAATCTCAGGTGCCCTTCTCGTGGACCGTCAATCCGATGCGCGGGTGCTCGCACGCATGTCGATACTGCTTCGCCCGCCCGACGCACGAATATCTGGATCTGAACTCCGGCAACGACTTCGACTCGCAGATCGTCGTGAAGACGAACGTTGCTGCGGTACTGCGCAAGGAACTCGCGCGCCGGTCGTGGAAACGGGAGCCGGTGGCGCTCGGTACCAACACCGACCCCTATCAGCGCGCGGAAGGGCGATATCGGTTGATGCCGGGGATCATTCGAGCATTGGCCGAATCCGGGACGCCGTTCTCCATTCTCACCAAGGGCACACTGCTGCGGCGTGATCTGCCCCTGTTGACGCTGGCTGCGCAGCAGGTGGAGGTGCAGGTGAGCATCAGCCTGGCCATTCACGATGCCGACCTGCAGAAGCAGCTCGAGCCCGGAACCCCCAGTCCGCGAGCGCGATTGGATCTCGTTCGTGCGGTCCGCGATGCGGGCCTGGACTGCGGCGTTCTGGTGGCACCGGTGATTCCCTTTCTCACCGACGGGGCCAAGCAGTTGGACGGCCTCATCGGTGCCCTGGCAGAGGCAGGTGCGACAACCGTGACGGCGCTGCCGATGCATCTGCGTTCGAGCACCAAGGACTGGTACATGAGCTGGCTGGTGAAGGAACACCCCGCGTTGGTGCGTCGGTACCGTCAGCTCTACGGACACGGGGCCTATGTGACTCCTGAGTACAAGCAGTGGCTCAAAGCGAGAATCGATCCGCTGCTCGACACCTACGGGTTCGCCGCCGAGCAGACCCGCTCGCTGCCCGCCAACGAGCCTGCCGAACCCCCAGCACTGGTGACCTCGGGGCCGGCTCTCACCCTGTTCTGAGCTGGATGATCAGGGGTTGTTCAGGTCGCGTGCCGAGAACGTGTCGCAGGCCGCCACCTGTCCGGTTTCGTAGCCCGCGGTGAACCATGCCTGACGCTGCGCAGAAGAACCGTGCGTCCAACCCTCGGGGTTGACGCGGCCGGTGGATGCCTGCTGGATGCGGTCGTCGCCCACCGACGACGCCGCCGAGAGTGCGTCGTCGATGTCTGTAGCGGTCAGCGGCTCGAGGAAGGGGACTCCAGTTTTCGGGTCGACCGTCTCGGCTGCGTAGTGCGCCCAGATTCCCGCGTAGCAGTCGGCCTGCAACTCCACCTTGACGCCACCGGACTCGGGTCCTTGGGGATCGGCCTGCGCGCGTCCGATATCGCCCAGCTGATTCTGGATGTGGTGGCCGATCTCGTGCGCCACCACGTATTCCTGTGCGAGTGGTCCGCCGCTGGAGCCGAACTGGTCGACGAGTACCTGGAAGAAGCTCGTGTCGAAGTAGGCGGTGGAATCGGCCGGGCAGTAGAACGGCCCGACGGCGCTGGTGGCGTTGCCGCAGCCGGTGCCGGTCGAACCGGAGAACAATCTCACGGCCGGCTGGACGTAGGCGACGCCGGTCTGCGATTGCAGCTGCGATTCCCACACGGTATCGAGGCTCGCCACCGTGAAATCCACCCGGCAGTCGACGTTGCTGTTCGCCTCTGTGACGTCACAGTCGAGCGTTCCGGACGACCCGGAGTCGTTCTGGCCGGCGGAACTGTCGCCGCCGCTGATCTGGTTCAGGATCGCGCCGGGATCGCCGCCGAACAGCAGGGCAAGGACGATGACGACCAGTCCACCCGCGCCGCCTCCGATCGCCAACTTGCCGCGTCCGCCACCCCCTCCGCTGCCACCGACGGAGACTCGGCCTGGTGTCGATTGCGAGCCTTCTCTGAACGTCATGCTGGAGTTCCCCTCCGCCGAGCGCGCATCTGTGATGCGAACCGATACCGCCACTGTCGGCCCTAGCTTCGCATGCCGCGTTGCGATCTCGTTTCCTTCTACGGCGATGTGCTCCGTAGGATCGAGGATCGAACAACACGATCAGCGGATTTTTCTCGAAAGGACACCCGTGCTGCGCACCCACCTCGCCGGCTCATTACGCCCCGAGCACGTCGACCGAACCGTGACGCTGACGGGATGGGTGGCCCGCCGACGCGATCACGGCGGCGTCATCTTCATCGATCTGCGCGACGCGTCCGGTGTGTCCCAGGTCGTCTTCCGTGAGGGCGCAGCACTCGAGCAGGCCCATCGCCTGCGCGCCGAATACGTGGTGAAGGTGACCGGCAAGGTCGAGGGTCGTCCGGAGGGCAACGCGAACTACGAGATCCCCACCGGTGCGATCGAGGTCGAGGCCTCCGAGATCGAGGTCCTGTCCGAGGCCGCGCCGCTGCCGTTCCAGCTCGACGACCAGCCCGGCGAGGAAGCGCGGCTCAAGTACCGCTACCTCGACCTGCGTCGCGAGGGACCGGGCCACGCCATTCGCCTGCGCTCGCACGTCAACGCAGCAGCCCGCTCGGTACTCGCGCACCACGAGTTCGTCGAGGTCGAGACTCCGACGCTCACGCGATCCACTCCCGAGGGTGCCCGCGACTTCCTGGTGCCGGCGAGGTTGCAGCCGGGCAGCTTCTACGCTCTGCCGCAGAGCCCGCAGCTGTTCAAGCAGTTGCTCATGGTCGGCGGTATCGAGCGCTACTACCAGATCGCCAGGTGCTACCGAGACGAGGATTTTCGCGCCGACCGTCAACCGGAGTTCACTCAGCTCGACGTCGAGATGAGCTTCGTCACCCAGGACGACGTCATCCTCCTGGCCGAAGAGATCCTGGCGTCGCTGTGGAAGCTCGTCGGCCACCACTTCACGGCTCCGATTCCACGGATCACCTACGCCGAGGCGATGCGTCGCTACGGTTCGGACAAGCCCGATCTCCGCTTCGAAATCGAACTGGTCGAATGCACGGACTTCTTCTCCGACACCACGTTCCGAGTGTTCCAGGCCCCGTACGTCGGTGCCGTCGTCATGCCCGGTGGTGCATCGCAGCCCCGCAAGCAGTTGGACCGGTGGCAGGAATTCGCCAAGCAGCGTGGCCACAAAGGCCTCGCCTACGTGCTCGTCGGCGAGGACGGCACCTTGGGTGGCCCGGTTGCCAAGAATCTCACCGACGCCGAGCGTGACGGCCTCGCCGCGCACGTCGGCGCGAACAACGGCGATGCGATCTTCTTCTCCGCGGGCCCGATCAAGGCATCGCGTGGATTGCTCGGTGCCGTGCGCGGCGAGATCGCTCGCAAGCTCGACCTGATCGACCCGAAGGCATGGGCATTCGTGTGGGTCGTCGACGCTCCGCTGTTCGAGCCCACGTCCGACGCCACCGCCAGTGGTGACGTGGCCGTCGGATCCGGTGCGTGGACTGCCGTGCACCACGCCTTCACGTCGCCGAAGCCGGAGTCGATGGATACGTTCGACACCGATCCCGGATCCGCCCTGGCCTACGCCTACGACATCGTCTGCAACGGCAACGAGATCGGCGGCGGCAGTATTCGTATCCATCGCAAGGACATTCAGGAACGGGTGTTCGCGATCATGGGTATCGGCAAGGAAGAAGCCCAGGAGAAGTTCGGCTTTCTCCTCGACGCCTTCTCCTACGGCGCACCGCCGCACGGCGGCATCGCGTTCGGCTGGGACCGCATCACTGCGCTGCTCGCCGGCGTCGACTCCATCCGCGAGGTCATCGCGTTCCCCAAGTCCGGTGGCGGCATCGACCCGTTGACCGACGCGCCCGCCCCGATCACCCCGCAGCAGCGTAAGGAATCGGGCGTCGACTTCAAGCCGGAGAAGAAGGAAGAACCGGCCGAGGCCTGAGAAGTTTCGAAAACGACTGTCCCCGTAGCGCTGTGCGCTACGGGGACAGTCGTCTGTTGTCGAGCAGGTCAGCGTGCGGAGGACAGCGGCCCACCGGTCAGTACGCGGTAGGCGTAGTTGGTTGCGATCACCGAGATCGGGATGGTGAACAGCAGACCGAGACCGCACAGCAGCGCACCGACGATGTTGATCGCGGCCAGCAGCAGCAGGAGCAACACCACGGGACCGAAGTTCTTCACGGTCAGGTCGACACTCGATCTGATGGATTCGATCGCCGTCTGGTTGCGATCGATCAGGAACGTCAGTGCGAAATTGGCGAGGAAGCCGATCACGATCAGAACGACCGTTCCGAGGAACGGGATGAAACTGACCACCACACTCACGATCGTCCAGATCAGTGCGAGAACGGCGATCTGGCCGACGTTGGTGAGCTGGAAAAATCTACCGAACGACGGCTTCTGCGGGGCACCGGTCTCGTCCAGCGCACCTCGAACGTACGCGGCGTTGACGAAATACGACACGAACGTGAGGATCGCCGTCAGGACGACGGCCACCCCGGATGTCGTGGCCGTGAATGTCGTGTCGCCGCTGTCGGCTGCCACCATTGCCGCGGTGAACGTCGAGGCGAAGACCACGGCGAGACCGATAGCCGTCACGGCCCACACGATGGCGGTGATTCCGAGCCATGGGCCGACGTTGGCCTTGAATTTGTCGAACCCGTAACTCAGCGCTGCCCCGACGTCGAGCCGTCCGGGATTCGGACCCAGTGGCGTCTGCCCGTAGCCCTGGTTTCCGTAGGTGCCGGGCGGCGGCGGGTACGCACCGGGGGGCGGTGGATAGCCGCCGGGTGCACCACCCTGCGGTGGGTAGTTGCCGGGAGGCGCGTAGCCGCCCTGCGGTGGATAGTTCCCCTGAGGTGGATAGTTGCCGGGAGGCGGGTAGCCACCCTGCGGTGGGTAGTTCCCCTGCGGCGGGTAGCCACCCTGCGGCGGGTAGCTTTCGGCCGGGGGTGGGTACTGACCGCCGGGAGTCGGCGGGGTGTTTCCCGTGCTCGGCGGGGGAGTGTTGGGCGTGTCGGTGCGGTCGGGATCGAATCCCTCGCCGGGCCGGGGTTCGCCGGTCGGGTTGTCGCTCAACGTCGTTCTCCTGGTCTGTGGTCGGGAGGAATGGGGTGATTCGGGGCGTCGAGGCCCTTGAACATCCGGACGCAGACGAGCGGGCCTCCGCCGTGTGTCGGAGGTCCGCTCGTGCGTGGATGGGGTTTTACGAGATGGCGACGACCTGGGTTCCGCCGGCGAACTCGTCGTGCTTGCCCTGCTTGGTCGGGCTCGAGTTGATGGTCACCGCAATGACGATGTACGCCACGATCACCAGGAAGGTGCCGAGCAGCGGTACCACGTTCAGCAGCAGGAAGGCGTTGCGCTTGGCCGCTTCGGCCTGGGTGGGCAGTCCGCCCGATGCGCCGAGGGTTCGCAGACCGAGGAGCTGCTTGCCCAGGGTCCGGCCGCGCGAGGACTCGAGCAGCGTGAAGTACGCGAAGCCGAGGAGTGCGGACGCGAGGCTCAGCAGCACGGTTCCGAAGAACCCGCTCGGGAGAATCACGTACAGGATGAACTGGACGACCGCGAGAACGAGCCCGTCAAGGAAGCGGGCGGCGAATCGTGAGCCGAGGCTGCCGGGCTGCGCGCCGCCGGGCAGCGGGGAACCCGTGCCGAATGCCGCGTTGCCGCCGACCGGCGGCGGTGGATAGTTGCCCGGGGGTGGATAGTTGCCCGGGGGCGGGTAGCCGGACGCTGGATTCGTGGGGTACTGGGGTCGGTTCGGATCGGAGCCGTAGTGCGGTCCGTCGGATGGATTGTCGCTCACGAGATTCCCTTTGATTGCAAAGTGTGACGTGCGTCGAACGAATACTCGATTCTCGCTGAGCGAACCGCACCACGATGGGGGTGTCAAGGACTACGCGCCTGCCCGGTCGGCACATTTCGGACACGATTTCTCGCCGAGCGCACCGGGCCCGGTCCTACTAGGGTTGGGTGTTCTACCCATACCGGGACTATCACGAGGGGCTCGCCGTGGGCATCAAGGTTGCACTCGAACACCGCACCAGCTACAAATTCGACCGCACCGTCAAGATCTTTCCGCACGAGATTCGGCTGCGACCGGCACCGCATTCGCGTACTCCCATCGAGGCGTACTCGCTGAAGATCGAACCGGCGGAGCATTTCGTCAACTGGCAGCAGGACGTGTTCGGAAACTTCCTCGCTCGGGTGGTCTTCCCCGAGCGAACCGACCACCTGTCGATCACCGTCGGACTCGTCGCGGACATGGCGTCGATCAACCCCCTCGACTTCTTCGTCGAGGAATGGGCCGAGCACTTCGGGTTCGCGTACGAGGAGCACGACCTTCCCGACCTCGAGCCGTACCTGCGCCCGGTGGACGAGGGCAAGGCGGGATCAGGACCTGGCCCGGTGGTCTCGGCCTGGGTGGAGAAGCTACAGGCAGCCGTCGTCGAACGCGGAGAGTCGTTGCGCACCATCGATTTTCTCGTGATGGCAAACCAAGCCGTGATGGGGGACGTCGGGTACTCGGTGCGGATGGAACCGGGAGTGCAGACCCCGGATCTGACCCTGACGTCCGCCGTCGGGTCGTGCCGCGATTCGGCGTGGTTGCTGGTGTCGGTACTGCGTCAGATGGGTCTGGCCGCGCGCTTCGTCTCGGGTTACCTGGTTCAGTTGTCCTCCGACGTCAAGTCTTTGGACGGCCCGTCCGGGCCGGTGGAGGACTTCACCGATCTGCACGCGTGGACCGAGGTCTATCTCCCCGGTGCGGGCTGGGTCGGGATGGATCCGACCTCCGGCCTGTTCGCCGGCGAAGGTCACATTCCACTGTCAGCAACGCCACACCCGTCGACTGCCGCCGCGATCTCCGGTGCCACGAGCAAGTGCAAGGCCGAACTCGACTTCTCCAACACCGTCGTACGCGTCCACGAGGATCCGCGAACGACGTTGCCCTACACTGCCGAACAGTGGGAGTCGATCAAGGCGACAGCCGAGAAGATCGACAAGCGGATGCTCGATCAGGACATTCGATTGACCGTCGGCGGCGAGCCCACATTCGTCGCGATCGAGAATCAGGAAGCGCCCGAGTGGAACACCACGGCCGATGGCCCACACAAGCGCAAGCTGGCAAGTGTGCTCGCCGAACGGCTTCGCACCATCTATGCACCGGACGGCCTGGTGCAACGCAGTCAGGGCAAGTGGTACCCGGGTGAGCCGCTGCCACGGTGGCAAGTGGGATTGTTCTGGCGCACCGACGGTCAAGCCCTGTGGCACGACTCCGACCTGATCGCCGATCCCTGGTTGGCAGAGGATCTGCGCCCGGAACCGGTGGACAACTCGGCGACGCAGGAATTGATCGACGAGTTGGTCAAGGCTCTCGGACTGCCTGCCTCACAAGCGCGTCCCGCCTACGAGGACCCGTTGGTGAAACTGTTGGACCTGGTTCGTCAGCCCTACGGTGACCCGCCCGCCGACGACGACGACCTCGAACCGGGAGCCGATTCCGCGGACGCCAGGAAGCGACTGCTCGAACGGCTCGATGCCAGCACCGACGAGCCGGCGGCATTCGTGCTGCCCATCTCGCGCACCGAGGACGGGTCCGGCTGGGAGAGCTCGGACTGGAAGTTGCGCCGTGGCCGAATCGTGTTGTTGGAAGGCGATTCTCCCGCGGGCTTGCGGCTGCCCCTGCGAGCGATCTCCTGGGACGGGGGACCGGTCGAGAACCCGGCCGACCCCACCGCCCCCAAGCCGGATCTGCCGACACCGCAGCTCACGCAGCAGCCGCCGCGCGCGGTGAACCCGGCCGAGTCGCGGTACGCGCAGTTGGTCGACGAGACGTCCAGGGTCGGCGGCACCGCCGTCACCGCTCTGGTCGCCGAGGTCCGTGACGGCATCCTGCACGTGTTCATGCCGCCGATGGATCGGTTGGACGATTTCGTCGACCTCGTCTCACGCGTCGAGCAGGCGGCGTCGACCATCGACACCCCCGTCGTGATCGAGGGCTACGGCCCGCCGTCGGATCCGCGTATCCAAACCCTCACTGTCACACCGGATCCCGGTGTGATCGAGGTCAACGTGCAACCGACCTCCTCGTGGGCCGAACAGAACGAACTGATGGAGCGTCTCTACCTCGAGGCTCGCCAGTCCCGGTTGAGCACCGAAGGATTCGACAACGACGGCACCACCCGCGGAACCGGCGGCGGCAACCACATCACTCTCGGCGGCGTGACGCCGGTCGATTCACCCGTTCTGCGTCGACCGGATCTGTTGGTGTCGCTGCTCACTCACTGGCAGCGGCACCCGTCGCTGTCGTACCTGTTCTCGGGCCGCTTCATCGGCACCACCTCGCAGGCACCTCGCGCCGACGAGGGTCGGGAGGAATCGCTCTACGAGCTCGAGGTCGCATTCAGCGAGATCAAGCGACTGACCGGGGCCGATCGATCGGCCTCGCCCTGGGTGGTCGACCGAGCACTGCGGCACCTGCTCACCGACATCACCGGCAACACGCACCGCGCCGAGTTCTGCATCGACAAGCTCTACAGCCCCGACTCCACCCGCGGCCGACTCGGATTGCTCGAACTGCGCGGGTTCGAGATGCCGCCGCACCATCAGATGGCGATGGTGCAGTCACTGCTCGTGCGATCGATGGTCTCGCGATTCTGGGACACCCCGCTCGAGGCTCCGCTGATCCGGCACGGTGCCAATCTGCACGGCCGATACATGCTTCCGCACTTCGTGATCAGCGACATCGGCCGCGTGGCCGAGGACCTCCGTGAGCACGGTATCGACTTCGACACCAGCTGGCTCGATCCGTTCACCGAATTCCGATTCCCGCGGATCGGCACCACCGTGGTCGGCGATGCCGAGATCGAACTACGTGGCGCGATCGAGCCCTGGAACACCCTCGGCGAGGAGTCGACGTCCTCCGGCACCGCGCGGTACGTGGACTCCTCGGTGGAGCGGATCCAGGTTCGGGTCGCCGGAGCCGACGCGGGCCGATACATGGTGACGTGCAACGGGGTGCCGGTACCGATGGTGCGCACCGAGCGTCAGGACGTTCAGGTCGCCGGTGTGCGCTACCGCGCCTGGCAGCCGCCGAGCGCTCTGCACCCGACGATCGAGGTGCAGAGTCCACTGCGTTTCGACCTGGTGGAAATGCAGACCGGACGCGCAGTCGGTGGATGCTCGTACCACGTCGTGCATCCGGGCGGGCGCTCGTACGAGGGGCCTCCCGTCAACTCGGTCGAAGCCGAGGCTCGCCGCAACGGCCGCTTCGAGGAGGGCGGGTTCACCTCGGGGAAGGTGGACGTAGCAAGATTGCTCGAGATGCACGCTCGCCAAGCGATCGATGTGTCCGCGCCCGGCATGCTCGACCTGCGCCGGACCGGAGTCATCACGTCCTGAGACGCGACTGCACAGGAGAACGAGTCGACCGGTAGCGATCTCGGTCCGACGCGTATCGGGTGGGTCCGCAGCAAGCGGAGCCGCCCGGCGGCGGAGTGTGATCGACCGACGGAAGGAACAACGGCTCGATGGTGCCCGTGGATACCACCCTGAGTGGAGCCGGCAGGAACGACGATGTCTCGAGTGGAGCCGGCAGGAACGACGGTGTTTCGAGTGGTGCCGGGTCGCCGTGGCTCGCGTACCGCGGTCGGCGCGAGGCCGTGAGCGGTCGCGTCGATCGGTTCGACGAGTTGCTCGACGCCGACGACGCCGTTCGTCCGCATTGGGCGGAGTTGGTCGACGGTATGCGTGAGGCCGGCTCCGGTGCCATGCAGACGTTGCAGTCGCGGGTGAGCCGTCTGGTCGACGACCACGGCATCACGTACAACCCCATTCCGCCGTCGGGTGGCAGCGAGGCATTGCCCAGTGCTGTTCGGTGGGGGTTGGACAGTGTTCCGTTGGTGGTCGCGGCCGATGAGTGGGATCGTCTGGAAGCCGGTTTGGTTCAGCGGTCGATGCTGCTCGACGCGGTGCTCACCGATATCTACGGGGCCCAGGAAACCGTTCGTCGGGGGTTGATTCCGCCGGAGTTGGTCTTCGGTAATCCGGGTTATCTGCGCACTGCGCACGCGATCACCATTCCGGGGCCGCATCAGCTGTTCATGCATGCCGCCGATATCGCCCGAGGTTCGGACGGTGAGTTCCGAGTCGTCGCCGACCGCACGCAGGCACCGTCGGGAGTGGGGTACGCGCTCGCCGATCGACGGGTGATGTCGCGCGCGATGCCCGAGTTGTTCCAGGCGAGTAACCCGAGGCCGCTCTCGACGTTCGCGCGCGCGGTGCGCCTGGCGCTTCGCGATGCTGCGCCCGCGTCGGCCGAGAATCCGGTCGTGGTGGTGCTCAGTCCTGGTTCGCACTCCGAGACGGCATTCGATCAGGCTTATCTCGCAACGGTTCTCGGTTTTCCGCTGGTGGAGAATGCGGATCTCGTGGTCCGTGACGGTTGTCTGTGGATGCGGTCGCTCGGCAAGTTGCGCCGGGTGGATGTGGTGCTGCGCCGAGTCGACGCCGAGTTCGCGGACCCACTCGATCTACGTCCGGATTCGCACCTGGGTGTCGTCGGTCTGGTCGAGGTGTTACGCCGCGGGGCCGTGAGCGTGGTGAACACCCTCGGTAGCGGTGTGCTCGAGAACCCGGCTCTGCTTCCGCTGCTTCCGGCGTTGAGCCGTGCGCTGCTGGACGAGGATCTGATTCTCGGTTCGGTACGGACCTACTGGGGCGGTGACCCGAATCAGCTCTCGCACATCGGCAGCCGGCTGCGTTCGCTGGTACTGCGGTCGACCACCTCGCGTCGCACGGTGGTTGGGCACGATCTCACCGACGTCGCAGCCAGGGAGCTGTGGGATCGAATCGTGGCCGAGCCGTGGAAGTGGACCGGGCAGGAAGTCCCCGAGTTCTCGCTGGCTCCGGTCGGTTCGTCGATCGACGGCGAGTCGGGGTCGCAGTTGGCGGTAGCCCCTGCGCAGGTGGGGATGCGGCTGTTCACGGTTGCGCAACGGGGTGGGTACACACCGATGCGCGGCGGCCTGGGGCAGGTGGTGCTCACCGCACCGGTCACCGATCCGCTCATCACGGTGGCGTCGAAGGACGTGTGGGTCAAGTCGGTGGAACGGGTCACCCCGGCGGACTCCGCTCCGCACACCCCTCCCGCCACGGTGGAGGAGTTGCCGCAGTACGCCGCGTCCAACGTCGATGTCGTCAGCTCTCCGCGTGTGCTCGGTGACCTGTTCTGGTTCGGGCGCTACAGCGAACGTGCCGAGGACATGACTCGCTTGCTGATCGCTGCGCGCGAACGCAATCAGGACTATCGCTCGATGCCGTGGCTCGAGGGCAGCGACAGTCTGCCGATCCTGCTCGAAGCGGTCACGAAGGTCTCGCGTACCTGGCCGGGGTTCCTCGACGAGAAGAACCACGGCGACGCGACCGTGGAAATGCGTTCGCTGATGCTGTCGACGGGCCGTATGGGTTCGCTGGCGCAATCGGTGGACCGGATGCAGCAAGCGGCGCGCGCGGTACGCGACCAGCTCTCGAACGACACCTGGGCGGTTCTGAACCGCATCGACACCGCGCTGGAGGAGCTGGCCGAGTCACCAGTTCACAACGGCGCGCAACTGGCGTCGTCGCAGTCGAGTGTGCTGCGTGGTCTGCTCGCACTGTCCGGCCTGGCGTCGGAATCGATGGTGCGAGACGCGGGCTGGTACCTGATGGACGCCGGTAAGCGGATCGAGCGTGGTCTGCAGCTGACTGCGCTGCTCTCGGCCACCCTGAGTCACGCTCTCACCCCGTCCACGGAACAGGCGGTCATCGATTCGGTGTTGTCCGCCGCCGAGTCCTCGGTGATCTACCGCAGACGCAACAGTGGGCGCGCGCGTCCGGCGGCCGTCGCGCAGCTGTTGCTGTTCGACGAAGGCAACCCGCGAGCGCTGGTCTACCAGCTCGACCGGCTTCGGGACGATCTGGGTTCGTTGCCCGATGCCTCGGGCACGTCACGGCCCGAGCAGCTCGTCGAGCAGATGCGGGTGCGATTGCGACGGGTCGACCCGGGCGATCTGGAGTCGGTCGACGCGAACGGTCGCCGGGTGGAGTTGCTCGAACTGGTGGAGGGGATCCACGACTCACTCGAGGAGTTGTCTCGCGTCGTCCTCGCCACGCACATGTCGTTGCCCGGCGGCACGCAGCCGCTGTGGGGCAGCTCGAACATCCGATCTGCGAACGGGGTGCGGTGATGAGTCGGCGGTATCGAATCAAGCACATCACCACCTACACGTACTCCGACCGCGTGACCTCGTCCTACGGCCGTGGATTCCTGGCTCCGCGCGACATGGACGGGCAGCACTGCGTGGAGAAGTCCGTCACGGTGGAGCCGGCACCGACCGATCAATCCTTCGGTGTCGACGTCTACGGCAACGAGGATGTGTACTTCCACGTCACCCAGGACCACGAGAAACTGGTGGTGACGGCGGATTCTCTCGTGGAGGTGTATCCGCGCCCGGCGGACGAAACCACGTCGTGGCCGGCGACGGCGTCGTGGGAGTCCGCTCGGATGGCGCTGTTCGGTGCGAACGTGCCTGCCGATCCGGCTCGCGCGTCGGCTGTGGAGTTCGCTCTGGATCTGCCGACCCCGGAGATCACCGACGAGGTACGCGCTTACGCCGCACCCAGCTTCTGGCCGGGTCGTCCTCTGGCGGACGTCGTGGTCGATCTGACGCATCGGATCTTCACCGATTTTCGCTATCTCTCGGGCTCGACGACGGTCTCGACCACCGTGGTCGACGTGCTCGCCGCGCGATCGGGAGTGTGTCAGGACTTCGCTCGTCTCGCGATCGCGTGCTTGCGGTCCCAGGGTCTCGCGGCGAGGTATGTGTCGGGTTATCTCGCCACCGAACCTCCGCCCGGCAAGGAGCGGATGATCGGTGTCGACGCGACCCATGCGTGGGCTGCGGTGTGGATGCCGAACGATCGTTGGCTGGCCTTCGATCCCACCAACGATCAATTGGTGGACGAGCGGTACGCGACCGTGGCGTGGGGACGCGACTACGCCGATGTACCTCCACTGCGCGGGGTGATCTACACCGAAGCGGAGGAGAGCACCATCGCCGTGTCGGTGGACGTTGCACCGCTGTAGCGAACCCGGCATAATCTGATGGCTCGGGGGTAACCGACCACCTGGTCGAATCTGGGGATGCAGAACGAAAAATGCCGCAAAACGGACAATCGTGTCTCATTCGTAGTCGTCGACACAGCACAGCAGAACGCACCGAACGGGTAGCTTGGACATCGATGACCGCAACACTGGCAGACCCTGTATCAGAGGTAGTAGCAGCAGCTCAGCGACTCCTCACCAAACGCACCGGAGCTCCGGTGACGTTGATCGACCCGGTGAACCTGGGGGGTAGCGGCCAAGCGATCGTGTTGCGAGTCCGAGTCTCCGAGAACCCGTTTCAACTTCCCCGCACCCTGGTGATCAAGCAGGTCCGCGACCTGCCCGCCGAATCCGGACAGCCCGCCGAGCTCGCCGACATCTCCAGCTCGAGTGCGTTCCTGCGCGAGGCGGCCTCGTACCAGTTCGCCAACGCCCTGGCCACGGACAGCAGGCCAGGACCCGAGCTGCACGCCTACGATCTCGATGCGCGGCTGCTGGTGCTCAGCGATCTCGGCGACGCCAGTCCCATCACCACTCTGCTGCGCAATTCCGACGAAGCCGCGGTGACCAATTCTCTGATGGCCATGGCCCAGGCACTCGGCCGCATGCATGCCGCCACCGTCGGCCGCGAGGACGACTTCGCCGCTCTGTTGCGTCGGGTGGGGCAACCGGACTCGACCGACGGTATCTCCGCCCAGATACCGGGCGCGCTCGCCGAGGTTCCAGGGATGCTGACCGATCTCCTGGGCGTCGGAGCCACCCCCGATGCGATTCTCGATCGCGTCTCTCGCAGCGGACGGCTGTTCGCGCACGGAGCCTTCCGTGCCTTCAGCCCGTCCGACCTGTGCCCCGACAACATCATCGTCAACGACGAAGGCGTGCGATTCCTCGATTACGAGTGGGGCGGATTCCGTGACGCCACCCTCGACATCACCTACGCGTTGGCGTCGTTCCCCGGTTGCCTGTGCAGCTTCGAGCTCTCGCACGATCGCGAGCAGGCGATGATCGACGCCTGGCGCGCGGAAGTGGTGGGCATCTGGCCGGCATTGGCCGACGACACCGCCCTGGCGAGCAAGATCCTCGACGCGCGTCTGATCTGGGTGTGGCTGAGCACCTACTGGTTCCTGCCCGACGACCACACTCGCATCGCAGCCGCGCGGGCGCACCATCTGTCGGTTCCGCGGTCGCAGGCACTGATCTCGCGGTGGACGGTGCTGGCGGACAGTGCGGCGCGCGTCGGCGAAACAGGCATCGCGGAGTACGCGACGTCGGTCGGAACCGCTCTGCGGACGAAGTGGGAGCGCTGAGAAAGACGTCGTTCGCGCTCGCGGCGGTCGGATCGGTAGCGTTCGACCGGTGAGCAGCGGTTTCGGAAGTGACATCTCGGGCGGGGACATCTCGGGGAGCGACGAGTTCGGCGAGGACGGACTCTTCGACAGTCCTGCGGCACCGGAGGCGACGATCGCCGAATCCCGTCCGACGTCCGCCTATGTCAGGCCCGACGCCCCGCTGGCGGTGCGAATGCGGCCGACGACCCTCGACGAGGTGGTGGGGCAGTCTCATCTGTTGGCTCCCGGCGCACCGCTGCGGCGGCTCGTCGAGGGCTCCGGTGCGTCCTCGGTGATGCTCTACGGTCCACCGGGAACCGGCAAGACGACGCTGGCGTCGCTGATCTCGGGGGCGACCGGACGCAAGTTCGAGGCCCTGTCGGCCCTGTCGGCCGGAGTCAAGGAAGTGCGCAACGTCATCGAACTGGCGCGACGCCGACTCCTCTCGGGTGAGCAGACCGTGCTGTTCATCGACGAGGTGCACCGGTTCTCCAAGACGCAGCAGGATGCACTGCTCGCCGCCGTCGAGAATCGGATCGTGCTGTTGGTGGCTGCGACCACCGAGAACCCGTCGTTCTCGGTGGTGTCTCCGCTGCTGTCCCGGTCGTTGGTGCTGCAGCTGCAACCGCTGGGATCCGAGGACATCGAGTTGTTGCTCACTCGTGCCGCCAACGATCCGCGCGGATTGGACGGTGCGGTGACCATCGCCGAGGACGCCATGGATCACCTGGTGCGTCTCGCGGCCGGCGACGCCCGCCGAGCGCTGACGGCTCTCGAGGCGGCAGCGGGTGCCGCGACCGACGGAACGCTGGACCTCGCGACGGTCGAAGCCAGTGTCGACAAGGCCGCCGTGCGATACGACCGCGACGGGGACCAGCATTACGACGTCATCAGTGCGTTCATCAAGTCGATCAGAGGGTCCGACGTCGACGCCGCCCTGCACTATCTGGCTCGGATGATCACGGCAGGCGAGGACGCGCGGTTCATCGCGCGGCGTCTGGTGGTGCACGCCAGCGAGGACATCGGGATGGCCGATCCCACCGCCTTGCAGACCGCGACGGCCGCTGCCAGCGCGGTGCAGATGATCGGGATGCCCGAAGCGCGGTTGGCTCTGGCGCAGGCCACGATCCACCTGGCGACCGCCCCCAAGTCCGGGGCGGTGATCGGCGCACTCGGTGCGGCGATGGCCGACGTGGCGGCGGGCAAGTCGGGATCGGTGCCGCCGCATCTACGCGACGGCCACTACAAGGGAGCGCAAGGATTGGGAAACGCCGTCGGGTACCGGTACCCGCACAGCAGTCCCGGCGGCGTGCTGGGGCAGCAGTACCCACCGGACGAGCTGGTGGGCGTGAACTACTACGAGCCCACCGAACACGGCGCCGAGCGAGAAATCGCGACCAGAGTGGGGAAACTGCGACGCATCATCCGAGGCCGATAGGCCCTCGAGTCGGTACACGGCCTCGGACGCTACCCTGTATCAGTGCAGACCCATGAGATCCGCAGGCGTTTCCTCGACCATTTCGTGAAGGCGGGACACACCGAAGTACCCAGTGCGTCGTTGATCCTCGACGACCCGAATCTGCTGTTCGTCAATGCGGGCATGGTCCCCTTCGTCCCCTTCTTCCTCGGTCAGCAGACACCGCCGTACAAGACGGCGACGAGCGTCCAGAAGTGCGTGCGCACCCTCGACATCGAGAACGTCGGTATCACCACCCGCCACAACACGTTCTTCCAGATGGCAGGCAACTTCTCGTTCGGCGACTACTTCAAGCGCGACGCCATTCGGCATGCCTGGTCGCTGTTGACCGACAGTGTCGAGGACGGCGGGTACGGGTTCGACCCCGAGCGGATCTGGGCCACTGCGTATCTCGACGACGACGAGGCCATCGAGCTCTGGAAGGAGATCGCAGGCCTGCCCGACGAACGAATTCAACGTCGCGGAATGGCCGACAACTACTGGTCCATGGGCATTCCCGGGCCCTGTGGCCCGTGCTCGGAGATCTACTACGACCGCGGACCCGAGTTCGGTGCCGAGGGTGGTCCCGAGGCCGATGAGGACCGGTACATCGAGATCTGGAACCTCGTGTTCATGCAGAACGAACGCGGCAAGGGGATCAGCAAGGACGATTTCGAGATTCTCGGTCCGCTGCCGAAGCAGAACATCGACACCGGCATGGGCGTCGAGCGCGTCGCATTCCTACTGCAGGGCGTGGACAACGTCTACGAGACCGACCTCGTCCGACCGGTCATCGCCAAGGCCGAGGAGCTCTCGGGACGCGCCTACGGTGCGAATCACGAGGACGACGTCCGCTTCCGGGTCATCGCCGATCACGCCCGCACCGCCGCGCTGCTCATCTCCGACGGCGTCAACCCCGGCAACGACGGCCGCGGCTACGTGCTGCGCCGGCTGCTGCGCCGCATCGTGCGATCGGCACGGCTGCTCGGAGCACCCGACGAGACGATGGCGCAGTTCATCACCGTCGTGCGCGACACGATGGCCGAGTCCTACCCGAACCTCGTCACCGACTTCGATCGAATTCTCACCGTCGCTGTGGGGGAGGAGACCGCGTTTCTCAAGACCCTCACCTCGGGTTCACGGCTGTTCGAGGGTGCCGCCGAGGCAGTCAAGGCGTCGGGTGCGAAGAAGATCGGCGGCGCAGAAGCGTTCGCACTGCACGACACCTACGGGTTCCCGATCGATCTGACGCTCGAAATGGCCGCCGAGGCGGGGTTGTCGGTCGACGAGGACGGATTCCGGTCGCTGATGGCCGAGCAGCGCAACCGGGCCAAGGACGACGCCCGCGCCCGTAAGCACGCACACGCCGACCTGACGGTCTACAAGGACTTCGTCGACGGTTCGCCGACCGAGTTCACCGGATTCGACGAACTCGGTTCCGACGCAACGGTGTTGGCGTTGATCTCCAACGGCGTCCGGGTTCCGACCGCGGTTGCGGGAGAGCGGATCGAGATCATTCTCGACCGCAGCCCTCTCTACGCCGAGTCCGGTGGCCAGATCGCCGACATCGGCACCATCACCGCGCCTGGGCTCTCGGTCAAGGTCGACGACGTGCAGAAGATCGCCAAGAAGCTCTGGACTCACAAGTCCGTGGTCGAGTCGGGGCAGATCACCGAGGGCGACACCGTCCACGTCGACGTCGATCACGCCTGGCGCAAGGGTGCGACGCAGGGCCACTCCGGTACCCACATGGTGCACGCGGCCCTGCGACAGGTCCTCGGTCCGAACGCGACGCAGGCGGGTTCGTTGAACAAGCCCGGCTACCTCCGATTCGATTTCTCGTGGCAGGGCGCGCTCTCGGAGGCGCAGCGCGACGACATCGAGAACGTCGCCAACGACGCGGTCGGCTCGGACTTCGCGGTCAACACCCTCGTCACCGACCTCGACAGCGCCAAGAAGATGGGCGCGATGGCCCTGTTCGGCGAGAACTACGGCGACGAGGTGCGGGTGGTCGAGATCGGCGGACCGTTCTCGATGGAACTGTGCGGTGGTACGCACGTGCAGCACTCGTCGCAGATCGGACCGGTCACCATTCTCGGTGAATCGTCCGTCGGCTCCGGAGTGCGCCGCGTCGAAGCATTCGTCGGCCTCGACTCCTACCGCTACCTCGCCAAGGAACGCGCGCTGCTGGCCGGCATCGCGTCCTCGCTGAAGGTTCCGTCCGAGGAGGTCCCGGCGCGCATCGAGACCTTGGTCGAGCGCTTGCGGGTCGCGGAGAAGGAACTCGACGCCGTCAAGGCCGCCGCTGTGCTGGCCTCGGCAGGTGAGTTCGTCGGCAAGGCCGAGCGATTCGGTGACGTGCGAGCGGTGGTTGCCCGAGCACCGGAGGGTGTCGGCGGTAACGATCTGCGCACCCTGGTGACCGACATTCGAGGACGACTGGGCACCGATCCGGCCGTGGTGGTGCTGTTCGGCACCGTGAGCGGCAAGGTCCCGTTCGTGGTCTCGGCCAACAAGGCAGCTCAGGATGCAGGCGTCGCGGCAGGCGATCTGGTGGCGGCCTTCGGTCCGAGCATCGGTGGCCGAGGCGGCGGCAAGCCCGAGTTGGCCCAGGGATCGGGATCGGACGTCGCCGGAATCGACGCCGGTATCGACGCCGCGCGGGCTCGACTGACCGAACTCACGACCCACTGACGATCGTGGTGACTCAGGGGCGTGGCCCCGATCGGCCCGGTGCCGACGATCCCGGACGTGGCCGTCGTATCGGCATCGACGTCGGCAGCGTCCGCATCGGCATCGCCGCGAGCGATCCGGACGGTGTGCTGGCCACGCCGGTCGAGACCGTGCCACGCTCGAAGATCAAGGGTCCCGACGCGCCGGATGTGGTGCGAGTGGCGGAGATCGTCGCCGAGTACGAGGCAGTCGAGATCGTGATCGGGCTTCCGCGGACGCTGCGCGGAGAACGCGGCAGCGCCGTCGAGGCAGCCGAGAGATTCGGCCGTTCCCTGTACCGGCGGTTGGGTGATGTTCCGATTCGGATGGCCGACGAGCGACTGACTACCGTGAGCGCATCGCGTGCGTTACGGGACAGTGGAGTGCGAGCCAAGAACCAACGATCGGTGATCGATCAGGCTGCGGCGGTGGCGATACTGCAGGGGTGGCTCGACGAGCGCCGCGCCGTATCGGATCGTGCAGCGACGAATTCAGGATCGACGGAGGTCGACGAGTGAACTACCAAGGGCCCGATCGGGACCGCCGAGACCCGCGCGCGGACGAGGCGCACACCGACCCGATCGGCTATTCGGTGGACGAGGGCAGCGAGTTCCACCGCAGCCTGCACGGCCATCCGCAGCGGCAGGAGCCGCACCCACGGGCCTCTCGTCACGGCGATCGCGAGCCCGATCGCGAGGCCGAGCGCCCAGCGGTGCCCCAGGAGGTCGGACGCAGCCGTGCTGCGAGCCGCAAGGACCGAGCCGCGTCCAGCCGCAAGCGTCGCGGCCGCTTGGTGGCTGCGGTGCTCGGGCTCGTGTTGATCGTGGCAGTGGCAGGCGGAGGATATTTCGCGGTGAACAAGTTCGGCAATCGCACGACACCGAACGCGGACTTCGCCGCAGGCTCACCGGGGGACGGCGTGGTGATTCAGGTTCATCCGAACGACACCGCGCAACAGATCGGTACCCAGGCAGCGGACAAAGGTGTCGTGGCCAGCTCGGGGGCGTTCCTCGAAGCAGCGCTGTCGAACAACGCCATCACCTCGGTTCAACCCGGCTTCTATCTGCTCGCCAGCAACGTGCCTGCCTCGCAGGCCGTCTCCGAACTGGTCGACCCCGCGTCCCGAGTGGGCAACATGGTGATCTCCGAGGGCCGCCAGTTGCACGACGCCCGCGACGTGAACACCGGTGCGGTCAAGAAGGGCATCTACACCCTGATCTCCGAGGCCAGCTGCGTGGACCGAACCGGCAGTGGAACCCCGACCTGCGTGAGCTACGACGACCTCAACGCAGCCGGAGCTGTGGACGACCCGGCTGCCCTGGGCGTGCCCGACTGGGCCACCGATCGCGTCGAAGGAGTCCCGGACCGCGATCGGCAGCTCGAGGGCCTGATCGCCGCGGGAACCTGGGACTTCGATCCCAGCGCGGCTCCGACCGACATCCTCGAGCAGTTGGTGTCCGAGAGTGCCACCCGCTACGAGGACACCGGAATTCTCACCGCGGGCGCCAACTCCGGGCTGACTCCGTACGACACCCTCGTCGCCGCGTCGCTCGTCGAACGTGAGTCCCTGCCCCAGGACTTCAGCAAAGTGGCCCGGGTGATTCTCAATCGCCTCGCCGTACCGCAGAAGCTCGAGTTCGACTCGACGGTCAACTACTCGCTCGACACGACCGAGGTGGCCACCACCGACGCCGACCGTGCCCGAGTCACCCCGTGGAACACCTATGCCAGCGAAGGGCTACCGGCAACCCCGATCTCCTCGCCGAGTATCGGTGCGGTGCAGGCGGTCGAGATGCCCGCCGACGGTGACTGGTTGTACTTCGTGACCATCAACCAGGCGGGCGAAACCCTGTTCACCCGCAGCTACGAGGAACACCTGGCCAACATCACCAAGGTCGAGGGTGGATTCCTCGACAGCGGCCGCTGACGTGCGCGCCGCGGTGCTGGGAAGCCCCGTCGAACACTCGAAGTCGCCCGTGCTGCACTGCGCTGCGTACCGCGCGCTCGGCCTCACCGACTGGACCTACGAGCGCATCGACTGCACCGGTGAGCAGTTGCCCGGCCTGCTCGACGGTTTCGGCCCCGAATGGGTCGGCGTGTCGGTCACCATGCCGGGCAAGGTTGCCGCTCTGGAGTACGCGACCGAACGCACCGCGCGGGCAGTTCTGGCCGGCTCGGCGAACACCCTGGTGCGGACCGCGTCGGGCTGGCGCGCCGACTGCACGGACGTCGACGGAATCGTGGGTGCACTGCGCGACGCCGGAGTCGAGGACCTGTCCGGTAGCACCGTGACGGTGGTCGGTGCCGGGGGAACGTCGAGGCCGGCGATCGTGGCGCTGGCCGGGCTCGGAGCGGCTGCGGTCACCGTGGTCGCTCGGTCGGCCGAGCGCGCCCGGGACACACTGGACTGCGCCGTCGCCGCGGGAATGCGCGCGGAGTTCGTGAACATGACAGACCCTCGTCTCGCCACTGTCGCAGCGGCCTCGGCGGTATTGGTGAGCACCGTTCCGGCGGCCGGAGCGGCCGACATCGCGTCGGATCTCGCCCATGCGCCGCTGGTACTCGACGCTATCTACGATCCGTGGCCGACGCCCCTGGCAGCTGCCGTGGAGGCGGCCGGTGGAACCGTCATCAGCGGATTGTCGATGCTGCTCAATCAGGCCTACGGGCAGGTGGAGCAATTCACCGGCAAGCCGGCACCACGAGCGATCATGCGGGACGCGCTGGCCACCGTGCGGTGAGCTTCGTCCGCCGATAGTCCACGGGCCGCGAGTTGTCCACAGGCCGTGAGTTGTACACAGGGCAATCTGCCACTTGGGCTTTCGTCACAGCCGGCCGCCACCGCGATGCAACCCTTCGATCATGACGGGTCTGTGTGTCGCGGTCGTGGTCGGCGCCGCCGCGGGGATGACGATGCGCCGCTGCCTGGTCCGATGGAATCCTCGGCTCCTGCCGCTGCTGTCTGCGATCGGGACCGGATGGGTCTGGTGGCGGTTCGGCGGCTCCGAGTACGCGTTCTCGTTGTGCATAACGATGTGGTGGTTCGCCGCCCTCAGCGCCGTCGACCTGCAGCAGCGCCGGTTGCCGAACATCCTGACCGTCCCCGGAGCGATCGTGGTGACGATCGCGCTCGTCGTCACCGGCTCGGCGAGCGCAGTGCTCGGCGGCGCTCTGCTGTTCGCGATCTATCTGGTCGTTCACCTTCTCGCGCCCGCCGCGTTCGGCGCGGGGGACGTCAAACTCGCCTGGTCGGTCGGCTCGATCGCAGGCGTGGGCGGCGGAGAAGGATGGGCGATCGCCGCAGTGGCGGCACCGGTGGTAACTGCCGTGGTGGGGTCGGTCGTCGCGGCGTTCGGGCACGGGCGCGCGCGCATCGCGCACGGCCCGTCCATGTGCGCGGCCACCCTGCTGGCATCCGCGGCGTCCCTGGCGTGAAAAGATGTTCGAGTGCTGCGCTGGATAACTGCCGGAGAATCCCACGGACCCGCTCTCGTCGCCATCCTCGAAGGAATGGTCGCGGGAGTAGAGGTGACCTCGGACGACATTGCCTCTCAACTCGCGCGCCGTCGCCTCGGCTACGGCCGCGGTGCCCGCATGAAGTTCGAGGCCGACAAAGTGACCCTCACCGGCGGTGTTCGACACGGACGCACCATGGGCGGGCCGGTTGCGATCGAGGTCGGCAACACCGAGTGGCCCAAATGGGAGCAGGTGATGTCGGCCGACCCCGTCGACGACGCAGTGCTCGCGGATCTTGCGCGCAACTCTCCGTTGACCCGGCCGCGGCCCGGTCATGCCGACTTCTCCGGAATGCTCAAGTACGGATTCGACGACGCTCGTCCGGTGCTCGAACGCGCCAGTGCTCGTGAGACCGCCGCCCGGGTCGCCATCGGCACTGTCGCCCGTCTGTTCCTGAAGCAGGCGTTCGGCGTCGACGTCGTGTCCCATGTGATCTCCATCGGTGCGTCCGACCCCTACGTTGGACCGCCGCCCGCAGGTGCCGACCTCGACGCGATCGACGCCTCCCCGGTTCGCGCCTTCGACAAGGCCGCCGAGGAGTCGATGATCGCCGAGATCGAAGCCGCGAAGAAGGACGGCGACACCCTCGGCGGCGTCGTCGAGGTCGTCGTGCACGGCCTACCCGTCGGCCTCGGATCGTTCGTCTCCGGAGAACGCAAACTCGACGCCCGACTGGCCGCAGCACTGATGGGCATCCAGGCCATCAAGGGGGTCGAGATCGGGGACGGCTTCGAGACCGCGCGCCGACGCGGAAGCGTCGCCCACGACGAGATCAAGCCGGGCCCGGACGGTGTGTTGCGCTCGACCAACCGCGCAGGCGGCATCGAGGGCGGTATGACCAACGGTGAGGCACTACGAGTGCGGGCGGCGATGAAGCCCATCTCGACGGTTCCGCGTGCGCTGGCAACGGTCGACATGACGACCGGTGACGAGGCAGTGGCCATTCATCAGCGCTCGGATGTCTGCGCTGTTCCGGCTGCAGGCGTCGTCGCGGAGACCATGGTCGCCCTGGTGGTCGCGCAGGCAGCGTTGGAGAAGTTCGGTGGGGACTCGCTGGCGGAGACGACGAGCAACGTCGACCACTACGTGAAGGGCACCGCCGCCCGACCTCCACGATGACCCCGTACGCGGTCCTCGTCGGACCGCCGGGAGCAGGGAAGTCGACGATCGGTCGACGGCTGGCACAGGCGCTGGACCTGGACCTGTTCGACACCGACGTGGCCATCGAGCGAGACACCGGTCGCACGATCGCCGACATCTTCTCGCACGACGGCGAACCGGCGTTTCGGCAGATCGAGGAGCGGATAGTCGCCGGTGCTCTGGCCTCGCACGACGGAATCGTCTCCCTCGGCGGTGGTGCCGTGCTCTCGCCCGCGACCCGCGCCCTACTGTCCGGGCACACCGTGGTGTACCTGGAGATCAGTGTGGCGGAGGGGCTTCGGCGAACCGGTGCGAACACGGTTCGGCCGCTGCTCGCCGGCCCCGACCCGCGTGCGAAGTACCAGCAACTGATGCGTCATCGGCGACCTCTCTATCGTTCGGTGGCCACGGTGCGAGTGCGCACCGACAGTCGCAGCCCCGCTCGGGTCGTGGGTCAGTTGGTGGCGAAGCTGACGGCGATCGCCCCTGTTCCCGGGCGCGATGCGAACGAGAGAAACCCCCAGTAGATGAAGGTGATTCGATGACAGAGCCCGTGCGCGTCCAGGTCGAGACAGCCAACCCGTACCCGGTGATCATCGGCCGAGGTCTGTTGACGGACCTCGTCGACGAGCTCGCCGGAACGGCCACCGTGGCGATCTTCCACCAACCTCCGCTGGCCGAGACCGCGGAGGCTGTGCGAGCTGCGTTGGCGCACAAGGGAATCGACGCTCACCGCATCGAGATCCCGGATGCCGAGGACGGCAAGGATCTGGCAGTGGCGGGGTTCTGCTGGGAGGTTCTCGGTCGAATCGGTCTCACCCGCAGCGACGCCATCGTGAGTCTGGGCGGCGGCGCGGCAACGGACCTGGCCGGCTTCGTTGCAGCGACCTGGATGCGCGGAGTCCGTATCGTCCACGTCCCGACGACGCTGCTGGCCATGGTCGACGCGGCCGTGGGCGGCAAGACCGGCATCAACACCGATGCGGGCAAGAACCTCGTCGGCTCGTTCCACGAACCGGCCGCCGTGTTGATCGATCTGGCGACGCTCGAGACCGTCCCCAAGAACGAGATCGTCTCCGGCCTGGCCGAGGTGATCAAGACCGGGTTCATCGCCGATCCGAAGATCCTGGACATCATCGAGGCGGATCCTGCCGCAGCGCTGGATCCGACCGGCGACGTGCTGCCGGAGCTGATCAGGCGCTCCGTCGAGGTCAAAGCGAAGGTCGTGGCGGCGGATCTGCGCGAGTCGAACCTGCGCGAGATTCTTAACTACGGGCACACGCTCGCGCACGCGATCGAGCGGCGGGAGCAGTACCGCTGGCGTCACGGTGCCGCCGTGTCGGTCGGTCTGGTGTTCGCGGCCGAGCTCGGACGCCTGGCCGGACGCCTGGACGACGCGACCGCCGACCGCCACCGTTCGATTCTCGAATCGGTCGGCTTGCCGGTCACCTACGACGAGCACGCGTTCTCGGATCTGCTCAAGGGCATGCAGACGGACAAGAAGAACCGGGCCGGGCTGTTGCGGTTCGTGGTTCTGGACGGTCTCGCCAAGCCCGGACGGCTCGAGGGGCCGGACCCGGCACTGCTCGTCGCCGCATTCTCCGCGGTTGGTCGTGAGGCCCCGGCCGCAGGGGGGTCGGCCATTCTGTTGTGACCTCGTGAGAGGCGACTCGGGTACGGACGAAGAACGGGCGGTGATCGACGCGAAAGCGTCGATCACCGCCCGTCGGTCGATGTGGGGGAGTCAGGAACCGTCGGCGCTGCCGTGACGTCCACGCTTGTCCAGACGCGGCTTGCCGTCTGCGTCCACCGCCGAGAACACCTCGGTGTCGGCTTCGCCGTGCTCGGAGGCCCACTGAGTTTCGGACCGCTGAGTTTCGGACCGCGCGGGTTCGGACTGCGTTGCCTCGCCCTGTCTCGACCGATTCTCCTGACCGGCGTTGACCAGCTGGCGGTCGTGCGCGCGTTCGGCGTCCGACGTGGCCAGTTTCTTCTTGGCCTCGCGGTTGACGATCTGCCTTCCCGCGAACACCGCGATGCTCGCGGCGATGAAGATGGTGAGAATGGTGAACGCGGCTCCGGACGTCAACTCGAAGACCAGACCGTTCTGCCCCAGGCTGAAGTCGACGAAGAAGTCGACTATCCAGCTCAGGAGACCTCCGAGGAGCCCGCCGACCACTGCGGCTTTGATCCAGACCATGGTCAGGTCCTCGCCGTCGTCGGGGTCGGGGTGCCTGCGTCGGTCGCGGATTCCGTCGATGCCGGCCCACACGATGATGACGAGCAGCACGAGGGCGTAGGCCACCCAGCGCAGTGCCGATCCGCTCAGCGGCCACATCGACACTGCTGCCCCCAGCAGCAGTCGAACGACGACGTTGACCAATCCCATACTTATGCCACGCACTGCCCACCCAGTCATGCGGCACAGCATATCCGCACGTCGAACTTTGTGTGTCGGGGCCCACAAGTTCGATGACCCGGTGGAGTCGAACGGAGCGTGTGCCACGCCCGGTAATGTCGAAACCATGCCTGCCGACTTCGGTGCCCGTCGTGGTGCCCTACGAGAACTGTTGGCCGCCGACGGACTCGATTCGATGTTGATCACCGATCTTCTCAACGTCCGATACCTGACCGGATTCACCGGCTCGAATGCCGCGTTGCTGGTCTCGGCGGCCGATTCGGCCGGCGACGAGGATCGGACGGTGATCTGCACCGACGGTCGGTACGTCACTCAGGCGGCCGAACAGGTCCCGGATCTGCGCGCCGAGATCGACCGGGCGTCGGCGGTGCATCTGCTTCGATCGTCGGTCGCGGGCAACACCGGTCGCGTGGGCTTCGAGAGCCACGTGGTGACAGTGGATGCACACCGAGCGTGGTCGGAGCTCGACGGTGCCGTGGAGTTGGTGCGCGCACCGGGTGTCGTGGAGTCGTTGCGCATGGTCAAGGACGAGTTCGAGGTGGGATTGCTCAGGGACGCCTGCCGCGCCGCCGACGACGCGCTGGCCGACCTGATCGGTGGGGGCGGGATCCGTGCAGGCCGGACCGAGCGTGAGGTCGCCCGCGAGCTGGAGTCGTCGATGCTCGATCACGGTGCCGATGCTGTGTCGTTCGAGACCATCGTCGCTGCCGGAGCCAATTCGGCGGTCCCGCATCACCGGCCGACCGATGCGGTGCTGGCCGACGGAGACTTCGTCAAGCTCGACTTCGGTGCACTCGTCGGCGGCTACCACTCGGACATGACTCGCACCTTCGTCATCGGGACTCCCGCGCAGTGGCAGCGCGATCTGTACGAGCTGGTGCAGCGGTCGCAGACAGCCGGTCGAGACGCTCTGGCTCCAGGGGTGACCACCGCATCGGTCGACGCCGCGTCGCGCTCGGTGATCGAGGATGCGGGGTACGGGGAGTACTTCCTGCACGGGCTCGGCCACGGCGTCGGTCTGGAAATCCACGAAGCGCCGGGAATCGCGAAGACGAGCACCGGTACACTGCTGAGCGGTGCAGCGGTCACCGTCGAGCCGGGTGTCTACTTCTCCGGTCGCGGCGGCGTTCGGATCGAGGACACACTCGTCGTTCGCGACGGGGGTCCGGAACTGCTCACCCTGACAAGCAAGGAACTCACGTCCGTCTAGCGCGCGGGCTGGAGCGAATCCAAGCACGTGACCGACGGCGCGTCACGCGCACAAACGATTGAGGAGACGCGAAGCAAGTGGCTTCCACCAGCGATTTCAAGAACGGACTGGTTCTCAACTTGGAGAACCAGCTGTGGTCGATCATCGAATTCCAGCACGTCAAGCCGGGTAAGGGGCCCGCATTCGTGCGGACCAAGCTCAAGAACGTGCTCTCGGGCAAGGTCGTCGACAAGACGTTCAACGCCGGTGTGAAGGTCGAGACCGCGACGGTCGACCGTCGCGACATGACGTACCTCTACCACGACGGTAGCGACTACGTGTTCATGGACGCCGACACGTACGACCAGCTCTCGATCGGTGAGGCAACCGTCGGTGACGGCGCACGCTTCCTGCTCGAGAACCTGCGCGTGCAGGTCGCCATGCACGAGGGCGTTCCGCTGTACGTCGAGCTTCCCGTCACCGTCGAGCTAGAGGTCAAGCACACCGACCCCGGCCTGCAGGGTGATCGCTCCACCGGTGGCACCAAGCCGGCAACCCTCGAGACCGGAGCCGAGATCTCGGTGCCGCTGTTCATCAACACCGGCGACAAGCTCAAGGTCGACTCGCGTGACGGAAACTACCTCGGGCGTGTGAACTCCTAACGTGTCATCGAAGAAGTCGACCTCCTCCGCCTCGCAGAACGGTGCCCCCGGTGCGAAGAAGCTGGGTGCGCGCCACAAGGCCCGCAAGCGCGCGGTGGACTTTCTGTTCGAGGCGGAGGCGCGCAACGTCGATCCGGTGAACCTCACCACCGAGCGAATCGAACTCGCACGCGGCGACGACACCATCGCTCCCGTCAGCGACTACACCTCGACCCTGGTCGAGGGCGTCGCGGAGAATCTCGATCGCCTCGACGGCGTGATCGCCGATCACCTCAAGGACTGGACGCTCACCCGTCTGCCCGCAGTGGACAGGGCCATCCTGCGCGTCGCGGTGTGGGAGTTGTTCCACGCCACCGATGTTCCACCGGTCGTGGCCGTCGACGAAGCCGTCGAGCTGGCCAAGCAGTTGTCCACCGACGATTCGCCCGGCTTCGTCAACGGCGTACTGGGTCAGATCGTCCTCGTCGCGCCGCAGGTACGCGCCGCAGCCGCGGCGGTCTCGAGCCGTACGCAGACCGACGCGTCCGGTGACGCATCGGTCGACGCCGAGCAGTGATCGAACGGTCGACGCCCGTGTGACCGAACGCTCTGCGAGCCTGCTGGTCGTGGTTCGCAGAGCGTTGCTAGGCTCTACGCAGTTGTTGTCAGACATCCTTTAACGATCCGTCCAGAGAGGCGGAGAAGGAGGTCGTAGTTTGCCTGCGCCCGAAAGCTCGTCCGCGAACCCCGCCGTTCGCGAATTGCTGTCCTCGGCCGATGTGGGGCGCACCATCTCCCGCATGGCCCACCAGATCATCGAGAAGACGGCCCTCGACGCCGCCGACTCGCCGCGCGTGGTGCTCCTCGGCATTCCCACCCGCGGGACCACGTTGGCGGAACGTCTCGCCGAACGTATCGAGGCATTCTCCGGAGTCAGCCCCCCGCTGGGTTCTCTCGACATCACCCTCTACCGCGACGATCTGCGAAACAAGCCGCACCGTCCGCTCGAACGTACGTCGGTGCCCGCAGGCGGTGTCGACGACGCACTGGTGGTGCTTGTCGACGACGTGCTGTTCTCCGGCCGAACCGTGCGATCTGCGCTCGACGCCCTCCGTGACCTCGGCCGCCCTCGCGCCGTGCAGCTCGCAGTCCTGATCGACCGCGGCCACCGCGAGCTTCCGCTTCGGGCGGACTACGTCGGCAAGAACGTCCCCACAGCGCGCACCGAGGACGTGTCGGTGTTGCTCTCCGAACACGACGGCCGCGACGGGGTCAGCCTGTCCGAGGGAGGATCCGCTCGATGAAGCATCTGCTCTCGGTCGCCGACCTGACGGCCGAATCGGCCACCGAACTCCTCGACGAAGCCGAACGATTCGAGCAGGCGCTCCTCGGCCGCGAAGTCAAGAAACTCCCGACATTGCGCGGACGCACCATCATGACGGTGTTCTTCGAGAACTCGACACGTACCCGCGTCTCGTTCGAGGTCGCAGGCAAGTGGATGAGCGCCGACGTCATCAACGTCAGCGCCAGCAGCTCGTCGGTGTCGAAGGGAGAGTCGCTCCGCGACACCG
Organism: Rhodococcus sp. 06-418-5; assembly: GCF_002258285.1. Classification (NCBI taxonomy): domain Bacteria; kingdom Bacillati; phylum Actinomycetota; class Actinomycetes; order Mycobacteriales; family Nocardiaceae; genus Rhodococcus; species Rhodococcus sp. 06-418-5. The sequence continues at coordinate 565,954 of NZ_NOYE01000012.1, forward strand.
CGATGACGCTGCGCGCCGCCGGAGCCGATGCACTGATCGTCAGGCACCCGGCATCCGGTGCCGCACATCAGATCGCCCAATGGACCGCCGATCAGGGCACCGGCAGCACCACCGACGGTCGTTCCGCAGGCTCCACTCCTGGAGGTGGCCCCGCGGTGATCAATGCAGGCGACGGCACGCACGAACACCCCACCCAGGCTCTGCTCGACGCCTTGACGGTGCGCCAACGACTCGGCGACATCGCCGGCCGTCGGATCGCGATCGTCGGCGACATCCTGCACAGCCGGGTGGCGCGCTCGAATGCGATCCTGCTGGCCACGCTCGGTGCCGAGGTGGTGCTGATCGCACCACCGACCCTGCTGCCCGTCGGAGTGACCGGCTGGCCGGTGCGGGTCTCGCACGACATCGACGCCGAACTGCCCGGACTGGATGCGGTGCTGATGCTCAGAGTGCAGGCCGAGCGAATGAACGGCGGATTCTTCCCCTCCGCTCGTGAGTACTCGATCACGTACGGGCTCTCGCAGCGCAGGCTCGACCTGCTGCCCGAGCATGCCGTCGTACTGCACCCCGGTCCGATGCTGCGCGGTATGGAGATCGCGTCCTCGGTGGCCGACTCTCCGAAAACTGCAGTCCTGCAACAGGTTACGAATGGAGTTCACGTGCGGATGGCGGTGCTGTTCCGATTGCTGGTCGGTTCGGACGGGGGTGCGTCGTGACCGCACCTGCGACCTCCGTTCTGCTCCGCGGCGTGCTGCTGTACGGCGAGGACCCCGAGACCGACGTCCTGATCGCCGGTGAGGAGATCGCGGGGATCGGCTCGGACCTCGACGCCGACGGAGCCGAGGTCGTCGACGCCCGCGGCCAGATACTGCTGCCGGGATTCGTCGACATGCACACGCACCTGCGCGAGCCCGGCCGCGAGGACACCGAAACGATCGAATCCGGCTCGGCCGCAGCAGCTCTGGGCGGCTACACCGCGGTGTTCGCGATGGCGAACACCGACCCGGTCGCCGACTCGGTGGTGGTGACCGACCACGTATGGCGTCGGGGACAGGAAGTCGGTCTCGTCGACGTCCACCCCGTCGGAGCGATCACCGTCGGATTGAAGGGCAAGCAGCTCGCCGAGATGGCCACGATGGCCGCGGGAATCGGCCGGGTGAAGATGTTCTCCGACGACGGCCACTGCGTCGACGATCCACTGATCATGCGTCGGGCGCTGGAGTACTCGAGTTCCCTCGGTGTGCTCATCGCTCAGCACGCCGAGGAACCCCGGCTCACCGTCGGTGCCGTCGCACACGAGGGCCCGACGGCGGCGCGCCTCGGACTGGCCGGTTGGCCGCGTGCGGCCGAGGAATCGATCGTCGCTCGCGACGCCCTGCTGGCTCGTGACGCAGGTGCGCGGGTGCACATCTGTCACGCATCCACTGCAGGCACCGTCGAGTTGATGAAATGGGCACGCGGACAGGGCATTTCGATCACCGCCGAGGTAACCCCGCATCACCTGCTGCTCGACGATTCGCGGCTCGAGACGTACGACGCGATCAACAAGGTGAACCCACCACTGCGCGAGAAGTCCGACGTCGACGCCCTGCGCAAGGGCTTGGCCGACGGCGTGATCGATTGTGTGGCAACCGATCACGCTCCGCATGCCGAGCAGGACAAGTGCTGTGAGTTCTCGATCGCCCGTCCCGGAATGCTCGGGCTCGAAACCGCACTGTCCATCGTCGTCGACACGATGGTGACCCCGGGACTGCTCGATTGGCGCGGCGTGGCGCGGGTGATGAGCGAGCGTCCCGCCCAGATCGTCGGATTGGCCGATCAGGGACGGCCCATCGAGGTCGGCGAGATCGCCAACCTCACGCTGGTCGACCCGAAAGCGAGCTGGACGGTCTCCGGCAAGAAGCTGGCCAGCGTCGCACACAACACGCCGTTCGAGGACATGAGCTTCTCCTCGAAGGTGACCACGACGGTGCTGCGCGGGCGAATCACCGTCCGCGACGGAGCCGTGGCGAACAGAGCGGGAGAGTAGACCGTGGACAGAGTTCTCATCGTCATCGGATTCATCCTGTTCTGGGCACTGATGATCGCGCTGATCTTCTGGGGTTGGCGAGGACGGCAGAAGCGCCAGGAAGAGCGAATCGGTGACTTTCCGGCCGTGCCGGACGATCTGGGAGCAACCCTCGTCGAGCCGAGCACCGGCCTGTACGTCGGCAGCACCATCGCTCCGAGCTGGCAGGACCGCATCGCCGTCGGCGACATCGGCCACCGCGCCACCGGAGAACTGTCCCGACACGAGAAGGGCATCCTGCTCGACCGAGACGGTGAATCTCCCATCTGGATCCCGGTGGAATCGATCCGTGCGATCCGCACCGAACGCGGGTTGGCAGGCAAGGTCATGACCAAGGACGGACTCCTGGTCATTCGCTGGGAGCTGCCCACGGGGACCGAGATAGACACCGGCTTCCGGGCCGACGACAAGCAGATCTACCCGGTGTGGACAGCGAGTTCCACCGGAGAAACCAAGGAGGAAACCGCGTGAGCAGCGCAGTTCTTGTTCTGGAGGACGGCCGGACATTCCGCGGCACCACATTCGGCGCACAGGGGCGCACCCTCGGCGAGGCCGTGTTCTGCACCGGAATGACCGGGTACCAGGAGACTCTCACCGACCCGAGCTATCACCGACAGATCGTCGTCGCGACCGCGCCGCAGATCGGTAACACCGGCTGGAACCAGGAAGACGGTGAAGCCGCAAGCGCGCAGGATCCCAACAAGATCTGGGTCGCCGGCTACGTCGTCCGAGATCCGGCACGCCGCACCTCGAGTTGGCGCTCCACCGGAACGCTGCAGGACCAGCTCGAGGCGCAGAACGTCGTCGGCATCGCCGGAATCGACACGCGCGCCCTGGTCCGGCACCTGCGCACCCGCGGGTCCATGCGTGCGGGAGTGTTCTCGGGCGACGCCCTCGGCACCTCCGACGAGATGCTCGCGCAGGTGGTCGGTCAGCCGTCGATGCTCGGTGCCGACCTCGCCGGTGAAGTGACCACCGGAGCCGGCTACACCATCGAGCCGACCGGGGATGCTCGATTCACCGTCGTCGCAGTCGATCTCGGTATCAAGACCAACACCCCGCGGATGTTCGCCGAGCGCGGTATCCGCGTGCACGTGATGCCGTCGAACACCACCATCGAGCAGGTTCTGGAACTGAACCCCGACGGTGTCTTCCTGTCGAACGGACCAGGCGACCCGGCCACGGCCGACACCAGCGTTGCACTGACCAGGCAAGTGCTCGAGCGTGAGCTGCCGCTGTTCGGTATCTGCTTCGGAAACCAGATCTTCGGGCGCGCACTCGGCCGTGGCACCTACAAGATGAAGTTCGGCCACCGCGGGATGAACATCCCGGTCATCGAGCACACCACCGGCCGCATCGCGATCACCGCGCAGAACCACGGATTCGCACTCGAAGGCGAAGCGGGCGAGGAGTTCGACACCGACTTCGGCCGAGCCCGGATCAGTCACACCTGCGCCAACGACGGCACCGTCGAGGGCGTCGAGCTGATCGGCGGTAGCGCCTTCTCGGTGCAGTACCACCCCGAGGCCGCGGCCGGTCCACACGACGCCGCCTACCTCTTCGACCGTTTCACCACCGTCCTTCAGGAGAAGAAGTAATGCCACGCCGCACAGACCTGAACCACGTCCTGGTCATCGGATCCGGCCCGATCGTCATCGGTCAGGCCTGCGAGTTCGACTACTCCGGCACCCAGGCCTGCCGAGTGCTGCGCGAGGAAGGACTGCGGGTCAGCCTCGTCAACTCCAACCCCGCGACGATCATGACCGACCCCGAGTTCGCCGACGCCACCTACGTCGAGCCGATCACGGCGGAGTTCATCGAGAAGATCTTCGCCCGCGAAGCCGAGCAGGGTCACCCCATTCAGGCAGTGCTCGCCACTCTGGGTGGACAGACGGCGCTCAATGCCGCTGTTGCGCTGCACGATCAGGGCATTCTCACCAAGTACGGCGTCGAGCTGATCGGTGCCGACTTCGACGCCATCCAGCGCGGCGAGGATCGGCAGAAGTTCAAGGACATCGTGGCCAAGGTCGGTGGCGAGTCCGCCAAGTCGGCCGTCTGCTACACGATGGACGAGGTCCGCGAGACCGTCGCCGAGCTCGGCTTCCCGGTGGTCGTACGTCCGTCGTTCACGATGGGCGGTCTCGGTTCGGGGTTGGCGTACAACGACGAGGACCTGACCCGGATCGCCGGCGGCGGACTTGCGGCCTCGCCCACGGCGAACGTCCTCATCGAGGAGTCCATCCTCGGCTGGAAGGAATACGAGCTCGAGCTGATGCGCGACGGCCGCGACAACGTGGTCATCGTGTGTTCCATCGAGAACGTGGACCCCGTCGGCGTGCACACCGGCGACTCGGTGACCGTCGCCCCGGCCATGACGCTGACCGACCGCGAATACCAGAAGATGCGCGACCTCTCCATCGACATCCTGCGTGAGGTGGGCGTCGACACCGGCGGCTGCAACATCCAGTTCGCGATGGACCCGGCGGACGGTCGCCTCGTCGTCATCGAGATGAACCCGCGTGTGTCACGCTCGTCGGCGCTGGCGTCCAAGGCAACCGGTTACCCGATCGCGAAGATGGCGGCCAAGCTGGCCATCGGCTACACCCTCGACGAGATCGTCAACGACATCACCCGCGAGACCCCGGCGTGCTTCGAGCCGACCCTGGACTACGTGGTCGTCAAGGCTCCGCGGTTCGCGTTCGAGAAGTTTCCCGGTGCCGACGGCACGCTGACCACGACGATGAAGTCCGTCGGCGAGGCGATGTCGATCGGCCGCAACTTCACCGAGGCCTTCGGCAAGGTGATGCGCTCGCTCGAAACCAAGCGCGCGGGCTACTGGACCGGCCCCGAGGTCGAGGCAGAGAGCCTGGAGGCGTTGCTCGAGGATCTGTCCGTTCCTCAGGACGGTCGGATGTACGGGATCGAGAAGGCCTTCGCGATGGGTGCCACCCTCGAGCAGCTGTTCGAGGCGACCAAGATCGACCCGTGGTTCCTCGACCAGTTCCAGCAGATCCACGAACTCGGCGTTCAGGTTCGCGAGGCGGCCGAATTCGACGAGGCGCTGCTGCGCCAGGCGAAGTATCACGGTCTCTCCGACCGCCAGATCGCGGCTCTGCGCCCCGAACTCGACGGTGAGGACGGTGTGCGGGCGCTCCGTACCGAGCTCGGTGTGCATCCGGTCTACAAGACGGTCGACACCTGCGCCGCCGAGTTCGAGGCAAAGACGCCGTACCACTACGGCACCTACGAGCTCGACCCCGAAGCCGAATCCGAGGTCGCCCCGCAGCCGGACCGCCCCAAGGTGCTCATCCTCGGCTCGGGTCCCAACCGCATCGGCCAGGGCATCGAATTCGACTACAGCTGTGTGCACGCGGCGCAGACCCTGTCCGAGGCCGGTTACGAGACGGTGATGGTCAACTGCAACCCCGAAACCGTCTCCACCGACTACGACACCGCGGACCGCCTGTACTTCGAGCCACTGACCTTCGAGGACGTCCTCGAGGTGTACCGGGCCGAGGCGGCGTCGGGCACGGTGCGGGGCGTCATCGTCCAGCTCGGGGGGCAGACCCCGCTCGGACTCGCCAAGCGACTGAAGGCCGCAGGCGTCCCGATCGTCGGCACGTCGCCCGAGGCCATCGACCTCGCCGAGGATCGTGGCGAATTCGGCAAGGTGCTCGACGCAGCCGGACTGCCGGCAGCGAAGTACGGCACCGCGACGACGTTCGACGGAGCCCGTGAGATCGCCGCGGGGATCGGCTACCCGGTACTGGTGCGTCCGTCCTACGTTCTCGGCGGACGCGGCATGGAGATCGTGTACGACGAGGCCTCGCTCGCGACGTACATCTCCAACGCGACGGAGATCTCGGACGACCGGCCGGTGCTGGTCGACCGGTTCCTCGAAGACGCGGTCGAAATCGACGTCGACGCACTGTGCGACGGCACCGAGGTCTACATCGGCGGCATCATGGAGCACATCGAGGAGGCCGGTATCCACTCCGGCGACTCGGCGTGCGCGTTGCCGCCGATCACACTCGGCAAGACCGACATCGAGAACGTCCGGCGGTCCACCGAGGCTCTCGCGAAGGGCATCGGCGTGCGCGGCCTGCTCAACGTGCAGTACGCACTCAAGGACGACATCCTTTACGTTCTCGAGGCCAACCCGCGTGCGAGCCGCACGGTTCCGTTCGTCTCCAAGGCGACGGCGGTTCAGCTCGCGAAGGCCTGCGCCCGAGTGATGCTGGGGGAGACCATCGCCGAGCTGCGGAACGCAGGCATCCTGCCCGAGACCGGAGACGGTGGCACCGTCCCGGCCGGTGCCCCGATCGCGGTGAAGGAAGCGGTGTTGCCGTTCAACCGGTTCCGTCGTGCGGACGGAACCGGAGTGGACACTCTGCTCAGCCCGGAGATGAAGTCCACCGGTGAGGTGATGGGAATCGACTTCGATTTCGGTACCGCGTTCGCCAAGAGTCAGACCGCCGCCTACGGCTCGCTGCCTGCGGGCGGCGCGGTGTTCGTGTCGGTGGCCAACAAGGACAAGCGATCACTGATCTTCCCGGTGAAGCGACTCGCGGATCTGGGCTTCACGATTCTGGCGACCGAAGGCACTGCAGATGTGTTGCGGCGCAACGGAATCAAATGCGAGCAGGTGTACAAGCAGTCCGGCGAGGACGTGCCGGAGGGGGAGCGGACCATCGTCGACCGCATACTCGCCGGTGACATCGCCATGGTGATCAACACCCCGTACGGCAACTCCGGCCCCCGCGTCGACGGGTACGAGATCCGTAGCGCCGCCGTGGCGCAGAACATTCCGTGCATCACCACGGTGCAGGGCGCGTCGGCAGCGGTGCAGGGCATCGAAGCCGGGATCGCCGGCGGAATCGGTGTTCGCTCGCTGCAGGATCTGCATGCGGGCCTGAAGCAGGGGCTGGGAGTGGAGTGAGCCATCATCGCAGTTGGTCGGATCGGTTGCGCGCCGCGGTCGCGGCGCGTGGTCGACTGTGTGTCGGTATCGATCCGCATCCGGCTCTGCTCGAGGCATGGGACCTGCCACGCTCGGCGGACGGTCTCGAGGTGTTCGCCGAGCTGTGTGTCGAAGCGTTCGTCGGTGAGGTGGCGATCGTCAAGCCTCAGGTGGCGTTCTTCGAGGCCTACGGATCGGCCGGGTACGCGGTGCTCGAACGCACTGTCAGTGTGCTCAGGGACGCGGGCACCCTGGTGATCGCCGATGCGAAGCGCGGCGACATCGGCACCACGATGGATGCGTACGCGCAGGCCTGGCTCGAACCCGATTCGCCGTTGTCCTCCGATGCCGTCACGGTCTCGCCGTACCTGGGCTTCGATTCGCTGGGGGAGACCGTCGATCGAGCGGTGCGACACCGGCGCGGGCTGTTCGTGCTGGCCCGCACCTCGAATGCGGAGGGCTCGGCCCTGCAGCAGGCCGCGACGTCGAACGGTGGGTCGGTGGCTCAGTCGATCGTCGACGCCGCAGCCGCGCGCAATCGCGTCGATGCCGACACGGTGGGGATAGTCGTCGGTGCCACTCGTGATCACGGTCTCGACCTGTCGAACTACACCGGTCCGATTCTCGCGCCTGGTCTGGGAGCGCAGGGAGCAACCGTTGCCGATCTCGCGGAGATCTTTCGCGATTCGCGTGAGCTGTTGCTGCCCAACTCCTCTCGCGGTGTCCTGGCCGCTGGCCCGTCGGTGACGGCCTTGCGCGACGCGGCGACACGATTGCGCGACGAGATCGAAGCCGGTCTCACATAGTCGATGCTGCGGCGCCTCGGCGCTCGGGGGCGAGTTAGCGGTTCACGCGGGTCGTCGGTACGGTCGCTAACGCTGCCGACGAACAGTGCGGATCGCCAGTGCGCAGCGCTGATGACCGCGATCGGTGGCAGTGGAAGACCGATGGTCGACGTGCCGACAGCGATCGTGTGCGTCGTATCGCCCAGAAACGAGAAGACGGAGGAACCGACAGTGGCCCTTCCCCAGTTGACCCCCGAGCAGCGCGCCGCTGCCCTCGAGAAGGCTGCGATCGCCAGGAAAGCGCGCGCCGAACTCAAGGAGCGCCTCAAGCGCGGCGGCACCGACCTCAAGCAGGTGCTCGAAGACGCCGAGACGGACGAGATCCTCGGGAAGATGAAGGTCTCCGCGCTGCTCGAGGCCCTGCCGAAGGTGGGCAAGGTCAAGGCTGCGGAGTTGATGACGGAATTGGAGATCGCGCCAACCCGTCGACTGCGCGGTCTCGGTGATCGGCAGCGCAAGGCGCTGTTGACGAAGTTCGATTTCGAGGCCTGACGACGGTGAGTGACACTGCGGCGACATCGGTCCCGGAGAACCAGCGCGGCCGGTTGGTGGTGCTGTCCGGCCCCTCCGGCGTCGGCAAGTCCAGTGTCGTTCGGCTCGTGCGTGCGGCGCTGCCCGAGCTGGTCTTCAGCGTGTCGGTTACGACGCGATCGCCGCGGCCGGGCGAGGTGGACGGGCAGGATTACCACTTCGTCTCCGCCGGCGAGTTCGATCGAATGATCGCCGACGACGAGCTGCTCGAGTGGGCGAGCATTCACGGTGGTCTGCAGCGGTCGGGAACTCCGGCCGCACCCGTCGAGGCCGCGCTGGAGGCGGGCAGCCCGGTGCTGCTCGAGCTCGATCTGGCCGGTGCCCGTGCCGTGCGGGTGTCCAAGCCGGAGGCCTTGTTGGTGTTCATGGCGCCACCGACATGGGACGACCTGGTCTCCCGTCTGGTCGGGCGCGCGACCGAGGAGAGCGCGGCCACCGAGCGGAGGTTGGAGACCGCACGGGTGGAATTGGCCGCACAGGACGAGTTCGACACCGTGGTCGTCAATACCGATGTCGACCATTCGTGCGAACAGTTGGTATCCTTGTTGGTCGGTAGGTCGTCGGTCGGCAACAGCTGACCAGTTTCACGGCGCACGAGGCCCCGACCAGCTAGTTCGTAGCACCAACGATGCAATTTCAGGAGATCATCAGTGAGCAGCATTTCAGCGGCCGTTTCCGACTTCGACGGACGCAGCGCTCTGCCGGCCTACGACACGCCGCTCGGCATCACCAATCCACCCATCGACGAGCTGCTCGCCCGCACCTCGTCCAAGTACGCCCTCGTGATCTACGCAGCGAAGCGTGCACGTCAGATCAACGACTACTACAACCAGCTCGGTGACGGCATCCTCGAGTACGTCGGACCTCTCGTCGAGCCGGGTCTGCAGGAGAAGCCGCTGTCGATCGCTCTCCGCGAGATCCACGCGGATCTGCTCGAGCACACCGAAGGCGAATAAGAACCTCACAGAGGACATCTGACTTGCGCGTTGTCGTCGGAGTCGGCGGAGGTATCGCCGCCTACAAGAGTTGTTCGCTCATTCGCAGCTTCACCGAGAGCGGGCACGAGGTACGGGTGATCCCGACCGCGTCCGCTCTGGAGTTCGTCGGGCGTGCGACGTTCGAGGCGCTGTCCGGCCAACCGGTGCACACCGGAGTCTTCGCGGACGTGCCGGAGGTCCCGCACGTGCGCCTGGGTCAGGAGGCGGACCTCGTCGTCGTGGCCCCCGCCACCGCAGATCTGATGGCGCGCATCGCCGGGGGACGCGCCGACGATCTTCTGACGGCCACCCTGCTCACCGCGCGGTGCCCGGTGGTCCTGGCTCCCGCGATGCACACGGAGATGTGGGAGCACCCGGCCACGGTCGCCAACGTCGCGACGCTTCGTTCGCGCGGTACACACGTGATCGAACCTGCGTCTGGTCGTCTGACCGGACGTGACACCGGGTCGGGTCGGCTGCCGGAGCCGGACGAGATCTTCGCACTGTCGATGCTCGTGACCGAGCGAGCGGATGCGCTTCCTCGTGACCTCGAAGGACGGCATGTTCTGGTGTCTGCCGGCGGCACTCGTGAGCCTCTCGATCCGGTCCGTTTTCTGGGCAATCGAAGCTCGGGCAAGCAGGGATATGCACTGGCCCGCGTGGCAGCGCAACGCGGAGCCCAGGTGACGTTGGTCGCCGGGTACACCAGCGACCTCGACGATCCGGCCGCGGTCGACGTGGTGCACGTCAAGACGGCGTCGGACATGCAGGATGCGGTTCGTAAACTCGCCGTCGGTGTCGATGCAGTGGTGATGGCGGCCGCGGTCGCCGACTTCCGCCCGGAGTCCATCGCGGGCAGCAAGATCAAGAAGGGGGCGAACGAGCCGTCGTCGATCCCGTTGGTCCGCAACGACGACATACTCGCAGGCCTCGTCTCGGCTCGCCGCGACGGTGAGCTCGAATCGTCCACTGTCATCGTCGGATTCGCGGCGGAGACCGGTGACGCGGACGGAGACGTACTGACGTACGCGCGGGCCAAGCTCGAACGCAAGGGCTGCGACCTGCTCGTGGTCAACGCTGTCGGTGACGGTAAGGCCTTCGAGGTCGACCACAACGACGGATGGTTGCTCGGTTCCGACGGTTCCGAGGATGCGCTCGGCGAGGGCTCCAAAGCGCTTCTCGCGAGCCGCGTACTGGATTCTGTGGCGCAGATGCTCGACGCACGTAGTCCCCGAACGAGGTCGACACAGTGACGACGGTGAGGGTGCACGAGCGATGTCGCACCGGCTACCGTGCTGAGCACCACGTGTGAGGCCGTAGAGGTTTGCCTGGCTCCGGCAGGGGCGATAACACCGAGGGAACGTCAAATTTTCATGGAGTGCCCGACCGGCGCGCGGCGTCGGGTCGGACAGGAACATGCGTCGAGAGGAAGTCCGTGAGCAAGTCCGGTAGTCGGCTTTTCACCAGCGAGTCCGTCACAGAGGGTCATCCCGACAAGATCTGTGACGCCATCAGCGATTCGATTCTCGATGCTCTGTTGACGGAGGATCCGCGTGCTCGGGTGGCCGTGGAGACCCTCGTCACCACCGGCCAGGTCCACGTCGCGGGTGAGGTCAATACCACCGCGTACGCCGACATCCCCAAGATCGTGCGCGAGAAGGTGCTCGAGATCGGGTACGACTCGTCGGCCAAGGGATTCGACGGAAATTCGTGCGGTGTGAACGTCGCGATCGGCGCGCAGTCTCCCGAGATCGCGCAGGGCGTCGATCATTCGCACGAGGCCCGAGTCGAAGGACTGTCCGACGACGAGATCGACCGTCAGGGCGCGGGGGATCAGGGGTTGATGTTCGGCTACGCCAACACCGACACTCCCGAATTGATGCCGTTGCCGATCGCGTTGGCGCACCGTCTTTCTCGGCGGCTGACCGAGGTCCGCAAGAGTGGGGTTCTGCCCTACCTGCGTCCGGACGGCAAGACACAGGTGACGATCGAATACGACGGTGACAACGCCGTTCGCCTCGACACCGTGGTGATCTCGACTCAGCACGCGGCCGACATCGATCTCGACAACCTGCTCACCCCCGATATCAGGGAGAAGGTACTGGGGTCGGTACTCGCCGAGTTGGACGTGCCGACGCTGGACACGTCCGATGTGCGTCTGTTGGTCAATCCCACCGGAAAGTTCGTGCTCGGTGGTCCGATGGGTGACGCCGGGCTGACCGGTCGCAAGATCATCGTCGACACCTACGGCGGCATGGCACGGCACGGCGGCGGCGCATTCTCCGGCAAGGACCCGTCCAAGGTCGACCGCAGCGCTGCATACGCGATGCGTTGGGTCGCGAAGAACGCTGTCGCGGCTGGGCTCGCCGATCGCATCGAGGTCCAGGTGGCGTACGCCATCGGCAAGGCCGCGCCGGTCGGGTTGTTCGTCGAGACGTTCGGCACCGAGAAGACCGATCCCGCGCGTATTCAGGCGGCGATCAGCGAGGTGTTCGACTTGCGTCCCGGTGCCATCATTCGCGATCTGGATCTGCTGCGACCGATTTACGCGCCCACTGCGGCGTACGGACACTTCGGCCGCACCGACATCGATCTCCCGTGGGAGTCCACCGATCGCGCAGGCAAGCTCCGCGAGGCTGCCGGACTCTGAGTTCGGCGTCGACCGTTCTGCACGTACCCTGCTCGCACCGGCTCGGTGCTCCGTCATCGAGTGTGGGGTGAGAATCGAGGAGGAGGTGCGGTGGCGGGCGTAGCGCGGGTGGCGGCGTCGGATCTCCCGATCGCGCGCATTCTCCCGATGTTGCCGCTGCCGCATCTCGACCGAGAGTTCGACTACCTCGTACCCGAGGAGATGAGCACCGATGCTCGGCCCGGTGTGCGAGTTCGGATTCGGTTCGCGGGCCGACTGGTCGACGGTTTCGTGCTGGCCAGACTGGCCGAGACCGAGCACTCCGGCAAGCTCGGCTGGCTCGATCGGGTGGTGTCGGCAGAGCAAGTTCTGACTCCCGAGATCGCGGAACTGGCCGAGGCGGTGGCCGATCGGTACGCCGGGACCAGAGCGGACGTACTGCGTCTGGCGATCCCGGCTCGCCACGCCCGAGTCGAGGCGGAACCGACACCCGTCGTCGAGCCCCCGGTCGAGCCTGCCGTCGACAGGTCGGCATGGTCGGCCTACACCCACGGGTCGAACTTCCTCGACGCGTTGGCATCGGGACGCGTACCCCGCGCGGTGTGGCAGGCATTGCCCGGTGAGCGGTGGCCGGTGCGGCTGGCGGAGGCCGCTGCCGTGACCGTCGCCGCCGGTCGATCCGCCGTGGTGGTGGTACCCGATCAGCGCGATCTCGATCGACTGGAAACGGCCTGCACGGCTCTGCTCGGAGCCGACCGGGTGGTGGCGTTGTCGGCCGGACTGGGTCCGGCGAAGCGGTATCGGCAATGGTTGCGCGGTCTGCGATCGGGCCCGGTCGTTGTGGTGGGGACGCGCAGCGCCGTGTTCGCTCCGGTGTCCACTCTGGGCATGATCGCCGTCTGGGACGACGGTGACGACAGCTTCGCCGAGCCCCGTTCGCCCTATCCGCACGCCAGAGAAGTCGCGTTGCTCCGAGCGCACGTATCCGGGGCGGCGGTGGTGATCGGCGGACATTCGCGGACGGCGGAGGCGGAAGCTCTCGTCGATTCCGGTTGGGCACACGATCTGGTGGCTCCTCGTGAGCTGGTCCGTGAGCGTCAACCCCATGTGGTGGCGTTGGCGGACTCGGACCATGCGCTCGCGCGGGACCCGGCAGCCCGTGTCGCCCGGCTTCCCGCCATCGCGTTCGAGGCGGCGCGAGCCGCACTGAAAGCCGATTCGCCTGTGCTGGTTCAGGTTCCGCGCGGCGGATACGTGCCGTCACTGGCGTGTGCGAAGTGTCGGCACCCGGCTCGGTGTCGCCGGTGCAACGGGCCGTTGGCCCTGCCGTCGGCCCCTGGAAGCGACGGAGCCGGCAGTCCGACCTGCTCGTGGTGTGGAATCGCCGACACCGCGCATCGCTGCACCGTATGCGGATCACGCAACCTGCGGGCGGTCGTGATCGGAGCGGGCCGCACCGCCGAGGAACTCGGACGGGCATTTCCCGGTGTACCGATACACAACTCGGGAGGCGCCGCCGTGCTCGACTCCGTCCGACCCGGTGCCGGTCTGGTCGTGTCGACCGTCGGTGCCGAGCCGACGGTCGACGGTGGGTACGGCGCAGCTCTTCTGCTGGACGGCTGGGCCCTGCTCGGCCGGGCAGACCTGCGCGCGGCAGAGGAGACACTGCGTCGGTGGATGACGGCCGCCGCGTTGGTCCGGCCCGGCTCTGCGGGAGGTCGCGTCGTCGTCGTCGCCGAGTCCGAGATACCGACGGTGCAGGCGCTGGTTCGCTGGGATCCTCTGTGGCACGCCAGAAGTCAGTTGGACGAACGAGTGGAGGTACGGTTCCCGCCCGCCGTACACGTCGCGGCGATCGACGGAACCACCGATGCGATCACGGCGCTGGTGGAGGGTGCAGATCTGCCCGAGGCAGTGGAGATACTCGGACCGGTCGATCTGCCGGACGGCCAACGCGCACCCGCGGGCGGCGGTGAGGACGTGCTTCCCGGTGATGTGCAGCGGCTGTTGATACGCGTGCCGCGCAGCACCGGGGCGGCCTTGGCGCGGGCGCTGGCCGCCGCTCAGGCATCTCGTAGCGCCAAGAAGCTCGGCGGCGGAGTGCGGGTTCAGATAGACCCGATTCGAATCGGCTGACACTGCCGTCCGGGGCAGCCGTGGCCTAAGGTTGCGTCGGGGCGGCGCACGGGGCGCCGATGAGAGGTGGGTCGGGGACATGAAGAGAAGGCAGCTCTTTCGCCGTGCGACAACAGGTTTGGCAGTGGTGATCGGAGCCCGGCTCGTGGCACCTGCCTCCGCCGACGCCCTGCCCGGTACCGGCTCGGCGCAGCCGCCCACACCGGCCGTTCCGTTGGATCGACTGCTACGGATCGTGTCTCTGTCGCACGTCAACGATCCGGCGCTCACCCCGATTTTTCCCGGCGATCCCGAATTCTCGCTCGAGACGGCGTTCACCGTCGCGGACGACGGTTTCTACCTCCAGTACGTCAAGGAGGGCGAGCACACCGGCACGCACTGGGGAGCGCCCGCACACTTCCAGGAAGGTGGGCTGACCGCCGACCAGCTCGATCCGGAGGATCTGTTTCTGCCCGCGGTGAAGATCGACATTCGTGATCGGGCGGCAGCCGACGCCGACTACGCCGTGACCGTGGCCGACCTGCAGAACTGGGAAGCAGTCAACGGAGCCATTCCGCACGGCGCGGCCGTAATTCTGTGGACCGGATGGGCGTCACGCTGGGGTACCGATGCCTACGCGAACGCGGACGCGGACGGCGTGACGCACCAACCCGGCTTCTCGGCGGAGGCGGCGCAGTGGTTGATCGACACGGGCAGGCTCGCCGACAGAGGTGCCCTCGGAACCGACACCTTCGGACCCGACTTGGGCAACGACGAAACCTATCCGGTATCGGTCAAGCTCTACGACCGGCGTCGGATCAGTCTCGAGAACCTGACCAATCTGGAGTCGATACCGACCACGGGTGCCTACGTTCTGGTCGGCGGACCGATCAACCGGGCCGGATCCGGTTCGCCTGCAACCATTTTCGGATTGATTCCCACGCTTCCCTGATCGGAACCGCTCGGGACCATACTGAGTGTTCCTGCGGTGTCGTAGGCGTAGACGCCGGCCTTGCCCGAGCGCTTGGCCTTGTACATCGCGCGATCGGCGAGGCGCATCAGCTCGTCCTCGTCGACGTCGGAGGTGTCGGTGCCGGCCACGGTCGTCGTCCCGTCGGCGGTGCGGTCGGGACGACCGATCTGCACCACACCCACGCACGCGCCGACCGACACCGAATGGCCGTCGATCTCGTGCGCGGTCCGCATGGCCTCGGCGATGCGGACCGCGGTGGTACGGCCGGTTCGCAGATCCGCGTTCACCAGGGCGGTGAACTCGTCGCCGCCGAAGCGCGCAACCACTCCGTCGACCACGCATCGGTCGAGGCGGCGGGCGAGTTCGACGAGTAGTCGATCGCCGCCGCCGTGGCCGAATCTGTCGTTGACGCTCTTGAAGTCGTCGAGGTCGATCAGCAGCAGGACGGCGCGGCCCCGGCCCGCCCTGGCGTCGTTCACCGCCGCTCGAAGGTGTTCGTCGAACGACGACCGGTTGAGCAGCCCGGTGAGTCCGTCGTGGTGCGCGCGATACGTCAGCTCGGCCTGGGCCAGAGACAGGCTCCGAAGCAGATTGTCGTTCTGAACCAGGGTGATCACCTGGCGCACGAGCGAGAGCAGCACCACCGCCACCCCGAGTACCACCACCGTCGAATCCAGGTCCCCGGTCTGCACGCGCAGTATCGCCAGCACGATCCCTATCGCGCCCATCAGCCCGTACGGCAACAACAGTTGTGTTCTCTCACCGGTGACGGTCTCGGTGTACACCCGCGCAGCTGTCGCCGATCCGTGCAGTGACGAGCCGTGTATCGGCGGACCAGGCGGATCATCCTCGACGGTCCTCGGGGCGGCGGCCGCGAGAGCGATGAGTGCAGTGCCTGCGATGAATCCGCCGTCGGTCAGAACCGGCATGAAGTCCGCACCGATGGCGACGAGGTACGCGTAGATGCTGTCGGACACCGCCATCATGAGGATTCCGGCACCGAGCAGGGTGAGTTGCGTTCGGTAACGCGACGCGATCTTCGGGATCACGGCGAGCAGCACGATCATGGCCACGAGAACGAGGTCGGTGATGGGATACATGATCGCCACGAGGAACGCGATGGACTCCGATTCCGACGAGTGCACGACCGCCCCGAGGACGGTGGCCCAGGACAGAACGAAGAGGGACCCGACGACCACGGCCCCGTCGAGCAACGACATCACCCAGACATGGCGTGTACCTGAGGCCGCCCGCCGGGGCGACGGGCCGACGAAGGCGAGCAGCGCGGGCACGGCGAAGATCGGGAAGAGAAAGAACCCCACGTCGGCGACCGATGTGTTCGGCAGCGGCATGTCGAGAGCGGATCGATAGAAAGCCCACACGGCCATGCCTGCGCTCCAACACGCCATTCCCGCGGCCATCAGAACGCGCCACTGCCGTTCGGAGCCCGTCCGTCTCGACGCCGTTCGCCAGCAGACGACCGTTGCGGTGATGCCACCTGCGAGCTGTGCGACGTCGTCGATCAGTACCGAGATTCTCTGGCCGAGAACGTTGGAGCCGGCGAGCAGAACGATGGCCAGGACGCAGCCGAGAACGACGGTCACGCGTCGCCTCGTCGATCCGGCCACACGGCCCCCCTCGTTCGTGAGCGATCGCTGTCGAGCCGGCCGCTGTACACGGTTCGTTGGACGTGAGCTCGCACCGACCGCGCCATTCTAACGAGCGGAAGCGATCCACGACGTGTTCCTCGTATCCGGAAAACGTGGAGGTTGCCTCTGGGTATTGTCAAAGTTCTATTGACGATATATCGTCGACTTGTCAATCGATACAAAGGAGAACGACATGAATCACGCATTCGAGGGATTCGCTCACGAATTCGGACGCCGCGCAGTACGTCGCCAGATGCGAGGCGCGCCCTTTCAGATGTGGGTCGCGCAGAGCGACGATCGAGGCCCGTCGGACGATAACGGTCCGCGAGAACGAGGCCGTGGAAGGAGAGCTCATGGTGAACGGAACAGGCACGGTGAGGGTGGCCCTTTCGGACGGGGACGGGAAGGCATGCGCCCCGGCTTCGGTCCCGGCGGTTTCGGGCCGAACGGAGACTTCGGTCGAGGCCGGGGTCGGGGAGGACGCGGACGACGCGGGGACGTGCGCGCTGCGATCCTGCTACTGCTCGAGGAACGTCCGATGCACGGATACGAACTGATCCAGCAGATCGCCGCGAAGAGCAACGGAACCTGGAAGCCGAGTCCGGGTTCCATCTATCCGGCCCTGTCCCAACTCGAAGACGAGGGCTTGGTCCTGATCGACAAGGTGGCCGGCCGCAAGACGGCTGCGCTGACCGACGAGGGGCGAACGCACGTCGACGCTCATCGCGGCGATCTGGGCAGCCCATGGGACGACGTGGCAGAGTCCGTCGGTGTCGACGCTCGCGATCTTCGGGCCCTGATCGGCCAGTTGATGGGCGCAGCCGGTCAGGTCGCCGGAGTCGGCACACCGGCACAGGTGGAGCAGGCCGCCGAGATCCTCACCGAAGCACGCAGGTCGCTGTATCGGATCCTCGCCGACGACGGTCCGACCGATCGAGATCCCGACGACACGGTCGACGCCCCCGACGCGACGTGATCGGCACCTGCGGAATCGTCCGCGGCGCTCGCGACTCCCTAGGATGAACACCCGAGATCCTTTCGTCCATCCAGGGAGTTGCTCGAGTGCGCGTCGTCTTTGCCGGTACACCGGAGCCCGCAGTCCCGTCGCTGCAGCGACTGTTGGAGTCCGAACGCCACGAGGTGATCGCGGTGGTGACCCGGCCCGACGCCGCAGCCGGTAGGGGCCGCAAGACGATGCGCTCACCGGTCGGCCTGCTGGCCGACGAGCACGGAATCCCCGTGTTCGCACCCGCGAAGCCCTCGGATCCGGATTTCGTCGCACAGCTCACCGAACTCGCGCCCGACGTGTGTCCGGTCGTCGCATACGGGGCACTGCTGCCGCAGCCGGTGCTCGACATCCCTCGCTTCGGCTGGATCAATCTGCACTTCTCGCTGCTGCCCGCGTGGCGAGGTGCCGCGCCGGTACAGGCCGCCATCGCCGCGGGCGACGAGATCACCGGCGCCTCCACCTTCCTGCTCGACGCAGGAATGGATACCGGCCCGGTACTCGGCGTCGTCACCGAGCGGGTGCGCGCAACCGATACGACGGGGGACCTGCTCACCCGACTGGCGTCGAGCGGAGCAGACCTACTGGCTGCCACCCTCGACGCGATCGAGGACGGGACGGCATCCGCGCATCCACAGCCCGAGGACGGGATCTCCTACGCGAGCAAGGTGAGCGTCGACGCCGCGCGCATCGACTGGACTCGGTCTGCGGCATTCGTCGACCGGCACATCAGATCGGTCACCCCCGCACCGGGCGCATGGACCACGATCGGTGAACTCCGCGTCAAGATTGCTCCGACAACGCCCTCGGAGGACACGTTGGCCCCGGGCGAGATATCGGTGCGAAAGTCCGGCGTACACATCGGAACAGGCACGACGGCAGTGGTTCTCGGCGAAGTTCAGCCGCAGGGCAAGAAGCTCATGAAGGCACTCGACTGGGCGCGCGGCGCTCGGCTGGACGATACGGCGGTAGCACGATGACAGAACCCGACAGGCCCCGAAAGCGCGAGTCCAGTCCAGCTCGCAAGCACGTCAAGAAGTCGCCCGGAGCCCGCGGGCCGAAGGGAAACCGGCCCCCGCAAGGCGCGGGACCGCGTGCCGTCGACGCGATCGACCCGGCCCGCAGGGCTGCCCGGGACGTCCTCAAGGCGGTACGCGAGCGGGATGCCTACGCCAATCTGGTGCTTCCGGGCCTGCTGCGAGAGCGCAAACTGGACTCGCGCGACGCGGCACTGGCCACCGAACTCGCCTACGGCGCGTCCCGCGCGCGTGGTGTGCTCGACGCGGTGATCGCCCATGCAGCCGGTCGGCCTGCCGCCGAGATCGACGGGCCGCTGCTCGACATTCTGCGACTCGGCTCCTACCAACTGCTCCGGACCCGAGTGGCACCGCACGCGGCCGTCGCCACGTCGGTGGACCTGGCTCGGTCCGAATTCGGCACCGGCAAAGCAGGTTTCGTCAACGCGGTACTGCGCCGCGTGTCCGAGCGGACGGCTGCCCAGTGGGTCGACGAGCTCGCGCCCGCTGCGGCAACCGATCCCGTCGGCCACCTCGCGTTCGAGTACGCCCATCCCAAGTGGATCGCGCAGGCCTTCGCCGATGCACTCGGTGCCGACGCCGGTGAACTGGCCGCGGTTCTCGAGGCCGACGACGCACGTCCCTCGGTCCACCTGGTGGCTCGGCCCGGTGAGATCTCCGCCGAGGAACTGGCGCTGATCACCGGGGGAGAAGAGGGACCCTATTCGCCGTACGCAGTGCACCTCGACGGCGGAGATCCCGGCAAGCTCGACGCCGTCCGGGACGGACTGGCCGGGGTGCAGGACGAGGGGAGTCAACTCGTCGGCCGGGCACTCACCCTCGCGCCGCTCGTCGGCGAGGACGGTGGCCGGTGGCTGGACCTGTGCGCCGGACCGGGTGGTAAAGCTGCCCTCCTCGGTGCCATCGCCGAGATCGACGGTGCCACGGTCGACGCCGTCGAACCGACGCCGCACCGAGCCGATCTGGTGTCCAAGACGACGAAGGACCTTCCGGTGACGGTGCACACCGTCGACGGCAGGCAGTCCGGACTCGACGGCGGCTACGATCGCGTGCTCGTGGACGCGCCCTGCACCGGGCTCGGTGCTCTGCGCCGCAGGCCCGAGGCCCGGTGGCGACGACTGCCCTCCGATGTGGCGGCACTGGTGACATTGCAGAAGGAACTGCTGGCCGCGGCAATCGAGCTGGTCCGCCCGGGCGGAGTGGTGCTGTATTCGACGTGTTCGCCGCACCTGTCCGAAACCACCGCCGTCGTCGCCGACGCGGTCCGCCGCTACGGCGTCGACCAGCTCGACACCCGCGAGCTGGTCCCAGGAGTGCCGCAACTCGGCGACGGTACATCGGTGCAACTGTGGCCGCATCGACACGGCACGGACGCAATGTTCATGGCGGCGCTGCGTAAGCCGATGTGACCGGTGAGCCGTCGTGACCGGGAAGCGGTGTGATCAGTTGCCGGCCAGGAACGTCTCGGCCACGTCTGTCGGGGCGTGGACCAGCCACCCGTCGATGATCAGTTCACGCAGTTCGTCGTCCTCGGTGTTGTCGAGGTCGACCAGAACGGCAGCGAACCCGTCGAAATGCGAGATGGTGAAACATGCCCGCGGGTGTGCGGCGAGAATCGCGTCCTTCTCGTTGAGATCGGCGGTGCGGACGGCGAGAATCGGTCCGCTGGGCGGGATCTCGCTGCCGAACCGCTTCAGATCGGCTTTGCTGAACGGGCGGACCCACGCGAACACGTTC
The DNA here is from genome assembly GCF_002258285.1 of Rhodococcus sp. 06-418-5. Taxonomy (NCBI): domain Bacteria; kingdom Bacillati; phylum Actinomycetota; class Actinomycetes; order Mycobacteriales; family Nocardiaceae; genus Rhodococcus; species Rhodococcus sp. 06-418-5. Next base: position 586,481 of record NZ_NOYE01000012.1, read on the forward strand.
TTGCCCACCGACCACGCCGGACGGCCGTACCGGACACTCTCGGTGACCTCGGGCAACTCGGCGATCACCGCTGTCACGGAATCCATGGTGGTCATGGGCGAACGATACCGGCTGGGCTAGGCTCGTCAATCGTGGTTTCCCCGATGATCGCCCCCTCCATTCTGTCCGCCGATTTCGCCCGGCTCGCCGCCGAAGCCGAGGCGGTGTCCGGAGCCGACTGGTTGCACGTCGACGTCATGGACGCGCACTTCGTACCCAACCTCACCCTGGGGCTGCCGGTCGTGGAGAGCTTGCTGAAGGCGACGAACATTCCGCTCGACTGCCACCTGATGATCGAGGACCCGGCCCGCTGGGCACCGCCGTACGCGGAGGCGGGTGCGTACAACGTCACCTTCCACGCCGAAGCGACCGACGACCCGTCCGCGGTTGCGCGCGACATCCGGGCGGCGGGAGCCAAAGCCGGACTGTCCGTCAAGCCGGGAACACCCATCGAGCCGTACCTCGAGATCCTGCGCGACTTCGACACGCTGCTGGTGATGAGCGTCGAGCCGGGCTTCGGTGGGCAGTCGTTCATGCCGGAGGTACTCGCGAAGGCGAAAGCCGTTCGAGCACTTGTCGATTCCGGGGATCTGCGACTGGTCGTGGAAATCGACGGTGGCATCAACTCCGACACGATCGAGCAGGCCGCGGAGGCCGGAATCGACTGCTTCGTCGCCGGATCGGCCGTCTACAACACCGCCGACCCCGCAGCCGCAGTGCGCGACCTACGCGACCGAGCCGCCCGCGCATCACACCACCTGTCGTAATGAACGGCCAGGGCGCAGCACTGTCCGTCGCGGACGCCATGGCCCTCGCCGTCGAGGCATCCGAGTCCGCCCGAGGCATCAGCAGTCCCAATCCCGCGGTCGGTGCCGTGATTCTCGATGCCGGTGGCGTCGTCGTCGGCATCGGCTCGACGCGTCCGCCCGGCGGTCCGCACGCAGAGATCGTCGCGCTGGCCGAGGCCGGTGACCGAGCGCGCGGCGGCACCGCGGTGGTGACCCTCGAACCCTGCAACCACACCGGCCGCACCGGACCGTGCTCACAGGCCCTTATCGACGCGGGCATCGCCGCGGTCGTGCACGCCGTCGCCGATCCGAATCCGCTCGCATCGGGCGGCGCGGCGGCCCTGCGCGCGGCGGGCATTCGCGTCGAACAGGGGATCGGTGAGATCGCGGTGCGGCAGGGGCCGCTGCGCGCCTGGTTGCACAAGCAACGCACCGGTCGGCCGCACGTGACGTGGAAATATGCCGCCACCCTCGACGGACGCAGCGCCGCGGCGGACGGCACGAGCCAGTGGATCACCGGACCGCAGGCCCGGGCGCACGTCCATGCCGAGCGGGCCAAGCTCGACGCCATCGTCGTCGGAACCGGCACCGTGCTGGCCGACGACCCGCGACTGACCGCACGACGTCCGGACGGGACCCTCGCGCCGCACCAACCCGTGCGCGTCGTCGTCGGATCGCGGTCGATACCGTCGACCGCAGCGATACGTGGGACGGACGCCCCCACGGTGTTCCTCGACACACACGACCCCGCGGCCGTGATCGACGCCCTCAGCGAGCACACCGACATCCAGATCGAAGGCGGCCCGACGTTGGCCGGGGCATTCCTCGCTGCGGGCCTGGTGGACCGCGTCGTGGCGTACGTCGCACCGGCGGTGTTGGGCAGCGGGCCCACAGCGGTGGAGAATGCGGGCATCGGAACAATTGCCGACGCAATTCGGTTCCGCACGGAGACAGTCACCATGATCGGCAACGACATTCTGATCGGCGTCGTGCCCGAAGGAGCGAAGTAGATGTTCACCGGAATTGTCGAAGAGCTCGGCGAGATCGTCGCCAAGGACGAACTGCCCGACGCCGCCCGGTTCACCGTTCGGGGCCCGGTGGTGACCTCCGATGCAGGCCACGGCGACTCCATCGCGGTGAACGGGGTGTGCCTGACCGTCGTCGAGGTGCTGCCCGACGGCGGATTCACCGCCGACGTGATGCAGGAAACGCTGAACCGCTCGAGCCTCGGTGCCCTCGACGTGGGCAGCCGCGTCAACCTCGAACGTGCGGCCGCGCTCGGCAGCCGTCTCGGCGGGCACCTCGTACAGGGTCACGTGGACGGCACCGGAACGATCATCGGCCGATCGCCGTCCGAGAACTGGACCGTCGTGCGCATCGCACTGCCCACCTCGGTCGCGCGCTACGTCGTGGAGAAGGGCTCGATCACCGTCGACGGCGTCTCGCTCACCGTCTCCGGACTCGGCGTCGACGACGGAGCGCACTGGTTCGAGATCTCCCTGATCCCCACCACCCTCGACTTGACCACTCTCGGCACGGCCGAGGTCGGATCGCCGGTCAACCTCGAAGTCGACGTCATCGCCAAGTACGTGGAGCGGCTGCAGACGATCGACGCACAGTAAGTACTGTTGACATGCACGCAATCGATGGTGCATCGGAGAATTTCCAGGGCGCTGAGCCAGGCCCGAGACGTATGGAGCACACCGTGGTGACCAGGTTCGACAGTATCGAGCGCGCAGTTGCGGACATCGCTGCGGGCAAAGCAGTGGTGGTCGTCGACGACGAGGACCGCGAGAACGAAGGCGACCTCATCTTCGCCGCCGAGAAGGCCACCCCGGAACTGGTCGCCTTCATGGTCCGCTACACCTCCGGTTATCTCTGCGTTCCACTCTCCGGTGAGGACTGCGACCGGCTGGGCCTGCCGCCGATGTTCGCCACCAATCAGGACAAGCACGGAACCGCGTACACCGTCACCGTCGACGCCCGCGAGGGCATCGGCACCGGAATCTCCGCCTCCGACCGGGCGGCCACGATGCGACTGCTCGCAGACCCCGACACCGGGGCCAACGACTTCACCCGTCCGGGCCACGTCGTACCGCTGCGCGCCAAGGACGGCGGAGTGCTGCGTCGCCCCGGCCACACCGAAGCCGCCGTCGACCTCGCCCGCATGGCAGACCTGCGGCCTGCAGGCGTCATCTGCGAAATCGTCAGCCAGAAGGACGAGGGCGCGATGGCCCAGACCGACGAACTGCGCGTCTTCGCCGACGAGCACGACCTCGCCCTCATCTCCATCGCCGACCTCATCGCCTGGCGTCGCAAGCACGAGAAGCACGTCGTCCGCGTCGCCGACGCCCGGATCCCCACCGGCCACGGCACCTTCCGCGCCGTCGGCTACCAGAGCATCTACGACGAGGTCGAGCACGTCGCGCTCGTCCGGGGCGACATCGCGGGCCCCGACGGAGACGGCAACGACGTGCTCGTCCGAGTGCACTCCGAATGCCTCACCGGCGACGTGTTCGGATCACTGCGCTGCGACTGCGGACCACAGTTGGACGCGGCCCTGGAGATGGTCGCCGCCGAGGAACGCGGCATCGTGTTGTACATGCGCGGACACGAAGGTCGCGGAATCGGTCTGCTGCACAAGCTCCAGGCCTACCAGCTGCAGGACGCAGGCTCCGACACCGTCGACGCCAACCTGCAACTGGGCCTCCCGGCCGACTCCCGTGACTACGGAATCGGTGCTCAGATCCTCGTCGACCTCGGCGTCTCGTCGATGCGGCTGCTGACCAACAACCCCGCCAAGCGAGTGGGACTCGACGGCTACGGTCTGCACGTCACCGAACGAGTGCCGATGCCGTTGCGCGCCAACGCCGAGAACCTCACCTACCTGCGCACCAAACGCGACCGGATGGGCCACGACCTCACCGGGTTGGACGAGTACGAGAACGGTCGTTCCGCAGGCTCCACTCCCGCATCCGAGAACGGGGCTACCTCATGAGCGGCGAAGGCGAACCCACCCTGCAGCTCGCAGGCGCCAGTGATCTCAAACTGGCGATCGTCGCCGGTCAGTGGCACCAGAAGATCTCTCAGGCATTGCTCGACGGTGCACTTCGCAAAGCCGAGTCGGCCGGGATCGAGGACGTCACGGTCATCCGTGTGGCCGGAGCCATCGAACTGCCCGTCGTCGCGCAGGCGTTGGCCCGCAACCACGACGCCGTCGTCGCACTCGGCGTCGTCATCCGCGGTGGCACACCGCATTTCGAGTACGTATGCGACGCCGTCACGGCCGGGCTGACGCGCGTCTCGCTCGACGAGGGCACTCCGGTCACCAACGGCGTGCTCACCACCAACGACGAGCAGCAGGCGCTCGATCGCGCAGGGTTGCCCGGTTCGTTCGAGGACAAGGGCGCGCAGGCCACGGCGGCCGCGATCGACACAGCGCTGACTCTCAAACACCTACGCCAACCCTGGACGAATCAGGAGTTCACGTGACCGGCAGCGCACCGTCCGCCGAGTGGGACATGGTGGTGAAGTCGCGCAAGTCGGCTCGCTACGCCGTCGCGACGGCGGTGTTGCTCGTGGTGGCGCATTCGACCGTGGCCGTCCTGCTGAGGGTCTCGCCGACCGGGGTGTACTTCAGAACCGCGGACCAACTGGCGATGGCAGGTATCGGACTTCTTCTGGGAGGCCTGGCGCTCGTGCTGACGCGCCCGCGCATTCGCGTCGGGCCTGCAGGTGTCGCGGTGCGGAACCTGTTGTCGGAGCGTCTGATCGAATGGGATCTGGTGCGTGGTCTGTCCTTCCCCGAAGGAGCGATGTGGGCCAGGATCGACATTCCCGACGACGAGTTCATCAACGTGATGGCCATCCAGTCCAACGATCGTGAGCATGCGGTCGCAGCCGTACGAAAGTTCCGCACGCTCGAACGCACCTACGCGCCCGCCGCCTCCGTTCCGGACATCCCGGTCGATCGGGACTGACGTCCTACCTCCGCACCGCGGCTGAGCTGCGGATGCGGAGAACGTCGGACCCGACGGCTAACGTGGATGCCGTGTCCGACCCCGCTACCTACCGCCCGGCCACCGGAACCATCCCGGTGGAGCCGGGGGTGTACAAATTTCGCGATCCGCACGGCCGCGTCGTCTACGTGGGAAAGGCCAAGAGCCTCCGCAGTCGACTCAATTCCTACTTCGCAGACATAGCCTCGCTGCATCCCCGTACGCGCCAGATGGTCACCACCGCGGCATCGGTGGAGTGGACCGTGGTGACCACCGAAGTCGAGGCCCTCCAGCTCGAGTACAACTGGATCAAGGAATTCGATCCACGGTTCAACGTCCGCTACCGCGACGACAAGAGCTATCCGATGCTCGCGGTGACGATGAACGAGGAGTTTCCTCGGTTGTTCGTCTACCGCGGACCCCGGCGCAAGGGTGTCCGCTATTTCGGCCCCTACGCGCACGCGTGGGCCATTCGCGAGACGCTGGATCTGTTGCTGCGAGTATTTCCCGCGCGCACGTGCTCGACCGGAGTGTTCAAGCGCCACAATCAGATCGGCCGGCCCTGCCTGCTGGGCTACATCGACAAGTGCTCGGCACCGTGCGTCGGACGGGTCAGCGCCGAGGAGCATCGGGCGACCGTCGAGGATTTCTGTGACTTCTTGGCCGGAAAGACGGACAAGCTCGTGCGTCAGCTCGAGAAGAAGATGCAGGCTGCATCCGAGGACCTGGATTTCGAGACCGCCGCACGTCTGCGAGACGACGTCGGTGCGCTGCGTCGGGCATTGGAGAAGCAGGCGGTGGTGCTCGGCGACGGCACCGACGCCGATCTCGTCGCCTTCGCCACCGACGCCCTCGAAGCTGCCGTTCAGGTCTTCCACGTCCGAGGCGGCCGCGTGCGGGGGCAACGCGGCTGGGTGGTGGAGAAGGCAGGAGAGGTGATCGAACGCCAGGACGAGGCCGATCTGCCCGCTCTGGTCGAGCAGTTCCTGACGCAGTTCTACGGCGAGCAGGCCGCCCTGTCCGCACAGGCACCGGGCGGTGACGACGGTGGTGCCAACGCTGTCCCGAGGGAAGTGCTGGTTCCGGTCCTGCCGGACAACGCCGACGAGGTTCAGGCCTGGCTCAGTGAACTCAGGGGCTCGAACGTGACTCTGCGTGTTCCCCAGCGCGGCGACAAGAAGGCGTTGGCCGAGACCGTCGAACGCAACGCCAAGGAAGCCCTGCAGCAGCACAAGCTCAAGCGCGCGGGCGACTTCACATCGAGATCGGCTGCGCTGCAGGGTATTCAGGAGGCACTCGATCTGGACTCGGCACCGCTGCGCATCGAGTGCATCGATATCTCCCACGTGCAGGGAACCGATGTGGTGGCCTCGCTCGTCGTCTTCGAGGACGGATTGCCCCGCAAGAGCGACTACCGCCACTACGCGATCAAGGAAGCCGCAGGCGACGGGCACTCCGACGACGTGGCGAGCATCGCCGAGGTGACCCGTCGCCGGTTCCTACGGCACTCCGCGGACGGTTCGGCCGAGGGGACCGGAGGCGATCTCGCCCCCGAAGCGGCGTTGGATCCACAGACCGGCAGACCGCGCAAATTCGCGTATCCACCCAATCTGTTCGTCGTCGACGGCGGTGCCCCTCAGGTGGCCGCTGCCGCGGCCGTGCTGGACGAGCTCGGCGTGACCGACGTGGCCGTGGTCGGTCTGGCGAAGCGGCTGGAGGAGGTATGGGTTCCGGGGGAGGAGGATCCGGTGATCCTTCCGCGTACGAGCGAGTCGCTCTACCTGCTCCAACGGGTCCGCGACGAAGCGCACCGGTTCGCGATCACGTTCCATCGCAGCAAGCGATCGCGACGCATGACGGCCTCGGCTCTGGATTCGGTCCGCGGACTCGGCGAGTCGCGTCGAACGGCACTGGTGGCACACTTCGGTTCCGTCGCCAACCTCAAACGCGCGACGGTCGCGGAGATCGTCGAGGTGCCCGGGATCGGAGAGACCACAGCCAAGTCGGTGCTGGCCGCACTGGGTTCCGACACGGACGACGCCGATGTAGGCGATGATGGCAGCGCAACTGCAACGACATCGGGCGAGAACACGGCGGAACATGCGATCGCACCGCGCGTGGAATCGGCGGGACAGGCTTCGTAGTGAGCGAACACCAGACACAGAGACACCCACCGTCCGAAGACCATCTCGAACAGCCCTCCGCGGGGGAGTCGCGGCACGACGAGATCGAAGTGGCGTTGGTCACCGGGGTTTCCGGAGCAGGATTGCGCACGGCGGCCAAGATTCTCGAGGATCTCGGCTGGTACGTCGCCGACAACCTCCCGCCGGAGCTCATCTCCAAGATGGTCGATCTCGGCCGCGAGTCCAAGCCCAGAATCGAGCGACTGGCGCTGGTGATGGACGTTCGAAGTCGCCTGTTCACCGGCGATCTGGGGTGGGTGGTCAAAGAACTCGATTCCAAGGGCGTGCGCAACAGAGTGCTCTTCCTCGACGCGTCCGACGCCGTGTTGATCCGTCGATTCGAGTCCAACCGGCGCAGCCATCCTCTGCAGAACGACGGTCAGGACGGAACCTTGACCGAGGGCATCACCGCCGAACGGTTGCGACTCGCCCAGGTCAAGGCGGCCGCGGATCTGACCGTGGACACCACATCCCTGTCGGTGCATCAACTGCGGCGCAAGATCGAGACGGTGTTCGGCGAGTCCGACACCACCGGCGTCGGGGTCACCGTGCAGTCGTTCGGCTTCAAGTACGGCCTGCCGATGGACGCCGACCTGGTCTGCGACGTTCGCTTTCTGCCCAATCCCCATTGGGTTCCGGAGCTGCGCGAACACACCGGCCAGGACGCGGACGTCCGGGATTACGTGCTGGGGCAGGACGGGGCACGCGACTACCTGCAGACGTACACGCATCTGCTGAATTTGACGATCGAGGGATACGTGCGGGAAGGCAAGAGATACATGACGGTGGCCGTGGGCTGCACCGGAGGGAAGCATCGAAGTGTTGCGATGACCGAGGCACTGGCCGCGATTCTCGCCGATCAGGGTGATGTGTCGGTGCGGGTGCTGCATCGGGATCTGGGTCGCGAATGAGCGAGGTCGACACCGAAGTACCGGTATCGGGCCCCAGGATCGTCGCACTCGGAGGCGGTCACGGCCTGTACGCAACGCTGTCGGCGGCCCGGTTGCTCGGTCACGACGTCACCGCCATCGTCACGGTCGCCGACGACGGGGGATCCTCGGGACGTCTGCGGGCCGAGCTCGGCGTCATTCCGCCCGGGGATCTGCGCATGGCGCTGGCCGCGCTGGCACGCTCGGACGAGCGAACACAGCTGTGGACCGACGTCCTCCAGCACCGCTTCGGTGGCACGGGCGCGCTGGCCGGGCACTCGGTGGGCAACCTCATCCTCGCCGGCCTCACCGAGGTACTGGGCGACCCGATCGCCGCACTGGACGAGATGGTGCGGATGCTCGGAATCGACGGACGAGTGCTTCCGATGTCGCCGATCGCACTCGACATCGAGGCCGACGTCTCCGGTCTCGAGGACGATCCGCGCGTGAGCCGCGTCATTCGCGGACAGGTGGCGGTGGCGACGACTCCCGGCAAGGTTCGCCGCGTTCGGCTGCTTCCACCCGAACCGCCGGCGTCCGCGGATGCACTCGCTGCGATCGAGAAGGCTGACCTCGTGGTGCTCGGACCGGGATCGTGGTTCTCCAGCGTGATCCCGCACGTACTGGTGCCGGATCAGCTCACCGCGCTGGCTCGTACGAGCGCGCCGAAGGTACTGGTGCTGAACCTGGCCCCCGAACTCGGTGAGACCACCGGATTCTCCGCCGAGCGCCATGTCCACGTACTCTCCCAACACGCACCGGATTTGGGAATCGACTACGTGTTGGTCGATTCCGCCTCGGTCCCGGAAGGCAGCAACCGCGAGCACGTGGCGCGGGCTGCGGCCCGGCTCGGTGCCGAGGTCGTCTACGTCGACGTTGCCGAAAACGGCACCCACGCACATCATTACGGCAAGCTTGCCGCGGCTCTCGGCTCCATCGTGTCGCCCACCGGCGGCACCGCACCGACTGCCGCACGCAGAGAGGGGATCACTTCGTGGCCATGACAGCGGAGGTCAAGGACGAGCTGAGCAGGCTGACCGTCAGCCAGGTCAGTTGCCGCAAGGCCGAGGTGTCCGCACTGCTGCGATTCGCCGGTGGACTGCACATCGTGGCGGGCCGGGTGGTGGTCGAAGCCGAGGTGGACCTCGGGTCCATTGCGAGACGGCTGCGGCGGGAGATCTTCGAGCTGTACGGCTACTCCTCCGACGTGCACATGCTCGGCGCAGGCGGGCTACGCAAGACCTCGCGGTACGTGGTCCGAGTGGCCAAGGACGGCGAAGCGCTGGCCCGCCAGACCGGCCTGCTGGATCTGCGGGGACGCCCGGTTCGCGGCCTCCCCGCACAGGTCGTCGGCGGCACGGTGGGGGATTCCGAGGCGGCATGGCGGGGCGCATTTCTGGCGCACGGCTCCCTCACCGAACCGGGTAGGTCCTCGGCCCTGGAGATCAGCTGCCCCGGACCGGAGGCGGCGCTCGCGCTCGTCGGAGCCGCCCGCCGCCTCGGAGTGGCCGCGAAGGCTCGTGAGGTCCGCGGCACCGATCGAGTGGTCGTCCGCGACGGCGAGGCCATCGGAGCCCTGCTCACCCGCATGGGAGCACAGGACACCCGGTTGATCTGGGAAGAACGACGCATGCGACGCGAGGTCAGAGCCACTGCGAACCGGCTCGCCAACTTCGACGACGCCAACCTGCGCCGCTCGGCCAGGGCCGCCGTCGCCGCCGCAGCGAGAGTCGAGCGCGCCCTGCACATCCTCGGCGACGACGTGCCGGACCATCTGGCCGCAGCCGGATCGCTCCGAGTCCAGCATCGGCAGGCGTCACTCGAGGAACTGGGCCAGTTGGCCGACCCTCCGATGACCAAGGACGCCGTGGCCGGCCGAATTCGACGCCTGCTGTCCATGGCCGATCGGAAGGCCAAGGAAACCGGAATTCCCGACACCGAGTCCGCGGTCACCGCCGAGCTGCTCGACGAGGCGTGATCGGCCCGATCACGTGATGCGCGCGCTCTGCCTGCGCGCACACTAGGGTGGGAACCGCGTGTGGCACCCCGCACGCAGGCACAATCAGACATCTGTTTTCACAACTTTTAGGAGCGAACAGTGACGATCCGGGTAGGCGTCAACGGCTTCGGCCGCATCGGGCGTAACTTCTTCAGGGCTGTCGACGCGCAGAAGGCGCTCGGTACCACCGACATCGAAATCGTTGCTGTCAACGACCTGACCGACAACGCATCGCTCGCACACCTGCTCAAGTACGACTCGATCCTGGGCCGTTTGCCGCACGATGTCTCGCTCGAGGGCGAAGACACCATCGTCGTCGGTGGCCAGAAGATCAAGGCACTGTCGCTGCGCGAGGGCCCGTCCGCACTTCCGTGGGGTGACCTGGGTGTCGACGTCGTCGTCGAGTCCACCGGCATCTTCACCGACGCTGCGAAGGCCCAGGGTCACATCGACGCCGGTGCGAAGAAGGTCATCATCTCCGCGCCCGCCAAGGGCGAGGACATCACCATCGTGATGGGCGTCAACGACGACAAGTACGACGGCAGCCAGAACATCATCTCCAACGCGTCGTGCACCACCAACTGCCTCGGCCCCATCGCCAAGGTTCTCGACGATGAGTTCGGCATCGTCTCGGGACTGATGACCACGATCCACGCGTACACACAGGATCAGAACCTGCAGGACGGCCCGCACAGCGATCTGCGTCGCGCTCGCGCTGCGGCTCTGAACGTCGTGCCGACCGGCACCGGCGCAGCCAAGGCCATCGGCCTGGTGCTCCCGCAGCTGCTGGGCAAGCTCGACGGCTACGCGCTCCGGGTTCCGATCCCCACCGGCTCGGTCACCGACCTGACCGCGCTGCTGAAGAAGTCGGCCTCCGCCGACGACATCAACGCTGCGATGAAGGCTGCTGCCGAGGGACCGCTGAAGGGCATCCTGAAGTACAACACCGATCCCATCGTGTCCTCGGACATCGTCACCGACCCGCACTCGTCGATCTTCGACGCGCCGCTGACGAAGGTCATCGACGACCAGGTCAAGATCGTCTCCTGGTACGACAACGAGTGGGGCTACTCCAACCGCCTCGCCGACCTCATCGGTCTCGTCGGCAAGTCCCTCTGACACCGATGGCTGTCAAGACACTGCAGGATCTGCTCGATGCCGGTGTCGAAGGCCGTGGCGTCCTCGTGCGATCGGACTTCAATGTCCCGCTCGAGGACGGCACGATCACCGATCCCGGCCGTATCCAGGCGTCGATCCCGACTCTCGCGGCACTGGTCGAGGCCGGTGCCAAGGTCATCGTCACCGCGCATCTCGGTCGTCCCGACGGTAAGCCCGACGCGAAGTACAGCCTGGCTCCGGTCGCCGCGAAACTCGGCGAGCTGCTCGGACGCCATGTTCAGCTCGCGGGCGACGTCGTGGGTCAGGACGCCGAGGCTCGCGCCGAGGGTCTGACGGACGGCGACGTGCTGCTGCTCGAGAACATTCGCTTCGATCCGCGCGAGACCAGCAAGGACGAGTCCGAGCGAGCTGCCCTGGCCCGCGAGCTGGTGGCTCTGGCCGGCGACGACGCGGCGTTCGTTTCCGACGGATTCGGCGTCGTGCACCGCAAGCAGGCGTCGGTCTACGACGTGGCGCAGCTGCTGCCCCATTACGCGGGCACCCTCGTCGCTGCCGAGGTCGAGGTACTGGCCAAGCTCACCGAGGACGCTGCGCGTCCGTACGCGGTTGTGCTCGGCGGCTCCAAGGTCTCGGACAAGCTCGGCGTCATCGAGGCGTTGGCCCCCAAGGTCGACACCCTCGTGATCGGCGGCGGCATGGCGTTCACCTTCCTTGCCGCGCAGGGATATTCGGTCGGCAACTCGTTGCTGCAGGAGGATCAGATTGGGGTCTGCAAGGACCTGCTCGAGCGCTTCGGCGACGTGATCCACCTGCCCGTCGACATCGTCGTCGGAGACAAGTTCGCGGCGGACGCCGAGGCGAAGACCGTCAAGGCGTCCGAAATTCCGGACGGCTGGATGGGCCTGGACATCGGACCCGACTCGGTCAGTCGTTTCGCTGTCGTGCTCTCGAATGCGAAGACCGTCTTCTGGAACGGACCGGCAGGAGTGTTCGAGTTCGACAAGTTCTCGGCCGGCACCAAGGGCATCGCGGAAGCGATCATCAAAGCCACCGAGAAGGGCGCGTTCAGCGTCGTCGGTGGCGGCGACTCCGCGGCTGCGGTGCGCACCCTCGGACTGCCCGACGACGGCTTTTCGCACATCTCCACCGGCGGCGGTGCATCCCTCGAATACCTCGAAGGCAAGCAGCTCCCCGGCCTATCCGTCCTGGAGGCGTAACGCATGGCACGTAAGCCGCTCATCGCGGGCAACTGGAAGATGAACCTCAACCACCTCGAGGCCATCTCGCTGGTGCAGAAGATCGCATTCTCGTTGCCCGAGAAGTACTTCGACAAGGTCGATGTCACGGTGATCCCGCCGTTCACCGACATCCGGAGCGTCCAGACTCTGGTCGAGGGCGACAAGCTCCTGCTCACCTACGGTGCGCAGGACGTCTCGTCCGAGGACAAGGGTGCGTTCACCGGCGAGATCAGCGGATCGATGCTGGCCAAGCTGGGGTGCACCTTCGTCGTCGTCGGTCACTCCGAACGACGCACGTTGCACAACGAGGACGACGCCGTCGTTCTCGCCAAGACGAAGGCGGCGCTGAAGAACGGACTGACTCCGATCGTGTGCATCGGCGAGGGTCTGAACATCCGCGAGGCGGGCGAGCACGTGGCCTACAACGTCGCGCAGCTCCGCGGGTCACTCGACGGACTGTCGGCCGAGGACATCTCGAAGGTCGTCATCGCCTACGAGCCGGTGTGGGCGATCGGAACCGGCCGGGTCGCGTCCGCGTCGGACGCTCAGGAAGTGTGCGGCACCATCCGCGAGGAGTTGAAGTCGCTCTCCTCGGGCGAGGTCGCCGCGGGCGTGCGCGTACTCTACGGCGGATCGGTCAACGCCAAGAACGTCGGCGAGATCGTCGGTCAGCCCGATGTCGACGGCGCACTGGTCGGTGGCGCTTCGCTCAAGGCCGACGAGTTCGCCACGTTGTCGGCCATCGCTGCAGGAGGACCCCTGCCCTGATCGGCAACGCTACGACGAACGGTTTTCGGGCACCTCGCCTCGGCGGGGTGTCCGAAGCCGTTCACGGGGCCAGGTAGGCTGCTGAAGGCATCGAATCGAGTTTGAGGTGGACATGGATCTGTTTCTGGATATTCTGCTGGTCATCACCAGCCTGGCACTGATCTTGCTGATCCTGCTGCATCGCGGCAAGGGCGGCGGATTGTCCAGCCTGTTCGGTGGCGGAGTGCAGTCCAGCCTCTCCGGTTCGACCGTCGTCGAGAAGAATCTCGATCGCCTCACGGTCTTCACCGGCATCATCTGGCTCATCGCCATCCTCGGTATCGGTCTGGAGATCAAGTACACCTGATCGAATTCGGCTCCGAGTGCGAGTTGGTGACGGAGCGACGATACTGGGTGGATGAGCGAATCCTCCTACGAGTCAGTCGGTTCCCCAGCCTTCGTCCCACCGACAGCTCAGGGTCGAGAGTTGACAGAGCCTCTCCGTGAGGACATCCGCTATCTCGGCGGTATCTTGGGCGAGATCATTCGCGAGCACGAGGGCGAGGACGTCTTCGACCTGATCGAGGCAGCGCGCGTCGAATCCTTCGCGGTACGCAGATCCGAGATCGAGCGTGACGATTCGGTCGGACGTTACACCGATGTGGAAGTGGCACAGGCAGTTCCACTCATTCGCGCGTTCAGTCACTTCTCGCTGCTGGCCAATCTCGCCGAGGACCTGCACCGCGAACGTCGCCGCGCGATTCACCTCGACCGCCAGGATCCGCCGCAGGACAGCAGCCTCGACGCCACCTGGCTCAAGATCGATGCCGCGGCACCGTCGCGCGAGCAGGTGGCAGCCGCTCTCACCGACGCGTTGGTCGCCCCGGTGATCACAGCGCACCCCACCGAGACACGTCGACGGACCATCTTCGACGTGCAATCGAAGATCACCGAGCTGATGCGTCGCCGCGATGTTGCCGCTGCGGCGGTCGAGGGCAAGGCCGCCCGCGCGGCCAAGGAACTGGCCGCCATCGACGTGCAGATCCGCAGGCAGGTACTGACCCTGTGGGAGACAGCTCTGATTCGGTTGTCGCGGTTGCGGATTCAGGACGAGATCGAGGTCGGCCTCCGTTACTTCGAGTCGTCTCTGTTCGACGTCATGCCTGCCCTCAATGCGGATGTGCGTGCCGCGCTGCGCGCACGGTGGCCCGAGGACGATCTACTTCCGCGCCCCATCCTTCGCCCCGGTTCCTGGATCGGCGGCGACCGCGACGGCAATCCGAACGTCACCGCCGACGTGGTGCACACTGCGACACATCAGGCGGGTTACGTCGCGTTCGAGCACTACCTGGACGAGCTGGTCGCGCTGGAGAAGGAACTGTCGATGTCCGCGCGCCTGGTGGATGTCACCGAGGAGCTCGCGGCTCTGGCCGGCGCATCGGCCGAACCGGACGATCGCCGATCGGACGAACCGTATCGGGTCGCGGTGGTCGGCATCCGGGCTCGGCTCACCGCCACCGCCGAGGCGGTGCTCGACGCCGTACCGGTCTCCGGCATCGACCTCGGAGCGCAGAAGTACGACGGCCCGCAGGACATCCTCGACGACCTCGACATCATCGACCGGGCACTTCGTGCGGACGGTGAAGCGTTGATCGCAGACGATCGACTGCTCCGGCTTCGACAATCGGTCGAGACGTTCGGATTCCATCTGCAGGCGTTGGACATGCGGCAGAACTCCGAGACCCACGAAGAGGTGGTCGCCGAGCTGCTGGCCTGGGCCGGTGTTCACCCCGACTACGTGTCCCTCGGCGAGGACGAGCGGGTGTCGGTGCTGTCGCGGGAACTCGCGACCAGGCGGCCGCTCGTCGGCCCCAACGCGCAGCTCAGTGAGCTCGCGACGAAGGAACTGGGCATCGTCAGGGCGGCCAAGGAGGCCATCGACCACCTGGGCCCCGACACCATCCAGAACTACATCATCAGCATGTGCCAGTCGGTCAGCGACATGCTCGAAGCGGCGTTGCTGCTCAAGGAGGCAGGCATCTTCGACCCCGGCACCGACGGTTCGGCACCGACCTCGACCGTCGGTGTCGTTCCGCTGTTCGAGACCATCGAGGACCTCCAGCAGGGCGCGGCGACTCTGCTGGCCACGCTCGACGTTCCGATCTACCGCGCGCTGGTCGCCGGTCGCGGCATGAACCAGGAAGTCATGCTCGGGTACTCCGACTCGAACAAGGACGGTGGATACCTCGCGGCCAACTGGGCGCTGTATCGCGCCGAGTTGGATCTACTCGAGGCATCGCGCAAGACGGGGATCCGGTTGCGGCTCTTCCACGGTCGCGGTGGCACGGTCGGCCGCGGCGGCGGTCCGAGCTACGACGCGATCCTGGCGCAGCCGCCCGGTGTGGTGCAGGGATCCCTGCGTCTGACCGAGCAGGGCGAGATCATCGCAGCGAAGTACGCGGAGCCGTCCTTGGCGCGACGAAACCTCGAGTCCCTGGTTGCCGGAACTCTCGAATCGACTCTGCTCGACGTCGAGGGCCTCGGGGACGGTGCCGAAGCCGCGTACGACATTCTGGACGATCTGGCCGCCAAGGCACGTGCAGCGTACGGCCGTCTGGTGCACGAGGAGCCAGGTTTCGTCGAGTACTTCCGAACGTCGACTCCCGTTGCCGAGGTAGGGGAGCTGAACATCGGCTCCCGTCCGGCATCGCGGAAGCCGACCAACTCGGTGTACGACCTGCGTGCCATTCCCTGGGTGATGTCGTGGAGTCAGTGCCGCGTGATGTTGCCCGGGTGGTACGGAACGGGATCGGCGTTCGAGGAGTGGGTCGGCGACGACGATTCCAGGCTCGAGGTGCTGACCGACCTCTACCGGAAGTGGCCGTTCTTCCAGACGGTTCTGTCCAACCTCGCGCAGGTCATGGCCAAGTCCGATCTGGGCATCGCGGCTCGCTACGCCGAGTTGGTTCCCGACGCCGATCTCCGGGCTCGGATCTTCGGCATGATCGAGGCCGAGCACGCCACGACGGTGCGGATGTACCTGAAGATCACCGGTCACAGTCGACTGCTCGAAGACAATCCGTCTCTCGAACGCTCCGTGCACAACCGATTCCCGTACCTCGAGCCGCTCAATCAGATGCAGGTCGAGATGCTCCGGCGCTACCGAAACGGGGACGACGACGAACGCGTCAAGCGAGGAATCCTGCTGACGATGAACGGTCTCGCGACGGCACTGCGTAACAGCGGCTGACCCGCACGAGGGGCGCGGAACCGGTCGGCGGCGAGAAGCGTCCAACGAGGTATGAGGCAGTGCAGCAACGACACCGATGCCTGGCGCGACGGATCCGCCTACCGTGCGAACGGTAGGCGGATCGATCGCTCGACATCAGGACGTGTTCGGTGCGTCGGCGACTACGACGATGCGTGGCCGGGACGTGACCCCGACGCAGTCGAACCGGACTAGCTCCGGGCTCTCACACCGTGTCCAGCTTGGACGCTGCGCCGGTATCGAGGAACCAGACCGTGGATTCGGTGCCCAGTGCTCCGGCCGACGGGACGTCGTCGGGATCGGCCCCGCCCACCGCAGCAGCGACGGCATCGGCCTTGTTCGCTCCCGAGACGAGCAACCACACGTGCTGCGCGCGGCGGACCGCAGGCAGCGTCAGTGTGATGCGCACCGGTGGGGGCTTGGGGGAGTCTTCGACCGCCACGACGAAGCGGTGCTGTTCGCGCACTGCATCGGTGTGGGGGAAAAGTGAATTGATGTGGCCTTCGCCGCCCATGCCGAGCAGATGGACGTCGAACCGAGGCGTCGGCTCGCCTTCGGATCCGGAATGCAGGATCTGTGCGTACGTTGCCGCGGCAACTTCGGGGTCGCTTCCGTGTGGTCCGTCGGATGCGGCCATCCGGAACACCCGATCCGGATGGACATCGACGTGATCGAGCAGCGCATCCGAGGCCTGAACTTCGTTGCGCTCGGGATCGCCCGAGGGCAGGAAGCGTTCGTCACCGAAGTAGACGTCCACTCTGCCCCAGTCGATCGAGCCGGAGTCCGTACGCAGCGCCTCCAGCAATGCGATTCCGGTGCCACCGCCGGTCAGCACCACCGACGCAGATCCTCGCTCGGCCTGCGCGGCGGTGATCACGTCGACGAAGCGCGATCGCGCTGCGTCGACAAGGGCTTGCGCGTCCAGGTACTGGAGTACCGATGTCTTACTCATAGCTCACTTTCGACAGTCCGTTCAAGGCGAGTTCGTAGATCTCGTCCGTGTCGAGTCTGCGCAGTTCCTCGGCGAGGCACTCGCGCGTGTTGCGCCGCGCCAGTGCGACTTCGGCGTCGGGCTGACCGGTACGCCGCAGGGTTGCGGTCTTACCGGTCTGCGGTCGCGTCAGCGAGATGCTGCTGTTCTCCCGGATCAGCTCGACTTTCAGCTCACCCGCACGGCGGTGGACCGGCACGTCCAGCTTCGCGGCCAGCCAACCGGCAAGGATGTCGAGTGCGGGCTCCTCGGCCAGTCCCGACACCGTGGCCGAGACGACAGCCTCGAACGGAGCCTGGTCGAGCGCGGTGGCCAACAGGCCACGCCAGTACGTGATGCGACTCCAGGAGAGATCGGTGTCGCCCTCGGTGTAGCTGCTGAGCCGTCCCTTGATCGTCGCGGTGGTGTCGGGGGAGTTCGTGGCATCGGTGATGCGTCGAATCGCCAAGCGCCCCAACGGATCCTTCGCCGGAACGGTCGGTGCCTCGTCCGGCCACCAGGCCACGATCGGGGTATCGGGCAGCAGGAACGGGATGACGACACTGTGTTCGTGGTCGGCGAGTTCGCCGTTCAGGCGCAACACGACGACCTCCGATGCACCGGCGTCGCCGCCCACCCGGATCTGCGCGTCGAGGCTCGACTCGGCCGACCGATCTCCGTGGATGAGCACGATGACGCGGCACGGATGCTCACGGCTCGCCTCGTTCGCCGCGTCGATCGCTCGTTCGGCCTTGGCCGGATCACGGCTGGCCACGATCAGAGTCAGCACTCGGCCGATGGTCACCGCACCGCCTGCTTCGCGCACCTCCACCAACTTCTTGCCGACCTCGGCCGTCGTCGTGGCGGGGATGTCGACAATCACGGTCTTCTCCATTCGCGTCCGGTGCGGTGCATCATCTCGTCACCCGAGGAGGGCCCCCAGGTACCGGCTTCGTACGGTTCCGCGGTGCCGCCGGAGGCCCAGAACTCCAAGATCGGATCGAGGATCTTCCACGACAGTTCCACCTCGGCATTGACCGGGAACAACGACGGCTCGCCGAGCAGCACGTCGAGGATGAGTCGTTCGTAGGCCTCGGGGGAGGATTCGGTGAACGCCTGGCCGTAGCTGAAGTCCATGCTGACGTCGCGCACCTGCATGCTCGAACCCGGCACCTTGGAGCCGAACCGCATCGTCACGCCCTCGTCGGGCTGGACTCGGATCACCAACGCATTCTGACCGAGTTCCTCGGTCATCGTGGCGTCGAACGGCAGGTGCGGGGCGCGTTTGAACACCATCGCGATCTCGGTGACTCGGCGCCCGAGTGCCTTGCCGGTACGGAGATAGAAGGGCACCCCACCCCATCGCCGCGTATCCACCTCGAGGGTGATGGCGGCGTAGGTTTCGGTGTTCGACTCGGAGTCGAACCCTTCTTCCTCCTTGAGCCCCTTCACTTTCTGGCTGCCCTGCCACCCCGCGGTGTACTGACCGCGCGCCGATGTTCGATCGAGTGGCTCGGCGAGTTTGGTCGCCGAGAGCACCTTGATCTTCTCCGACTGCAGCTCCTTGGGGTTGAAGCTGACCGGCTCCTCCATCGCGGTGATGGCGAGGAGCTGCAGAAGGTGGTTCTGGATGACGTCGCGGGCGGCACCGATTCCGTCGTAATACCCTGCGCGACCACCCAAACCGATGTCCTCGGCCATCGTGATCTGAACGTGGTCGACGTAGTGCGCATTCCAGATCGGATCGAACAACTGGTTCGCGAAGCGCAGTGCGAGGATGTTCTGCACCGTCTCCTTGCCCAGGTAGTGATCGATGCGAAACACGGTGTCCTCGGGGAACACTCGGTTGACGACGGCATTGAGCTCTTTCGCGCTCTGCAGGTCGTGGCCGAACGGCTTCTCGATCACCACACGTCGCCAATTGCCGTCCTCGCCCTGCGCCAGACCGGACCGAGACAGCTGCTCGAGAACGACGGGAAAGGCGCTGGGCGGAATGGACAGGTAGAAGGCATGATTGCCGCCGGTGCCGCGGGTCTCGTCGAGTTCGGTCAGTGTCCGCGACAACTCGTCGAACGCTGCGTCGTCGTCGAACGTGCCCTGGACGAACCGGAATCCTTCGGCGAGGGTGTTCCAGACCTCCTCGCTGAACGCAGTGCGCGCGTGATCGCGCACGGAATCGTGCACGATCTTCGCGAAGTCCTGGTTCTGCCATTCCCGACGGGCGAAGCCGACCAAGGCGAAACCGGGGGGTAGAAGCCCCCGGTTCGCCAGGTCGTACACCGCAGGCATGAGCTTCTTACGCGCGAGATCGCCGGTCACTCCGAAGATGACCATGCTGCACGGGCCCGCTATGCGGGGGAGCCGCTTGTCCCGCGCGTCGCGGAGTGGGTTGACCCAGTCCGCGGAGTGGAGAGGTTCGGTTTCTGCGGTGGGCACAGTCGGTCAGCTCTTCTGACCTGCTTGGCGAAGCTGCTCGCCGGTGGCTTCGAGCAACTCGTTCCAGGCCGCCTCGAACTTCTGGACGCCTTCGTTCTCCAACGTCAGGAAGACGTCGGTGATGTCGATCCCGAGTGCCGAGATGCGGTCGAAGATCTCCTGCGATTCCGGTCCCTTGCCCGAGACGGTGTCGCCGACGATCTCGCCGTGATCGGCAACCGCGTCCATGGTCTTCTCCGGCATCGTGTTCACCGTGTTCGGTGAGACGAGCTCGGTGACGTACATGGTGTCGGGGTAGGCGTCGGACTTCACGCCGGTCGACGCCCACAACGGACGCTGCGGGCGTGCGCCACTGCCGACGAGCTCGCGGAACCGAGGGGCCACCTCGAAGATCTGCTGGTATGCCACGTACGCCAGACGAGCGTTGGCCAGAGCGGCCTTGCCCTTGAGTGCCTCGGCATCGGGGGTACCGATCGCATCGAGACGGGAATCGATCTCGCTGTCGACGCGGGAGACGAAGAACGACGCGACCGAGTGGATCTTGTCGAGGTCGTGGCCGGCCGCACGCGCCTTCTCCAGACCGTCGAGGTAGGCGTTCATCACCAGCTCGTAGCGTTCGACGGAGAAGATGAGCGTGACGTTGACGCTGATGCCCTCGCCGATCACCTTGGCGATAGCGGGAATCCCCTCCTCGGTCGCCGGGATCTTGATCAGCAGATTCGGACGGTCGACGATCTTCCACAGCTCGACGGCCTGCTCGTACGTCTTGTCGGCGTCGTGTGCCACGCGCGGATCGACCTCGATGGACACGCGGCCGTCGACGCCTGCACTTGCCTCGTACTGTGGCATCAGGATGTCGCAGGCCTCACGAACGTCGTCCGTGGTGACCGTGCGGATGGTGGTCTCGACGTCGGCACCTTCACCGGCGAGCTTGTTCACCTGCTCGTCGTACGCCTCGCCCTTGCTCAGGGCCGCCTGGAAGATCGACGGGTTGGTGGTCACTCCGACGACACTTTTCGTGTCGATGAGGTCCTGGAGGTTGCCCGAGCGAATGCGATCACGGGACAGGTCGTCCAGCCATACCGAGATTCCGGCGGCGGAGAGTTCTGCAAGATTCTTGTTCTGGGTCATGAATTATCCCTTCACATTGGTGATGGAGCGCTGTGCGGCTGCCGTGACGGCCTCGGCCGTGAAGCCGAACTCGCGGAAAAGTGTTGCAGCGTCGGCAGATTCGCCGTAGTGCTCGAGCGAGATGATCTCGCCGAAGCCGCCGACGATCTTCCACCACGGCATCGCGATGCCGGCTTCGATCGACACCCGGGCCTTGACGGTGGGCGGGATCACCTGGTCGCGGTAGTTCTGATCCTGGCTCTCGAACCACTCGACGCACGGCATCGAGACGACGCGGGCGGCGATGCCCTGCGCCTCGAGCTGCTTCTGTGCCTCCACGGCGTACTGCAGCTCGGAACCGGTGCCGATCAGCACGACGTCGGGGGTCGCCTCGGACGACTCGACGAGGATGTATCCGCCCTTGGAGACGCCCTCGTAGCTGGTGCCCTCGAGAATCGGGATGCCCTGACGCGTCAGCGCAAGGCCGACGGGTCCGCTGCTGCTGGACCTGGCCAGCACTGCCTGCCATGCGAACGCGGTTTCGTTGGCGTCGCCGGGGCGTACCACCGAGAGGTTGGGGATGGCCCGCAGCGCGGCGAGATGCTCGACCGGCTGGTGCGTCGGGCCGTCCTCACCGAGGCCGATGGAATCGTGGGTCCACACGTAGATGGGGTCGATGTCCATGAGTGACGCGAGCCGGACCGCAGGCCGCATGTAATCGCTGAACTGCATGAACGTTCCGCCGTATGCACGGGTCGGGCCGTGCATCACGATGCCCGACAGAATCGCGCCCATCGCATGCTCACGGATACCGAAGTGCAGGGTGCGGCCGTACGGCTCGGCGTCCCAGTCGTCGGTGGAGATGGACGTGGGGCCGAAGGACTTCGCACCCTTGATCGTCGTGTTGTTGCTGCCTGCGAGGTCGGCCGAGCCGCCCCACAGCTCCGGGAGAACAGGTCCGACGGCGTTGAGAACCTCACCGGACGCGGCACGCGTGGCGACGGCCTTGCTGCCGGGCTCCCAGGTGGGCAGAACGTCGGTCCAGTTCTCGGGCAACGTGCCCTGGGTGAGGCGGTCCAGCAGTTTCTTGCGCTCGGGCTCGCGGGCGGCCCAGGCGTCGAACTGGACGGTCCACTCGGCGTGGGCCTTGCGGCCGCGCTCCTGCAGCTTGCGGGTGTGGCCGATGACCTCGTCGGTGACCTCGAACGTCTTGGCCGGGTCGAAATCGAGGGCCTGCTTGACCTTCGCGATCTCCTCGTCGCCCAGTGCGGCACCGTGGACTGCGCCGGTGTTCATCATGGTGGGGGCCGGGAAGCCGATGATGGTACGCAGCACGATGATCGACGGCTTGTCGGTGACGGCCTTGGCAGCCTCGACGGCTTCTTCGATCGCGGTGACGTTCTCGCCGCCTTCGACCACCTGTACGTGCCAGCCGTAGGCCTCGTAGCGCGCGGCCGTGTTCTCGGAGAGAGCGATGTCGGTGGAGTGCTCGATGGAGATCTTGTTGTCGTCGTAGAACAGGATCAGGTTGCCGAGCTGCTGAGTACCGGCCAACGACGACGCCTCGGACGTCACGCCTTCTTCGATGTCTCCGTCGGAGGCGATCACGTAGATGTAGTGATCGAACGGGCTCTCACCGAGTGCGGGCTCGGGATCGAACAGACCGCGCTCGCGCCGCGCCGCCATGGCCATGCCCACGGCGGAGGCGAGTCCCTGACCGAGCGGGCCGGTGGTGATCTCGACGCCGTCGGTGTGGCGGAACTCGGGGTGTCCGGGAGTCTTCGACTTGTAGGTGCGCAGTGCCTCGATGTCGGCGAGCTCGAGACCGAAGCCGCCCAAGTACAGCTGCAGGTAGAGAGTCAGGCTCGAGTGCCCGCACGAGAGCACGAACCGGTCGCGGCCGATCCAGTGCGTGTCGGTGGGGTCGTGACGCATGGTGCGCTGAAAGAGGGTGTAGGCGAGGGGAGCCAGGCTCATCGCGGTTCCGGGGTGGCCGTTGCCGACCTTCTGCACTGCGTCCGCTGCCAGAACACGAACGGTGTCGACCGCTCGGGTGTCCAGGTCCGTCCAGTCGCTCGGGTGGTGCGCCGTGGTGAGGACGTCAATATCGTCTGTGATCGACACGAGCAGAAATCTCCTGACATTCGTTCGAGTTGTGGCTCCGGGGAATCGTCGCCCGGCGGCGACTGCAATGCGCCTGGGTGGAGCACGCATGTGGTCGGTGCCGAAGGACGTCCTCCACCAGCCTAGTTCTGTCCGACCCTACTGTCGTGCCTTCCCCCGGGCGATTGCGCGCGGGTTACTCGTAGGCGACGTATTCCTCACTTTGGGTGCCCTGCGAATTGGAGGTGCAAACCCCGCCGTCTACCATCGGTCGTAGTAGGCGCACGGTCGTCGGCTCCCGCGGTTGTGGTCGCGGAGTTGCGCGTGCGCGCAGGCGCCGAAGTGTCGCCGTCGAGAGACAACCCGCGTGCCGGTGGCGCGTGAGCAAGTGGCCGAGCGCCAGAGAACGACAGTCGTGCGAGGAGACGCAGTGCGAATTGGGCAGCAGCCGGGCGGACACGGTTTCGCCGGCGGCCCCGGATTCGGAGCAGACGAGACAGGTGAGCCGACGCAGGCCGCGCCGGCGACGTCCGCCCCACGTAGAGCATTCGCACTCTTTCTTGCGTATGTCGCGCTCACGAAGCCCCGGGTCATCGAACTCCTCCTCGTTACGACCATTCCGGCGATGTTGCTGGCCGACCGGGGAAACGTCGATCCGTGGCTGATCCTCACCACCCTCTTCGGCGGAATGCTGGCCGCTGCCAGTGCCAACACGCTGAACATGGTGGTCGACGCAGACATCGACAAGGTGATGAAGCGCACCGAGAAGCGCCCGCTCGCCCGCGGTGCCATGCCCGTCTCGCACGCGCTGATCTTCGGGCTCGTACTCGGTGTGTTCTCGTTCTTCTGGCTGTGGGCCACCACGAATCTGCTCAGCGGTGTGCTCGCCGTCGTCACCATCTGCTTCTACATCTTCGTCTACACACTGGTGCTCAAGCGGCGCACCTCGCAGAACGTGGTGTGGGGTGGCGCGGCCGGTTGCATGCCGGTGATGATCGGCTGGTCCGCTGTGACCGGCACGATCGGGTGGCAAGCGCTGGTGATGTTCCTGGTCATCTTCCTGTGGACGCCGCCGCACACCTGGGCGCTCATGCTCCGCTACAAGGAGGACTACCAGGCGGCCAACGTACCGATGCTGCCTGCGGTCGCGTCGGAGACGAAGGTCACCAAGCACATCGTGCTGTATGCGTGGGCCACCGTTGCCGCAACACTTGCGTTGGCACCGGGCTCGGGCATCGTCTACGCGGCCGTCGCCGTGGCGTCGGGAGTGTGGTTTCTCGTCGTCGCACACCGCCTGTACGCAGGCGTGCGAGCGGGAACTCCGGTCAAGCCACTGAAGCTGTTCATCCTCTCCAACGAATACCTGGCACTGGTGTTCTGCGGCCTGGCCGTCGACTCGGTCCTCGGCTGGCAGACGCTCGCCCAGCTTCTCTCCTGAGCGAGCGTCACCCGACGGATCGGTCAGGGAACGAGCACGATCGATCCCGTCGTTCGGCGTGACTCCAGATCGATGTGGGCCTGCGCGGCGTCCTCCAGCGCGTATCGAGCGCCGACCTCGACCGTGAGCGCGCCACGCGATATCGCCCCGAACACATCTCCGGCCCGCCACTCGAGCTCGGCCCGGTCCCGTATGTGGTGGGCGAGTGTCGGCCTGGTGAGGAACAGCGATCCTGCGCCGTTCAACCTCTGCGGGTCCAGGGGCGGGACCGGACCGCTCGCCGCTCCGAACAGGGCCAACGTCCCTCTGATCCGTAGCGACGCCAGACTTGCCTCGAACGTGTCGGCACCGACGCCGTCGTACACCGCATGGACACCCTCGCCGTCGGTGATCTCGCGCACGCGAGCAGCGATGTCCTCTTCGTAGCGCAACACGTGGGCGGCACCGGCCTGCGCGGACCGCTCGGCCTTCGCATCCGTGGAGACCGTGGTGATGACGTTCACTCCCTTCGCCACCGCCATCTGCGTCAGCAACAGTCCGACGCCACCTGCGCCGGCGTGCACGAGGACGGTGTCACCCTGCTGGGCCGGGTAGGTGGATTCGATCAGGTAGTGCGCCGTCATACCCTGCAGCAATGCCGAGGCGGCCTGATCGGCAGGAACGCCCTCGGGAACCGCGATGGCCGACGAGGCGTCGACCAGTACGTATTCCGCGTAGCTGCCCGGCGCTGCGGCCCAGGCGACGCGTTGTCCCGGTGCGAAGTCGGTGACGTCCGTTCCGACCTGTTCGATCACCCCGGATCCCTCGTCGCCGGGAACGTACGGCAGCGCGCGTGGATACAGACCGCGTCGAAAGTACGTGTCGATGTAGTTGATGCCGACGGCCTCGATCCGGACCAGTAGTCGACCGGGTCCCGGCGTCGGTATCGGAATGTCGACGACGTTCATGACCTCGGGTCCGCCGGTGTTGTCTATTCGAATGGCACGCATGAGACCGTTCTACACGGGCGCGTCACACTCGGGTACACGGATCCGGGTAACACACGCACGCGGCCGAAGTTACCGATCAGTAACGACTCGACGGGTGGATGCGGGCGACGCGGACGGCCTCGGTATCGTGTCGGCATGGCTACCGAAATCGACAGCGCGGGCATCGAGAAGAACGAGTCGAACGAGGTTCCGAAGGGAACACTCGCGGCCGTGAAGAGCTTTCTCGCCGACCACGGCAACTCCGCCAACGTGGTGATCCAGCCGATCGGTCGAGCAGGAACTCGGCTCACCATGGTCGGTGCCGACGGCGTACTGGGCGACCAGGTGGTGGCGACGACCGCCATCGCCCGCGCGATCGTCGACGGTCTCGACCAGTTGACCGAGGCCGAATGGGACCGCGAGCTGGTCAGTTCGGTCAATCCGGCCCCCGGACACTACGAGAAGATGGCCGGGTGGGTGGCCGGTCAGAAGAAGTTCCCGAAGGCGCGCAACCAGGCGATCGTCTGAGCGGAGAAAACTGCGGAAATTCCTTCGATCCGGCGGGAACCATCTCGGTACCCGATGCGTCGAAGTCAATGGAGGGGCAGTCGGCCATCTGAGGGGGAGGCCGGCTGCCCCTCCACCTTGTTCGAAGCTCGACCGATCGTCACGAGCGAACTGCGACGTCCTCGGTGGTCTCGACCGTCTCGGTCGCCACCGGGCCGCGAGTGCGGCAGGCCGCCCAGACTGCAGCGGTGGCGGCGGTACAGGCGCCCGCACCGGCCACGTGGAAGGCGACGAGCACGGCCGGAACCCCGGTGAAGTACTGCACCAGTCCGATAAGAGACTGCGCCAGCACCAGGCCGATCAGGACGTTGAGTCGGAACGTGACCGCCTTCGGCGCACGAACCGCATACAGCGCGAATGCCAATCCGACGAGCAGGGCCAGGTAGCCGACCAGGAACTGAGAGTGTGCGTGCACCAGCGTCACGATCTCGATACCGAGACGCGGTACCGGTTCCTCGATGCTCTTGTCGCCCGCGTGCGGGCCGGCTCCGGTCACCATGGTGCCCGCGATCAGCACGCCCGTCAGAACGATCCCGGACAGCCCCGTCAGCGCTCGCAGAGCACCCGGCACCGTCGGCGTGGACTCGGCCGGCGCATCGCTCTCGCCGACCTTGGCGTACAGCAACGTGGCCAGCCACACCATGGCCATCGAGACGACGAGGTGAACGGCTACCGTCCACCACAGCAGTCCGGTCAGCACCGTGAATCCGCCGATGACGGCCTGTACGACGGTACCGAGCGGCATCAGCCACGCGAAGAACAGCACTTCCCGACGCCGCCGTGCCCTGGTGACGGCGATGACGACCGCGGCGGCCGCGAGAACGACCACGAACGTGAGCAGACGGTTGCCGAACTCCACGGCCTGGTGCAGAACCGGGACCTCGGACACCCCGACGGGAGTGAAGCTACCGGGAAAGCACTGCGGCCACGTGGGGCACCCGAGTCCGGAACCGGTGACACGAACGACGGCACCGGTGACAGCGATGCCACCCTGCGTCAGGATCGCGATGAATGCCAGCACCCGCTGCACTCGAAGCGAGGGCACGGGCAGGATATCGACGACGCGCAAGAACGCTCTGTACAGCACCCCTCGATGGTAAACGCCGATCAACTACACAGCGTCGTTGGGTGGCGAGCGTCGTTGGGTGGCGAGCCCCGCTCAGGTGAACTTGAACGTGCGTACCGCGAGGGTGCCGCACACCGCAGCCCACACCAGCAGTACGACCACACCGAAGATGTCGAAGGACGAGGACACACCTCTGCTCAGTGCCTCACCGAGCGCGCCGGACGGCACGATGCGTGCGACGTTCTGCAGTCCCTGGGGGATCTGGTCGTCCACGAACACCGCGCTGCCGATGCCGAGCATCACGAACCAGGCGATGTTCGCCAGCGCCAACACGATCTCGGCGCGCAGGGTGCCGCCGAGCAGCAGTCCCATCGACGCGAAGGTGACGGTTCCCAGAGCGATGATGACGGCCCCGAGCAACAGACCCGTCGCGCTCGGGCGCCATCCGAGAGCGACGCCGATCGAGCCGAGCAGAATCGATTGCAGAATGACCACGATCACCACGGCGGCGGATTTGCCGCCGATGATGCCCCACCGCGGAAGGGGTGTCGCCCCGAGCCTCTTGAGCGCGCCGTAGCGGCGATCGAAGCCGACAGCGATCGCCTGGCCGGTGAACGCCGTCGACATGATGGCCACCATCATCACGGCCGGGACGACGCGGGCCACTCGGTCGGCACCGAGTTCGCCGAAGGGCAGCAGGGTCAATCCGATCAGCAGGGTGATCGGAATGAACATCGTCAGCAGCAACTGTTCACCGTTGCGCAGCAACAACTTCAGTTCGAGACGGGTCTGTGCGAGCAGCATCCGCGCAGCCGAGGCGGGCTGCGGGCGAGGCGCGAACAGGCCTGTCTCGAATCGGTTGTCGGCGAGCCGGGCTTCTCTGCGCACGGTCACTTCCTCAATTCTCTGCCGGTCAGTTCGAGGAACACGTCCTCGAGGCGGCGCTGGTCGACCTGCAATTCGGTGGCCAACACGTCCTGCTGTGCGCACCAGGACGTGACGATCACCAGAATCTGCGGCTCGATCACACCGGAGACCACATAGGAGCCGGGCGTCGGTTCCGACGGTACGTAACCCGGGGGGAGTGCCGCGTCGAGCATGGACAGTTCGAGTCCCGGGGGTGCGGTGAAGCGCAGTTGGCCCTCGGCACCCTGCTTGGTCAGCTCGGAGGGTGTGCCCGAGGCGACTACGCGGCCGTTGTCGATGATCGTCAGCCGATCCGCGAGCTGCTCGGCCTCGTCCATCAGATGTGTCGTGAGCAGTACGCCGACACCGTCGCGGCGCAGGGCGTCGATCAATTCCCACACCAGCAGCCGGGCCTGGGCGTCGAGCCCGGCGGTCGGTTCGTCGAGGAACACCAGTTCGGGCCGCCCGACGATGGCGCAGGCCAGAGCCAGCCGCTGCTGTTGCCCACCGGAGAGCCGCCGGTACGGGGTGCGGACTGCAGAGGTCAGGCCGAGGCAGTCGAGCAGCCACGCCGGGTCGAGGGGGTCGGCCGAGTACGAGGCGACGAGTTGGAGCATCTCGCCTGCCTTGGAACCGGGGTACGCACCTCCGCCCTGGAGCATGACGCCGATGCGTGGCCTCAGCTGCGCCGACTGCGCCACGGGGTCCAGTCCGAGGACCCGGACCGAGCCGCTGTCCGGCACGACGAACCCCTCGCACATCTCGACGGTGGTGGTCTTTCCTGCTCCGTTGGGGCCCAGCAGCGCGAGAACCTCGCCGGGGCCGATGTTCAGGCTCAGTCCGTCGACGGCACTGACACCGTCGTACGACTTGCGTACGTCGGTCAGCTGTACGACAGGTTGCGCCGCGTCGGACGTCCCGGAGATCACGAGGACTCAGCGTATTCGTCGGTGCTGCGGTCGCGTTCCGGTGGTCCGGTGCGGATGGGCCACGGCATCCGGTTTCGCGTGAGCAGATAGAGCACCGCAATCGTCAGGATGGTCACGACGGCGGCCTGCACGATCTGGAACGGTTGGTACTCACTGCCGTTCGGCATGAGGATCACGCTCACCAACGACGAGAAGGCGATGGCCGGACGCCGGAACGAGGGAGTCGTGGCCCACGCCGCCAGCGGAATGACCGCCCACAGCAGGTACCAGGGTTGCACCACGGGGAACAGCAGGACGACGGCTCCGAGTGCGACGCCGAGTGCGCCGACCGGATGCAGGCGGCCACGCAGGACGGCGATGAGCATGCGGACGACGATGATTCCCGCGACGACGGCTGCGATCGGGCGAGTGAGACCCAACACAGCGGTGGTGTGGTCGCCGAGGCCCAGGAGCACACCGACGAATCCGGTGCCGAGACCGAGGATCGTGGGGATCGACATCCAGCTGCGCACCACTCCGGCAGTTCCCAGGGTGTTGATCCAGCCGAAGCCGAGACCGCTGCCCAGGCTCACCGCCACCTGGACCGCGATGGCGATCGAGCCGAGCAGGAGCGCCGCGTGGATCACGGATCGCAGGGTCCCGCCCCACCGCCTCGACAGCGCCATCCCCACGAAGCCGAGAGCGATGAGCGAGGGAATCTTGATCGCGGACGACAGTGCGATCAGGCCTGCTCCGCCGACGAGGAACGCGATGTCGGTACCGCGTAGCGCTCCGGAGTGCTCGATCGCGCGAAGTGCCAGTTCGGTTCCCGCCAGCATGAGCCCGATCATGAGGGCTTCGTTGTGGATACCGGCCACCAGGTGGAACAGCACCAACGGGTTCGCGGCTCCGAGCCACAGTGCCGTGACCGACGCGACCCCGCAGCGCCGAGCCAGACGTGGCAGCGACCAGACGATCAGCGCTACTCCCGCCAGCGCGAGCAGGCGATGGAGGAAAATGCCGGCGACGATGTTCTCGCCGGTCAGGTACGTGATTCCACGGCCCATCCACAGGAACAGCGGACCGTAGGGTGCCGGGGTCTCCCGCCAGATGTTCGGAACCGTTCGGGTCAGTACGTTGTCGGCCCCGAGTGCGTCGACCGGACCGACCTCGTACGGGTCGAGTCCGCGCGCGGTGATCTCGCTCTGTGCCAGGTAGGAGTAGACGTCACGCGAGAACATGGGCGGTGCCACGGACAACGGCAGGATCCACAGCAGCAGCGTGCGGTCCATCTGGGAACGAGTGAGTCGACGCGGAGTGGTTCCCGATCGCGTTCGTCCCAACGCAAATCTTCCCAACAGCAACCACGCGAGCACCACGATGACGGTCCCGGTCATCGTGACGGTCAGTGCGGTGGTCGCCATTCGGGACGGCAAGCTCAGCAGTCGGACACCCGCGATCGGGTTCTGCAGCACCGGCTGCGCGCCCGCGCCGAGGGCACCGATCGCCATCAGCAGCGCACCCGCGGCACCGAAACGACGGATGTTCCTGAGTTGGTTCGTCTCCGAGGGGTTCAGCCCCGGTGCCTCCTGCTCGTCTCCGTGCAGGGTGGCGACAGCCCCGCCGGGAGGCGTCGGCTCCAGGCCGATGACTCGACGGGCGGGGACCACGACGAACCGCTGGACGAGTGCGCCCGGAGTGGGCTTCGATGTGCCGGATGCCGAGGAGGACTCGGAACCGCTCGCGGAAGGTGAGCTCTCGGAACTGGGCTCACTGTCGGTCGATGGCACAGTGGGAGCGTAGCTGTGCACTCGCGCACGGCCTGCACCGTGCTCCATCTGCAGGCACGTCGTCGGACGAGCGCCTGCATAGGGCACCCTTGCTGGACCGGGTACCGCAATTCCGTCACACTGGTGTTGTGAAAACAACCGAGAGCTCGCTCGTGCGTCCGGGAAGCGTCGAGTCTTCGGCGTCCGGCGCAGGCGTTTCGTCGGTGCGACCCACGTCGGCCCCCGAGGGGCAGACGCGGAGCGCTGTGGTCACTCTACTGCTGGAAGAGGGCCCCATCACCGCCTCCGACATCGGTACTCGGCTGGGGTTGAGCGCTGCGGGTGTCCGACGTCACCTGGACGCACTCATCGACGCGGGCGAGGCCCGCATCACCACCCCCGCAGGTGCTCGGCAACGTGGCCGGGGCCGACCGGCCAAGCATTTCCAGCTCACCGCAGCCGGGCGCAACCGTCTCGGCCACACCTACGACGATCTTGCCGGTGCCGCCATGCGGCAGCTGCGCAAGATCGGGGGAGACGCGGCAATCGAGACATTCGCTCGGCAACGCGTCAACACCATCGTGGCCGACGTGGAGCCTGCGACGGGATCCGATGCGCATGCCGTGGAGGACGCCGCCGACCGAATCGCCGACGCGTTCAGCGCGGCCGGATTCTCGGCCACCACCCGTCAGGTGGGCAACGGTGTGCAGATCTGCCAGCACCACTGCCCGGTGTCGCACGTCGCCTCCGAGTTTCCGGAGCTGTGCGAGGCCGAGCAGACCGCGTTCGCCGAGATCCTCGGCACGCACGTGCAGCGTTTGGCGACCATCGCCAACGGTAATTGCGCGTGTACGACGCACGTACCGCTGTCACCGACGCGGTACTCGAACACCGATAGTTCCGACAAGAAGACTCCCGACGCGCAGCCCCGTGTCGGAGAACGCCCACGCCTCCGGAAGGAGCCCGCATGACCGTCACACCAGACCAGGTGACACCCACCGCGCCGCTGACCCAGGACGAGACCATCGCCTCGCTCGGCACCTACGGATACGGCTGGGCCGACTCGGACGTAGCCGGTGAAAGCGCCAAGCGCGGTCTCTCCGAGGCCGTCGTCCGCGACATCTCGCAGAAGAAGAGCGAGCCCGAGTGGATGCTCGAGGCGCGCCTCAAGGCGCTCAAGACGTTCGAGCGCAAGCCGATGCCGAACTGGGGTTCCGACCTCGACGGTATCGATTTCGACAACATCAAGTACTTCGTGCGGTCCAGCGAGAAGCAGGCTGCCACGTGGGAAGACCTGCCGGAAGACATCAAGAACACGTACGACAAGCTCGGCATCCCCGAGGCGGAGAAGCAGCGCCTCGTCTCCGGTGTCGCCGCCCAGTACGAGTCCGAGGTGGTCTACCACTCGATCCGTGAGGACCTCGAGGCTCAGGGAGTGTTGTTCCTCGACACCGACACCGCCCTCAAGGAGCAGCCGGAGCTGTTCCGCGAGTACTTCGGCACCGTCATCCCCGCGGGCGACAACAAGTTCTCCGCACTGAACACCGCGGTGTGGTCCGGTGGATCCTTCATCTACATCCCGCCGGGCGTCCATGTGGACATCCCGCTGCAGGCCTACTTCCGGATCAACACCGAGAACATGGGCCAGTTCGAGCGCACGCTGATCATCGTCGACGAGGGTGCATACGTGCACTACGTCGAGGGTTGCACCGCGCCGATCTACAAGTCGGATTCGCTGCACTCCGCCGTGGTCGAGATCATCGTCAAGAAGGGTGGTCGTTGCCGCTACACGACCATCCAGAACTGGTCGAACAACGTCTACAACCTCGTCACAAAGCGCGCCAAGGCCGAGGCAGGCGCAACGATGGAGTGGGTCGACGGCAACATCGGCTCCAAGGTCACCATGAAGTACCCCGCTGTCTGGATGACCGGTGAGTACGCCAAGGGTGAGGTTTTGTCGGTCGCGTTCGCAGGCCCGGACCAGCACCAGGACACCGGTTCGAAGATGTTGCACCTGGCACCGCACACGTCCTCGAACATCGTCAGCAAGTCCGTCGCTCGCGGCGGTGGCCGGACGTCGTACCGCGGTCTGATCCAGATCAACAAGGGTGCGCACGGCTCGCGTTCGACGGTCAAGTGCGACGCGTTGCTCGTCGACACGATCAGTCGTTCCGACACGTACCCGTACGTCGACATCCGCGAGGACGACGTGTCGATGGGCCACGAGGCCACCGTCTCGAAGGTCAGCGACGATCAGTTGTTCTACCTGATGAGCCGTGGCATGACCGAGGACGAGGCCATGGCAATGGTCGTCCGTGGCTTCGTCGAGCCGATCGCTCGCGAACTGCCGATGGAATACGCGCTCGAGCTCAACCGGCTCATCGAGCTGCAGATGGAAGGGTCGGTCGGATAAGTGAACAACCCCCTCACCGGAGTCATGGGTGCCGTGGCATCCGAGAATCCAGAGTCGGCCAAGGAAGACAAGTCGAAGCTCGTCGAGAACAAGGGCGCTCAGTTCACGTCCTACGACGTGAATGCGTTCGAGATCCCGTCCGGCCGTGACGAGCTGTGGCGTTTCACGCCGCTGCGTCGGCTGCGCGGCCTGCACGACGGTTC
Organism: Rhodococcus sp. 06-418-5; assembly: GCF_002258285.1. Lineage (NCBI taxonomy): Bacteria > Bacillati > Actinomycetota > Actinomycetes > Mycobacteriales > Nocardiaceae > Rhodococcus > Rhodococcus sp. 06-418-5. The sequence continues at coordinate 619,646 of NZ_NOYE01000012.1, forward strand.
CGCTGTCGCCGACGGGGCCGCTCAGGTCACCGTCGGTGCACCGGAATCGGTGGTCGTGGAGACCGTGGGCCGTGACGACGACCGACTGGGCAAGGCCGGTGTTCCTGCCGATCGTATTGCCGCTCAGGCATTCTCGGCGTTCACCGAGGCCACGATCGTCTCCGTGCCGAACGAGGTCGAGGTGGCCGATCCGATCGAGATCACCGTCGACGGTCCCGGTGTCGACCACGTCGCCTACGGTCACCTCCAGATCCGACTCGGCACGTTCGCTCGTGCCACCGTCGTGATCGACCAGCGAGGTAGTGGCACGTACGCGGAGAACGTCGAGTTCGTTCTCGGTGACAGCTCGCAGTTGCACGTCGTGCTGATCCAGGACTGGCAGTCCGACGCCGTGCACGTGGCGGCACACCACGCACTCCTGGGACGCGACGCCGTGCTGCGGCACTACAACGTCAGTCTCGGCGGCGACCTGGTGCGCATCAGCCCGACCGTGCGCTACAGCGCGCCCGGTGGTGACGCCGACATGCTGGGTCTGTACTTCGCCGACGCGGGCCAGCACCTCGAGCAGCGTCTGCTCGTCGACCACTCGGCACCGCACTGCAAGTCCAATGTGATGTACAAGGGCGCGCTGCAGGGCGAAACCGGACCCGGAACCGTCGACGCGCACACCGTGTGGATCGGTGATGTTCTGATCCGAGCCGAGGCCGAGGGAACCGAGACCTACGAGCTCAACCGCAACCTGGTGCTCACCGATGGTGCGCGGGCCGATTCGGTACCGAACCTCGAGATCGAGACGGGCGAGATCGTCGGAGCAGGCCACGCCAGCGCCACCGGCCGTTTCGACGACGAGCAGCTGTTCTACCTGCGCGCTCGTGGCATCTCGGAGGAGGTTGCTCGTCGACTCGTCGTCCGAGGCTTCTTCCACGAGATCATCGACAAGATTCCGGTCCCCGCCGTACGCGAGCGTCTCGACGCTGCCATCGAGACCGAACTCGCCGTCGTCGGCGCGTAGGTCACACCCGAACCTTTCTCGACTGCACAAAGGAACTTTTTGATGTCCACACTCGAAATCCGCGATCTGCACGTCAGCGTCGCCAACTCCGACGCCACTGCGGAGCCCATCAACATCCTCAAGGGTGTCGACCTCACCGTGAAGTCGGGTGAGACGCACGCGATCATGGGTCCCAACGGTTCCGGCAAGTCGACCCTGTCCTACGCCATCGCCGGCCACCCGAAGTACACGGTGACCTCGGGCACCATCACCCTCGACGGTGAAGACGTGCTCGAGATGAGCGTCGACGAGCGTGCGCGCGCCGGCCTCTTCCTGGCGATGCAGTACCCGGTCGAGGTGCCGGGCGTGTCGATGTCGAACTTCCTCCGCACCGCTGCCACCGCCGTGCGCGGTGAGGCTCCGAAGCTGCGGCACTGGGTCAAGGAAGCCAAGACCGCGATGAGCGAGCTCGAGATCGAGGCGAACTTCCTCGAGCGCAACGTCAACGAGGGATTCTCCGGCGGCGAGAAGAAGCGTCACGAAATTCTTCAGCTGGGACTGCTCAAGCCCAAGATCGCCATCCTCGACGAGACCGACTCCGGCCTCGACGTCGACGCTCTGCGCGTGGTGTCCGAGGGTGTCAACAAGTACAAGGAGCGCGAAGACGGTGGAGTGCTGCTGATCACGCACTACACCCGCATCCTGCGCTACATCAAGCCCGACTTCGTCCACGTCTTCGTCAACGGTGAAATCGTGAAGTCCGGCGGTGCAGAGCTGGCCGACGAGCTCGAGGCCAACGGATACGCCGGCTACACGCAGGCCGCGACCACCGGAGCATGAGTATGGCTGCACCCGCAGCTGCGGCGGTGGCGGCATCGTTCGATGTCGCCACGGTTCGCCGCGACTTCCCCATCCTCTCGCGCACCGTGCGAGACGGTAAGCCGTTGGTGTACCTGGACTCCGGTGCCACCTCTCAGCGGCCCGTGCAGGTACTCGACGCCGAGCGTGAATTTCTGACCACGTGCAACGCCGCCGTACACCGCGGGGCGCATCAGTTGGCCGAAGAGGCCACCGATGCCTACGAGGGTGCGCGCGCCGCCATCGCGTCGTTCGTCGGTGCCGACGTCGACGAGATCGTGTTCACCAAGAACGCGACCGAGTCGCTCAACCTCGTGACGTACGTGCTTGCCGATCAGCGATTCGATCGCCACCTCGGTCCCGGCGACGAGATCGTCGTCACCGAACTCGAACACCACGCCAACCTCGTTCCGTGGCAGGAGCTGGCAGCTCGAACCGGTGCCACGCTGCGCTGGTACGGCGTCACCGACGACGGTCGAATCGACCTCGACTCGCTCGAATTGTCCCCGGCCGTCAAGGTTCTCGCGTTCACGCATCAGTCCAACGTGACCGGCGCGGTGGCTCCGGTCGAGGAATTGGTGCGTCGGGCCAGGGCGGTGGGCGCGCTCGTCGTCCTCGACGCGTGCCAGTCGGTGCCGCACATGAAGGTCGATTTCCACGCGCTCGACGTCGACTACGCCGCGTTCTCCGGTCACAAGATGCTCGGTCCATCGGGGGTCGGCGTGTTGTACGCCAAGGCTGCACTCCTCGAAGCGATGCCTCCGTTCATCACCGGCGGTTCGATGATCGAGACCGTCACCATGGAGAAGACGACGTTCGCCGCGCCGCCGCAACGGTTCGAGGCCGGGGTTCCGATGACCTCGCAGGTCGTCGGACTCGGCGCAGCTGTGCACTACCTGGAGAACATCGGCATCGATGTCATCGCCGCGCACGAAAAGGCCTTGGTCGCAGCAACTCTCGCCGAGTTCGCGAAGATCGACGGTGTTCGCGTGATCGGACCGACGGAGAACGTCGACCGCGGTTCGGCGGTGTCGTTCGTGGTCGACGGCATTCATGCCCACGACCTCGGACAGATCCTGGACGACGAGGGGGTCGCCATCCGCGTCGGGCATCACTGCGCGTGGCCCCTGCATCGTCGGTTCGGTGTGGCTGCGACAGCGCGCGCCTCGTTCGCGCTCTACAACACGGTCGAGGAAGTGCAGGTTCTGGCACAGGCGATTCGCCGCGCACAGTCGTTCTTCGGCACCACCGACAACGGCGGGGGAGGTCAGCGGTAGATGCGCATGGAACAGATGTACCAGGAAGTGATCCTCGATCACTATAAGCACCCGCACGGCCGTGGACTGCGCGAGCCCTTCGGTGCCGAGGTACACCACGTCAACCCCACCTGCGGCGACGAGGTGACCCTGCGCGTGCAGATCGAGAACGGCACCGTCGCCGACGTCTCGTACGACGGCCAGGGCTGCTCGATCAGCCAGGCGGCGACATCGGTGCTCACCGACCAGGTTGTCGGCCTGAGCGTCGCCGATGCGTTGAAGACGGTCGACGCGTTCAGCGACATGGTCGGCAGCAGAGGTACCGTCGAAGGCGACGAGGACGTCATCGGTGACGGAATCGCGTTCGTCGGTGTGGCCAAATACCCGGCCCGTGTCAAGTGCGCCCTGCTGGGATGGATGGCTTTCAAGGACGCGGTTGTTCAGGTAGTGGACGCAGATTCGACAGTCACGACGGGCGAGACCGCCCAGTCGGCATTTTCCGGAGGACAGGGATCATGACGGATACAACAGATACGACCCAGTCAGCGTCGGAGACATCGGAGACCACTCCGGTGGCTCTGACCGCCGACGAGATCAAGGTGCTCGAGGACCTCGAAGAAGCGATGCGCGACGTCGTCGACCCCGAGCTCGGGATCAACGTCGTCGACCTGGGACTGGTGTACGACATCAAGATCGACGCCGACGACATCGTCACGGTCGACATGACGCTGACCTCGGCGGCATGCCCGTTGACCGATGTCATCGAGGATCAGGCTCGCGGCGCGCTCGTGCGCAGCGGTCTGGCCGCAGACCTCAAGATCAACTGGGTCTGGATGCCGCCGTGGGGTCCGGACAAGATCACCGACGACGGTCGCGAGCAGCTCAGGGCCCTCGGCTTCACCGTCTGACGTACGGCCGAGTCGGCCCCCTCACGCACCCTTGGCTTCGTCGGCTTTGGAGTCCGCGGTCTTGGCGGGGGTCGACTTCTTCGCTGCCGTCTTCTTGGCGGCCGCCTTCTTCGCCGGGGCTTTCTTCGCGGGTGTCTTCTTCGCCGAAGCGGATGTGGAGGACCCCGACTTCGTGTTCTTGCCTGCCGCCTCGACGCTGCGTTGCAAAGCCGCCACGAGATCGACGACCTCGGCATCCTCTCCGTCGTCGTCCTTCTCCGTCTCGGTGTGGATGACCTTCTCACCGCCGTTGGCGAGCGTCTCGTCGATCAGCTTGCGCAGTTCGATCTGGTAGTCGTCGGTGTACTCGGTGGGATCGAATTCCGAGGACATGCTTTCGACCAGGGACGTCGCCATCTTCACTTCCTGCGGGCGCGCGGACGGCGCGTCTTCGAGCGAAGGAAACTCAGCGGCCCTGACTTCGTCCGGCCACAGCAGTGTCTGAATCACCAGCACATCGTCGCGCACGCGTAGTGCGGCCAGGCGGGTCTTCTGTCGCAGAGTGAAATGCACCAGCGCGGTGCGTTCGGTTTCCTCCAGCGTCTCCCGAAGCAGCACGTAGGCCTTGGGGGACGCGGAGTCCGGCTCGAGGAAGTAACTCTTGTCGTAGAGGATCGGATCGATCTGCTCGGTCGGCACGAATTCGAGAACCGGAATTTCGTGCTTCTCCGCCGCAGGCAGCTTGTCGAAGTCGTTGTCGGTGAGAATGACGCGTTCCCCGTCGGGGGAGTCGTACGCCTTGTCGATATCGGCGAACTGCACCGACTTGCCGCATTCCTGACAGATGCGGTCGTACTTGATGCGCCCGCCGTCCTTCGCGTGCACTTGATGAAACCGAATGTCGTGCTGCTCGGTGGCCGAGTAGACCTTCACCGGAACATTGACCAGTCCGAAGGCGATCGAGCCCTTCCAAATGCTGCGCATCTGTCCATGATCGCCGACCGGGCGCCCGCGTGTCGACCGTTGGCGGGAAACTCAGCCGCGGCCCGGAGTGCGCACTATCGTGCGCGCGATCGCGAGCCTGGCCGATCCCGGGAGCGTCGGAAACATCTTCAGCATCGCGGTCATCGTTCCGAGGGCGTCGTCGTACCCGGACAGGTACGAGCGCTGCAGTTCGACCGGGAGCGAGAAGAAGCTGGAGAAGAACTGGGGGACCATCTCGGGTTCGAGAGCCAGTGCCGTGCGCAGCCCGAGGTTGCGAAGCTTCTGAACCGTCCAGACGTGCACCGGGCGCATCGGGCGCGAACGTCCACCGCCTCGGAATCTCTCGACGAGGTGATCCGCCGTCGCCAGCGACGCCGCAACGCTGTACCCCGTGGCCGGATGCATCAGATTGGAGCGGGAACCGAAGAGCACCGGTCCGCCTCGCCCGGTGTGCAGCCGCGACCGAGGCGGCGGTTCGACCGAGAACCGCACTCGCTCGACGTCCTCGTCGCCGGTCGGTTCCAGGTTCCGACGGGTGAGCCGGTGGTGCAGCCGCGATCGAAGCTGTGCGAGTTCCAGCGGTGGCCGGCCGACCAGACACGTCTCCTCGAGCAGGATCCGATCCTCGTCGAGCGCCACGGCGTAGAGAAAACTCGGGGCCTCACCGGGCCGAGCTCCGTTGTCGGTGCGCCAGTCCATGAACCAGGCGTCCGACCCTTCGAGGATCGGCTCGGCGCGGTCCCGGTCGACGACGATGCCGTACGCCGTCTGCTGTGCGAGGTCCCGAGAATCGAGCGTGCCGCGGGCGTCGACGACGTGACGAGCGTCGACGATGGTGCCGTCGGCGGTCGTCACCCGGGAACCGGTGACGTCGACGGCTGTCCCCGCCAGCACTCGGACCCGGTCGAGGGACAGGGTCGCTTGCAGGGCAGGTGTGTCCAGCACGCAGTACGTCCGGTCGATGATCCGATGACGGTCGGTCCATACCGCCGGCTTCTGTGCAGTCGAGGCGACGGCGGTCGGAGGCAACCACGACGGCAACTCGTCGGCCCAAGCGGAATACGTCGGTGTCCAGGTGCGCGACGGGTGTGGATCGAGTGCGAGCACATCGAGTCCGGCCTCGGCGCACCGATGGGCGACGGCCCGCCCCGCGGGACCGAGTCCGACCACCGCGACGTCGGCCGAGAAATCGTTCACATTCCGCCGGTGGCGAGCAAACCACCGTCCACGCGCACGGTCTCGCCCGTGATCCAGGAGGACGCGTCCGACACCAGGAAGGCCACCAGGGCCGCTACGTCCTCAGGATTGCCGAGACGCTTCATCGGATAGCCGGCCGCTGCCGCGTCTTCGCCGTTGGCGACGAGAGCCTCGGCGAATTTCGTCTTCACCACGCCCGGAGCCACCGCATTGACGCGAATCTTCGGACCGAGCTGCCAGGCGAGCTCCTCGGTGAGGCGGATCAGAGCGGCTTTGGATGCGCCGTACGCGGCGATCACGCCGGTGGAGCGGATGCCGGCCACGCTGGCGACGTTGACGATCGCGCCGCCGTGCTCGCCCATCCAGGCATGGAACGCCTGTTGGACGAATCCGAGGGTACCCACGACGTTCGTGTCGAAGATCTTGCTCACGCCGGCCAGGTCGGCGTCCATCAGTGAGCCGTAGACGGGGTTGATGCCGGTGTTGTTGACCAGGATGTCCAGTGAACCGAAGGTCTCCACGGTGCTCGCGACCGCGTTGCGTCGGTGCTCCGGGTCGCCCGCATTACCGTCGATCGCGAGCACGGAATCGCCGAGTTCCGCTGCCGCCGCAACGAGAGGTTCGCGCTTGCGAGCGGTGATGGCGACGTTCGCGCCGCGGGCGAGCAGTTCCGCGGCGATGGCCTTGCCTATGCCTCGGCTGCCGCCGGTGACGAGTGCGGTGCGCCCGGCGAGATCGGGGGTCGGCGCGCTGGAAGAGCTGACTGTTTCGGAGGCGTCGGTCATCGATCAGACGTTACCGGTGTCACCGTCGTTCCTGGGTGAGGGCACGTGAATGCTGAGCTAAAATGGGGGTTTGCTGTGCTGTTCGGCGGCATGGTTCGCCCGTCGGTCGACGGGCGACGATCTTGTTCGGCAATCGCTAGGAGCTCACGCGTGATCACCGCCACCGACCTGGAAGTTCGTGCCGGTGTGCGGACCCTTCTGTCCACCGAGGGGCCCGCGCTCCGGGTACAGGCGGGCGACCGCATCGGGTTGGTCGGTCGCAACGGTGCAGGAAAGACCACCACGTTGCGCATCCTGGCGGGCGAAGGCGAGCCCTACGCGGGCGAGGTCGTGCGCACCGGCGAACTCGGTTACCTGCCGCAGGATCCCAAAGAAGGCGACCTCGACGTGCTGGCCAAGGATCGCGTGCTCTCGGCCCGTGGCCTGGACACCCTCCTGCACAAGATGGAAAAGCAGCAAGCGCTGATGGCCGAGGTCGCCGACGAGGCGCTGCTCGACAAAGCCGTCCGTAAATACGGCGAACTCGAAGAGCGTTTCGCCTCCCTCGGCGGTTACGAAGCCGAGAGCGAAGCGGCCCGCATCTGCAACAGCCTCGGCCTGGCCGACCGCATCCTCGGCCAACCGCTACGGACCCTGTCCGGTGGACAGCGTCGACGCGTCGAGCTGGCTCGCATTCTGTTCGCCGCGTCCGACGGCAGTGGTGGACGATCGAACACCACCTTGCTGCTCGACGAGCCGACCAACCACCTCGACGCCGATTCCATCACCTGGCTGCGCGGATTCCTCCAGAACCACGAGGGCGGACTCATCGTGATCAGCCACGACGTCGAACTGCTCGGAGACGTGGTGAACAGGGTGTGGTTCCTCGACGCCGTCCGCGGCGAAGCCGACATCTACAACATGAACTGGAAGAAGTACCTCGACGCCCGCGCCACGGACGAGCAGCGTCGCCGTCGTGAGCGCGCCAACGCGGAGAAGAAAGCCGGGGCACTGCGCGTGCAGGCCGCCAAGATGGGGGCCAAGGCGACGAAAGCCGTTGCAGCACAGAACATGGCGAAGCGCGCCGACAAGCTGCTCGCCAACCTCGATGCCGAACGGGTGTCCGACAAGGTGGCGCACATTCGTTTCCCCGAGCCGGCACCGTGCGGCAAGACGCCGCTGATGGCGAAGAACCTGACCAAGATGTACGGATCGCTGGAGATCTTCGCCGGCGTCGACCTCGCCATCGACCGGGGCAGCCGTGTCGTAGTGCTCGGGCTCAACGGTGCAGGCAAGACGACGCTGCTGCGGATCCTCGCCGGAACCGAGAAGGCGGATACCGGTGAGATCGAACCCGGCCACGGCATGCGCGTCGGATACTTCGCGCAGGAACACGACACCCTCGACGACCACGCGTCGGTCTGGGAGAACATCCGGCACGCGGCACCCGACACCGGCGAACAGGAACTGCGGTCGCTGCTCGGAGCCTTCATGTTCACCGGGCCCCAGCTCGACCAGCCGGCAGGAACACTGTCCGGTGGCGAGAAGACCCGTTTGGCTCTCGCCGGGTTGGTGTCCTCCGCGGCGAACGTTCTCCTGCTCGACGAACCGACCAACAACCTCGACCCGATCTCCCGTGAGCAGGTGCTCGACGCGCTCCGCAGCTACAAGGGCGCGGTCGTACTGGTGACCCACGATCCCGGTGCCGCCGAAGCGCTGTCACCCGAACGAGTGATTCTGCTTCCCGACGGCACCGAGGACCACTGGTCGCAGGAATACCTGGAACTGATCCAGCTCGCGTAACGGTGCTCAGTCCTGCCTGCGGACCGACTCCTCGACCAGGTCCAGGATCGCGGCGAGGTTCGAGCCGCCGTGGCCGGACGCAATGCGAGCCACCAGGCCGTCGAGCACGAGATCGAGGTAGTCGGCGAGGACGTCGTTGGGTACGTCGTCGCGCAGTCGTCCTGCGGTCTTCTGACGCTCGAGTCGTCCGAGTGTGGCGTCGGTCAGCTCGGCCGACCTCTCGGCCCAGCTGGACCGGAAGTCCGCGTCCGTGCGCAATCGTCGGGTGATCTCGAGCCGCGTGCCGAGCCACTCGAATTGTTCGGGTTGCGCCAGCATGTCTCGCATCACCTGCACCAGACCCTGAGTGGCCGCGACCTCGGCCATGCGTCGGGCATCTTCCTGAGCCAGCGCGAGGAAGAGCCCGTCCTTGTCCTTGAAGTGGTGGAATATGGCTCCGCGCGACAGGCCGGTGGCTTCTTCGAGACGCCGTACTGTCGCGCCCTCGTAACCGAACTCGCCGAAGCACTTACGCGCGCCGTCGAGAATCTCGCTTCGACGGGCAGCCAGGTGGTCTTCGCTGACCTTGGGCACGTGTGGGTTTCCTACTTTCGATGAGGGCCTCGACCGAGACGGCGATGGGCCCGGAAACACGTTGTCGGTTCCGGGCCCATCGCCGTTCGAGGCGTACGTCAGACGACGCGCACTCAGCCTCTGATCATGTTGCGCAGCACGTACTGCAGAATGCCGCCGTTGCGGTAGTAGTCCGCTTCACCCGGGGTGTCGATGCGAACCACTGCCTCGAATTCGACCTTCGAGCCGTCTTCCTTGGTGGCGATGACGGTCATCGTCTTCGGGGTGGTGCCCTCGTTCAGCTTCGCGACTCCGACGATGTCGAAGGTCTCGGTGCCGTCCAGCTTGAGCGACGATGCGCTCTCACCGGCCGGGAACTGCAGGGGAACGACGCCCATGCCGATGAGGTTGGAGCGGTGGATGCGCTCGAACGACTCGGTGATGACGGCCTTGACGCCCAGGAGCGAGGTGCCCTTGGCGGCCCAGTCACGTGAGGAGCCGCTGCCGTACTCCTTGCCGCCCAGCACGACCAGCGGGATGCCGGCCTTCTGGTAGTTCTGCGACGCGTCGTAGATGAAGGACTGCGGTCCGCCGTCCTGCGTGAAGTCGCGGGTGTAGCCACCCGAGACGTCGTCGAGGAGCTGGTTCTTCAGGCGGATGTTCGCGAACGTTCCGCGAATCATGACCTCGTGGTTTCCGCGGCGCGAACCGAGCGAGTTGTAGTCCTTGCGCTCGACGCCGTGCGAATCCAGGTACTGCGCGGCAGGTGTACCCGCCTTGATGGGACCGGCCGGGCTGATGTGGTCGGTGGTGACCGAATCGCCGAGCAGCGCCAGCACGCGTGCACCCTTGATGTCCTCGACGGGAGCCGGGTCCATCGTCATGCCGTCGAAGTACGGAGGCTTGCGCACGTACGTCGACTTGGGATCCCACTCGAACGTGTCGCCCTCGGGGGTCGACAGGTTCTGCCAGCGGCTGTCACCGGCGAAGATGGTCTCGTAGGACTTGCTGAACATGTCCCGGCTGATCGAGGACTGGATGGTCTCCTCGATCTCCTGCGAGGACGGCCAGATGTCCTTGAGGAACACCGGATTGCCCTCGTGATCCTCGCCGAGAGCGTCGGTCTCGAAGTCGAAGTCCATCGTGCCCGCCAGGCCGTAGGCGATGACCAGCGGCGGCGAAGCCAGGTAGTTCATCTTCACGTCGGGGGAGATGCGGCCTTCGAAGTTGCGGTTGCCCGACAGGACTGCGGTGACCGAGAGGTCGTTGTCGTTGATCGCCTTCGAGATCGGCTCGAGCAGCGGACCGGTGTTACCGATGCACGTGGTGCAGCCGTAACCACCGAGGTAGTAGCCGAGCTTCTCGAGGTACGGCCACAGGCCGGCCTTCTCGTAGTAGTCGGTGACGACCTGCGAGCCGGGTGCCATGTTGGTCTTGACCCACGGCTTGGTGGACAGCCCCTTCTCGACGGCATTGCGGGCGAGCAGTGCTGCGCCGAGCATGACCGACGGGTTCGAGGTGTTGGTGCACGAGGTGATGCCTGCGACGACGACGGCACCGTGGTCGAGGACGAATTCGCCGGCCTCGTCGGTGGTGACCCGAATCGGCTTGCTCGGGCGGCCCTCGGAACCGTATGCGGCAGAACGAACGTCGACGGAGTCCTCTTCGGCGAAGCTCAGCGAAGCGGAATCACTGGCCGGGAACGACTCATCGAGTGCCTCGTCGAGCTTGCTGTCACCCTCGTGCGCCGGGTGGTTCTCCTCGACGTAGTTGTGGATGTCCTTGCGGAAGGCAACCTTGGACTCGGACAACAGGATTCGGTCCTGCGGGCGCTTCGGTCCTGCGATGGACGGAACGACCGTGTTGAGGTCGAGTTCGATGTACTCGGAGTACACGGCCTCGTTCTTCGGGTCGTGCCACATGCCCTGTTCCTTGGCGTACGCCTCGACGAGCGCGAGCTGCTCGTCGCTGCGGCCGGTGAGGCGCAGGTAGTTGATCGTCTCTTCGTCGATCGGGAAAATGGCTGCGGTGGAACCGAACTCGGGGCTCATGTTGCCCAGGGTGGCGCGGTTCGCGAGCGGAACCTCGGCCACGCCCTCGCCGTAGAACTCGACGAACTTGCCGACGACGCCGTGCTTGCGCAGCATCTCGGTCGCGGTCAGCACCACGTCGGTCGCGGTGACGCCGGGCTGGATCTCACCGGAGAGCTTGAAACCGACGACGCGGGGGATCAGCATCGAGACGGGCTGGCCGAGCATGGCCGCCTCGGCTTCGATACCGCCGACGCCCCAGCCCAACACACCGAGGCCGTTGACCATCGTGGTGTGCGAGTCGGTGCCGACGCAGGTGTCGGGGTAGGCCTGGCCCTTGCGGGTCATGATCGTCGGTGCGAGGTATTCGATGTTGACCTGGTGCACGATGCCCATGCCCGGAGGGACGACCTTGAAGTCGTCGAACGCGCCCTGTCCCCAACGCAGGAACTGGTAGCGCTCACCGTTGCGCTCGTACTCGAGGTCGACGTTGCGCTCGAGAGCATCGGCGCGGCCGAAGACGTCGAGGATGACCGAGTGGTCGATGACCATGTCGGCGGGGGAGAGGGGGTTGACCTTGTTGGGGTCGCCGCCCAGGGTGGTGACGGCTTCACGCATCGTGGCGAGGTCGACGATGCAGGGAACGCCGGTGAAGTCCTGCATGATGACGCGTGCAGGGGTGAACTGGATCTCGAAGCTCGGTTCCGCGGACGGATCCCACGAGGCGATCGAACGAATGTGGTCGGCGGTGATGTTTGCACCGTCCTCGGTGCGAAGGAGGTTCTCCGCGAGGACCTTCAGTGCGTAGGGCAACTTCTCGGCACCGGGCAAGGCCGACAGTCGGAAGATCTCGTACGAGTTCTCTCCGACTTCGAGGGTGCCCTTTGCACCGAATGAATCTTTACTTGCGGTCACTTCAGCTCCACTCGTCTATGAGGCACACCGCCGACGGGGCTGTGTCGACGGTTGAAGCGAGGCGCCGACTGCGGGCCTCGGCCTCGAATCTCGGTAGCGAGAGTTCGGGGCGGACGCACGGTCGGTGTCTCGATGGAAGTCTAACAGTACGCTTGTCCTGTGAAAACCTGCGGTCGGGTCCTCGGTGGGTCTGGAGGCACCGAACCACACGACGATCCTCACGCAGTGCTCCCGGCTGCGCAATGAAGGGCGACCTCAGTAGTGAAGCCGGACCTGCGGGGCAACCAGGTTCGCACGTGGCGGTGACGTAGGGTTCGAGCCGACTGGTTCCTACCGACTGGACGAGAGATGCCTGAGCCGATTCACGCCGTTTCCCCACTTGCCACCGATATACCGGCAGGTCTGGACGTCGACAGCATCGTCGCCACGGTCCGCGAGTCCGGCGTCAGTGCCCCCGCCGACGAGGAGGCCGGTTTGTCCGCGGCCGTCGCGCGCGCCGAGGACCACGGCATCGATCTGAGCATCGTCATCGTGCCGACCGAACCTCGCCACGACTCGCAACTTCGAGACCTCGCAACCGCTGTCGGAGCACGCGAGGGCGGGACTGTTCTCGTGCTCAGCCCAGGGCAGGTGGGTACGTTCAGCGACTCGATCAGCCGGGTGACCCTCGAAGCAGGCCAGGACCGTACCTACACCGGGAACCACGTCGTGGCAGCCGACAACTTCGTCGACACCCTCGTCGAGGATCAGACGCCGTGGGGTCTGCTCACGGGCGGCCTGGTCGTCGTGGTCGCCGCGGTCGCGGCACTGACCGCCGTCGTGAAGGTCCGCAGATATCGCTCGCGTTCGGAGTCGAACGACCGCGCGCACAGCGAGTCCGTCGCCGACTGAACACGCGCGTCCGAGTGTCGTTCGACCGACCGACGCTCGCCCCGTTCGACCCCGTCCCGATGGTGACCGTCGGGTCGTCCGAAAAAGTCGGAAAAATTGTTTTCGGTAAACCCCGAGTTCACGGCGTTGTGCCTGGTGAAATTACCAATGTGTCATTTGTGACTGGAGTTTCTTTAGGGTGCGAAGTGTCGTACGGTGCCATTGGCACTGCTGGGGAAGGAGTGTCGCAGAAGGCGGTTGTCATCCGTGGGGAACTCGGGAGGCCACTGCTTCGGGTGTGACTGACGTGGTTCGCACCTGTCGTATCGCTGCGTGTTTCTTTCCTGCCCGGCGAGAGTGCTCACCGTCACCTGCGATCGGGGTGGAGGACGGAGAGCTTCCCGACGGCACGACGGTTCGACGCGAACCCGAGTGAATGCCGGACCCGAGGGAGACATTTGTGAGCCGACGTCAAGTCCGCGGAACTCACCGCCGTGCACTCGTCCGTACCCGATTCGTGCTGGTAGGCGCAGGCCTCGTCCTCGCGTTGACGGCGACCCTTCCCGGGGTTGCCGCCGCGGTACCACCGCCACCGCCCAACCCCTCGGACACCGACATCGCCGCCGCGGGCAGCGCCGTCGATTCGAGCCTCGGCCGAGTCGGCCAACTGATCGACGCGATCGCCTCGGCCAATCAGCAGCTCGCCCAACTCGACGACGAGGTCGCGTCGAAGCGCGAAGGCGTCAACAAGGCCCTGGTCGATCTGCAGAATGCGCGCGACGCGGCCGACGTGGCCGCCGCGGTCGTCGGTGCCGCACAGCAGGCTCTCGCCGACGCAGGCACCCAGATCCAGGCGGCCCAGGCCAAGTTCGACGAGTTCGCCAAATCGAGCTACACGCAGGGCTCGGGCGTCGCCTCGATGGCGTCGTTCCTGGGATCCAGCGGACCGGACGACGTCCTGGACCGCGCCCAGGTCCTGAAGATTCTCTCCAACAGTCAGAACGCAGTACTCGACGGCCTTCAGCGAGCCCGTACCGAGCAGGCGAACCGCGACTCGGCAGCGCGTGAGTCCAAGCAGCAAGCCGACGCCGCTGCCTCGGAAGCCGAGGCGAAGAAGGCGGAGGCCGAGCAGGCCATCGCCGAGGCGCAGGCCGCGCTGCAGGCAGAGGCCGACCGGAAGGCCACGATCGAATCGGAGCGCGACTCGGCGCAGACCGAACTCGATGCCGCCCGCAGCAACGTCGCCGGTCTGCAGGACCAGCGAGCCGCATACGGCGACTGGGAGGCGCAGAAGGCGGCCGAGGACGCGGCCATCGCCGCCGCCACGGCCGCAGCGAAGGAAGCTGCTGTGCAGGCAGCTGCCCGAGTGTCGGCCAATCTGGCGGCGCAGCAACGCGCGGCCGCCATCGCCGAGGGCCAGCGTTCGCACGTGGACGTGGACGACGATTCGAGCGCGTCGACCGACTCGGACAGCTCGACGACGACCACGCCCACCACCCCCACCAAGCCCAAGACGCCCACCAAACCGAAGACCTCCACGACCCCGTCCGTCACCGGCAGCGCAGCTGTCGAGTTGGCGATCGACCGCGGAATGAGCCAGCTCGGTGTGCCGTACTCCTGGGGCGGCGGCGACGAGAACGGACCGACCAAGGGCATCAGGGACGGCGGAGTCGCCGACAGCTACGGCGACTACAACAAGGTCGGCTTCGATTGCTCGGGGCTGATGATCTACGCCTTCGCAGGACTGGGTATCTCGCTACCGCACTACACCGGCTACCAATACACCGCCGGTAAGCAGGTGCCGTCCTCGGAGATGAAGCGCGGCGACATGATCTTCTACGGACCCAACGCCAGCCAACACGTCGCGCTCTACCTCGGCGACGGCAAGATGCTCGAAGCCCCGCAATCGGGTTCGGTGGTGAAGGTGTCCGACGTTCGCTACAGCGGAATGACGCCGTACGCCGTGCGCATGGTGTCCTGACCGCGATCCGCAGGCTCCACTCCGGCTTCTCGAGCCGTCTCGCAGGCTCCACTCCGGCTTCTCGAGTCGTTCCGCAGGCTCCACTCCGGCTTCCCGTCGGGGGTGCCTTTCGGCGCACACACCGATCACCTGGAATAGTTGATTGCGGCGGTACGAAACGAGCCCGACGACGATCGACTGAAAGCGGTGAATTCTTGGTGACATCACGTGACGGCCGGATTTCGAACGACGAGGGGTCGACGCGAGTCGAGTCTGCGACTCCGAATCCACCGAGTGCGGAGCCGAAGCGGGTGGACAGTCCGGCCCTGGCCGAGGACGTCCAACTTCTCGAGAAGGCCGTGTACGAGGTCAAGCGCGTGATCGTCGGTCAGGACCGACTGGTGGAGCGCATTCTGGTGGGGTTGCTCGCGCGCGGACACGTGTTGCTCGAGGGCGTCCCCGGTGTCGCCAAGACCCTCGCCGTCGAGACCTTCGCACGGGTGGTGGGTGGTTCGTTCTCACGAGTTCAGTTCACTCCCGACCTGGTGCCCACCGACCTCGTCGGCACCCGGATCTACCGTCAGGGCCGTGAGGAGTTCGACACCGAACTGGGACCCGTCGTGGCCAACTTCGTGCTGGCCGACGAGATCAACCGTGCACCGGCCAAGGTTCAGTCCGCACTGCTCGAGGTCATGGCGGAGCGGCACGTGACCATCGGCGGCAAGACGTTCCCGATGCCGGACCCGTTCCTGGTGATGGCCACGCAGAACCCCATCGAGAACGAGGGTGTGTACCCCCTTCCCGAAGCTCAGCGAGACAGGTTCCTGTTCAAGATCGTCGTCGACTACCCGACGGTCGAAGAGGAACGCGAGATCGTCTACCGCATGGGCATCAAGGCCCCCGAGCCCAAGCAGATCCTCGACCCGGCCGAGTTGGTTCGGCTGCAGAATCTGGCCAGCTCGGTGTTCGTGCACCACGCGCTCGTCGACTACGTGGTGCGGGTCATCGCTGCTACTCGAACGCCCGAGCAGTTCGGGATGGACGACGTGGCGAGCTGGATCGCCTACGGTGCATCGCCACGTGCGACACTCGGCATCATCGCGGCCTCCCGCGCACTGGCTCTGCTCCGTGGTCGCGACTACGTCGTTCCTCAGGACGTTCTCGAAGTCATTCCCGACGTGCTCCGGCACCGTCTCGTGCTCTCCTACGACGCTCTGGCCGACGAGGTGACCCCCGAGACGGTCATCTCCCGGGTGCTGCAGACCGTCGGTCTACCGCAGGTGTCGCCGCAGGCGGTACCGGTGCCGCAGAGCAACGGAGGGGGTCCGGCCGGGCAGCACTTCGACGGACGTCAGCCGCAGGGGCCCTACCCGCCGCAGGGGCAGTACCCGGCACCCGGTCAGTTTCCCGGCCAGGGCCAACCGCCTGCGCCCCAGCAGCCGGGTCCCCAGCAGCCAGGACCCCAGAGCCATCCGCAAGCCGGGCAGTACGGCCAGCCCGCACCGTCTCTGCAGAAGCCGTCCGGTGACGGATCATCGATCGGTACGCCGGGGCAGTGAGCGGACCCGACACCGCCTCCGCGGGCCGAGCCGTCGTTTCCCGGCCGCCGTCGTTCCGCTCGGGTGAGCTGCGTGATCCGAAGCTGGCCGCAGCGCTGCGGACCCTGGAACTGACCGTGCGTCGACGGCTGGACGGGGTGTTGCACGGTGACCATCTCGGATTGATACCCGGTCCGGGGTCCGAGCCGGGCGATGCCAGGGAGTACCAACCGGGTGACGACGTTCGCCAGATGGACTGGTCGGTCACCGCGCGTACGACGCATCCGCACGTGCGGCAGTCCGTCGCCGACCGCGAGCTGGAGACCTGGCTCGTGGTCGATCTGTCGGCCAGCCTGGACTTCGGCACCACCGGGTGCGAGAAGCGCGACCTCGCGGTCGCGGCCTCGGCTGCCATCACGCACCTGTCCGGCGGTGGCGGAAATCGAATCGGCGCGGTGGTGGCAACAGGTTCGGACACCAACCGCATTCCGGCACGGGGCGGCCGCGTGCACACGCAGTCGATGCTTCGCGCCATTGCCACCACTCCTGCTGCAGCCGACGGTGTGCGCGGCGACCTGCGCGCGGCCATCGAAGCGTTGCGACGCCCCGAACGACGCCGTGGAATGGCAGTGGTGATCAGCGACTTTCTCGGGCCGATCGACTGGGAGCGCTCGCTCCGGGCCATCTCCGCGCGGCACGACGTCTTGGCCGTCGAGGTACTCGACCCACGTGATCTCGAACTGCCCGACGTCGGTGACGTCGTTCTCCACGATCCGGAATCCGGTCGTACTCGCGAATTCAGTACGACACCGCGGTTGCGGGCAGATTTCGCGCGCGCAGCCGCGGCACACCGCGACGACGTGGAGAAGGCGCTGCGGCGGTGCGGCGCACCTCGATTGACGCTCCGTACCGACGGTGACTGGATCGCCGACGTCGTACGGTTCGTGACCGCACGCAGGCACACCATCGGGGCCGGATTCACCAACACCGCGCGGGCGCCGCGATGAGCCTGACCGATTTCGCCTCGCCGTGGTGGCTGGGCTTTCTCGTCGTCGTCATCGCATTGACGGTCGGCTACGTCTGGGTCCAGCGGCGCAAGCAGAAGCACGTACTGCGGTTCTCCAACATGGAACTGCTCGAGTCCGTCGCACCCGATCGGCCCAATCGGCTGCGGCACCTGCCGACGGCTCTCGTTCTGGTCGGCCTGATGTTCCTCACCGTCGCGTTGGCCGGCCCCACCGCCGATCAACGCGTGCCCCGGAACCGGGCAACGGTCATGCTGGTGATCGACGTGTCACTGTCCATGGAGGCCACGGACGTCGAGCCGACTCGGTTGGCCGCCGCGCAGGAAGCAGCGAAATCCTTCGCCGACGGTCTGACACCCGGCATCAATCTCGGACTGGTCGCGTTCGCCGGTACGGCGTCGGTTCTGGTCTCGCCAACGGCCAACCGCGAGGCCACCAAGTCCGCCATCGACAAGTTGCAGCTCAGCGAGCGAACGGCCACAGGCGAGGCGATCTTCACCTCGCTCCAGTCCATCGACACTCTCGGTGCCATCCTCGGCGGCGGCGACGCGGCACCGCCTGCGCGCATCGTGCTGCTCTCGGACGGTAAGCAGACCGTCCCGCAGAACCTCGACGACCCACGCGGCGGGTACACCGCGGCGCGTGCCGCCAAGGACAAGAACGTGCCCATTTCCACGATCTCGTTCGGCACCAGCTACGGCTCGGTCGAGATCGAGGACGAGAACGGCGTCGAACGCGTCCCCGTACCGGTCGACGATCCGTCGTTGCGAGAGATCGCGAACCTGTCCGGCGGCAGCTTCTTCTCCGCGTCGTCGCTCGAGGGTCTCCGAGACGTCTACGACACCCTCGAAGAACAGATCGGGTTCGAGATCACCCGCGGCGACGCGTCGCGTCCGTGGCTGATACTCGGTGTTCTCTGCATATCGGTCGGCCTCGGTTCGGCGTTGGTGATGCGGCAACGTCTGCCGTGATCTTTGTTCTTACTCACCAGTAAGTTTCGCTTTGTCATTCCAGGACGAACAGATAGGTTGCTAGGCATGTCCACACCTGACTTCATCGCGCGATCGGTACTCGTCACCGGAGGTAACCGAGGTATCGGTCTCGCCATTGCCCAGCGGCTCCGAGCCGACGGACACAAGGTGGCCGTCACCCACCGCGGCTCCGGCGCCCCCGACGGGCTGTTGGGAGTCGTCTGCGACGTCACCGACTCCGCCTCGGTGGACGCGGCCTTCAAGGAGGTCGAGGAGAAGCAGGGTCCGGTCGAGGTGCTCGTGGCCAATGCCGGAATCACCGACGACACGTTGCTGATGCGCATGACCGAGGAGCAGTTCCAGCGCGTGATCGACGCGAACCTGACCGGGGCCTTTCGGGTCGCCAAGCGCGCCAACCGTGCCATGCTGCGCGCGCGTTGGGGCCGGATGATCTTCCTGAGTTCGGTCGTGGCCATGGCCGGCGGACCGGGGCAGATCAACTATGCCGCCTCGAAAGCCGGTGTCATCGGCATGGCGAGGTCGATCACTCGTGAGCTCGGATCACGCTCGATCACCGCGAACGTGGTGTCCCCGGGATTCATCGAAACCGACATGACCGCAGAACTCTCCGACGAATTACGCGGCAAGGCCAAGGAATTCATCCCGCTTCAGCGTCTGGGGCAGCCCGAGGACGTCGCGGCGGTCGTGAGCTTCCTGGCCGGCCCCGACTCCTCCTACGTGTCCGGTGCAGTCATCCCCGTCGACGGCGGCATGGGCATGGGTCACTGAGAGTCGTTCTCGCACACTACTTTTCAGTTCGACGTCATCGATTTCATCTTCGAAAGCTAAGGAACACAGCACTATGGGCGGATTGCTCGAAGGCAAGACCATTCTCGTCACCGGCATCATCACCGATGCCTCGATCGCGTTCCACGCCGCGGCCATGGCGCAGGAGCAGGGTGCCAAGGTGATCATCACCGGGTTCGATCGGCTCCGGCTCATCGACCGCATCGCACAGCGTCTGCCCAAGGAGGTGCCGCCGGCGATCGAGCTCGACGCCACCAACGAGGAGCACCTGGCGGCGTTGGCCGACCGCGTTCGCGAGGTCGCGCCCGAAGGTATCGACGGGGTTCTGCACTCGATCGCATTCGCGCCCCGCACCCTGATGGGCCCCGACGCGAAGCCGTTCCTCGACGGCCCCGGCCCCGACGCCGCGAAGGCATTCGAGATCTCGGCGTGGAGCTACGCATCGCTCGCGCGTGCAGTTCTGCCGGTCATGAACGAGGGTGGCTCCATCGTCGGAATGGACTTCGATCCTCGTACGTCGATGCCGTACTACAACTGGATGGGCGTGGCCAAGGCTGCTCTCGAATCGGTCAACCGCTACGTGGCCCGGGAAGTGGGCGCCGCCAAGCGCATTCGCTCCAACCTCGTCGCTGCCGGCCCCATCAAGACCCTCGCCGCCAAGGCCATCGCGGGTACGGCCACGGACGACGCGGCAAAGATGAACCAGCTCAACGTCTACTGGGACGGTGCTGCCCCGATCGGTTGGGATGTCAACGACCCCACCGTCGTCGCCAAGTCCATCGTCGCGTTGCTCTCGGATTGGCTGCCCGGCACCACCGGATCCATCGTGTACGTCGACGGCGGAGCCAGCCACAACACGTACCTGCCCGAGAACATGTGATGCCGCGGTGGGCGTACCCGCACGTGCGCCCGCCGAGAGGTTTGGTTCGCCGATCGGACCCCCGCAGGGGCCGGTCGGCGAAGGGGGCACAATGGAAAACATGACCACCCCTGGAGACTTCGACGCATTGTTGGTGCTCTCGTTCGGCGGGCCTGAACAGCCCGCCGACGTACGCCCGTTCCTGGAGAACGTCACTCGCGGTCGTGGAGTGCCGCCCGAGCGGCTCGACGCCGTCGTCGAGCACTACATGCACTTCGGCGGAGTCTCGCCGATCAACCGACTCAACAGAGACATCATCGAGGCGCTCCGCAGCGAATTCGATTCCGCCGGAGTCGATCTGCCGATCTATTTCGGAAACCGCAACTGGCATCCGATGATCGAGGACACCGTCGCGACCATGAAGTCGGACGGAATCAGGAACGCGCTCGTTTTCCCGACCTCCGCGTGGGGCGGATACTCCGGATGCAGGCAGTATCACGAGGACATCGCCCGGGCCCGCGCCGCCGTCGGTGACGATGCACCGCATCTGCTCAAGATCCGGCAGTACTACGACCACCCGCTGATGGTCGACGCGTTCGGCGACGCCGTCGCATCGGCGCGAGCCTCACTGCCCGAGCAGCACCGCGCCGGTGCACGTCTGGTGTTCACCGCACACTCCATCCCCTCGGCCGCCGACGCCAATGCGGGCCCGCCCCAGGACGGCGGTCACCTCTACAGCCGTCAGGTGGCCGAGGCATCGAGGCTCGTCGCAGCCGCGTCGGGCGTCGACGATTACGACCTGGTGTGGCAATCCCGCTCCGGCCCTCCGCAGGTGCCGTGGCTCGACCCCGACATCTGTGATCACCTCGAAGCGCTGTCGGAGAAGTCCGTCGACGCCGTCATCGTGTGTCCGATCGGATTCGTGTCCGACCACCTCGAGGTCGTGTGGGATCTGGACACCGAAGCGGAGGAGAAAGCCCGTGAACTAGGAATGGCCTTCGCCCGTGCAGGTACTCCCGGATCCGATGCGCGTTTTCCGCAGATGATTCGCGAGCTCGTGGACGAATACCGAGTCGGTGGACGGTGCCGCGGCCTCGGCAGTGTGCCCGGCTACGGTTCGACGCTGGACGGCAGTCGCTGCGCCGTCGGCTGTTGTGAGCAGCCCACCCGGCCCTCCAGGCCCGCAGCCACGTCGTGAACGCGTCCGCCCGGCACCTGCGTCCGACGGGGTGTCAGGCGGAGTGCATCGCCGCTTCGATGCTCGTCGCGACCGCAATGGCGCGCGCGGTGCGCACCGCAGCCCACAGCGGTCGAACGAGTTCTTCACGTGCCGCGGCTGCCGACGCGGTCGGTGCCTCCGACGGAGCCGATCCCGCCGCGACCGTCAGAATGGCGGCGACCCGATCTGCCGATTCGAGGACGCGGAACGCTCTGTCGGACATCTCTGCCGGGTAGCGATGCCGTGCCGCGTCGGCGATCAGTGCGGCGATACGGGTGCGCGGATCGGTGTCGAGGGTGCGGGTGGGTAGCGACTGCATCTGCGCGAGCGCGTCCGCTGCGCCGCGCACGGCCTCACGCATTTCGTACTCGGCCTCACCCAACCCCTGATCTCGATGACCGTGCTCGGGGACGACGATCGAGTACACGGTCCAGCGCAACACATCCGGTCCCTCCACGACGGGCACCACACCGATGCCGGCGTTGCCCGAGGCCCCGACGATCACGGCCTGCCCCGCGTTCAGGGCGGCACGCGAGAAATCCGTGTTCGCGGGCAGTCCAGTCACTGCGCCGGGGGCAGGCAGAACGAGTTTGACTCGATCGTCGCCGGCCTCGGGAGTCGACGCTGTTGCAGCCGCCCTGATCGCGTGCAGCAGGCCCGCGATTCCATCGGCGTAGCCGGGATGCTCGAGCCCGAAATTCACTGCCGCGTCCGCATCGCCTGCACCCACCAGATGCATAGGTGCCCACTCGTACATGGCGTCGATGACGTCGTCGGGCGAGCTGGCACCGGCCAGCCAGGAACCGGCCCACAGGGCGAGACTTGCGCTTGAGGAACACACGACTCACGAGCATAGGTCGGCGTGGCGAACCGTGCTCGGGACGCCGGTGTCGCTAGCGTTGGTCGCCGTGAACGACATGTACGGCGGAGACATTCTCAGAGGGCACAGTCGCATGCGCAAGGTTCCGGCACCGGAGGTGTCGGCCGAGCGCGGATTGGTCGTCGAAGATGCAGGCACCGGGTACTGCGGTGCCGTGGTCGGCTTCGAGCGCACCTACGACGGAGATTTCGTCCGGCTCGAGGACGGTGCCCGCACGACGCGGCTGTTCGCCCTGCGCGAGGCGGCGTTCCTGATCGACGGACGTCGGGTCACCCTGGTTCGGCCCAAGCCTGCGGCGGCTGCGGCGGCACCGACGCGCTCCGCATCCGGTTCGACCAAGGTGGAGGGCCTGCGCGCGCGCACCGCCCGCGCCAGTCGCATCTGGGTCGAGGGCGTGCACGACGCGGCCCTGGTGGAAAGTGTGTGGGGACACGATCTTCGGGTGGAGGGCGTGGTCGTCGAGCATCTGGAAGGTCTGGACAATCTGGGGGAGCGGTTGGCGGAATTCGGTCCCGGCCCGGGCCGCCGTGTGGGAGTTCTGGTGGACCACTTGGTGACCGGTTCCAAGGAGTCGAAGTTGACGAGGTCGCTGGGCGAACACGTTCTGGTCACCGGTCATCCGTTCATCGATGTCTGGGAGGCGGTCAAGCCCGCTGCTGTCGGCATCGATGCTTGGCCGAAGATTCCGCGGGGTGAGGATTGGAAAACCGGAATCTGTCGAGAGTTGGGGTGGGGCAGTCCGCGGGAGGGGTGGCGTCGGGTGTATTCGTCGGTGTCGAGCTTCCGTGATCTCGAAGCACCGTTGATCGGAGCCGTCGAGCAATTGGTCGACTTCGTCACCCAGTAGGGCTGTGTCCAGCAACGCACCGGCAATTGTCCGATTCGTGCTTGGATGGAGGCTGTGGCAGCGATCATTTGGCTCATAGCGGCAGTGGTTCTCGCCGGTGCCGAGGCACTGACGGGCGACTTCTTTCTTCTCATGATCGCCGGCGGCGCGCTCGGCACCGCGGGCGTATCGGCTCTGACCGACTTCCCGGTGTGGGCCGATGCGATCGTCTTCGGTGTCCTGTCGCTGGCATTGGTGCTCGGTCTGAGACCGATACTGTTGCGTCGCTTCGCGACTCCGCCCGAAACCCCGATGGGGATGGCTGCGCTCACCGGCAAGAGTGCGATCGTTCTCGAGCAGGTCACTGCCCACGAAGGCCAGATCAAGCTCGGTGGGGAGGTGTGGACCGCTCGTCCACTCGACGAGACCGAGGTCTATGCCCCGGGTACCACCGTGACCGTGATGGAAATAGACGGCGCAACCGCCGTCGTATGGAAGGGACCGTAGCCACGTGGAAGCACTCATCGCACTGGCTGTCATCGTCGCATTCGTCGCGGTGTTGATGGCCAAGTCCATCTCGATCGTCCCGCAGGCCGAGGCCGCCGTGATCGAGCGGCTCGGCCGCTACACGCGCACCGTGTCCGGTCAGCTCACGTTTCTCGTGCCGTTCGTCGACCGTATCCGTGCCAAGGTCGACCTGCGTGAGCGAGTCGTGTCGTTTCCGCCGCAGCCGGTGATCACCAAGGACAACCTGACCGTGTCCATCGACACCGTCGTCTACTTCCAGGTCACCAACCCGCAATCGGCCGTGTACGAGATCAACAACTACATCGTCGGTGTCGAGCAGTTGACCACCACCACTCTGCGCAACGTCGTCGGTGGAATGACGCTGGAGGAAACTCTCACCTCGCGTGATTCGATCAACGGGCAGCTGCGGGTCGTACTGGACGAGGCCACCGGCCGTTGGGGCCTGCGCGTGGCCCGAGTCGAGCTCAAGAGCATCGACCCGCCGCCCTCGATCCAGGAGTCGATGGAGAAGCAGATGAAGGCCGATCGCGAGAAGCGAGCGACCATCCTCACCGCCGAAGGCCATCGCGAATCGGCGATCAAGACGGCCGAGGGAGACAAGCAGAGCCGGATTCTCGCGGCCGAGGGCGGCAAGCAGGCAGCCATCCTCACCGCCGAGGGCGAGCGCCAGTCCCGCATCCTGCGGGCGCAGGGTGACCGCGCCGCGAAGTACCTCGAAGCTCAGGGTCAGGCCAAGGCGATCGAGAAGGTGTTCGGCGCCATCAAGGCAGGCAAGCCGACGCCCGAGTTGCTCGCGTACCAGTACATGCAGACGCTGCCGCAGATGGCTCAGGGCGATGCGAACAAGGTGTGGATGATCCCGAGCGATTTCGGTGACGCTCTCAAGGGGTTCGCCAAGACACTCGGTGCGCCCGGCGAAGACGGTGTGTTCCGGTACGAGCCCAACGAGTCGGCCGGCAACGAGCCCAAGCCGGAGGACGATTCGGACGAGGTCGCCGAATGGTTCGAGACCAAGACCGATCCGGCGGTCGCCGAGGCGGTCAAGGCTGCAGAAGCGGTGGCGCGCAAGCCGGTCGACACGTCGCTGGCGTCCGCGCCCGAGCTGTCGAAGGGGTTCGACGTCGGTGCCTTGGCGGCGTCGCCAGAGGCGGAGCCGGAACAGCGTTGAGGGACGGCCCCGATCAGCTGATCAGGGCCGTGCCGACGCCGGCAGCGGCCAGAGCCCACAGGACGCTGGCGAAGGTACCGATGATGAACTGTTCGGAGGCATGGGATTCGCGCAGTTCTGGATAGCGCGCGAGCCCCTTGACTGCCAGCACGATCGCGATGCCCTCCGGCCATCCGGCGAGAATCGACACGGCGACGGCCACGCGTTCGAGGACGCCTATGGTCAGTCCACCACGCAGCGGCTCGACCGGATCGTCTCCGGTCGAGTCGCTGCGTCGTCGTGCGATGCGAAACACGGTGGGTACCGCCGCCGTTCCACCCAGGGCTGCTGCGACGACGCTCAGGACGACTCCGACGGCATGGCCGAGACCGTAGGCCGGTCCGGCCACCGTGGCCAGGACTGCCGCTGCCACGAGGAGACTCGACGCAGCGACGGTGGGCAGCCATCGGCGAATCCCGGTGCCGGTGGGGACGATGGCGGCAATTGCGGTCAGTGCCAGTAGCACCAGGGTGGCAACGATCATGGCCTGTGGTTTCCCGTCGTGTTCGCGGTGTCGAGCAGTCGAGTCGCCAGGGTGCGACCTGCGTTCTCGACGTGCCAGCCGGCTACCGAGAGTCGTTGCGACATGGCTTGTTTGCTGATCTTCAACCGTTCGGCCGCCTCGGTTTGCGAGAACCCGCGGGCCATGAGTTCCACCGCTTCTCGCCCCTGGTCCGATCGTCTGATCACGAGCAGCGCAACCAGGGTCGATGCCGTCTCCGCGTCCTCGGCGGCAGCGTCGTCGGGACCGCTGACGGCGAGCGCAGCCGGGGCGTTCTTGGCTCGGGTCACGGCGTCTCTGGCTGCTTCGAACGCCGGTCCGCGTCCGGCGCGGGTCGTCTCGGGTAGCGGGAGTTCGACGGATCCGATGCCGATGCCGACGCTCCAGTGCGGGGTGGCGACCAGTTCGAGAGCGATCGAGACGACGGTAGCGGCGTCCTCGCAGACGGCTTGCACTTCGTCTCCTGCGGTGCGCTCGAAGGGCCGGATCAGTTCGTGGTCGCGATAGCGTTCGAGCAGTTCGGGCACGCGATCGATATCGCGTCTACTGCGGCGTTGGTCCACGGTCAGCACGAACATCGGACAAGGCTAGATCGTTGATGTGGTCCAGTCAAGCTTCAAGGCTTGATTCGTCGGAATCAAGGTTCCCGGCCTGTCGACCGCCCGCAGGCGCCGGCACGGATCGCGAACCTCGCGAGAGCCGCCAATCCACCACCAGCCCACTCAGACCGATCGCGATACAGACCGCAGACAACACCAGCAGCGCCGGATGTGTCTCGCCTCCGATCGCTCCGCCGATCACGACGATTCCGAGCGTGCCCGGCAGCATCCCGACGGCCGTCGCCAGGGCGAACGGGACGAGCCGAACCGCCGACACCCCACACGCGTAGTTCACCAACGAGAACGGCACCGGCGCAATCAGGCGCAGGGAGCCGACGGCCAGCCATCCTCGTCGACGCAGACTCTCGTCCACCGAATCGAGAGCCGAGTGCGACATCCGCGCTGCCACGGCGTCGCGACCGATGGCACGGACCAACAGCAGCGCCAGCATCGCACTGACGGTCGACGCGCCGATGGTGACCGCCAGACCGGTCAGGGGCCCGAACAACACTCCTGCACTGAGCGTGAACAGCGTTCTCGGGACAGGCGCAACGGTCACGATCGCGTGCACACCGAAGAACACGAGCGGGAATGCCGGACCGACGGACGCACCCCAATCACGAACCTGTTCGACACTCGGATGGGGTGCGAACACCGCTACCAGAGCGAAGACGGCAATCACCGCCAGCAGCGCGATCAGTCGAACGTCACGCAGGTGCCGGGTCACGAGAGGCCAGCGTACCGGCGTGAGACGACACCTCGTCGCCTCCCGAGTCCGAGAGCCGCGCTGCACGATCGAACGTGAGGTGATCCTCACGATAATGTGCAACTCGGTGGGGTTAGCATCACTTCACGTCGGGCGAAGGACTACCCGGCCGAACCGAGGGAGCAGCACACGTGTCCATCGCGTCGCACGAAGATGCCGCACGCAGCGCTCATGCGGCCTGGCAGAAGGCAGTGGCAGGTGTCCTGGCCAAATCGCGTCGGGTCGAGGTGTCCGATCTGCCGGCCGATGCCGAACACCTACTCGATTCCACGACGTACGACGGGATCACCGTGTCCCCGTTGTACACCGCCTTCGACGAACGACCGGAAGGTCCGCTGCCCGGGCAGTTCCCCTACCTGCGGGGACGCGACCCCCACCGTGACGTCAACGCGGGCTGGAAGGTGTGCACCCGCCACGGCTCGGTCCGGGGCGACGGTGCCGACGACGCGGCGACTCCGAACACCCAGATTCTCGATTCGCTCTCCAACGGCACCAGCGCCCTGTGGTTGACGGTCGGCAACGGTGGCGTCGACCCGACCGCTCTGCCGGAGGTTCTGCGTGGGGTGTTTCTCGAGCTCGCACCGCTGACGATCGATGCGCGCGGGGACGTGTCCGCAGCGGCAGCGGCGGTGTTCGAGGTGCTCGACTCCGCCGATATCGACGAGCGCGCCGCAGTCGACATCCGGCTGGGCGTGTCCACTCTCACAGCCGGGTTGAGCGGAACCGAGTCGATCGAGATGACCGAGGCGCTCGAGCTGGCTCGCAAGTCGATCGGTCGTGCCGAGACGATTCGTGCGATCACGGTCGACGGCACCGTGTTCCACAATCTCGGTGGCAGCGACGCACAGGAGCTCGGTGCGGCGATCGCCGCAGGACTCGAGTACCTCCGGTCCATGACCGATGCCGGTATCGGCATCGCCGATGCCCTGCGACAGATCGAGTTCCGGTTCTCCGCCACCGACGACCAGTTCCAGACCATCGCCAAGTTCCGGGCCGCTCGCACGCTGTGGGCGCGCATCGCGCAGGTGTGCGGAGCCCCCGACGCCGGTGACGCTCCTCAGCATGCGGTGACCTCGGAAGCGATGATGTCGCAGCGGGATCCGTGGGTGAACATGCTGCGGACCACGCTGGCGTCGTTCGGAGCGGGAGTGGGCGGTGCCGATTCGGTGACCGTGCTCCCGTTCGATGCGGCACTCGCCGGCGGCGCAGCCGGGGTGTCGAAGACGTTCGCGGCCCGTATCGCCCGAAACACCCAGCTGCTGCTGCTCGAAGAAGCGCATCTCGGACGGGTCCTGGATCCCGGTGCCGGGTCCTGGTACATCGAGGAGCTGACGGCAGCGGTCGCGGCGAAGGCCTGGGAGTTCTTCCAGACCATCGAAACGTCCGGCGGTTTCCGCGCCGCCGTCGACGACGGTTCGCTGATGACTGCGATCGAGAAGACCCGCGTCGAACGCGATTCCGACATCGCTCACCGAGTCACCCCGCTGACGGGCGTCAACGAATTTCCCAACCTGGCCGAGGCTCCGCTCGATCCCGAGCGAACCGCGCCGCAGGGCTCGACAACGGTGTATCGGTACGGCCGGGCATTCGAGTCGTTGCGAGACCGGTCGGATGCCTATCTGGCCGAGCACGATTCGCGCCCGACGGTGCTCCTGGTGCCGCTGGGCAGCGTCGCCGAACACAATGTCCGAACGACGTTCGCGTCGAACCTGCTGGCGTCGGGCGGAATCGAGGCCGTCGATCCCGGCCCCCTGACCGTCGACGGAATCGCCGGATCGGTAGAGACGTCCGGAGCTCGGATAGCGGTGGTGTGCGGAACCGACAAGCGGTACGCCGACGAGGCCGCCACTGCCGTGGATGCATTGCGGGCCGCAGGCGTCACCCAGGTGCTGCTTGCCGGTCCCGAGAAGATTTTCACCGGCACCGAGGGCACCTCGCGTCCCGACGGATTTCTGACCGCGAAGATCGACGCCGTGGCAGTGCTGACCGAACTTCTCGACACCCTGGGAGCCTCGAAGTGACGACCGACGAGAATCGAATCTCGCACACCATCGGCAGTTTCGCCGACGTGCCACTGGTCGACCCCGACGAGCCGACGCCGACGCCGCCGTCGGCCCAGGACGTCGACGCCCATGTTCGGCAGGGCGCGAAGGCCAACTTCTACACGCCCGAGCAGGTGGTGTGGTCCACCCCCGAGGGCATCGACGTCAAGCCGGTGTTCACCGAGGCAGACCGCGCAGCCGCCGAGGCCGAGGGCTACCCGCTGCACAGCTACCCGGGTGCTCCGCCGTTTCTCCGCGGGCCGTACCCGACGATGTACGTCAACCAGCCGTGGACCATCCGCCAGTACGCAGGTTTCTCCACGGCGGCGGAGTCCAACGCGTTCTATCGCCGTAACCTGGCGGCCGGCCAGAAGGGTCTGTCGGTCGCGTTCGACCTGGCCACCCACCGCGGCTACGACTCCGATCACCCGCGGGTGCAGGGTGACGTCGGAATGGCAGGCGTTGCCATCGATTCCATCTACGACATGCGGCAACTGTTCGACGGCATCGACCTCGGTAGCGTGTCGGTCTCGATGACCATGAACGGCGCTGTGCTGCCGATCCTGGCGCTGTACGTCGCGGCCGCCGAGGAGCAGGGCGTCGGGCCGGAGAAGCTCGCCGGCACCATCCAGAACGACATTCTCAAAGAGTTCATGGTGCGCAACACCTACATCTATCCGCCGAAACCGTCGATGCGCATCATCTCGGACATCTTCGCGTACACCAGCGAGAAGATGCCCAAGTACAACTCGATCTCCATCTCCGGCTACCACATCCAAGAAGCCGGAGCCACAGCCGATCTCGAACTCGCCTACACCCTCGCGGACGGTGTCGAGTACATCCGGGCCGGTCTGGATGCAGGCATGGACATAGATACCTTCGCACCGCGACTGTCGTTCTTCTGGGCCATCGGAATGAACTTCTTCATGGAGGTCGCCAAGCTGCGTGCCGGGCGTCTGCTGTGGGCCGAGCTCGTGCAGCAGTTCGAGCCCAAGAGCGCCAAATCCCGTTCGCTGCGCACTCATTCGCAGACGTCGGGCTGGTCGTTGACGGCACAGGACGTGTTCAACAACGTTGCCCGCACCTGTGTGGAGGCGATGGCGGCCACCCAGGGGCACACCCAGTCGCTGCACACCAACGCCCTCGACGAGGCACTCGCCCTGCCGACGGACTTCTCGGCGCGCATCGCCCGCAACACCCAGCTGCTCATCGCGCAGGAGTCCAACACCGTGCGCCCGATCGATCCGTGGGGCGGCTCGCATTACGTCGAATGGCTCACCCACCAGCTCGCGAATCGGGCTCGGGCACACATCGCCGAGGTCGAGGAAGCAGGCGGCATGGCTCAGGCCATCGGCGAGGGCATCCCCAAGTTGCGCATCGAGGAGGCTGCGGCCCGCACCCAGGCGCGGATCGACTCCGGCCGTCAACCCCTGGTGGGCGTCAACAAGTACGTTCCCGACGAGCCCGACACCATCGAGGTGCTCAAGGTCGAGAACTCCAAGGTTCGGCGCGAGCAGATAGAGAAGCTCGAGCGGCTGCGGGCCGAACGGGAC
The DNA here is from genome assembly GCF_002258285.1 of Rhodococcus sp. 06-418-5. Lineage (NCBI taxonomy): Bacteria > Bacillati > Actinomycetota > Actinomycetes > Mycobacteriales > Nocardiaceae > Rhodococcus > Rhodococcus sp. 06-418-5. The sequence goes on from NZ_NOYE01000012.1 coordinate 650,035, forward strand.
ACCGCCGAGGTCGAGGCAGCCCTGGCGAACCTGACCAGAGCGGCGGCCTCGGACCAGCCGGGGATGGAGAACAACCTGCTGGCTCTCGCCATCGACGCGGCACGCAAGATGGCCACCGTCGGCGAGATCTCCGATGCACTGGAGAAGGTCTACGGGCGCCATCAGGCCGAAATCCGGACAATCAGTGGTGTGTACCGCGACGAGGCAGGCAAATCCGAGAACATCACCCGCGCCACCGCGCTGGTCGAGCAGTTCGCCGAGGACGAGGGCCGTCGGCCTCGCGTCCTGGTGTGCAAGATGGGTCAGGACGGACACGATCGAGGTCAGAAGGTGATTGCCACGGCGTTCGCGGACATCGGCTTCGACGTCGACGTCGGCCCGCTGTTCCAGACCCCCGAGGAGGTGGCCCGGCAGGCCGCCGACAACGACGTGCACGTCGTCGGGGTGTCGTCGCTGGCCGCAGGCCATCTGACGCTGGTGCCCGCCTTGCAACAGGCCTTGGCCGAAGTCGGCCGTGAGGACATCATGATCGTCGTCGGTGGCGTCATCCCGCCCGGTGATTTCGACGAGCTCTACGCGGCGGGCGCTGCGGCGATCTTCCCTCCGGGCACCGTCATCGCCGACGCGGCGATCGGGCTGGTGGAGAAGCTGTCCGTTGCGCTGGGGCACGCACCACGCGAGGCCAACGCCTGAGTATGGGTTCTCCGAACGACAAGACGGGTTCTCCGACCGGTGCACCGTCGCCGAGAGGCCGAACCATCGATATCGACGCGGTGGCCGATTCGGTCCGTGCGAACGAGCGATCCGGGCTGGCGCGTGCCATCACGCTGGTCGAGTCCACTCGCTCGGATCATCGTGATCTGGCTCAGCAGTTGCTTCTTCGGGTTCTGCCCGATGCGGGTGGTTCCCATCGCGTCGGTATCACCGGCGTGCCGGGGGTCGGCAAGTCGACCTTCATCGACGCGCTGGGGATGCGCTTGATCGAGAAGGGGCACCGGGTCGCGGTGCTCGCCGTCGATCCGTCGTCGACGCGTACCGGTGGTTCGATCCTGGGTGACAAGACCCGGATGTCGCGTCTCGCGGTGCAGGAGAACGCATACATTCGGCCGTCTCCGACCTCGGGAACCCTGGGTGGTGTCGCACGTGCGACGAGGGAGACGATCGTGCTCCTCGAAGCGGCAGGCTTCGACGTCATTCTGGTGGAGACGGTGGGCGTCGGGCAGTCCGAGGTGACGGTCGCGAACATGGTCGACTGCTTCACGTTCCTGACGCTCGCGCGTACCGGAGATCAGTTGCAGGGCATCAAGAAGGGCGTTCTCGAACTCGCCGATCTGGTTGCCGTCAACAAGGCCGACGGCAAGCACGCGACCGACGCGAAGAACGCGGCGCGGGAATTGGCGGGCGCGCTGCGGCTGATCTATCCGCACGATGCGATCTGGAAGCCCCCGGTGTTGACCATGAGCGCCATCGAGGGCACCGGACTCGACGAGTACTGGGACACCGTGCTGCGCCATCAGCAAGTGCTCAGTGACGCAGGCGAATTCGCGGAGAAGCGTCGCAAGCAGCAGGTCGATTGGACGTGGACGATGGTCAACGACCAACTGCTGCGCCGGCTGGCGCAGAACCCGTCCGTCAAGGCCATCCGCGGCGACGTCGAAGCCCGGGTACGCGACGGTTCTCTGACGGCCGCGCTGGCCGCCCAGGAGCTACTCGACGCGTTCGACTCCTGAATCTGCCCCGGCGGCCGGGAGCGCGGGATAGAGCCGGTCGGCAAGAGCTCCGACGCGTTCGATGAGTCGATCGAAGAATGCCTCGGGATCGGTGTGTGTTGCGATCGCCGCATTGGGGGCCTTGCCCCACATACCGCGCCAGTCCGCGACCGTCGTTCCGCGCGTGAGGGTTCCGACGAGTTCGACGTCGACGGTCGCATGACGGTAGGTGGCGATATCGGCATCCAGTGCGACGGCCGCCGCGAAGGGGTCGTGCATGTGCGCCAAGAATCCCTGATCGTGATCGCGATGGAATTCCATGTAGAACCGCACCGCATCGGAGAAGTGCCGCACGATCGGGTTCGACGCCGTCGATCGAACACCCGGTGCGTCGTCGGGCGAGATCACCTCGGGCGGAAGGCTCCGCGCTCGCGCTGCCAGCCGTCGGATGTGATCGGGGGTCATTTCGATGGTCTCGGTGATGTCGAGCGCGCAGACGATGGGATGTCGTTCCGGCGGTAGTCCGGAGAAGGCTGCGAACACTTCCGCTGCGGCCTCGGGGTCGACGGCGATGTTCCATTCGGTGGTCGGTGTCGTGTTGCCCTGGTGCTGAAATGCGCCGCCCATCAACACCAGTCGCTTCAGCAGTCGAGGTAGCTCGGGATCCCGACGGATCGCCAGCGCGAGATTGGTCAGCGGACCGGTGACCAGTCCGGTGATCTCACCCGGTCGCGAACGAACCAGCTCCACCCACATCGTGGTGGCGTCCCGGCCGGACAGCGACCGCGTGGACACCGGAAGCTCCGCGTACCCGATGCCTTGCGGGCCGTGGGTGTCCTCGGTGGTCATCAGCGGCGCCACGAGGGGTACCTGTGCGCCGAGCGAGACCTCGACGTCACCCGCGCGGCACAGGTCGAGCCAGGCGAGATTGTTCGCAGCAACCTGGTTCACCGGCACATTGCCCGCGGTGGATGCGATACCGAGGATCTCGGCATCGTCGCTGGCCAGCAGGTACAGCAAGGCGAGAGAATCGTCGATTCCGGTGTCGACGTCGACGATCATGGGGACGGTCACGATGCGACCTCGGTCGTCGGGGTGTGCCGCACCGGGAAGTTGACCGATCGCGCGATGAAGCACTTCGACGACGCAGACGCGTGCAGTTTCTCGGCGCGCGGCACCATCGACGGGTCGACAACGGTCACGACCGGAGCCAGGGTGACCTCGACGAACTGACCCGAACCATCGGATTGTTCGGTCATCACTCCGGTGGGGGAGTCGGTGTATTCGGTGACCACCACTCCGGATGCGGCCGCGAGTCCGAGGTACCAGAGCATGTGGCAACTGGACAGCGAGGCGACGAGCATCTCCTCGGGATTCCAGCGTTCGGGATTGCCGCGGAAGCTCGGATCGGAGCTCGCGTGCAGGTCGGGTTTCCCGGGTGCCGACACGATGTGATCGCGGTCGTAGGCTTCGGCACCGGTGGTCCCAGCACCGCGGTTGCCCGTCCAGTTCAGCGTGAGTCCGTAATCGTGGTTCGGCACTGGTCCATCGTGCCAGTACCCGCCCGTTCGGTGACAATCCGCCGCGGAAACCGTTGTCCGCATTGACCGTAATGCCTCGATTGCCAAAGCGGTGTGGCACATTCGTCGTTGCGCGCGTTCACCTGGGCATTCGCCCGAGTGTGTGCGTCGATCTGCACAGCGGTCGTTTGAAAACGAATCGTTTGTCTGGCTAACGTTGAACGAATGACATCAGTGCCCAGTCTCGAACCCGGCCGAGAGCAGGCCACATGGGGACGCCGCCACGTCCAGCATCTTCGCCGCGTTGCGTTCTCGAAACGGATGCGCACGAAGCCGGCGCTCTCGGAGGAGAGCATCACTGTGGTCGATCAGCCGATGCTCAAGCGCGCCGTCTCGGCAGCTGCTCTCGGCAACACGATGGAGTGGTTCGACTTCGGTGTGTACGGCTATCTGGCGGCAACGTTGGGCAAGGTGTTCTATCCCGATGCCACGCCTGCGGTGCAACTCATCTCGACGTTCGCCACGTTCGCGGCAGCGTTCGTCGTTCGTCCGCTCGGCGGCCTGTTCTTCGGGCCGCTCGGTGACCGGATCGGTCGGCAGAAGGTATTGGCCGCCACCATGATCATGATGGCGATCGGCACTCTGGCTGTCGGCCTCATCCCCAGTTACGCGACCATCGGCATCTGGGCACCGATTCTGCTGCTCGTCGCCCGCTTGGTCCAAGGCTTCTCCACCGGTGGTGAATACGGCGGTGCAACGACGTTCATCGCAGAATATTCACCCGACAAGCGGCGCGGGTTCCTCGGAAGTTGGCTCGACTTCGGCACCTTCGTCGGTTACGCGATGGGCTCGGGCCTGGTGACGATCCTCAACGCGGTGTTGGGCGACGCCACCATGATCGAATGGGGTTGGCGCATACCGTTCTTCGTCGCGGGTCCGATGGGGCTGATCGGGCTGTACCTGCGGCTCAAGCTGGAAGATACGCCCGCGTTCCGCAAGCAACTCGACGAACACGACAACAAGGTCAAGGCGCAGGAGAGCGGCCGGAGGTCGATCGGGAAGATCTTCACCGATCATTGGCGGGCGCTGTTGATCTGCATGGGAATCGTGTTGTTGTACAACGTGACCAACTACATGGTGACGTCATATCTACCCACGTACTTCACCGAGGTCGTCGGTCGAAGTCAGCTCAGTGCGGACTTGCTCGTCCTGTCGGCGATGGTCGTCGTGGTGAGCGTCATCGTGGGTGTCGGCAGGCTCACCGACCGAATCGGCCGCAAACCGGTGTTCGTCTTCGGTGCCGTCGGGCAGATCGTTCTCGCCGTGCCCTGCTTCTTGCTGCTGCGCAGTAGCGGGTGGTTGGGTCCGCTGATCGCGTGCTTGCTCCTCGGCCTCGTTCTGGCCTGTTTCGCGGCGCCGAGCGCATCGACGCTACCGGCCCTGTTTCCCACCCGGATTCGTTACGCGGCGCTGTCGATCGGCTTCAACCTGTCCGTGTCGATCTTCGGGGGTACGACGCCGTTGGTGACCTCGGCGTTGGTCAGCTCGACCGGTAGCCCGATGATCCCTGCGTACTACCTCGTCGTGAGCGGTCTCGTCGGCCTCGTCGCCGTCGGATTCCTGCGCGAGTCCGCCACCCAACCTCTGGAAGGCTCACCGCCTCAGGTCGACTCGACCGAGGAAGCCAAGGAGCTCTATTCCGAGGCAGCGGCGACCGCCGGACGCCACTGATCCGGCCTCGGCTCGCCTTCACCCCCAGGTTGCCTCATCGGTGCCCCACGGGCGTGCGGGAAACGGGTAGTCGGCATGATCGTCGAAAACCGGCCGTGCTGTCGTGACACGCCCGTGGGTCACGACACAGTCGGGCGGCGGCGTCGCCCGAGGGCCGTGATGCGGATCCCGCCCTGGTAGTTGCAGTAGCCATGCGGCCGTCCGGGCCAACGACACCTCGACGGAGGCGGTCGAACCCGTTCCGTTCGCGCGATCGGCCAGCTCGCCGACGATCCCTGCGGCCAGTAGATACCCGCTGGCGTGGTCCAGCGCCTGGGCCGGCAGGTGCCCGGGTTCTCCACCACTGCCTTCGAGTACCGAGATGCCGGTGGCAGCCTGGACGAGACTGTCGAAGCCCCGCCGATCCGACCATGGTCCGTGGGTACTCCACGCACTGACCCGTCCATGCAGGACGTCCGCTCGGTGTTCTAGTCCGAACCGTGCGAGAGCGCCCGGGCGGTACCCGGTGACCAAGACATCGGCGGACTCGAGCAGTCGGTTCATCACTGCACGCCCTTCACGCGTGTTCAGGTCCACCGTCGCCGAACGCTTCCCCTGACCGTTTTCCATGTGCTGCCAGCTGATCTCGGGGCGGTGGGGCGGATCCACGCGGAGCACCTCGGCACCGAACAGGGCGAGCGCGCGGGTGGCCACCGGTCCGGCGATGACGCGGGTCAGGTCCAACACCCGGACCCCGGCCAGCGGAGCAGCGGTAGTCCCTCGGAATCGGGGAACTCGACATGTGTCGGAGCCCGTGTCGTTCGAGCGTGCAATCACCGGACCGGACTCGGCTGCACCACCTGCGGGCTCGGCGGGCCACTGGTCTTCGGTGCGGACCCGCACTGCGAGAGCGCCGTTCTGTGCGCACGACCATTCGAGCTCGACAGCGGTGATCCCCGCCACCCGCTCCGCGAATTCTTCTGTGCCGCAATCTTCGTCGAGACCGACCGTCTCGAGCAGCGCAGTCCGGTGGTGCGGATAGTTCGCGTGAGTTCTCACCCAGCCGTCGGACACGCGGAAGAAGCCGGACAGATCTGCGAACGGCTGCACCGGTGCACCGTCGAGGCGCACCATCGAGTCCCCCATGAACGATGCTGCTATCCGCTCCGCCGATGCCGTCGGGACCGCGTCGGTCGAAGACGGTTCGAGAACACCCCTCAGCCTGCCGACTGCGGTACCCAGGGCACCGACCGATTCGGCAGCGATGGTCGCCACCGGCAGTGTCGCCGCGAGCCAAGCACTCACGGGTGCGGGCACCGCGCCGAGGGGACTGCCGTTCCCGACATCAACTGCGCTTGGCCCAGATCTCCATACCGGCAGCATTGAGACGGTCCACGAGGACGTCGCCGATCGCAGTGGCCGGAGTGAGGACTCCGCTGGCCTTCGGCAGGGCGTCACCGCCGTGCACGAGTGCGAGTGCCGACTCGGCCAGCATGACTGCGGTGGCCTTGTAGCCGGGATCTCCCGAGGCCTTGACCCGGGCCCGGTAGCGAGCCCCCGACGTGGTGAGGGTGTACAGGTCGACCGTGAAATGTCCCTTCTCGCGGGCTTTTTCACTGGGGCCGGTGCCCGGCTTGGGCAGAATGCGATCGAGCACCTTGGCCGGAAGCACAGTCATGGCGGACACGCCGACGAAGAGCCCCGCGGACAGAGCACCGGCGAGGACGGGGCTGGCGAACGACGAGCCGACACTCATCACCTCGCTGTAGCGGAACTGCTTCCCATAGGCCCAGTCGCGAAGTGCGTTGGTCCGCCGGACGACTCGTGTGTTGTACGAGGCCATCACGAACGGTGCTTTCCAACCGCGCAGGCTCGGGTCGATCTTCTTGCCGTCGATCAGCACGGTGTCGAGTTGGCGACCGAGCTGCGGCTCGAGGCCACGATCGGGACTGAGCGAGTACGGCCGCGCGGCGATGCGTCGGGCCCGCTTGTCCTTCTTCATCGCCTCGATCTGCCCTCGCAGCGAGTCGATGGTGCCACCGCTGACCCCACCGGACATCGACGTGACCACCAGGGTCGTGTCGGTCAGCTCACCGGCGTTGTCCGCGGTGACGGCCTCGTACAGGGCGTGTACGCCGATGTCGGACGGGATGGAATCGAAGCCGCACGAGTGGACGATGCGGGCCCCGGTGCGCTGAGCGATCTCGTGATTGGTGTCGATGCTCTCGCGAGCGAACAGCACCTCGCCGGTGAGGTCGACGTAATCCGTCCCGGCCTCGGCGCACGCCGTCGCCAATTCCAGGCCGTACTTGGCGTAGGGGCCGACCGTGGTGATGACGACTCGGGTCGATCGGGCCATGGCCTCGAGCGATGCGACGTCGGTGGCGTCGGCCTCGAGAACGGACCACTGCTGAGCCCTGGAGCCCAGTTCCTTCCTGGCGGCCTCCACCCGCGCCGTCGAGCGCCCGGCGAGGGCGATCCGGGTGTCGGCCGGTGCATGCTCGGCGAGGTACTTCGCCGTCAGTTTCCCGACGAAGCCGGTGACGCCGTAGACGACGATGTCGTGAGTGCGATCGGGGCCGACGGTCGAGTCGGATGCTGGCGAGTTCATACCAGCGACACTAACGCGGGTCACCCCTGCGAGTCGACGCGCCGTCAGTTCGTCCAGGTGTGCACGGGTTCTCCGGCGTTCATGAGGGTGACGTAATCGCCGAGCATTCCGGCGAGGGCGCGATCGCGCTTCTCACCGGCGCGTTCACGGGCGACGACGGCGTTGCGCTGCCACACCGAGCCGGACTGCTTGGCCAGGCACCGCGCTTCGATCACCCCGAGATAGCGGTCGCGGACCGGCGCGTCGACGCCGTACGCGGCCAGTCCGGCGTCGGCCAGTGGCAGCAGCCGGCGCAACACCAGTTCCTGCGGACTCACCCAGCCCACCTCGGGCCAGTAGAGCATCGAATCGAACCCGCCGCGGGCGGCGGAGTGCACGTTCTCCTCGGCCGCGTCGAACGACATCTGGGACCACAGCGGGCGGTCTGCATCGGCCAGTGCGCGGACGGTTCCGTAGTAGAACGCCGCGTCGGCGAGGGTGTCCACCACCGACGGTCCGGCCGGGAGGACTCGATTCTCGAGCCGAATGTGGTGGCCGTCGCCGGACCGGTCGTAGATCGGTCGGTTCCACCGGTAGACGGTTCCGTTGTGCATGCGCAGTTCGGACAGTGACGGTGTCTTGCCCTCGGCCAGCGCAGCTTTGGGGTCCTCTTCGCTGCAGACGGGAAGCAACGCAGGGAAGTAGCGCGAATTCTCCTCGAACAGATCGAAGATCGAGGTGATCCACCGTTCGCCGAACCACACCCGTGGTCGGACTCCCTGATTCTTGAGCTCCTGCGGCCTGGTGTCGGTGGCCTGCTCGAACAACGGGATACGAGTCTCGTGCCACAGCGCGCGACCGGCGAAGAACGGCGAGTTGGCGGCGAGCGCCACCTGTACGCCCGAAAGAGCTTGCGCTGCATTCCAATACGATGCGAACTCGTCCGGAGCCACCTGCAGGTGGAGCTGAACCGACGTGCAGGCTGCCTCGGGCAGGATCGTGTCGGTCACGATGTCGAGGTCCTCGGCGGCAGCGGCACCGGGCAGCCGCACTCCACCGATCTTCAGTTCGATGTCTTCACCGCGCGCGGCGAAGATCTGTTGATTGAGCAGGTCGTAGCGCGGATTCGCCGAGAGCCACCGGTGCTCGAAGTGTTCCTCGTCCAGAGTCGGGAGCATGCCGATCATGGCCAGACGGCTACCGGAGGTGCGGGCGCGTTCGTCCGCCGCATTCAGCGATCTGCGCAGGTCCGTCTCCAACTCGGCGATGGAGGCACCGCGCAGTGGCCGAGGGTCGACGTTGATCTCGATGTTGAACTGTCCGAGCTCGGTTTGATAGTCGGGGTCGGCGATGGCGTCGAGCACGGCGGCGTTGGCCATCGACGGCTCCATGTCGTCGTCGACGAGATTGAGCTCGATCTCCATGCCGATCTGCGGTTCACCGACGTGGAAGGTCTCGTCGGCCAACATGACCGCCAGGGCATCGAGACAGTCCTGGACCTTCTGGCGGAACTCGTGCCGATCCTGCCTGGTGAACTTACGGCGCTCGACGTCCTCGCCCATGGTGACCGCCTATCGGTGCGTGAAGATGGGCCGTTCGCTCACGCGCAACGACTTCGAGTTACGAGTATCGCAGTACGCGTTCGCCGAGGGGGACGCACGCGAAAATCACCAGGGAGAGGGCTGATAATCCTTGAGGAACGAGCCGTACAGGTCGTTTCCGAGCTCTCCCTGCACGATCGGGTCGTACACCCGCGCGGCCCCGTCCACCAGGTCGAGTGGAGCATGGAAACCCTCGTCGGCGAGCCGCATCTTGGTGGGGTGCGGCCGTTCGTCTGTGATCCAGCCGGTGTCGACGGCGGTCATCAGGATTCCGCTGTCGAGCATCTCCTTCGCGCTGGTGCGCGTCAGCATGTTCAGCGCGGCCTTGGCCATGTTGGTGTGGGGATGGCCCGGCCCCTTGTATGCGCGGCCGAACTGGCCCTCCATGGCAGAGACGTTGACGACGTACTTTCGTCGAGCGTCGGAGGCCTCCATCGCGGTGCGGAGCCGCGAGACCAGGATGAAGGGTGCGACGGAATTGCAGAGCTGCACCTCGAGCAGTTCCACCGGGTCGACCTGCTCGACGGTGTGGATCCAGCTGTTGGTCTCGGCGAGATCGGGTACCAGACCCCCGGCGTCGATGGCGAGCCCGCTCTCGATCCTCTCGGCCGTGACCGAGCCGGCGACCATGGCGAGGGAGGCCACGTCGTCCGCGCTCAGGGCAGCAGTCGATCGGCCGCCGATCGCCGTGGCGGGCAACGAACTCGCCAGTGACGCGGGGTGCGCATCGCTGGTCTTGCCGAACGTGATTCGCTGCGGTCCTGCCCCCTCGGTCAGGGCGGCGGGCAATGGTTCGGCTTCCGCATCGGCCAGTGCACTGTAGGAACCGGGGGAGCGTTTGACGGTCTGTGCGGCGTTGTTGATCAGGATGTCCAGAGGCCCCTCGGCGGCGACGGAGTCGGCAAGTGCCACCACCTGAGCCGGATCGCGAAGATCGATACCGACGACGCGCAGACGATGCAGCCACTGATCGCTGTCGTCCATCGCTGCGAAGCGACGTACGGCATCGTTGGGGAAGCGAGTGGTGATCGTGGTGTGTGCACCGTCGCGGAGCAGTCGAAGAGCGATGTACATGCCGATCTTCGCTCGCCCGCCGGTCAGCAACGCCCGACGTCCGGACAGGTCGGTTCGAGCGTTGCGCTTGCCGCGATTGAGCGTCGCGCACTCCGGGCACAGCTGGTGATAGAACGAGTCGACGTGGGTGTAGCGCTGCTTGCAGATGTAGCAGGGGCGGGCCTTGATCAGCGTGCCCGCGATGTCTCCCTCGGCGCGGGAGGTGAGGGAGAGGCCTGCTGTCTCGTCGTCGATCCGGTCCGGGGATCCTGTTGCGGTGGCGGCGACGACGGCGCGGTCGGCCGCGTTGACAGCGTTGCGTGCCGCGACGCGTCGAGCACGCTTGAGGTCCTTGAACATGGCACCGGAGGCGCGCTGGACAGCGATCGAATCGGGATGGTTCTTGTCCAGCTCGGCGGCCTGCTTCAGCACGCGCAGGCACGTCTCGAGATCGGTCGGGTCGATCGCGTTCATCGTCGGTCTCCTAGCATCGGCCCCTTCGAGCCGAACGAAGCGAGTGCAGAACGAAAAAGACCCCGATTCCGAAGAATCAGGGTCCGTTTCGTCTGTCTCAACTCAGATCTGTGAAAATTTCTGTCTGGCTACATCTTTCAGACGGTGTCCGAGGGGGGACTTGAACCCCCACGTCCGTTAATAGGACACTAGCACCTCAAGCTAGCGCGTCTGCCATTCCGCCACTCGGACAAGTGCGACCGCTGCCGCATTTTCTTTTGTTGCTTTCACAGCCGGCCGCTGTGTGCTGCGTAAGATTATCCGACGGGTTCCCGATAACCCAAATCCCCACGTCAGTTCGTCCTCGAGGCCGTTTCTCATGGTGCCCGGAGCGGATTCTGGTGGTAGGAACGACGTGTGCCCAACGATGTGAGCAATCCCGGAAACCCAACCGATATCGACGCCACCGTTGCCCTCGACGAAGTCGTGGATCTCGTCAGTTCCCTCATCCGGTTCGACACCTCGAACACGGGGGAGCTCGACACCACGGTCGGCGAGAAGGAATGTGCCGAGTGGGTGGCGAGCAAACTCGAGGAAGTGGGCTACGAGACGGAGTACGTCGAGTCCGGTGCCCCCGGTCGAGGAAACGTGTTCGCCTGGCTGCGCGGATCGGACTCCTCTCGCGGCGCGCTGCTGCTCCACGGACACCTGGACGTCGTGCCGGCCGAGCCCGCCGACTGGAGCGTGCATCCGTTCTCCGGGGCCGTCGAGGACGGGTACGTGTGGGGCCGGGGCGCGGTGGACATGAAGGACATGGTCGGCATGGCCCTGGCGCTGGCCCGACAGTTCAAGTCCAACGGAACCGTCCCACCCCGCGACATCCTGTTCGCGTTCCTGGCGGACGAGGAGGCAGGTGGCAAGTACGGATCGCACTGGTTGGTCGACAACCGACCGGACCTGTTCGAGGGCGTCACCGAGGCAGTCGGCGAGGTCGGCGGTTTCTCCCTGACCGTCCCCCGCCCGGACGGCACCGAGAAGCGGCTCTACATGGTCGAGACGGCGGAGAAGAGCCTGGCGTGGATGCGGCTGACGGCGAAGGCGCGAGCCGGGCACGGATCGTTTCTGCACGACGACAACGCCGTGACGTACCTGGCCGAAGCAGTGGCGAAACTGGGCAATCACACGTTCCCGCTGGTGCTGACCGAGTCGGTCTCGCAGTTTCTGCAGGCGGTCTCGGAGGAATCCGGTCTCGATTTCGACCCGACGTCACCGGACATCGACGGCACCCTGCTCAAGCTCGGCAGCATCGCCCGCATCGTCGGAGCGACGCTGCGCGACACCGCGAACCCGACGATGCTCTCGGCCGGCTACAAGGCCAACGTGATTCCGCAGACGGCGACGGCAGTGGTGGACTGCCGAGTGTTGCCGGGCCGGCAGGCGGCCTTCGAGAAGGAGGTCGACGAGTTGATCGGCCCCAACGTCGAACGCGAGTGGATCACGAAACTGGAACCGTACGAGACCACTTTCGACGGTGATCTCGTCGATGCGATGAACGACGCAGTGTTGGCACACGACCCGAACGGTCGAACCGTTCCCTACATGCTCTCCGGTGGAACCGACGCAAAAGCATTCGCGCGCATCGGTATTCGCTGTTTCGGCTTCGCTCCGCTGAAGTTGCCGCCGGAATTGGATTTCGCGGCGTTGTTTCACGGCATCGACGAACGAGTACCCGTGGAATCGTTGGAGTTCGGTACACAGGTACTCGAACACTTCTTGCTGCACAGCTGATACGAAAGGAACCATCGTGGCGTACAACCCATACGACTCGCTTCCGGACCTACCGTCCTTCGAGTTGACGTCCGAGGACGTCGAGGACGGCAAGACACTGGCCGCTCAGCAGGTCAGTGGAATCATGGGAGCCGGTGGGCACGACAACTCCCCGCAGCTGTCCTGGTCCGGATTCCCCGAGGGCACCAAGAGCTTCGCTGTCACCGTCTACGATCCCGACGCGCCGACGGCATCCGGCTTCTGGCACTGGGCAGTGGCGAACATCCCCGTCGAGACGACATCGCTGGTGTCCGGCGCGGGCGACGACGGCGGGACCGGGGTGCCCAGCACCGCGGTGACGCTCAAGAACGATGCGGGCCTGTTCCGCTACATCGGTGCTGCACCGCCGGCAGGCCACGGCCCGCACCGCTACTTCATCGTGGTTCACGCGGTGGACGTGGAACGGCTCGAAGTGGACGAGACGGCCACCCCGGCCTACCTCGGTTTCAATCTGTTCTCGCACGCCATCGGTCGTGCGGTCCTCACCGGCATCTACGAGGCCTGAGCTCGGTCGTCGGGTGCCGGATTTATGTTCCGGCACCCGGCGGTTCAGGGCTTGTTCGCCGAGCCCACCGCATCGGCGATCGTGGCGAATCCGTGTTGCTCGAGCCGAGCGGCCAGTCCGCGGTGAATGTTCTCGATCCACAGCGGGCCGCCGTAGACGAACCCGGTGTAGCCCTGCACCAGCGACGCGCCCGCGGTGATGCGTTCCCATGCCTGCGCCTCGGTCTCGATTCCGCCGACGGAGATCAGCGCCAGATGCGTACCCACTCGGCGGTACAGGCGTCGCAGTACCTCGAGCGAGCGGTCGGCCAACGGAGCACCGGACAGGCCGCCGGCTCCCATTCCGGCAACCAGTTCTGCGTCGGTGCGCAGACCGGCGCGGGAGATCGTCGTGTTGGTGGCCACGATCCCGTCGAGACCGAGTTCGACGGCCAGATCGGCCACGGCGTCGATGTCCTCGTCGGACAGGTCGGGGGCGATCTTGACCAGTACCGGGACCGTCACCACCGACTGCACCGCCACCAGGATCGGTCGCAGCGATTCCACGGCCTGCAGGTCACGCAGTCCAGGGGTGTTGGGGGAGCTGACGTTGACGACGACGAAGTCCGCCAACGGGCCCAGAAGTTGGGCGCTGGCCGTGTAGTCCGCGGCGGCACCGTCCGGCTCGACGATCTTGGTCTTGCCGATGTTGGCGCCGATCGGGATACCGGTGCGCCTGGCACGGACGCGCTGGGCCGCGTGCTCGGCACCGTGGTTGTTGAAGCCCATCCGGTTGACGATGGCCCGGTCGAGAGGCAACCGGAACAGTCTCGGAGTCGGATTGCCCGGCTGGCTCTGCGCAGTCACGGTGCCGATCTCGGCGAAACCGAATCCGATCGGCCCCCACGCATCGATTCCGTCGGCATTCTTGTCGAAACCGGCCGCGAGACCGAGCGGAGCCGGGAAGTCGACGCCGAACACCGTCGAGCGAAGTCGTGGATCGTCGACCACGAACATCTTCTCGGCCAGAAAACGGAGCGGAGGCACCGCGGCGACAGCGCGAAGCACACCGAACGCCAGATGGTGAATCCTCTCCGGTGGCACGAGGAACATCAGGCGCAACAGGACGCGGTACAGGCGGTCTCCCACGGTCTTCTCTCCGGTCGATCTGGCAGGGCAGAACTCGTGCTGTGATTCAGCGATCGTGCGGTCGAACAGTACTGCGAGGCGCTCAGATTCCGGGCTCGGGGATGTGATGCGCGGTCTTCTTGCGTTTGAGCAGCACACGCCTGCTGCCGTCGGTGTAGAGGCGAACCCGCGACAGTTCCCAGCCGCCGAACTCCGCCTGAATCGCCAGACGCATCGAGGCCGTCACACGGGTCACGTCCGGTGGCAACCGCAACGGCACGTACTCCCAGTCGTCGGACGGCGACACTTCCCATCCGACGGGCATCTTCGCGCGGCCAGGTGCCGAACTCTCGTGTGCGTTCACATGCCTCCTCCGTCCTTATCGGTCGTTCCTGCAGGCTCCACTCCTGCCCTATCGGTCGTTCCTGCAGGCTCCACTCCTGCTTCGAGCTCAGCGACCCGCAGCGGGGATACGCTGCAGCCCGTCACCGGTTGCCGATCCCACGTACAAGTCGCCCGTGTCGGCGTCGACGGCAACCGAATTCGGCTGCCGCACAGTGGCCAACCTCGTGACCTCGACCGGAATTCCGGTGTCGAGTGTGTACCCGACCACCTCGTTGGACGCGGGAAGCGTCACCCATGCGACACCGGACTGCTCATCGTAGGCGATCGCCCACGGCTGCGACCCGACCGGAAACCGTTGCCGCATCAGCAGGTCGTGCGAGGTGAAGACGAGCAACTCGGTACCGGTCGAATCGGTGACCAGAAGGCGGCCGAACTCGTCGCTCGTCATCTCCGCGGCACCTTCGCCTGCGCGCAAGGCCACTCCGAGGGTGCCGTCGTCCAGATTCAGGTCGGTCACCGACGTCTGGCGACGATCGAGGACCGAGACACCGTTCGGTGTACTGGCCAGAGCATCGGCTGAGGTCACGCTGCCGCCGGAGATCGTGGTGGTGACCTGACCGTTCGGATCGAGCACGCGCACCGCGCCGGTGTCGTCGCCGACGGCCGTCGTGCCGTCGGGCAGGTCTGCTGCGGACAGCGCGTCGGCGTCGACCGTCAGGTCGGTGCGCTGTCCGTCCGCGACGGCGATCCTCGCGACGGCGCCGTCCATCGGGACGAGCACTGTCGAGTCCCGTCCGGCGACGAGTTCTGCTGCCGTCGAGCCCAGGTCGACCACGCGGGTCTCGGCTGCGGCTCCGTCGCGGACGAGGGTCACCGTCGTCGATGCGTCGGTCAGCGCCACCAGGGTTCGCGTGACGGGGTCGAAACTGAGTGCGTCCACGGGCGCGAACGCGCCGACGGTACCGGCGGGGGTCACGGTCGGTTCGGGGGACTCCGCCGGCGGTAGGGGCTCGACGGAGATGTCGTCGGCGTTCTCGTCGTCGCTGGAGCACCCGCCGACCGACAGGACTGTGACGACGGCGAGCGCGGACGCGACTGCCGCCCGAATCGAACGGGTCGACGGTGTTCGCATGAGGCCGAACCTACTTCCTCGAGAAGATGCTGCCGGTGGAGGCGCTGCCACATCTGTACCAGCGTGCGGCGATCTCGGCGAAATCCACCACGGCGGATTTGGTTGCCGACCGGTCGCGGCGGAGGACGCGGTAGCGTGATCGTCCGAGGTCTGTGCACGACATGGGAGTGGACGTGGGAACCGAGGAAACACACTTCGTCGTCGAGGAAGTGAACGCGGGAACGCATCCGAACGGCTTCGGGCGCACCGACGACGGCCGGGCGTTCGCGTTTCGGGTGCACAGGAGCACCCTGTACGTGGAGATATACCGCGCCGATGTGCAATCCCCGGTACCGGACCGGTCCGAGGTCGAAGCGGTGGCCGAGCATTCGGTCACCGAAGTCGATCTGACGGACGAGCGCAGCATCGTCGGAGTGGTGCGTGATGCGGTCGCCCACGCGCAGCAGCTGTCCGATGCGTCACAGCGCGACACCACGGCAGTGCGGTCCTTCTTCAACCGGGTCAATTCCGTGTTGGAGGGTTTCTGACACGGTGGGGAACCACCAGCTGTTCGCCGGTGTCGGGATGATCGAACACGTCGACGGGGTGTCGATAGACCCGGGCCAGCGTTGCGGCGGTGAGCACCTCCCGCGGCGGACCGGTTGCGATCAGTTCACCCGAGTCCAGGATCGCGACGCGATCGGCGTAGGCCGCCGCGAGGCCCAGATCGTGCAGCACGACGACCACGGCGCGGCCTGCGGCGGCGAGTGAACGCACCACGGCCATCACCGACTCCTGATGTCCCAGGTCGAGTGCTGCGGTGGGCTCGTCCAGCATGATCGTCGCCGTGTCCTGGGCGATGACGCGGGCCAGTGCGACCCGGGCCTGCTCGCCGCCGGAGAGCGATGCGAACGGTCGATGCGAGAAAGCCGTCACGTCGCACGCAGTCATGGCCGCTTCGATGCGGTCGTCGTCGTGGCGTGCCGCCGAGGTACCGGCCCAGGGGGCTCGGCCCATCCGGACGATCTGGCCGGCCGTGAACGCGAATCCGACGCTGTGCTGCTGAGGCAGCACAGCGCGTCGCCTCGCCACGTCCACCGAGCGGATACGGGACAGCGGTTCGTCGCCCAGCAGCACCGATCCGGCGCTGGGCTCGGTGTCTCCCGCCAGGACCGACAGCAGCGTCGATTTGCCTGCGCCGTTGGGTCCCACCAGCGCCAGTATCTCGCCGGCCACCACGTCGAGGTGGACCCCGGACAACACCGTCGCGTCCCCACGTCGTGCGGAGACTCCGCGGGCGACCAGGGCGCTCGAACCCGGTTCAGGGATGACCGGGATGTCGCGGCGTGCTGTGCGTCCCATCATGCCCAACCGCCCTGGCGAGCCCGGGTACGGCGAAGCAGCCAGAAGAAGAACGGGGCACCCGCCAGCGACGTCACCATGCCGAGTGGCAGGTCGACGTTCGCGACGAGAGTCCGCGTCACGAGGTCTGCAGCAAGAAGCACGACCGCCCCGGCGAGGGCGCTGGCCGGAATGAGGAGTCGATGCGCGGGGCCGAGCACCATCCGCATGGCATGCGGAACCACCAGACCCACGAACAGGATGATTCCGGTGAAAGCCACCCCGGACGCAACGAGCAGGGCGACGACGACGATCGCGAACTGTCTGAGTCGTTCGACGTTCACGCCCAGATGGCGTGCCACGTTCTCACCGAGCGCAAGCAGGTCGAGTCGGCGGGCGATCGCCAGGGAGGCTCCGATTCCGAGCAGCGCGAGCGGGCCGACCACCGCCACCGACTGCCAGGTTGCGCCCGCGAGCGACCCCAGTTGCCAGAACACGATCCGATCGCGGGCGGCGGGACTGGCGACGAAGGTGAAGAACGCGATGACACCGCCGGCGAAGGCGTTGACTGCAACGCCGGTGAGGATGAGCGTCACCACTTCGGTGCGGCCTGCGTTGCGAGCGAGAAAGTACACGGCGATCGTGGTGACGAGCCCGCCGACGAAGGCGGCGAACGCCACGCTCCACACTCCCGCGAAGCTGCCGCCGAGCACGATGACCGAGCTGGCCCCGACAGCAGCGCCCGAGGAGACCCCGACCACACCCGGCTCGGCCAGTGGATTGGCGAACACCCCCTGGAGCAGCGCACCCGCGCAGCCCAGACACGCGCCGACGAGAATTGCCAGCGTCAGCCGTGGGAATCGGACCTGCCACAGCGTCACCTCGCCGCTGGGATGTGCAGGCATCGGGCCGATCTCGAGTCCCACCCGATGCGCGAGGCTGCCCAACACTTCCAGCGGAGTCGTCGGCACCTGCCCCACAACGGCCGAGATCAACGCCAGGCCGACCAGCGCCACAACCAGGGCTCCGAAGGTGGCAAGAACCCGTCCTCGGCCCGTGGCTCGTTCGGCGGGTGTGCGGTCGGTCATGACGCCGGGTCGTACACGGCCTTCGACAGTGCGACCAACACCTTTCCGGTGTTCGGGCCGAAACTGAGGATGGTCCCGTCGTCCATGTCCACCACCCGGCGTTCTCGGCCTGCGGGGGTCTGGGCAGTTCCGGGGATCTGCTCCAGACCCTCGATTCCACCGATCGATTCCAGGCCCTTGGTCATCATCAGAATCACGTCGGGTGCTGCGGCGATCAGGGCTTCGCTGGTGATCGGCACGAATTGCTCGGTCAGACCCGATTCGACACCGGCGTCCCTGGCTCCGAGAGCCTCGATCAGTGCATCCGCTCCCGAGCCGGGCCCGGCGAGCATCGTGATCGCAGGCCCACGCATGTACAGAAACGCGATCTTCGGTGGTTCGGTGGACTCGGGTGGCTCGTTCGCCGCTGCCGAAATCTCGGCGTTCGTTCGTTCGGCGAGGGCAGCCCCGGCGTCGGGCACACCGAGGGCGGCCGCCACGGCCTCGATCTGGGTGGCGACGCCTGCCAGAGTGCGGGTGGGATCGAAGTACACGACGGGAATGCCGGCGGCTCGGATCTGATCCTGCACGGCGCGTGGACCGATGCTGGTATCGGTCAGGACGACGGTCGGCGACAGCGCCAGAATCCCCTCGGCACTCAGAGAATGGCCGGTCGGGGTGACATCGGGCACGTTCTCGGCCGCGGGAAATGCGGCCGAGGTGTCGCGCCCGACGAGGTTGTCACCGAGTCCGAGCGCGAAGACGGTCTCGGCCAGCGTGCCGTACTGGTCGGCAGCGACGATGCGGCTGTTGTCGGTGACCGTGACGGCGACGCCGTCGAATCCGGTCACGGTGACGGGCAGTACCTCGGCCGGATCGTCGGCGATGGGTTCCGGATTCGGATCGTCGACGACGGCGGTGCGGGGGCCGATCGAGTCCGCGGGTCCTGCGGCGGGGGTGTTCGCCGAGCAGCCGACCAGGAGTCCGGCGACGAGGAGCACGGCGGCGAGACGGTTGACGGTCACCACCGAAGGTTAGCCTGTCCGATGTTCGTGGGTGATCAGGCGCTGACGTCATCCAGGGCCGACGCGATCGCGGGCGGCAGCTCGAGTTCCTCGGCCATCAATGCGCCCATCAACTGAGCCAGATCGCGAGCCCCCACGATCGCGCTGCTCACACCCGGCCTGTCCCGAGCCCACGCGAGCGCGACGACCAGGGGAGAGGTCGCCAGCCCGTCGGCGGCGGTGACGGCGGCGTCGACGATGCTGACGGCAGAGTCGGTCAGGTACGTCAGCACGGACTCTGCGTGCACCTCGTCGGCACCGCGTGAGTCCGCCGGTATTCCGCTGCGGTACTTGCCTGTCAGCACGCCGCCCGCGAGGGGAATCGCGGCGAGGACACCGATGCCGTGGTGGTCTGCGGCGGGGATCAATTCGTCCTCGATCCCGCGGGCCAGCAGCGAGTACTCCGCCTGTGTGGCCACGATCCGTCCGGTCCCTGCTGCTCCTGCCGCCGTCGCCAGTTGCCACCCGAGGTAGCCACGGGCTCCGGTGTAGCGGACCCGTCCACTGGTGACGGCGTAGTCGAGTGTGGCGGCGACCTCGTCGACCGGAGTCATCGGGTCCCAGGTGGCCACCTGCCACAGATCGAGGTAGTCGGTTCCCAGTTCGCGCAGCGTGGCGTCGAGTTGGCCGAGCAGTCCGCGCCGCGAGCAGTCCACGTGATAGCGGCCGTAGCGCGAACTGAGACCCGCTGCGCTGCTGATCACCAATTCGTGCCGCGGGACCACGTCGTCGAGCAACTCGGCCAGCACTCGTTGCGCGCGTCCGTCCCCGTACGCCGGAGACGTGTCGACGAGCGTGCCGCCGGCCTCGGCGAACGCCGACAACTGCGCCGCGGCGTCGTCACCGTCGGTTCCGCTACCCCATCCGAGGGTGCCGAGGCCGAGTCTGGAGACTCGAAGTCCGCTGGTGCCGACCGATCTCTGCTTCATATGTGCCGAATGTCCTTTTACGTGTGATCGTCGGTGTCGAACTGCACTGCCGCCAGTGCACAGTAGTGCGCCGCGCCGCCCGGTGCGTACGTGCCGCGCCGGGTACGGTCGTGCCCGTGAATCGCGAACTCAGGGGGCGGGCCGGCGGCCGCGCATCGACAGTGATCAGTCCATCGACACCGATCTCGGAGGGTGACGCCGCATGATCGACATGACGTGGCTGCAGGCGATCGTCCTCGGTGCGGTGCAGGGCCTGACCGAATTCCTGCCGATCTCCTCGTCCGGGCACCTGCGCATCGTGTCCAGTGTGTTCTGGAACGAGGACGCAGGTGCCTCCTTCACCGCGGTGACCCAGCTGGGCACCGAAGCCGCTGTGCTGCTGTTCTTCTGGCGAGACATCGTCAGGATCGTGAAAGCGTGGTTCGTCGGTCTGACGAAGAAGGACGAACGCGGACTCGACTACCGCATGGGGTGGTACGTGATCATCGCCACCATTCCCATCGGCGTTCTCGGACTGCTGTTCAAGGACCAGATCCGAACCGGTGCCCGAAACCTGTACCTCATCGCGTTCATGTTGATCGCGTTCGCCGTCGTCATCGCGGTCGCCGAGAAGGTCGGCCGGAAGGAACGCCCGATCGAGAAGTTGACCACCCGGGACGGCATCGTCATGGGTCTGGCGCAGTGTCTCGCTCTGATCCCGGGTGTGTCCCGTTCCGGGGCGACGACCAGCGCCGGCCTGTTTCTCGGACTCGAACGCGAGGCAGCGGTGCGATTCTCGTTCCTGCTCGCCATTCCGGCGGTCACGGCCTCCGGTCTCTTCTCGCTGCCCGACGCCTTCGAGCCGGTGGGCTCGGGACTGGCCGCGTCGGGTCCGCAGCTGCTGGTGGCCACGATCATCGCCTTTGCCCTCGGCTACGCCTCGATCGCCTGGCTGCTCAAGTTCGTCGCGAACCACTCGCTGTACTGGTTCGTCGGGTACCGCATCGTGCTGGGTGTCGTGGTGCTCGGTCTGTTGGCCGGCGGGGTCGTGTCCGCCACCTAGTCGTTCGGCACAGTGGCCTCCGGAGCGGAGTCGGAAGACCCCGGTCGTTAGGCTCGGTGCAATGACAGTCATCTTGCTTCGGCACGGCCGCTCGACGTCGAACACCGCAGGCACGCTCGCGGGTCGGAGCGCGGGAGTCGAGCTCGACGATCGTGGTCGTGAACAGGCGCAGGCGGTCGCGGACCGTCTCGGCGACCTGCCGGTCGCGGAGATCGTTCGTTCGCCGCTGCTGCGGTGCGAGCAGACCGTCGAGCCGTTGGCTGCCAGGCTCGGGCTCACGCCGCTGGTCGAGGACCGGTTGGTCGAGGTCGACTACGGGCAGTGGACCGGTCGAACGATCAAGGAATTGCTGGCCGAGCCGCTGTGGAAGGTGGTGCAGCAGCATCCGTCGGCCGCGGTGTTTCCCGAGGGTGAAGGACTGGCCACGGTGCAGCAACGGGCCGTGCAGGCCGTGCGCGAACACGACGCCCGGCTGGCCGCCCATCACGGCCGTGACGTGTTGTGGGTGGCGTGCTCGCACGGGGACGTCATCAAGTCGGTGCTGTCGGACGCGATGGGTGCCCACCTCGATTCGTTCCAGCGCATCGTCGCCGATCCGGCATCGATCAGTGTCGTTCGCTACACCTCGACGCGACCCTTCGTACTGCGGACCAACGACACCGGGTCCGACCTGAGCGTGTTCGTACCCAAAGCCGAGGAGCCCAGCACGCCGGAAGCGGGCAACGCGGACTCTTCGGACGCGGTCGTCGGTGGTGGGGCAGGCACCTAGAGCTCCGATTCGGCGCTGACACCCCGATCGGTGGCAGGCTGGAGGGCAAGCAATACCGTCCACGGTCGATCCGTGGCCGATAATGAAAGTTCCGCGAATCGCTTCGCGGAGCTGTTCGAGTCGTTAGGAGGTGCAATGCCGCGCGCCATACACGTTTTTCGCACCCCTGATCGTTTCGTTGCCGGGACCGTTGGTGAACCGGGCGACCGAACGTTCTTCCTGCAAGCGGTGCACGACGCCCGCGTGGTGTCGGTTGCGCTGGAGAAGCAGCAGGTCCAGGTACTGGCCGACCGGATGGGGCTTCTCCTCGAAGAGGTGCACCGTCGTTTCGGGGCAGAGGTACCGGCCGAGGAGGCCGATACGGTCGACACGAGTCCGCTGCTGACTCCGATCGACACCGAGTTCCGTGTCGGCACGATGGGGCTCGGCTGGGACGCCGATGCCAACGCCGTCGTGGTGGAGCTGTTGGCCGTCAGCGAGGTCGAGGTGGACGAATCGGTCGTTCTCGACGACACCGACGAGGGCCCCGATGCCGTTCGGGTGTTCCTCACCCCGGTACAGGCCCGCGAATTCGCGGTGCGGTCCGAACGCGTCATCGCGGCGGGCCGTGCTCCGTGCCCGTTGTGCGGACAGCCGTTGGCTCCCGAGGGACACGTCTGCATCAGAACCAACGGTTACCGACGCGGCGCGACGTTCGGTCCGGTGACCGAGGTCGACGAGTCTTGACCGTCGAACTGCCGCCGTTCGAGGGCCGCGAAACCATGGAGACCGGCGACCTGACCGTCGTCGGTCGGGTGGTGTCGGCCAGCAACGCCACGCTGGTGTGCGAGGCGGGCGAGGGCGAGAAGGCCGTCCGGTGCGTGTACAAACCGGTTCGCGGGGAAGTCCCGCTGTGGGATTTTCCGGACGGCACTCTTGCGGGCCGGGAAGTGGCGTCGTACGAAATCTCCGAGGCCCTCGGTTGGGGCGTCATCCCGCCGACGGTGCTGCGCGACGGCCCGTTCGGTCCCGGCATGGTGCAGAAGTGGATCGACACGCCCGACGATCACGCCGAGGGACGCGTCGACCTGGTCGATATCTGCCGTCCCGATCTCGTACCTGCGGGCTGGATTCCGGTACTGCAGGCGTACGACGGCGAGGGCGAGGAGATCGCGCTCATCCACGCCGACGATCCACGGCTGCAGCGGATGGCGGTGCTCGACGTGATCCTCAACAACGCCGATCGCAAGGGCGGGCACGCGCTCGAAGGTCTCGACGGCTACGTGTACGGGGTCGATCACGGCATCTGCCTGCACGCCGAGAACAAGTTGCGCACGGTGCTGTGGGGCTGGGCGGGCCAGGCGGTGGACGATGCGTTGATGACCGACGTGGTGCGATTCGTCGAGACGTTCGACACGGTCACCGCTCCTCGATTGGTCGACAAGATCACCCTGACCGAAACGGTCGCGGTTCTCGACCGGGCGCAGGAGTTGATCGCCCGCCCGATCATGCCGGAACCTCGCTCGAGCAGACCCATACCCTGGCCCGCCTTCTGATCGGGCTCGGATAGGCTCGACCGCATGCATTCTTGGTCGAGCCCGGAGATCCCGACAATTCCCGGACAGGGTCCAGCGCTTCGATTGTTCGACACCGCCGACCGCCAGGTCCGTCCCGTCACCCCCGGTTCGACGGCTCGGATGTACGTCTGCGGAATAACCCCGTACGACGCCACCCACCTCGGGCACGCGGCGACGTACCTGACGTTCGACCTGATCAACCGGCTGTGGCGAGATGCGGGCACGGACGTGCACTACGTGCAGAACGTCACCGATGTCGACGATCCACTGTTCGAGCGCGCCGACCGCGACGGCGAGGACTGGCGCGATCTGGGAGCTCGTGAGATCGAACTCTTCCGCGCCGACATGGAAGCGCTCCGGGTGC
This sequence comes from Rhodococcus sp. 06-418-5, assembly GCF_002258285.1. Classification (NCBI taxonomy): domain Bacteria; kingdom Bacillati; phylum Actinomycetota; class Actinomycetes; order Mycobacteriales; family Nocardiaceae; genus Rhodococcus; species Rhodococcus sp. 06-418-5. Next base: position 673,697 of record NZ_NOYE01000012.1, read on the forward strand.
TCCCTCCGCGCGACTACATCGGTGCTGTCGAGTCCGTCGACGAGGTCGTCGAACTGGTGGAGAAGCTGGTCGCGTCCGGTGCGGCGTATGTCGTCGACGACGCCCAATACCCTGATGTGTACTTCCGTGCCGATGCCACCGAGCAGTTCGGCTACGAGTCCGGTTACGACCGAGCCACGATGGATACGTTCTTCGCCGAACGCGGGGGCGACCCCGATCGGGTCGGTAAGCGGGATCCACTCGATGCGTTGCTCTGGCGCGCAGTACGGCCGGGCGAGCCGTCGTGGCCGTCGCCGTGGGGTCCGGGGCGGCCCGGGTGGCACATCGAATGCGCAGCCATCGCGCTCAACCGCATCGGTACCGGCTTCGACATTCAGGGCGGCGGAAGCGATCTGATCTTCCCGCACCACGAGTTCTCGGCCGCGCACGCCGAGGCGGCGACCGGTGATCCGCGCTTCGCCCGGCACTACGTGCACACCGGGATGATCGGGCTCGACGGCGAGAAGATGTCCAAGAGCCGCGGCAATCTGGTGTTCGTCTCCAAGCTCCGCGCCGAGCACGTCGACCCCGCAGCTGTCCGACTCGGTCTGCTCGCCGGGCACTACCGCCAGGATCGACCGTGGTCCGACGAGGTTCTCGAACGCGCTCACACTCGGCTCGCACTGTGGCGTCGGGCCGCGGCGCTCGACAGCGCTGCATCGGCCGACGACGTGATCAACCGGTTGCGGCAGCACCTGGCCGACGATCTGGACACCCCCAAGGCTCTCGATGCGCTCGACGCGTGGGCGAGTTTCGCAGTCGAACGCGGCGGATCGGATGCGGGCGCGCCCGGTGCCTTCGCCGATGCGGTCGATGCGCTGCTCGGGGTTGCGCTGCGCTGATCTCGTCCCGAACTAGGTCGCAGATCCCAGCCGCAGATCCGTCAGCAGATCCGGGATCAGTCGATCCTCCGTGACTGCTCGGCCCGAGTCGCGGAGGGCGGCAGCGAGTTCCGGATCCCACGGACTGTCCGTTCGATGGCCCTTCAGCGGTTCGGAATTGCGTGCATCGAGTGCGCGTCGGTAGGAATCGACGTCCATCCGCCATGGCACCGCGTCGTATCGGGAGATGGCTCGGGTCACCATCTGCACTCCGGCCCAGTCGAAGTCGGCTCGCCACCGAATCGTGGTGCCGGGCGCTCGGGAGGCCAGCAGCCGGTGCACCGCTGCGGAGGGTTGACCGTCGGTGCAGACCAGGCTCGCGCAGTTCGAGCCGAGGGTGCGGGCTGCGGCGGCGAGCACCGCCACGTTCTCGCAGACGAACACTGTGGACGAGCTGTTGGTGAGCGGGCCGCGCGAGAGCATGTCCACGGTGACGGGGAAGGGGATGCCCTCGTCCGCTGCGTCGTTCAGCCAACGAGCCACCGTGTGGGCCTCGTCGACGCGGTAGCCGAGCACCAGCACCCGGCTGGACACCGAGTCGGCCGACACGCCCGCGGTCTCCCACAATGCCCTGATGCCCACCGGATCGACGGGCCGAGGCACGTTCTCGCGCAACGACAGAGCGTCGAGGACGAGCTTCGGGGCGCCGCCGCCCGAGAGCGCCTTCGTATCACCGCAGGCCAGGTCCGCGAGTTCGGTCAGCGACATCCCGTCGACCGGAAGCAGCGCCAGGACCTGTGTCGCCACCGCGAGCGCGTCGACGGCGACGCGGCCCCCGAGAGTGCCGTCCTGATTGAGCAAGGAGGCGATCCAGTACTCGACCCACTCGCGATCGGTCCCGCCACCGAGCACCTCCCTGGCCCGATCGAGTGCCTCGGCACGTACCCGAGCCTTGTCGGCTGCGATCTGCTTCTTGTCCTGCAACGGAGCCTGCCGCGAGAGGGTGTCGATCAGTCCGAGGCCACCGTTGAGCGGATGGCTCAGCCACGCGTCGAACCGCTCGAGGTCGAGTCTGGCGCTGCGCGCCCGAGAATGCAGACTGGAGTTGGACCGAGAGATCGCGCTGCACAGACGCCACAGTTCCGGGGCCTCGCTCAGGTCGACGGTGATGTTGCCACCGACGCGAAGCCAGTTGGACTCCAACTTCTTTCGTGCCGCATCGAGCAGTGCAGCCAATTCGGCGCTGCCTCGCCATCCGCTGTTACCGGTCAAACTCCAGCCCACCTTCGGTTCGGGTCGGCACACGGCGTGTCAGCGGTGACCCGAGTGCGGCCGCGAGGTCGGTGCCGTCGTGCTCGGCGAACAGTTCGCCGTTCTCCCACACCAGAAGAGCCGCGCTGACGGTGTTCTCGGCTGCCGAATGCGCCAGATCGTAGTGTGCGCAGCCGGGGACGTCACCGTAGGTGATCCACAGGTCGTATCCGGTCATGAACAGATCGAGATCGAATTGCACACTCAGGCCGAGCAACTCGCTGCGGCCGTTGTCGTCGACTCCGGCGAAGGCCTCGTCCAGCGCCAGCAGCCGAGGTGAATGTGGATCGGCGGACGAGAGCATCACGTGCGCAGCGGCAAACAGGGGCAAATGCAGCGACACCGACTGCTCACCGCCCGAGAGCGCACTGTGGCGTGCGACGGTGAGACGATCCTCGTTGCCGTCACCGCTGATGAGGGTGAAGGCGAACACGCGCCAGCGGCGATAGTCCAGTGTCGTCGAGAGGATCTCGGGGTAGGACCGTTCCGGATGCGCCGCGCGAGCGATCCTGATCTCCGACGCGAAGTGCGCGCGCATCGCGGCCAGATCGTCCTGGTTCAACGCCGAGGCGTCGCGGTCGAGCAGTTTGGACACCGCCCTGGCACCGTCGTCGAGGTTGTCCGCGAGCACCCAGTGCACACCGATCGTGTTGCCCGAGGACATGCGGCGCTGCTTCATCTCGGCGGACATCTGCGCGATCAGCTCGCGTGCGTCGACGGTGCGCTCGTGAATCTGCTGCGCCAGGCCGGTCAGCAACGCGTCTTCGAGAATTCGGCGCTCCTGCTCGGTCAGCAACAACTCCTGATCGGCTCTCGCCGCACCGATTCGGTCGGCGAAATCTCCGACCGACGAGTAGCCCTGCTCGTCCTGAACACGGACGACGGTCAAACCGTCCGGCGCATCCCACTGCAGTCGATAGTCCTGACCCGACGCAGCGAGTTGCGAGTCGAACTCCTGGAGCGCACTCGTCAGGGCTGTCCGGGTCGACTTTCGGCTCGAGTCACTGACCTTCACCGACGCCGTCGCTGCGTCGAGCGCCGAATGCAGAGCGCGCACGACGGGCGGAAGCACCGGAACCTCGTCGTCGGGACCCTCGGCCTGCTGCACTCGATACAGAATCTGCTCCACGCTCAACCACGCCGAGTCGCTCGCCGGCCAGGTGTACGCCTCGTGGACGCCGAGAATGCCGAGAAGGTCCTTGCGAGCGTAGGGCGCGAGCCGCACGGCGTCACCCAGGGTTTCGGTGACGGCACCGCGCAGGCTTTCCAGTGCTGTGTTGCAGGCCCCCTCGGCCTTGCCGATCGCTTCGCCTGCTTCCTTGTCCGCTTTGCGTGCGGCCCGCTGCTCGGCGCGGCACTTCTCGATGCGTTCGCGTGCGTTCTCGAGATCGGTGTCGATCTGTTCGGCGGTGGCACCGAGCTTCTCGCTGAGGAGCTCGAGGCGTTGCACCTGCTGTCGGTAGTTCTCGTCGGCGATCGCGGCTTCCTCGGCGAGCTCCTCGGCCAGGCCACTCGCTTCTTCGAGTCGGTTGGTTGCTTCGCGGGCGCGTTCTGCTTCGCGCGTGTGATCGCCGCGCTTGCGGATCACCACCGAGCCCTGGTGCTCGAAATGCCTGATCGCCGCGGCGAGGGCATCGATGTCTCGACCGATGTGTGGGGTGCGGTGAGCCACGGCGACGGTACGCAGCTGCTTCTCCTTCGCGGACAGGTCTGCGATCGCCTGGTCGAACTCTCGGTCCGCTGCTGCCGAACTCTGCGTCGACGTGCGCAGCGCCCCTGCGGCGGCGGTGACGGCGCGTTGCGCTTTCACGATGGCCGAGACACGAGGCAGTTGCTTGGCCGCCGCGGCCAGTGCCTGTACCGATTCGCGGGCAGTTCGCTCGTCGGCCGCCGCGGCCTCCAGTGCGGCTGTCGCGGCATCGATCGCGGCACCGAGTTCGGTGATCCGTTGCTCTCGGCGCCGTGCACGGGCCGTCGCGCCGATGTACTCGGCATCGGTCTTGATGTGTCGGCCCTGCTGCACCCCCTGCCGGTACCGACCGTCGACGCTCATCGAGACGGCACCACCCGAGTCGGCACCTCGATCCTGCTGCAGTGCAACCGAATTCAGAACGTCCAGGATCCGCGATTCAGATACGGCGGTGCCGGGCTCGGGTTCGAGGACGGACGCCAGCGTGGTTCCGGTCGGCCTCGAGGCCTCCGGCAGCGGCGACAGATACTGCTCCGAGCTCGAGTCGACGGGGAAGTCCGCGATCGGGTGGATCCAGCCGTCGAGCAGATTCGCCGCCTGCAGTGCGGATTCGATCCCTGCCGCATCGGCGGGGGAGACCGAGTCGGCAAACCGAACCAGCTGCCACAGAGGCGCACCGGCGAGGTCGGCGCGAGAGTCGGTTCGTGCCGCGAACGGCGGCGGCGCGTCGTCGTGTTCGGCCCGCACCAGAGACAGTTCGTCACGCAGCGAGTTCAGCTCGGCCGTGCGGGTCGACACATCCACGTGCGCCTGGGCCTGGCGGGCACGAAGGGTGTCGACCGCGTCTGCGGTCTGGTCGGCCAGCACCGATTCCAGGCTCGGGGCATCGTCGTCGCCGATGCCCGCCAACGCGGCATCGAGGGCCTCGAACGCTGCGGAGGTGATACCCGCCGAGGAGTACAGCGCCGAATTGTTCGACCACCAGGCCCGCAGACCCGACGCGAACTGCGCCTTCTCCAGGTCGACGGTCGCCTCGGCCTCGGCGACCGCAGCCGACGCCGCCTCGAGCATCTCGCGAGCCTTCGATGCGGCCTTCTCCGCACGGGCGCGCTCGGTCGACGCCTTCTCGACGGTTCCCAGCGCCTCGCGAACCGCCCGCACGTCGCCGTCGCGTTCCTCGGCATGGCCGCGCAGAGCAGTGCCGATCTGATCGCTGCGGGCTGTTCCGGGCAGTGGTGTCCAGGCGATGCCCGCGTCCTCGGCGGCGGTCTGCAGTTCCTCTTCGGCACGGGTAACCGCGGCGACGGAGTCCCGGAGTGCGGCATCGGCACGCGCCGCCTCGGTGGTGCGCTGTTCCAGTTCGGCGTGCGTCTTGCGGGCGCGGTCGGCCTGCTGGGCGGTCGAGATCTCCAGCTTCGCGGCGGATTCGGCCAGGTCGTCCAGTTGCTGCTTGCCCTCGTATGCGCTCGAGCGCTGCAGAGTCTCGCGGTCCGCAACGGCCTGATCCAGTGCGCGTTCGGCCTCGTCGAATCGGGTTTCCGCAGCCGCCCGTTCCAGCAGGCGCCGGTCCTTCAGGGCGGCAGCGGCGAAGTGTGCGGTGGTCGCGTGAGTCACCGCCTCCAGCCGGCGCGAGACCTGCTCGACATCCGATCGAGTCTGCACCCGAAGGTATTTGGAGTACACCGAAACGAAGTTCCTGGCGGCGTGATCGGCCTGCGCCAATCCTTCGAGCGCCCGGCCCACCTCCTCCATGTCACTGAAGGAGCGAGCAGCCTCGAGTACCAGCTGCTCGTCCAACGGTCGCAGTCCGTCGGTCAACGCCTGCGAGAGTCCCTTGGGGTCGAGGTTCTTCGCCAATTGCGGGCGGCGAAGCGTCAGAATGAGATTGATCAGCTGGTCGTATCGCTGCGCGCCCAGCCCGAACATGCGGGCATCGATCGCGGCGCGATAGTCCACCGGGCGATCGGTCAAGGCGTCGGTGCCCAGCTGCTCACCGAGCTGCTTCTTCGTCAACGGTCGGTCGTCGGAACCCAACAACGAGAAGTCCACGCCCACTCGGCCGTCGGCCACGAAGTACCAGCGGGTCACCTTGTCGTTGTGGCGGCTCGCCCGCATTCCGATTCCGACCGTCACCGATTCGGGATCCTCACGAGATCCGCGGCCGAACTCCATCCACACGTACGAATGCGCGCTTTCCTGCCCCCGGTAGAGCAGGTTGGACTTCATCGTCCGCTCCTCTCCCGCAAAGGGATTGAGTCGGCGTGGTTCGATGCGGCCGTCCAGGACGAAGGGAAACAGCACTTCGAGTGCCTTGGTCTTGCCGGATCCGTTGGGGCCGCGCAGTACCAGGCGACCGTCGGCGAACGAGAACTCCTGATCGCGGTAGTCCCACAGGTTGACGATCCCTGCTCGTGTCGGCCGAAAGCGTGTCGAGTGTGCGGTCATCTACTCAGGCCTCTACTTCGGACGATTCGTTACTGACGGACTGTGCGGTTCTGGGTGCTTCTGCGGTGCCGGTGGTTCGTGCGGTGCCGAACAGTGAGTCCTGTGGAGTTCGATCACGCACGCTGACCATCACGTCGCGGTAGCGCGCGATCACCGGCAGCACCAGTACGCCGCCGGAAACGCTGTGTATGAGGCGAAGTCGGTGCAGCAGCGCGATCGCCCGCACTCGCAGTCCATCCCGATCGGTCTGCCACTGAGCTGCGAAGGTGCGGCCGAAGCGTTCGACGAGATCGTCGACGACCGTTGTCAGCCAACTGTCCTCGATCAACGGATACAGCCTTTTCTCGTCCGCATCTTCCAATGCCGTTGCATCGGAACCGAACCCGAATTCGGCGAGATCGCCGAAGATCCCGCCGTCGGGTATGGCGCCGTCCAGCTGCTCGATCAGGGCGTCGCCGTCGGGTAGGGGGTGGGTTGCCAGCGCGGGTGCATCCGGATCGATCACTCGGTCCGAGATCTCGCCCGCAATCAGCAGTGCGACCTGGGCAATGGTTCCGGTGCTGGGGAACCGGTAGTCCGACAGTCGTCCCGAGGTGTCGATGAGGGCGACTCCCTCGGCGCGACGCTCGGCAACGAGGCCGGTCAGCAACTCGACGTCCGCAACGGTGCGCGACGCGGCCAGGGCGGCTCGGCCGTTCCGGTCGAGATCGTCGTGATAGACGACCGGTTGCTCGACCAACGCTCGGCGGACCGCGCGCAGCGTTTCCTTCGGATCTGCCTCACGCCCGGAGTCGGCCTGTCCCGGGTCCGAATCCTCGGGATCGATCGGGGAGTCCGAGCCGGCCAGTAGACCGCGAATCGATCGCAGGTGCTGCACGGCGCGGGGCGGCCGGAACATGGCGACGACGACGGGACGGTCGATGTCGTAGAGGGCCTCGCCTGCGGACGGGTTGTTCGCCCAGCCGGTCGCATCACCGTCGGCCAACGCGATGGCTCCGCGCGTGGCGAGCCACCCGATCGCGTCGACGAACGCGTCTCGGTCGCTTGCTCGGTCGGTCGTCAGCTCTACTCCGTCTACTTGACTTGCTTCTGCCGCAACATGATCGGCCAGCTCGGAGAGGGTGATCTGGTTGCCCGCCCGGCCGAGGGCCGCCAGTGCCAGTGCCAGATACGCGTATCTGCGGCGATCGAAGATTCGGTCGGTGGACGTTCGCGCGGGCTGGCTGTCGTCGAGCCGATCGATCACCGGGTACAGACGTGCCGTGGTCTCGGTGACCTCGAGGCGATATCCGAACAGTTCGAGCAGGTCCTCGCGCAGTTCGGTCGCCCATCGACGCAGCAGAGGCAGCGCAATCCTGTCGGGATACGTCGTGGTCACCAGGTGGTTCGACAGCGCGACTCGGGCGGCCCGCTGGTAGGAATCCAGTGCGAGGGTGGAGATCTCACGAGCTCTCATCGGCGTGCCACCTCGCTGACCTCGAGCGCGAGGCGGTCCAGATGCAATCGGCCTCTGCTGGTCTGCACGATCGTCGAACGGTCGCTGTCGCTGAGCGTCAGGCGCACGCCGCTGTCCGATCCGGACGAGTCGGAGGTTCGACCGCTCACGCGCACCCGCGCGGTCAACGCAGCGTTGAGCAGGCTCAACAGCACCTCGGTTTCCTGCTCGTTCAGAATTCGGTCGTGGATTCCGGTCGACACAAGCGACTGCGCTGCGGCACTTCGTGATCGCTGCGATTCGAGCTGCTGCTCCCTGAGCCGTCTGATACCGCCGTCGTTGCGCTGTACCCGACCCGGAACACCGGGCGTAGGGGTGCGCCCGGTCTCGGCCAGGGTGCGCGAAATCTCGACCGGCGGTGCCTCCCACCACGATCGGGACGTGGAGATGATGTCGGCGTCGGGATGCACCATCGACAGGTGCCTGGGCCTGCCGAGACCGAACACGGCATGGAACAGGGCGTGCGCGCTGTCCTCGGTAGGCGTGGCAGCGAACCAGCCGGCCAGATGCCGCAGTTGGCTTTCCCTGCTCACACCACCCCTGCGGGTTTCGGTGACGCGGCGCAGCAGCGACAGCACGGCGGCAATCGCGCTCATCGTGCCCTCGCGGAGTCGCTCGGACTCGCTGAGTTCGGACTCGGCCGAGACGAACCAGTGCGACAGGCCCGCCCAGCGATCGGTCCAGTCGGCGCGGCGTTCGGCGACGGTGAGGAAGACTCGTTCGTCGCTGATCGCGGCTCGCTCGACCAGTTCCTCGATCCCGGTGCTCTCGACGAGTGCGATCGCCTCGGCGAGCTTCGGTGCGTAGCGGGTCAGATCGGAGCTGAATTCACGCATGTGCGTCAGCAGGGCGTCCTTGTGGACCAGAAACGACTCCGGCGTGATCTCCGTGGTGCGCACGAGGTCACCGAGGACTAGATAGAAGTGGGCGGCGCGGGTCGCCATCTCCGACAGCGTCGAATCGAGTCGGCTGAGCTTGCGGTAGATGCGATCGCCGTCGGCCTGACGGTTCGCCTCGGCCAGCTCGTGCATGTCGGCCAGCAGCTCGGGCAGCACCAGCCGCGACAGCGCGGCGTCGTCCAGGCGGGCTCCGAGCACGTCCTCGACCGCGCGGTAGGCCTTGTAGCCGGCTTGGCCGAACTGGTAGACGAAGTGACGGTTGCGGTACTCGGCGAGTGTCGCGGCGCGGGTGCCGTCGTAGCTGCGTTCGAGCAGACCCCAGGCGTGGAGCTGATCGAGCAGGGGTGCGATGTCGAGGGTGGTCAGTGCGTCGTGCCGACCCGGGCTGCGTGCGATGAGGTCGGCCACGTCTCCTGAGTGCAGCAGGACGACGTAGTTGGCTCGTGCGGTGTCGAATGCCCGGAGAACGGCCAGGTACTCGGATCGCTTCTCGGCAACGGCGAAGGAGAACAGACCGAGACGATCTTCCTCCACGAACGCGTTCGCGACTCCCCGCCGCGCGTCCTCACCTGAATCGCTCACTGGAACAGGGTAGGGGGTAGGAGTGGAGCCTGCGAAACGACCAGGGGGGGTAGGAGTGGAGCCTGCGAAACGACCAGGGGCGCAGGGTCTCGGTCGTTCGACCGTGCCGGTTACAGCTCCACGGTCACTTTTCCGTCCACCACTGCGGCGGGGTAGGTGCGCACGGAGCCTATGCCGCTGGGGCAGGTGCCGTCGTCGAGCGAGAACGTGTACTGATGCAGTGGGCAGACGACGATGGATCCGTCGATCTGACCGTCTGCCAGTGGCCCACCCTTGTGCGGGCACACGGCATCCATCGCCCGCACCGAGCCGTCGCTGAGCAGGAACACGGCAACCTGCTTGCCGTCCACCACGTAGGCGCGTCCCTCGCCGGGTGTCATGTCCTCCACGGCCCCGACCGGCACACTCATCGGACCGGTACCTGTGGGAGCGGAAGCAGGGGCAGCGACGGGGTGAACTGGGCCGGTGACTTCGGTGCCGCGCGGTCCTGCCAGGGGTCGACGTACCCGTCCACCGATGCCTGCACCCGCTCGTCGAGTCCGGCGACGATGCCGTCCCGGTCGTCGATCAGCACGGCCTGCAGTTCTTCCAGGCCGACACGGGGAACCCATGCGTACGTTCGCTCGAGCCACTGAGCGTTCTCGCGGTAGTGCTGGATGAACCTGCCTGCCACGGTGAGAACCTCCTCGGCCCCTGTCACGGTGGCCAGTAGATCACCCTTGCGGATGTGTGCGCCTGCCGCGCCACCGACGTAGATCTCCCATTTGTCCTCGCCGACCGAGACGACGCCGAAGTCCTTGCACAGTGCCTCCGAGCAGTTGCGCGGGCAGCCCGCGACCGCAAGCTTCAACTTCGCGGGGGTCTCCAGGCCCTGGAACCGCTCTTCGAGGGCGATGCCCAGGGCTGTCGAGTCGCCGAGGCCGAAGCGACAGAAGTCGCTGCCGACGCAGGTTTTCACCGTGCGCATGCTCTTGCCGTAGGCGAAGCCGGAGGGCATGTCCAGATCGCCCCACACCTTCGGTAGATCCTCCTTCTTGATGCCGAGAAGGTCGATCCGCTGTCCGCCGGTGACTTTGACCAGCGGAACGTGGTACTTGTCCGCGACGTCGGCGATCCTGCGCAACTGATCCGGGGTGGTGACGCCACCCTTCATCTGCGGCACCACCGAGAACGTGCCGTCGCGCTGGATGTTGGCGTGGACGCGGTCGTTGATGAACAGTGCGCCGCGCTCGTCGACCCAGTCCGGACCCCACACCGTCCGCAGCAACGATGCCAACGGCATCTTGGCGGCGGCGTCCTCCGTTCCCTCGGTCGCCAGCGCCGCGAACACCGCGGACACCGCCCGAAGATCCTGCGCCCGAACGGCGTCGATCAGCTCGGGCTTCGTCATGGGGATGCAGGGCACGTACCAGTCGGCGGTGGGATCGGCCTCGACCGCACCGCCCGCAGCGCACGCGATGATGTCCTGGACCAGACCCTTGCAGGATCCGCACCCTTTGCCCGCACGGGTCTTCGCGGTCACGTCGCTCAGGTTCTTCGCGCCCGCGTGCACGCAGGCCACGATGGCACCCTTGGTGACACCGTTGCAGTTGCACACCTGCACGTCGTCGGCCAGTTCGGCGGCTCCCGTTGCCGCGGAGGGAGTTCCCATGTCGAAGAGCATGCTGATGCGCTCGTCGGGCAACGGCACTTTCTCGTCGAACGCCTGCGTCAGGAAGTTGGCCTTGGAGATGTCGCCGAGCAGGGTGGCACCGACCAGCTTGTTGTTCCGGACGATCACCGATTTGTAGGTGCCACTGCGCGGCTCGTAGAACTGGACGAACTCGTCGTCGTCGCGTTCGGGCGCGGTGATCCCCATCGAGGCGACGTCCACGCCGGCCACCTTGAGCTTGGTGGTCAGCCGCGAACCGTGATACGCCGCAGTGGTATCGGCTCCGGTGAGCACATCGGCCAACACGACGGCCTGCTCCCACAGCGGCGCGACGAGACCGTAGACCTCGCCGCGATGCTGACAGCATTCACCCACGGCATAGATGGAACCCTCGTCCTCGCAACGCAATTGGTCGTCGACGACGATTCCTCGTTCGATCACCAGACCTCCGGCGCGAGCGAAATCGACACTGGGACGAATGCCCGCGGTGACCACGACCATGTCCGCGTCGAGCGAGGTGCCGTCGTTGAACCCGACGCCCGTGACGACGCCGTCCTCGGATCGCAACACCGACGTGGTCCGCTTTGAGGTGTGCACGCCCACGCCGAGGGACTCGATCTTGTTGCGCAGCACTCGTCCGCCGCGCTCGTCGAGCTGTTGGTTCATCAGGTGACCGGGGGAGTGCACCACGTTCACCTCCAGACCCTGCGTGCGCAAGCCGTAAGCGGCTTCGAGTCCGAGGAGTCCGCCGCCGATGACGACCGCCGAGACGTCGTCACGCGACTGCGCCATCTGCAGCATGCCGTTGGTGTCGGCGATGGTGCGGAAGCCGAACACGCCGCGCGCCAGCCTGCCGTCGGACTCGCGCAGGCCGTCCATGTTCGGGAAGAACGTGTTGCTGCCGGTGGCGATGATCAGCACGTCGTAGTCGACGGACCGCCCGCTCTCGCAGACGACGGTCTTGGAGAACCGGTCGAGCGTGACCGCGCGGTCCCCGGCGTGCAACGTGACGCCGTTCTCGCTGTACCAGCTCATCGGGTTGAGGATCAGATCCTCGTCGTCGACGGTGGCCTCGCCGGACAGCACGTGCGAGAGCATGATTCGGTTGTAGTTGCCGTACGGCTCGTCGCCGATCATGGTGATCTCGAACAGCGAACTGCCGTCGCGTTTGATGATTTCTTCGACGGCCCTGGCACCGGCCATCCCGTTACCGACCACCAACAGTCGCTGCTTGCCTGCGGTCATCAGATCAGCACCAGACCGAAATCGACGACGACCTCTCCGCTGGTTCCGGCAGGGGCGGCAATCACCAGTTCGAGCACCGTGTCCGGATCCACGTCCTCGACCACGCGCAGCGGAATGTTCACTCCGCTCTTGGCACCCATCGGGAACATGCGCATCGGGCTGCCGTCGCGTAGCAGGGTCACGACCACCAGCTCGTCGCTCGAGTTTCCGCCGCGAAAGTACAGGGGCTGAGCAGTCGCACCCTCGGGGACGACGAAGCTCAGGCTGGGATCGATCAGCTCGGGCTTGTCCAGACCGTGCCCGGTGAAGGAGAAGATGCCGTGCAGGAATCGCGGTGTGCTGGCCATACCCACGAGGTTGCGGGGTCGGGGTGACGTCACCGCTGCGGTGACGTTACGTCGGGATCAGAAAGACCTCACCGGCTCCCGGTCCCTCGTGTGCGGTCGGTCAGAGTCCGAAGTTGCCCGGACCGCGTCGCCTCAGGTATTTCTCGAACTCGGCCGCGATGGCGTCGCCGTCGATCTTGGCGATCGCATCGGACATGTCCACCTCGGCGTCGCCGCGCTCCTCGAGGCTGCGGACGTATTCGCTGATCTCCTCGTCTTCCTTCGTCATCTCGGTCACCGCCTCTTCCCATTCCTCGGCCTGGGTTGGCAGTTCGCCGAGAGGTACCTCGATGTCGAGCACGTCCTCGACCCGCTGCAGCAGCGCCACGGTCGCCTTCGGGTTGGGCGGCTGAGAGACGTAGTGGGGAACAGCAGCCCAGAAGGAGACCGCGGGCACCCCGGCCTTGACGCACTCGTCCTGCAGCACGCCGGTGATTCCGGTCGGTCCCTCGTAGCGGGTCTGTTCGAGGTTGAACTGTTCGGCCGACTCGGTGCTGTAGGCGGTACCGGTCACCGGAACGGGCCTGGTGTGTGGGGTGTCGGCCAGCAGGGCTCCCAGGATCACCACGGTCTCGACGCCGAGCTGTTCGACGAATTCGAGCAGGTCGTCGCAGAAGCTGCGCCAGCGCATGTTCGGCTCGATTCCGCGCAGCAGCACCACATCGCGTGAGCTGCCGGGAGGCGAACACACCGACAGCCGCGTCGACGGCCACTCGATCTCGCGAGTGACGCCGTCCACCTGGCGGACGGTCGGACGGTTGACCTGGTAGTCGTAGTAGTCCTCGGAGTCCAGCTCGGCCAACGGGCTGGCGTCCCAGATCAGCTCCAGATGTTCGATCGCACCGCTGGCCGCATCGCCTGCGTCGTTCCACCCCTCGAAGGCAGCCACCAGGATCGGGGAGCGCAACTCGGGAATGTCGTCGTCGAGATCATCGAGATCGTCGGGGTCTGTGGCGTTGGCCACAGCGTCGTGGACGGCCTCGATCAATGCAGCATCGAGAGGCACATCCGATCCGGCACCTGAAATGTCCGTATTTTCGGTACCGTCGTCGATCGGGGACTGGCCATCGAGGTTTCGGGGACTCACCACGACAGCCTACGACCCGACGTAACTTCGGTGCCCACTACTCTGTAGTGATGCCCGCTGAACACAAGCCCAGTCTGCTCGATGCGATTTCACGTCGCGTTGTCATCGGCGACGGCGCGATGGGCACGATGCTCCAGGATGCCGAGCTGACTCTCGACGACTTCATCGGTCTCGAAGGCTGCAACGAAATCCTCAACGACACCCGGCCGGACGTCCTGCGGGAGATCCACCGCGAGTACTTCGCGGCAGGCGCGGACGCCGTCGAGACCAACACCTTCGGGTGCAACCTGCCGAACCTCGCCGACTACGACATCGAGGACCGCATCCGTGAACTCGCGGAGAAGGGCACCCGGCTCGCGCGCGAGACCGCAGACGAGATGGGCCCCGGCCGCGATGGAATGGGCCGCTACGTGCTGGGCTCGATGGGCCCGGGCACCAAGCTCCCCACCCTCGGACACGCTCCGTTCGCCCGACTGCGCGACGCCTACACCGAGGCCGCCCTCGGCATGATCGACGGCGGTGCCGACGCCATCCTGGTCGAGACCTGCCAGGATCTACTGCAGGTCAAAGCCGCGATCATCGGCAGTCAGCATGCGATGGACCGCCTCGGCGTCCGCATCCCGATCATCACCCACGTCACCGTCGAGACAACGGGCGCGATGCTCGTCGGCAGCGAGATCGGTGCCGCACTGACCGCACTCGAACCCCTCGGTATCGACATGATCGGGCTCAACTGTGCGACCGGTCCGGCCGAGATGAGCGAGCACCTGCGTCATCTGTCCAAGCATTCACGACTTCCGGTGTCGGTCATGCCCAACGCCGGCCTGCCGACGCTGGGCGCGAAAGGTGCCGAGTACCCCCTGACCGCCCCCGAACTGGCCGAGGCTCTGAGCGGTTTCGTCAACGAGTACGGGTTGGCTCTGGTCGGCGGTTGCTGTGGCACCACGCCCGAGCACATCCGCCAGGTTGCCGACATGGTCCACGGGGCAACGAAACTGGAACGTCGGCCTGCACCCGAGCCGGGCGTGTCCTCGCTGTACACCGCCGTTCCGTTCGAACAGGATGCGAGCATCCTGATGATCGGTGAGCGCACCAACTCCAACGGGTCCAAAGCATTTCGCGACGCGATGCTCGCCGAGGACTACGAGAAGTGCCTCGACATCGCCAAGGATCAGACGCGCGACGGTGCCCACATGCTCGATCTCAACGTCGACTACGTCGGTCGCGACGGTGCCGCAGACATGGCCGCGTTGGCCAGCCGCCTGGCGACCGCGTCGACCCTGCCGATCATGCTCGACTCCACCGAACCTGCCGTCCTGGAAGCAGGGTTGGAGCACCTCGGTGGCCGCAGCGCGGTCAACTCGGTCAACTACGAGGACGGCGACGGGCCCGACTCGCGGTTCCAGAAGATCATGCGTCTGGTCAAGGAGCACGGTGCCGCTGTCGTCGCTCTGACCATCGACGAAGAAGGACAGGCACGTACGGCCGAGTGGAAGGTGCGAGTCGCGGACCGGTTGATCACCGACATCACCGAGAACTGGGGCCTGCGCCACGAGGACATCATCGTCGACACCCTCACCTTCCCGATCTCGACGGGCCAGGAAGAGGTGCGACGCGACGGCATCGAGACCATCGAGGCGATCCGGCAGCTCAAGGAGAAGTACCCGAAGGTGCACACCACCCTCGGGCTGTCGAACATCTCGTTCGGCCTCAATCCCGCTGCACGCCAGGTGCTCAACTCGGTTTTCCTGCACGAATGCACGCAGGCCGGTCTCGATACCGCCATCGTGCACGCGTCGAAGATCTTGCCGATGAACAAGATTCCCGACGAGCAGCGCGAGACGGCCCTCGATCTGGTGTACGACCGCCGCAGCGAGGGCTACGACCCGCTGCAGAAGCTCATGCAGCTCTTCGAGGGCGTCTCCGCGGCCTCAGCTCGCGAATCCCGCGCCGAGGAACTCGGCCGACTGCCGCTGTTCGAGCGACTCGAACGGCGCATCGTCGACGGTGAACGCAACGGCCTCGACGCCGATCTCGACACCGCGATGACCGAGAAGCCGCCGCTCGAGATCATCAACGAGACGTTGCTCTCGGGGATGAAGACCGTGGGCGAGCTGTTCGGCTCCGGGCAGATGCAGCTGCCGTTCGTGCTCGCCTCCGCCGAGGTGATGAAAGCTGCTGTGGCGTACCTCGAGCCGCACATGGAGGCGACCGACGACGACGGCAAGGGCCGCATCGTGCTCGGTACCGTCAAGGGCGACGTGCACGACATCGGCAAGAACCTCGTCGACATCATCTTGAGCAACAACGGCTACGAGGTGGTCAATCTCGGTATCAAGCAACCGATTTCGACCATTCTGGAAGCCGCGATCGACAAGCGCGCCGACGTGATCGGCATGTCCGGGCTGCTGGTGAAGTCGACGGTGGTCATGAAGGACAACCTGATCGAACTCAACTCGCGCGGTGTCGCCGAGCAATTCCCGGTGCTCCTCGGCGGAGCCGCGCTGACGCGGTCCTATGTCGAGAACGATCTGCAGGACGTCTACGAAGGCGACGTGCACTATGCGCGAGACGCGTTCGAAGGTCTTCGGTTGATGGACACCATCATGACCACCAAGCGTGGCGGCGGTCCGGCTCCGGACAGCCCCGAGGCACTCGCCGCGAAGGCCAAGGCGGCCGAGCGCAAGGAACGTCACGAGCGCTCCAAGCGAATCGCCGAGAAGCGCAAGGCCGCCGAGGCGCCGGTGGTCGTGCCCGAGCGATCCGATGTCGCTGCCGATATCGACATCCCGGTGCCACCCTTCTGGGGCACGCGCATCGTCAAGGGCGTGTCGCTGTCGGAGTACTCGGGGCTGCTCGACGAGCGGGCTCTGTTCCTGGGGCAGTGGGGTCTGCGCGGTGCACGTAAGGGCGAAGGCGCCACATACGAGGATCTGGTGGAATCGGAAGGCAAACCGCGCCTGCGTTATTGGCTGGATCGCCTGAGCACCGACGGCATCCTCGCGCATGCGGCGTTGGTGTACGGATACTTCCCGGCGGTGTCCGAGGGCGACGACGTCGTCGTGCTCACCGAACCCGAACCCGACGCGCCCGAACGCTTCCGATTCACGTTCCCGCGTCAGCACCGCGACCGGTTCCTGTGCATCGCGGACTTCGTGCGATCGCGTTCGGCTGCACGGGAATCGGGCCAGGTCGATGTTCTGCCGATGAACCTGGTGACGATGGGGCAGCCCATCGCGGACTTCGCCAACGAGCTGTTCGCTGCCGACTCGTACCGCGACTACCTCGAGGTCCACGGAATCGGAGTTCAGCTCACCGAGGCCTTGGCCGAGTACTGGCATCGCCGGGTACGCGAGGAACTGAAACTGTCCGACGGCAATTCCGTTGCCTCGGAGGATCCCACCGAGGCCGAAGGCTTCTTCAAACTCGAATATCGCGGTGCGCGTTACTCGTTCGGCTACGGAGCCTGCCCGGATCTCGAGGACCGCATCAAGCTCGCCGCGCTTCTCGAACCCGAGCGGATCGGCGTGAAGCTCTCCGAGGAACTGCAGCTGCACCCCGAACAGTCGACCGATGCATTCGTGCTTCATCACCCGGAGGCCAAGTACTTCAATGTCTAGTCCAACTCACCTGCACGGTGTCCTGTGGGACATGGACGGCACACTGCTCGACTCGGAGAAGATCTGGGACGTCGCTATCAGTGAGTACTCCCGCTCCCTGGGAACCGAACTCAGCGCGGAAGTACGCGAGAGCACCCTCGGTAACTCGATGCGGGACGCGCTGAGCACGGTGCTGGCCAACGCCTCGGTGGAGGTCACCGACGATCATCTGGCCGAGGGGCGCGAATGGCTGACCGCCCGCGTCGGAGACCTGTTCGCCGAGGGGATTCCGTGGCGACCAGGTGCCAAGGACGCCCTTGCGCTCGTGCGCGAGATGGGCCTGTCCACTGGGCTGGTCACCAACACCGAACGCGGTCTGGTCGAGCGGGCACTGGACACCCTGGGTCGCGAGTACTTCGACATCACCGTCACCGGCGACGAGGTCGAGGCAGGCAAACCGCACCCGGCACCTTACCTACGCGGTGCTGCGTTGCTCGGACTCGAGGCCGCGTCGTGCCTTGCGGTCGAGGATTCGCCCACCGGATCGCTCTCTGCCCACACGGCGGGGTGTCCGGTGTTGGTGGTTCCCTCCGAGATCGCAGTGCAGGCGGCACCCGGATACACGATTCGCGACGGTCTCGTCGGACTCACTGCCGAGGACGTTCGCCGGGCCTGGTCGGGCCGAACGCCCTAATCTCGACCGTATTCGTGTACCCGAGTGACGACGTGAAAGAATATCCAGTCGTGAAGACTTTCGATTCGCTGTTCGCCGAGCTCACCGATCGCTCGAAGACCCGTCCCGAGGGTTCGGGCACCGTCGCAGCGTTGGACGCTGGAGTTCATTTCCAGGGCAAGAAGGTCCTCGAAGAAGCAGGTGAAGTGTGGATCGCTGCCGAGCACGAGAGCGACGAGGCGCTCGCCGAGGAGATTTCGCAGCTTCTCTACTGGGTCCAGGTGATGATGGTGGGCAGAGGCCTCGAACTCGAGGACGTCTACAAACATCTGTGAGTTCGATCCGCTTGTCGCTCACGAACTCGTCGAACAAGGACACTCCATGCTGCGCGTAGCCGTACCCAACAAGGGCGCTCTCTCCGAGTCCGCCGCCGAAATTCTCAGTGAAGCCGGCTACCGACGCCGAAGCGACTCGAAGGACCTGACGGTTCTCGATCCGGCGAACGGCGTCGAGTTCTTCTTTCTCCGCCCCAAGGACATCGCGATCTACGTCGGATCCGGGCAATTGGATCTGGGTATCACCGGACGCGACCTGGCGCTCGATTCCGGTGCCGCGGTCGAGGAACGGCTGGCACTCGGGTTCGGCCGATCGACCTTCCGCTACGCCGCACCCGCGGGCAAGCAGTGGGCACCCGAGGACCTGGGCGGACTGCGCATCGCCACGTCCTATCCCAACCTGGTGCGTAAGGATCTGGCCGCCAGAGGACTCGAGGCTACGGTCATCCGCCTCGACGGTGCGGTCGAGATCTCCATCCAGCTCGGTGTGGCCGACGCGATCGCCGACGTGGTGGAGTCGGGACGTTCGTTGCGTCAGAACAATCTCGTGGCCTTCGGCGAATCTCTCTGCGATTCGGAGGGTGTGTTGATCGAACGAGCAGGCGCTCCGGGCACCGACTCCGCACGCAAGCAACTCATCGCCCGTGTCCAGGGCGTCGTCTTCGCGCAGCAGTACCTGATGCTCGATTACGACTGCCCCAAGGCGATCCTCGACGAGGCCGTGAAGATCACCCCGGGAATCGAATCGCCGACCCTCGCCCCGATGGTCGACGACAACTGGGTTGCCGTGCGCGCCATGGTTTCTCGCAAGGTCCACAACAACGTCATGGATCAGCTCGCCGAGCTGGGTGCCAAGGCGATCCTCGCGTCCGACATCAGGTCCTGTCGAGCATTCTGAGTCCGGGTAGCCGACGGGTCGTGTCGCGCGTTGCGTGCGCGCCGCGGGTGCCCCGATCGTTGTCGCTCGTCAGGTGCGACGCCGAACCAATACCGTCTGCGCGATGCGCCCGACCGGTCCCAGTTCATCGCTGAGCGTGCCTGCACACATGGCGATACCGTCGGGACCGGTGGAGGTCTCCGCCGAGACTCCTACCCATTCACCCTGCGGCACCCTGAACACGTGCACGGTCAGGTCGGTGTTCAAGAACGTCCATTCGTCGATCGGCAGTTTCGCACCGATGCCGTTGGCGATATCCGCAATCGAGAAGAGTCGTTCCAGGGGTGTCATCGATTCACCCTGCACGAGAACGGGTGTGGGCCTGGCCCAGATCTCACCCGGTCCGTCGGCTCCGAGTCCGGTGAGGATCTTGAACTCGACGGCGTCGAGATAACCCGACGACCAGGTGCCACCGAAGGTGTAGTCGACACCGTCGCTCACCGGTCGCATCACCGGATCGCCCGAGTGAGCCACGTCGTCCGTCGGCGTGGTGCGCATACGCCATGCGCTGCCCCGGGCGACAGCGCGCGCAGTTCCCGAGGCACCGGCCGCCCAGAGTTCCGCCACGACGAGCTCGATGTTGGTACCGGGACGCTCCGTCCATGCTCGGATCTCGATGTCGCCGACCGGAACCGGTCCGAGGATGTCCACGGCCACCCGACTGATCCGGGTGTCCTCGCGCGCGTCGACGCGCTCGAGTGCACGGACCAACAGGGCGGACGGCGGTGCCCCGTGCTGCATCGTCGGTGCCCACAGGCTGACGGTGTGCTCGGTGGCGGTGACCCTCTCGTGGCCTTCACTGCCGACACCGGCGGGGACGAAGAAGGCGTTCGGAATCGTCACTGCTCGGACACCGTAGAAGCCTGGGCCGTCTGCGGCCAACCCGGATACGGCGGGGGAGTGCCGCCGAACTCGGGGCACAGGGCCTGGTGGTCGCACCACTTGCACAGTGCGCCCTTCTTGGCGCGGAAGTCGCCGGTCTCGCCTGCGGCCAGAATCGCTTTCCAGATGGCAGACAGCATGCGCTCGAACCTGCGCAGCTCGTCTTCGTCCGGAGCGTAGGTCAGTTCCTGCTTGTCGGCCAGATACATCAATTTCAGTTGCGCCGGAACGACGCCGCGCATGCGCATGATCATCAGGGCGTAGAACTTCATCTGGAACAGCGCCTTGGACTCGGTGAACTCCCGCGGAGCCCGGCCCGTCTTGTAGTCGACGACGCGGATCATGCCGTTGGGTGCGACGTCGATTCGATCGATGAATCCCCGAAGCGGCGTGCCGTCGTCCAGATCGATCTCCACCCGTTGCTCGCAGGACTCGGGCTCGAAGTGAGTCGGGTCCTCGAGTTCGTAGTATCCGGCGACCAGAGCCCGAGCGCGATCGAGAAAAGCCGTCCGCTCGTCGGCAGGAACCAACGACTCGATGGCGGGCGACTGGGCAACCACTCGCTCCCACGCCGGATCCACCAGGTCGCGCGCAGTCGTCGGCACTCGGTCCTGCGCAGGCAACGCGTAGAGAGCCTCCAGTGCGGCATGCACCACAGTTCCCTTGACCTGAGCTTCGGTGGAGACCTCCGGAATGCGGTCGACCGCGCGAAAGCGGTAGAGGAGAGGACACTGCTTGAAATCGCCTGCGCGGGAGGGCGACAACGCCGGCGTGCTGCGGGGGCTCGGCACCGCCAGCGGCGGTCGCGCGCTGTCGCCGAGGTCGAGTAGAGGCAAGTCGATGGGCGTCGACACGGAAATACTCACGACTGCGAGACTATGCCGTTGGTCCGACATCTTCGGTCAAGGCCGTAGTCTGGCACGTCGAGTCGTCCCAGGTGTCGGACCAACAGGTCGGGCGTCGAACAGAGCAACGAAAGCAGGTTCCGCTGTGCCGTCCGGTGATGCTGTGTCCTTCGGTGATTCCGCGTCCGCGGCGAGCGACGGTTCCGAGGTCGACGCGATCGTCGACGTTCCGGCTCCAGGTGCAGACGAGGTGGTCACCGCGACCGTCGACGAGATCGAACTCGACGACGCTACGACGATCGACGACGGGATGCCCGTCGAGCCGGTACCGACCGGACCCGCCCGCAGCGGTCCGTTCCGCGTCGGAGACCGAGTCCAGCTCACCGACGGCAAGGGCCGTCACTACACGGTGGTGCTCGAGGCGGGCAAGGAATTCCACACGCACCGGGGCGGGATCACCCACGACAAACTGCTCGGGGCCGACGAGGGCAGCGTCGTCACGTCCGTCAACGGCACCCCCTACCTCGCGCTTCGGCCGCTGTTGACCGACTACGTGCTGTCGATGCCGCGTGGCGCGCAGGTCATCTACCCCAAGGATGCAGCCCAGATCGTCCACGAGGGCGACATGTTCCCCGGAGCCCGCGTACTCGAGGCCGGTGCCGGATCGGGCGCTCTGACGTGCTCGCTGCTGCGTGCGGTGGGTACGGAAGGAACGGTCATCTCCTACGAGATCCGCCAGGACCATGCCGACTACGCGATCAAGAACGTCGAGACGTTCTTCGGCGAGCGGCCGTCCAACTGGCACCTGACGGTGGCCGACGTGGATCGGTTCGGTGTCGATCGACCGGGGGAGCAGGTGGATCGGGTGGTTCTCGACATGCTGGCCCCCTGGGACGCACTGCCCGCCGTATCGAAAGCTCTCGTTCCGGGCGGAGTGCTGTTGGTCTACGTCGCGACGGTGACGCAGCTGTCCAAGGTCGTCGAAGCCCTACGCGCACAGGAATGCTGGACCGAACCCCGTTCGTGGGAGTCGATGGTGCGCGGGTGGCACGTCGTGGGACTGGCGGTTCGGCCCGAGCATCGGATGCAGGGGCACACCGCATTCCTCGTGAGTGTTCGACGCCTCGCCGAGGGCACTGTCACGCCGAAGCCGCAGCGTCGATCCGGCAAGGGATGACGATCGGCGTCGGCGAGGATTCCGACCTCTCGGTCTAGGCGCAGGGAGCCTGTCCCATAGCGAGAATCTGGCAGGTGCTGGCATCGGAGAGCTTCCAGTCGCCATCGATCAGCACCCAGGTCTGAGGGGACGGAGCTGCCGTTCCCCGAGGGGTGGCGATCGCGACGTCGGCGGTCGACGTCTCGCCCTCGACCGTCGGTTCGGCGACCTCGAACGTGATCGCGCCGTAGTTCGCCAGGGCCGCGGTCATCGTTTCGAGGTTGGTCAGGCGTGCCTGCCCGTTCTCGACCGACGCCGCCTTCGTCGCCGCGTCGACGTTCGGGGCCACCAATTGCAGCAGAGATGCTTCGAGTTCACCGGATGTCGGCGGCGCGACGGCGGGCGCATCGGCTGCCGGAACGCTGCTGTCGGCGGCCGACGTCGAATTGTGATCGGTCTGATCGGATTCATCGGCCGAGCTGCACCCGGCTACCGACATCACCGCCGTCGCGAGCGCGACAGCTACCGAGAAATTACGCATCTTCACTGGTGAAGCCCCTGATTCCGTGGTCGGTCCGCCGTTTGGTCAGGTGAGGCTAACATGAATTCGACCGACGCTCGGCGCGGTCGAGACGCAGTGCTCACACGTCCCGATCGTGGTGTCGGTCCGCACATTCGGGCCGGTGCCGGTAGCGTTGATAGATCGTCACTGGGAGGAGTCGCTCATGAGCTCAACAGACAATCCGGATGTGGCCGCGGCCAGAGCCGAACTGGACGCCGTGCGAGCCGAAGCTGCTTCGCTGCGCCGTCAACTGGGGGAGTCCCCCGAGCAGGTACGCGAACTCGAAGGTCGCGTCGATTCACTGTCTCTGCGCAACGCGAAACTGATGGACACCCTCAAAGAGGCGAGACAGCAGCTCATCGCGCTCCGGGAGGAGGTGGATCGCCTCGGCCAACCACCGAGCGGCTACGGCGTTCTGCTGAGCGTGTTCGAGGACGGCACGGTCGACGTGTTCACCTCGGGACGCAAGATGAGGCTGACGTGTTCACCGAACATCGAGGCCGATTCACTCGCACCGGGACAGACGGTGCGACTGAACGAAGCGTTGACCATCGTCGAGGCCTGCACCTTCGACCAGGTCGGCGAGATCAGCACTCTGCGTGAGCTTCTGGGCGACGGGTCGAGGGCACTCGTCGTCGGTCACGCCGACGAGGAACGAGTCGTGTGGCTGGCCAAGCCGTTGATCGACATGGTCAACGACGAGGGTCCGATCGACCCGGACGAACCGTCCCGCAAACTTCGCCCCGGCGACTCCTTGCTCGTCGACACCAAGGCCGGCTACGCCTTCGAACGTGTCCCCAAGGCCGAGGTGGAGGACCTGGTCCTCGAAGAGGTGCCGGACGTCGGATACGAGGACATCGGTGGCCTCGGGCGACAGATCGAGCAGATTCGCGACGCCGTCGAACTTCCGTTCCTGCACAAGGATCTGTTCCGCGAGTACTCCCTGCGTCCGCCCAAGGGTGTGCTGCTCTACGGCCCTCCCGGTTGCGGAAAGACGTTGATCGCCAAGGCCGTTGCCAATTCGTTGGCCAAGAAGATCGCCGAGGCCCGCGGGCAGGACGCCAAGGAAGCGAAGTCGTTCTTCCTCAACATCAAGGGCCCCGAACTGCTCAACAAGTTCGTCGGCGAGACCGAGCGGCACATCCGCATGATCTTCCAGCGCGCACGGGAGAAGGCGTCCGAGGGCACCCCGGTCATCGTGTTCTTCGACGAGATGGACTCGATCTTCCGAACCCGCGGTTCGGGCGTCTCGTCCGACGTCGAGACGACGGTCGTTCCGCAGCTGCTCGCCGAGATCGACGGCGTCGAGGGGCTGGAGAACGTCATCGTGATCGGTGCCTCCAACCGTGAGGACATGATCGACCCCGCGATCCTGCGGCCCGGTCGCCTGGACGTCAAGATCAAGATCGAGCGGCCCGACGCCGAATCGGCACAGGACATCTTCTCCAAGTACCTGACCGATTCGCTGCCGGTCAACGCCGACGACGTCGCGGAGTTCGCTGGAGACCGCGCAGCCTGCATCCGAGGGATGATCGACCGCGTCGTCGAGCGCATGTACGCCGAAAGCGACGACAACCGCTTCCTCGAGGTGACGTACGCCAACGGCGACAAGGAGGTTCTGTACTTCAAGGACTTCAACTCCGGGGCCATGATCCAGAACATCGTGGACCGCGCGAAGAAGTACGCCATCAAGTCGGTACTCGAAACCGGAAACAGCGGTCTGCGGATTCAGCATCTCTTCGACTCCATCGTCGACGAGTTCGCCGAGAACGAAGACCTGCCGAACACCACGAACCCGGACGACTGGGCTCGAATCTCCGGCAAGAAGGGCGAACGGATCGTCTACATTCGCACGCTGGTCACCGGCAAGAACGCCAGCGCGAGCCGGGCGATCGACACCGAGGCCAACACCGGCCAGTACCTGTAGCTTCGTCGAACACCACTTTCGGGGCGCGTCCGCACAGGGCGCGCCCCGAAAGCGCTCTTCGGTCGACGTCTAGGCTCGACACATGCAGCGCATCATCGGTATCGAGGTCGAGTACGGCATTTCTTCGCCCACCGAACCCACCGCCAACCCGATCCTGACGTCGACCCAGGCAGTGCTCGCCTACGCGGCGGCCGCCGGAGTTCCCCGGGCCAAGCGCACGCGCTGGGACTACGAGGTCGAATCGCCCCTGCGTGACGCTCGCGGCTTCGACCTCGGACGCTTCAGTGGCCCCGCACCGGTGATCGACGCCGACGAGATCGGCGCAGCCAACATGATTCTCACCAACGGTGCTCGCCTGTACGTCGATCACGCCCACCCCGAGTACTCGGCTCCGGAGGTACGTGACCCGCTGGACGCAGTCATCTGGGACAAGGCAGGCGAGCGCGTGATGGAAGCCGCAGCCCGCCATGCGTCGAGCGTCCCGGGAGCGCCGCGCCTGCAGCTGTACAAGAACAACGTCGACGGTAAGGGCGCGTCGTACGGCACTCACGAGAACTACCTGATGTCGCGCGAGACGCCGTTCTCGGCGGTCATCGCGGGTCTGTCGCCGTTCTTCGCCTCGAGGCAGGTCATCACCGGGTCCGGACGCGTCGGAATCGGCCAGTCCGGCGACGAAGCAGGCTTCCAGCTCTCGCAGCGGGCGGATTACATCGAGGTGGAGGTGGGCCTCGAGACCACCCTCAAACGCGGCATCATCAACACGCGCGACGAACCGCACGCGGACGCGGACAAGTACCGCCGCCTGCACTGCATCATCGGCGACGCCAATCTCGCCGAGATGTCGACCTACCTCAAGGTCGGCACCACAGCGCTCGTGCTCGACATCATCGAAGCCGGCGTCGACCTGTCCGATCTGCAGCTGGCCAGGCCGGTGACCGCAGTCCATCAGATCAGCCACGATCCGACGCTGCGCAAGGCCGTCGCTCTCGCCGACGGCCGCGAACTGACCGGGCTTGCGCTGCAGCGGATCTACCACCAGCGCGTTGCCAAGTTCGTCGCTGCCGAGGGCAGTGACGATGCGCGCGCACTCGACGTGCTCGACAAGTGGGCCATGGTCCTCGACCTTCTCGAGCGGGATCCGATGGAGTGCGCCCATCTGCTGGACTGGCCCGCGAAACTGCGCCTGCTGGAAGGATTCCGCCAGCGCGAGGGGCTCGGGTGGTCGGCTCCGCGGCTGCATCTGGTCGACCTGCAGTACTCCGATGTTCGGCTGGACAAAGGCCTGTACAACCGGCTGGTCGCTCGTGGGTCGATGGATCGACTGGTCACCGAACAGCAGGTGCTCGATGCCGTCGGCACGCCGCCGGAGGACACGAGGGCGTACTTCCGCGGCGAGTGCCTGCGCAAGTTCGGGGCAGACATCGCTGCGGCGAGCTGGGACTCGGTCATCTTCGATCTCGGCGGTGACTCCCTCGTTCGTATCCCGACCCTCGAGCCACTCCGGGGCACCAAATCGCACGTCGGTGCGCTGCTCGAGTCGGTCGACAGCGCCGCAGAGCTCGTCGATCAGCTCACCAACTGACGCACCCCGGGACCGACGCCGACCAAAGGCGGTGTCTTGTCGACCGGCGGAGTCGGTCAGTCGGTAGGGTAAAGGTCCGTGCACTTTCGGCGGAACGTTCGGTTGCACTTGCACATCCACGACGGTGCACCTCGGATCGACCGGTGAGAGTGCAGTAGATCTGTTTTCTCGATACACGGAGGAGGTCGGCGACTATGGCACAGGAGCAGACACGGCGCTCTGGCGGCGGCGACGACGATGAGGTTCCCGGCGACGCCGGAGCCGGTGGTCAGGAACGACGCGAGAAGCTGGCCGAGGAGACCGACGACCTTCTCGACGAGATCGACGACGTGCTCGAGGAAAACGCCGAGGACTTCGTCCGCGCCTACGTTCAGAAGGGCGGCCAGTGACGGTGGATCGTTCGGACCCACGGTCGGCAGGCGACGGAACGGCGATCCCATTCGGGACGAGCAGCTCGTCGTTCTCCGATTATCTTCGTCGGCACGCCCCTCATCTGTTGCCCGAGAGCGGTATCGCGGCGGATCTGGCGACCAACACCGCGAACGGCGGCTCGGACAAGTCCGGGATCGCTCCACACGGGACGACGATCGTTGCACTGACCTACGCAGGCGGCGTTCTGATCGCGGGTGACCGGCGAGCCACGCAGGGCAATCTGATCGCCAACCGCGACATGCAGAAGGTCTACGTCACCGACGACTACTCCGCCGCGGGTATCGCCGGAACCGCGGGCATCGCGATCGAGCTGGTTCGGCTCTTCGCCGTCGAACTCGAGCACTACGAGAAGATCGAAGGCGTGCCGCTCACGTTCAACGGCAAGGCGAACAAGCTGTCGTCGATGGTGCGAAGCAACCTCGGTGCCGCGATGCAAGGGCTCGCCGCCGTCCCGTTGCTGGTCGGATTCGACATCGACATCTCGGACCCGGATCGAGCCGGACGCATCGTCTCCTACGACGTGGTCGGCGGGCGATACGAGGAGCGTTCGGGTTACCACGCCGTGGGATCGGGATCGTTGTTCGCCAAGTCCGCGCTCAAGAAGCTCTATCGCCCCGGAATGACCGAGGAGGAGGCGATTCGCGCAGCGGTGGAATCGCTGTACGACGCCGCCGACGACGACTCGGCCACAGGCGGTCCTGACGTCACCCGCGGGATCTACCCGACGGCAGTTGCCATCACCAGTGTCGGGGCGGACGACGTTGCACACGAGAGGATTTCGGCTGCAGCTCGGTCGGTTCTCGCGGAGCGGACGGAGAGTGCAGCGCATTCCGGCGGTGCCGAGCACCACACTCGGGCCGGCCAGCAAGTGAGCGAAGGGGGTAGCGCACCATGACGATGCCGTACTACGCATCTGCCGAACAGATCATGCGCGATCGTTCGGAGTTGGCGCGCAAGGGAATCGGCCGCGGCCGCAGCGTCATCGTGCTGACGTATGCGGACGGGGTCCTCTTCGTCGCCGAGAACCGTTCGACCGCGTTGCACAAGGTGAGCGAACTCTACGACCGGATCGGCTTCGCGGCCGTGGGCAAGTACAACGAGTTCGAGAACCTGCGCAAGGCCGGTATCCAGCACGCCGATATCAAGGGCTACACCTACGATCGGCGCGACGTGACCGGCCGTTCGCTTGCCAAGACGTACGCGCAAGCACTCGGCACGATCTTCACCGAGCAGCTCAAGCCGTACGAGGTCGAGATCTGTGTCGCGGAGGTGTCGCACCAGGACGAGCCGATCGCCACGCAGCTCTACCGCATCACCTACGACGGATCCATCGTCGACGAGCAGGATTTCGTCGTCATGGGCGGGACGACCGAGCCGATCGTGGCCGCACTGAAGGACACCTACCGCGCCGGGCTGGACCTGGCAGACGCGGTACGTGTGGCCGTCGACGCACTCACGGCAGGCCCGACTGCGCCGCCCGCGGCGGGCGGCGAGCCGGAGAAGAAGGTTCTCGAGGTGTCGGCGCTCGAGGTCGCGGTGCTGGACCAGGCGCGGCCGCGACGAGCGTTCAGACGCATTGCCGGGGCTGCGCTGGAGGACATGTTGCCGGCGCCCACTGCGGCGGTCGAGACGGGACCCGACACCGAAGGTGCACCGCCGTCCTGACCGATGGTTCCGACACTCGTTCGGCCTCGCGCGCTATCGCTTTCGGTAGAGCGCGAGGCCGTTCTTGTCACTGGTGAACTCGAACCTTCGTCCGTCGCCCACCACTTCGCCGTCGGCCGCGAGGGCAACGGGGGCACCCTCCACCTCGACGGTCAACTCCTTCACCGCTCGACGGACGTAGGCGGGCGAGGACCCGAGGGTGCCGGTCAACGTTGCCCACAGCAGTCTGGTTCTGGACGCTTTCGGCTCGGACGGAAGAAACCGGACATCGAGGGTGCCGGTGTGAATACTGCTGCGAGACATGGGTACTTGGTCGGCCGGTACATAATTGCCGTTGCCGACGAAGAGCATCCAGACCGACTGCTCGGTGCCGTCGAGCCCGATGTTCAGTGGTTCCGCAGCCGCCAGGACCCGCGTCATCGCGATGGCGGCCGCGGGCCATTTGCCGATTCGACGTTGCAATTTCTGACGTAGCCGAACCGAGTCGGGGTAGCCACCGAACGTTGCGGTGTTGACGAACGACACACTGCGGCCGTCGACGGACACCTCGGCGATGTCGACCAGTTCGGCGGTGCCCGCTTCCACGGCGGCAGCGGTGTCCTGCACGACGGTCAATCCGGTGTCGCGCGCGAAATGGTTGAGGGTGCCACCCGGAAATGCTGCGAGCGGTAATCCGTTGCGCACCGCGGATGCGGCGACGCTGACCACGGTTCCGTCACCACCGCAGACACCGAGGGCACGTGGGGACGTGCTCCGAATGCGCTGCTCCAGTTGCTCGTTGAAGTCCTGATCGGGATTCGGCACGAACAGATCGGCATCGGGAAGTGCTCGACGGATCGCGTCGGGCACCGCGTCCGAATCGGTGCCCGACCCCGGATTGACGAGTACCAGTAGCCCCCGGCCGCCCGGCAGTGGCTCGACCTGGACCGGGGAGCCGAGATCGGCAGGCTTCTCCGATCGCACGGCCCACCACCGACGAGTGGACAACGCGATGGCCGAGCCGAGAGCGGCGCCGGCGATGACGTCCGTCGGCCAGTGCACGCCCACGTGGACCCTCGAGTAACACACCGCGGCCGCAACGGGTGCCAGCAGCACGCCTGCGACCGGGGATTCGATCGCCACCGCTGTGACGAACGCAGCCGCGGACGCCGAGTGGCCCGAGGGAAACGACGACGACACCGGCGGAGCCAGAACCTGACGCAGGACGGGAACGGACTCGGAATCGGGACGAGTCCGCGGGAACATTGGTTTGAGCAGCCCGTTCGCCACGGAGCTCGCACCGGCCAGCGCCACCAGCCCCCGGACGCCGCCGCGTCGGGCCGGACCACCTGCGGCCACGAGAAGCGCAGCCGCCCCGAGCCACAGACGACCGTGATCGGCGGCGTTGCTCAGGGCACGCAGTCCACCGTCCGCTCTGCTCTGCCGCAGGGCGGCGCTTCGTGCCACCAGGGACAGATCCCACGCGTGGACGGCCGTCGCGATCGGGGTGCGCGTGGATGTCATGACGCCCAGCCTAGGCACGTGCGACGGCATCCTCACGGACGGACGACATCGGGGCGCTCCGACACATCGATCCGCGGGTTGCGTTGTAGTGTCGAAGTGTGCAGCGACGAATTATGGGCATCGAGACAGAGTTCGGTGTCACATGTACTTTCCACGGACATCGACGGCTGAGTCCGGACGAAGTGGCTCGCTATCTGTTCCGCCGGGTCGTTTCGTGGGGTCGCAGCTCGAATGTGTTTCTTCGCAACGGAGCCCGCCTGTACCTCGACGTGGGCTCGCATCCCGAGTACGCCACCGCCGAATGCGACAGTCTGTTGCAGCTGGTCACCCACGACCGCGCAGGCGAGCGGGTACTGGAAGACCTGCTGATCGACGCCGAGCAGCGCCTGGCCGAAGAGGGCATCGGGGGCGATATCTATCTGTTCAAGAACAACACCGACTCGGCGGGTAACTCCTACGGCTGCCACGAGAACTTTCTCGTCCAACGCGCCGGCGAGTTCTCCCGAATCTCGGACGTTCTGCTGCCGTTCCTGGTCACGCGTCAGTTGATCTGTGGCGCGGGCAAGGTGCTCCAGACGCCCAAGGCTGCGACGTTCTGCCTGTCGCAGCGCGCCGAGCACATCTGGGAAGGCGTCTCCTCGGCCACCACTCGTTCGCGGCCGATCATCAACACGCGCGACGAGCCGCACGCCGACGCCGAGAAGTACCGCCGGCTGCACGTCATCGTGGGCGACTCGAACATGGCCGAGACCTCGACGATGCTCAAGGTCGGTACGGCAGCCCTCGTTCTCGAGATGATCGACGCGGGCGTGTCCTTCCGAGATTTCGCGCTGGACAATCCGATTCGCGCAATCCGCGAGGTCAGTCACGATCTCACCGGACGTCGCCCCGTTCGACTCGCCGGGGGACGACAGGCCAGCGCCCTCGATATCCAGCGCGAGTACTACTCGCGAGCCGTCGAGCATCTCAAGACGCGCGAGCCGAACACTCAGGTGGAGCAGATCGTCGACCTGTGGGGACGAACGCTCGACGCCATCGAGACACAGGATTTCGCGAAGGTGGACACCGAGATCGACTGGGTCATCAAACGCAAACTGTTCCAGCGTTACCAGGACCGTTACTCGATGGAGCTGTCCGATCCCAAGATCGCTCAGCTGGACCTGGCCTACCACGACATCAAGCGCGGTCGCGGAGTGTTCGATCTGTTGCAGCGCAAGGGTCTGGCCAAGCGAGTCACCGAGGACGAGCAGATCGACGAGGCCGTCGATCTGCCGCCGCAGACCACCAGGGCCAAGCTGCGCGGAGAATTCATCACGGCCGCTCAGGAGGCGGGTCGCGACTTCACCGTCGACTGGGTACACCTGAAGTTGAACGACCAGGCTCAGCGAACCGTGCTCTGCAAAGACCCGTTCCGATCGGTCGACGAGCGAGTGGAACGGTTGATCGCGTCGATGTAGTGCCGGACGCAGTCGGGTCGTTACCGCTGCGTCCACCGGTGAGCAACTAGGCTCGACTGTCGTGGCCACCACCAAAGTCGAACGCCTGATGAATCTGGTCATCTGTCTGCTGTCGACACGTCAGTTCCTGACCGCGGAGTGGATCCGCGAGAGCGTTGCCGGATACGACGACTCCACCAGCCACGAAGCGTTCAGCAGAATGTTCGAGCGAGACAAGAACGAACTGCGTGACCTCGGTGTCCCGTTGGAAACCGGTACCGCCACCAGGTTCGGCGGCGTCGAGGGCTATCGCATCAACCGCGATGCCTACGAACTTCCCGACATCGACCTCACCAGCGAGGAATCGGCCGCCGTCGCAGTCGCGGTCAAACTGTGGGAATCGCCGGAGCTCACCTCGGCGGCACAGAGTGCGTTGCTCAAACTCCGCGCCGCCGGAATTCAGGTCGACCAGAACGAGTCCGCCGCAGCGGTGACCGCGGTTCCCGCCCGTACCCGAGGCTCCGAACCCGCGCTGGGTGCCCTGCTGGCCGCGATCGACGACGGAAAGTCGGTACGGTTCCAACACCGCCCGTCGTTGACCGAGCCGTTCACCACCCGAACCGTCGAGCCGTGGGGCGTCGTGACGTTTCGCGGCCGCTGGTATCTGGTGGGGCACGACGTGGACCGCGACGACACCCGCACGTTTCGCCTGTCCCGAATCGGCGACGAGGTCAAGTCGTTCGGCACCCCGCAGAGCGTCCGCAAGCCCGACGGTGTCGATCTGCAGGAGATCGTCCGCCGAGTGGCGGGCACGTCCTCGGTATCGGGCACGGCCCGAGTGTGGCTGCAGGACGGAAGGGCGCTGGAATTGCGCAGAATGGGAACGGTGGTGGGCGTGCAGAGTCTCGGCACCCGAAGCGGCACGGTCGTCGAGGTGCCCGTGCGGTCCTGGGATTGGGTCTCGCGGTTGATCGCCGGTCACGGCGCGGATGCGGTGGTTCTCGAACCCGCGGAATTGCGCGCCGACGTGATCTCGACCCTGCAGACAGCGGCCGACGTGGAGAACCAGCGATGAGCGCGAGACTGTCGGTTCGGCTGGCCAGGTTGCTCAACATGGTGCCGTTCTTCATGGCAAATCCCGGCTTGAGTGCCGAGGAGGCAGCGCGTGAGCTGGGGGTGTCGACCGCGACGTTGATGGCCGATCTCAATCAGCTCTGGATGTGTGGTCTGCCCGGTTACGGTCCGGGTGATCTCATCGATCTGTCGTTCTCCGAGGAGAGCATCGATGTCACGTTCTCGGCCGGAATCGATCGACCGCTGCGCCTGACGTCGACCGAGGCGACGGCCCTGTTGGTGGCGCTTCGATCCCTGACGTCCATGCCCGGCATGGTCGACCCGTCCGCCGCTCAGCGCGCTATCGCGAAGATCGAGACCGCAGCGGGCTCGGCTGCGGCCAACGTGCCGCTCTCGTCGGATCACGACAGCGCAGGTGCCGAGGAGGGACCGGTCTCGAGTACCGTTCGTTCTGCGCTGCGTCACCGGCATGCCCTGCAGCTGACCTACTACTCCGCATCGCGGGATGTCGTCACCGAACGGACCGTGGACCCGATCAGGACGGTCGTCGTCGACGACAACAGTTACGTCCAGGCGTGGTGCCGAAGCGCCGAGGGAGTGCGGCTGTTCCGATTCGACCGCATCGACTCGGCAACCGAACTCGACGAACCCGCCGCGCCTCCGGAATCGGTGCAGGACGAGGACGCCTTCGAGATCTTCAACGACGATCCCTCGCTTTCGCAGGCGCGGCTGAAGGTGTCGCCCTCCTTCACCTGGATTCTGGACTACTACCCGATGACGCAGGTCGCCGCGGATGCCGACGGTTCCATCGTGGTCACGATGAGGTTCGCGACGCTGCAGTGGATGACTCGATTGACCTTGGGCTTCGGCGGCGGCGTCACGGTACTGGCACCTGAATCCTTGGTGAACTCCGTCCGCGATCGTGCCCGCTCGGCCCTGGATGCGTATGCCGAGCTCGATGCCACCAGCGCGGACGGCACCGTCCCCACGTGAACACGGGGCAAACCGACACCCGCTGCTGCCGGAGGCGATGCCCGCGGTCGGGTACGCTCGCTTCATCTGATCTGTAGGAGGTTCGCATGGGATTCACCAGTCCTTGGCACTGGGCCATCGTTGCGGTGGTCGTCATCATTCTGTTCGGTTCCAAGAAGCTGCCCGAGGCTGCTCGCGGACTCGGCCGGTCGTTGCGCATCTTCAAGAGCGAGGTGAAGGAGATGCAGAACGACGGCAAGTCCGACGCCGACACCGCGACGGCGCAGCAGCCGACCGCTCCCGCTCAGCTGCCTTCGCCTGCGCCTGTCGTGCAGCCGAACACCGAGACCCAGCACGACGCGAAGTCTGCCTGAGCGCACGGCCGCTCAGCACACCTCCGGTGCCAGGTGGCACCGAAGGTTCACTGCTGTCGGTGACGGCTCCGCGCCGTCGTCCGACCGAAGAAGGCTGACCGTAGAACACCATGCGCATTCCGTTCGATCCGCGGCGTAGCAAGCGCCGAGTCAATCCCGACGGCACGATGTCGTTGGTCGATCACCTGTACGAGCTGCGAACCCGGCTCCTGTGGTCGTTGGTCGCCGTCGCGCTGACGACTGCTTTCGGGTTCTTCTGGTACTCGCACACCATCGTCGGCGTCGAGAGCCTCGGCGACCTCCTACGGGGTCCCTACTGCACGCTCGATCCGAGCCTCCGCGCGAATCTGAGCAACGACGACCAGTGTCGTCTGCTCGCGACCGGGCCGTTCGATCAGTTCCTGTTGCGATTCAAGGTCGCGTTCACCGCCGGTGTCGTCCTGGCCTGTCCCATCTGGCTGTATCAGATCTGGGCGTTCATCACCCCGGGTCTGTACGCGAACGAACGTCGATACGCGGTCTCGTTCGTGACCGGAGCCGCGGCGCTGTTCGTCACCGGAGCCGTCCTGGCCTACTTCGTGGTGGCCAAGGGCCTGCACTTCCTGCTCTCGATCGGTGACAACGTCCAGATCACCGCGCTCAGCGGTGACCAGTACTTCGGATTCCTGATCAACCTCCTCATCATCTTCGGCGTCAGCTTCGAGATTCCGTTGCTGGTCGTCGCCCTGAATTTCGTCGGCGTACTCACCTACGAGCGACTCAAGGCGTGGCGTCGAGGTCTCATCTTCGGGCTGTTCGTCTTCGCGGCCATCGCGACTCCGGGGCAGGACCCTTTCTCGATGCTGGCCTTGGCCTTGGCGTTGACGGTGCTCTTCGAGATGGCAGTGCAGATTGCGCGGATTCACGACAAGCGTAAGTTGCGCAAGAGAAGAGACGAATGGGGTGATGTGTCAGATGACGAAGCAACGCGCATCGACGGCGCAAGTTCGATCGAGTCACCGGATGCCGTCGCTCCGACACCGCCGTCCAGCGGCTTCGGTACCGCGACCCGAGTGCAGGCACAGTACGACGACACGATCTGACCGCGGCCGAACCGTCGGGTCGATCGCATGACCGAGCCGATCGTCGATACGGGGACGAGCCCCCGACCCACCCAGCTGCAACGCTTTTCGTCCGAACTCGGTTTCCCGCTCGATCGGTTCCAGGTGGACGCGTGTACGGCACTCGAGAACGGTCACGGCGTTCTGGTCTGCGCCCCCACCGGTGCAGGCAAGACCGTCATCGGCGAATTCGCGGTGCACCTGGCGCTCGCCGCCGGGCGCAAGTGCTTCTACACCACCCCGATCAAGGCGCTCAGCAACCAGAAGTTCGCCGAGCTGACCGCGCGGTACGGGCGTGACACGGTCGGGCTGCTGACCGGAGACTCGTCGATCAACCCCGATGCCCCCATCGTCATCATGACGACCGAAGTGCTGCGCAACATGCTCTACGCATCCTCGGACGCATTGCGAGGTCTCTCGCACGTCGTCATGGACGAGGTGCACTACCTCGCCGACCGTTTCCGAGGCGCGGTGTGGGAAGAGGTCATCCTGCACCTGTCCGACGACGTTCGACTGGTCAGCCTCTCGGCCACGGTGAGCAACGCCGAGGAGTTCGGTGCCTGGATGAGCACGGTCCGCGGAGACACCTCGGTCGTGGTCGACGAGAACCGCCCGGTACCCCTGTCGCAGCACATCATGGTGGGTCGCCGATTGTTCGATCTGTTCGACACGCGAGCCCAGTCGGCCGACGGCAGTCAGAAGATCGTCGTCGATCGGGAACTCGTACGACACGTCAAACAACGTCAGTCCCTCGACTCGATGGACCGCTGGCATGCACCACACAGCAGAGGCCGCGGCGGTCGGGCAGGCGGTGGAGGTCGCGGTGGCGGTCACGGCAGCGGAGCGAACAACCGCCCACTGGCCCGACCCGATGTGATCGCCAAACTCGACGAAGAAGGTCTGCTCCCGGCGATCACATTCATCTTCAGCCGCGCAGGCTGTGACGGCGCGCTGACCCAGTGCATGCGTTCGCGGCTGGTGCTGACCACGCCCGAGCAGGCCGAGGAGATCCGGTACATCGTCGAGAAGCACACCTCGGAGCTGCCACGCGAGGACCTGGAGGTCCTGGGCTTCTGGGAGTGGCGCGACGCACTCGAGCGTGGATTCGCCGCTCACCACGCCGGGATGTTGCCGGTCTTTCGACACACCGTCGAGGAGTTGTTCGTCAAGGGCCTGGTCCGGGCGGTCTTCGCCACCGAGACGTTGGCTCTCGGGATCAACATGCCTGCTCGAACCGTCGTGCTCGAGAAGCTGGTCAAGTTCAACGGTGAGACACACGCCGAGTTGACGCCGGGGGAGTACACCCAGCTGACCGGCCGGGCCGGACGGCGCGGTATCGATGTCGAGGGGCATGCCGTCGTGCTGTGGCAGCCCGGCACGGAGCCGACCGAGGTCGCCGGTCTGGCGTCGACCCGCACTTTCCCGCTGCGCAGTTCGTTCGCGCCGGCATACAACATGTCGATCAACCTGATCGAACAGTTCGGTGCGGCCGATTCGCGTCTGTTGCTCGAACGGTCCTTCGCCCAGTTCCAGGCCGACCGGTCCGTCGTCGGGATGGTGCGCGGCATCGAGAAGAACATGCAGACGATGGAGGCGCTCGGGGCACGCCTCGGCGGCCCCGACGGCGAGTATTTCGAGTATGCGCGGCTGCGTGAGCGGCTCAAGGATCGTGAGAAGACCCTCGAACGCCAGAACAGGTCCGATCGACGGGACAAGGCAGTCGATTCACTCCGTGCCTTGCGGCGCGGCGACGTGATCTCGGTGCCGACCGGTCGCCGCAGCGGTCTCGCGGTGGTCCTGGAGGCGGATGACGACCGGGCCGATCCGCGGCCGCTCGTACTGACCGAGGACAAATGGGCCGGGCGGCTTTCGGCAGCGGACTTCCCCTCGCCTGCAACGTCTTTGGGCACCATGCGCCTTCCGCGCTTCGTCGATCATCGCACCGCCAAGACCCGGCG
Organism: Rhodococcus sp. 06-418-5; assembly: GCF_002258285.1. NCBI lineage: Bacteria > Bacillati > Actinomycetota > Actinomycetes > Mycobacteriales > Nocardiaceae > Rhodococcus > Rhodococcus sp. 06-418-5. The sequence continues at coordinate 710,360 of NZ_NOYE01000012.1, forward strand.
CGATCTCGCGGCCGCCCTGGTCACACGCGGAATCTCGCAGCCGTCGGACCGAGTCCGCCGCAAATCGACCGCAGCGGACGACAAGGAACTGGCCACGCTTCGGAGAGCCATTCGATCGCATCCGGTGCACGCGCGCCCCGATCGCGACGAGCTCGGCCGCACCGGTGAGCGCTACAACCGGCTGGCTCGGGAGACCGAAACGATGCGCCAGAAGGTATCGGCGACGACGAACTCCCTCGCCCGAACGTTCGACCGTATCCTGGCGTTGCTCGCCGACCGCGGGTACGTGACGGCAGGCAAGGATCCGAAGGTCACCGACGACGGCGCACGTCTGAGTCGGATCTATTCCGAGTCCGACCTCCTGGTCGCCGAATGCCTGCGCGGCGGCCTGTGGCAAGGCCTTTCTCCGGCAGAGTTGGCGGCGGTGGTCTCGGCGGTGGTCTACGAGTCCAGGTCGGAGGGCGATATCACTCCGCACGGTCCGACGGGTCCGATTCGACACGCGCTGACCGAGACGGTGCGGGTGTGGCACGAGTTGAGGTCCGACGAAGTTCGGCACAAGCTTCCGCCGACGAGAGAGCCCGACATGGGATTCGTGAAGGCGATCTACAAGTGGGCGTCGAACCATTCGTTGGTCGATGCTCTTGTCACCGCGGGCGACAACGGCAAAGCACTGTCGGGCGGAGACTTCGTGCGCTGGTGTCGGCAGGTGATCGACCTGTTGGATCAGGTTCGGCTCGCGGCCCCGGAGCCGGAACTCTCGCGCACTGCGGCGCGGGCGATCGCGGCTCTGCGCCGCGGTGTGGTCGCTGTCGATGCCGCATGACAGGAGCGAATCGGACTGCCGGGTCGGTACAGCGGAGAGTCGTACGGGCGAGATACTGTACCCCCGACGAATCCGAATTTTCAGTGGAGGCGAGATGAGCGGCCCATACGGTCCGACCGATCCGGACAACAGCTGGTCGCGCAAGCCCGATCAGCAGGACGGTGCCGCGAACGACACGCCGGAGACGCAACCCGGCGGCCCCTCGGCCGATCCACCGACGCCGTCGGCGTGGGGTCAGTACGGGCAGCCGCCGGCCACGCCGTACGGGCAGAGCCCGCAGCAGCCCGGCGGCCAGTACCCACAGGGCCAGTACCCATCTGCCGGCTACCCGCAGGGTCAATACCCCCAGGCCCCGAACGCGCAGGGCGGCTACCCCCAGGCCCCGAACGCGCAGGGCGGCTACCCCCAGGGCCAATACCCCCAAGGCACGAATCCGCAGGGCGGCTACCCCCAGGGCCAGAACCCCACCGGTCAGTATCCGGCCGGTCAGCAGTACGGCGCGCCCTATCCCGGTGCCGGCGTGCCTGCTTCGGGCGATGCGGCCTACCAGAACCCCTACGCACCACAGCAATTCGGTGGTGGGCAGTACGGACAAGGGCAGTACGGACAGCCGCCGCAGCAGCCCTGGAATCCCAACCAGCCGTATCCGAATCAGCAGTACCCGAATCAGCAGGGGCCAGGGCAGGCCGGATCACAGTCCAAGAAGCCTCTGATCATCGCGGGTGCCGTCGTCGCCGTGGTCGCCGTGATCGCTGTGGTGTTGTTCTTCGCCTTCGGCCGCACGACCACCCTCGATACCGCGGCGGCCGAGGAGGGCATTCGCACGGTCGTCACCGAGTCCTACGGGGCGTCCGACGTCTCCGGTGTGTCCTGCCCCCAGAACATCGAGGTCAAGGCAAAGACCAGTGTCGATTGCACCCTGACGGTCGACGGTGCGTTCAAGACGGTGACGTTGACCTTCCTCGACGACGACGCCAACTACGAGGTCTCCCTACCCAAGTAGTCCCGCGTCGGTCGGCCGTTCAGGCTGTCGAGGCCGTGGCCGCCATCGCAGCGACGAGGCGGGCCACGGCGTTCTCGATACCGAGGGCTTCGGCGAGTGTGTTCAGCGCGTCGAGATCGGCGGGCTCGGCCGGAATCTCGTCGGATTTCGACAGGACGACATCGGCGTCGGTGACAACTCGGACGACGGGGAGCGCGGCGTCCAGGTACTCACTCGCATTGGCCAGCTTCGCCCGGATGCCCTTGGCCATGTCCGATGCCGGGTCGAGGGCCGCAGCGCGCAACGCAGCGACGGATTCGTAGTTCAGCATCAACGTCGACGCCGTCTTCTCACCGATTCCTTTGACACCGGGCAGGCCGTCCGAGGCATCGCCGCGCAGCAGGGCGAGTTCCGCGTACGCCGCACCCGCTCGATGAAGCGGAACACCGTAGCGCTCGGAAACCAGTGCGGGATCGAACAATTCGGCCTTGGCCAAACCGCGTCCCACGTACAGAACGCGCACCTCGTTCGGTTCGTCCGCGGCGACCTGAAGTAGATCCCTGTCCCCGCTGACCACGACCACCGGGTCCTGACGCTCGCGTGCTGCCAGGGTTCCCAGCACGTCGTCGGCTTCGAGACCGTCTGCGCCTGCGGTCGCGATCCCCAATGCGGCGAGCACATCCATGATCATGTCCACCTGTGGTGTCAGTGTCTCCGGAACTTCTTCGCTCTCGGCGACCTCCGGGGCAGCGTCGGCAACACGATGCGCCTTGTAGGACGGTACGAGGTCGACGCGGAACTGTGGGCGCCAGTCGAGATCGAGGCACACAGCGAGTCGGCTGGGTTCGGTGCGCGCAATCAACGCCGAGATCATGTCGAGGAAGCCGCGAACGGCATTGACGGGTCGCCCGTCGGGGGCCGTAATCGACTCGGGCAGTGCGTAGTAGGCCCTGAACCACAGGCTCGCACCGTCGAGGAGCAGCAACGGAGACTTTCCGGGGGCGGTCATGGGGCTCATCTTGCCGTACGGCATTAGCCTGAAGGTATGAGTGTCGATTCTTCGGTCAGTTCCTCACGTTTCTCCAGCGATGTCTACGCGTCCAGACTCGCCCGCGCGGCTCGCCTGACGTCGGAAGCAGGCTTGGATGCCCTGTTGATCACCCCGGGTCCCGATCTGCAGTACCTGATCGGATCGAAGGCCAGCTCGTTCGAGCGTCTCATCGCTCTGGTCGTTCCGGCAGACGGCAGCACCCCGACGGTCGTGGTTCCGCGGCTCGAGCTCGCCGCACTGGGTGATTCCGCGGCGCAGGAGCTGTCTCTGACGCTCGTCGACTGGGTCGACGGTGTCGATCCGTACGCACTGGTGGCAGCGGCAGTTCCCGGCGGAACGAGAACAGCCGTCGCCGACGCCATGCCTGCCCTGCATTTCGTGCCGTTGGCGGGTGTCTTCGGCACGGTCCCGGTGCTGGCCACCGACGTGCTTCGCGAACTTCGAATGGTCAAGGATGCGGCCGAGATCGACGCGTTGCGCCGCGCCGGGTACGCCATCGACCGCGTGCACGCCCGGATGGGCGAGTGGCTTCGAGTAGGCCGCACGGAAGCGGAGATCGCCTCGGACATCGCGGCCGCGATCGTCGAAGAAGGCCACACAGCACCGGAATTCATCATCGTCGGGTCCGGGCCTCACGGTGCCGACCCGCACCACGAGGTCTCCGATCGAGTCGTCGAGGCAGGCGACATCGTGGTGATCGACATCGGGGGACCCGTTGCACCGGGATACAACTCCGACTCGACCCGCACCTACAGTCTCGGCGAGCCCTCGGCAGAGATCGCCGAGCAGTACGCGGTACTCGAGCGGGCCCAGCAGGCAGCTGTCGATGCGGTGGTGCCCGGCGTCACGGCGCAGTCCATCGATGCGGCAGCCCGCGACGTGCTGGTCGACGCCGGTCTGGGCGAGGCGTTCCTGCACCGGACCGGGCACGGGATCGGCCTGTCGGTGCACGAGGAGCCGTACATCGTTGCCGGCAACGACATCACGCTGACCGAAGGAATGGCGTTCAGCATCGAGCCGGGAATCTACTTCCGCGGACAGTGGGGTGCGCGCATCGAGGACATCGTCGTCGTCACCGCGGACGGGTGCGAGTCGGTCAACCTGCGGCCGCACGGCCTGGCCGTCCTGCCGGCGTGACGAATCGAGGCGAGCCCGAGTTCGTCTCGATCGTTCGATCCAATCCTGCTGTCGCCGAGATACTTCGACGTGCACCAGAACTGAAGCTTCCCGGGTGGTACCTGACGGCGGGTGGCCTGTTCCAGACGGTGTGGAACCACCTGGCCGGTAGGGACCTTCGTGCGGGTATCCGGGACTACGACTTCTTCTACTTCGACGACTCCGATCTGTCCTACGAATCGGAGAACGAGGTGATCGAGCGCGCGGCATCGGTGTTCGCCGACCTCGGTGTGGACGTCGAAGTACGCAACGAGGCGCGGGTACACCTGTGGTACGAGCAGCATTTCGGCACTGCGATCGCACCATATCGAAGCACCGAGGATGCGATCGATCACTTCGTCTCCACGACGTGCTGCTTCGGCATCACCACCGACCAGGGCGGTACGGACGTCGTGTACGCACCGCACGGATTCGAGGATCTCTTCGCGGGAATCGTGCGGCCGAACCCGCGGTTGCCGATGCGGCACGTGTACGAGGCCAAGGCTGCCCGGTGGACGACCGAATGGCCGAACCTGTCCGTGCTTCCCTGGCGGTGAAAGCAGACGGGACGCCCGCTACCGGTCGAGCAGCGAACGGCTACCCAGTACCCGCTGGACCTGTATCTCGATGACGACTCGGGTGGGGTTCTCCCTGGGTACGCGGTAGCGCTGCGCATAGCGGTTCTCCGCATCGACGACCGATTCACGATCGTTTCGGACCGACGCGGGGCCCTCCAACGTCAGCCAGCGGGCGCCGTCGATCTGGGTGACGGCGGCGTAGGCGCCACGGCCGGCGTTGATCGCCTTCTGCGATACGTCGTTGGTGATGACCCGAGCGCAGCGGGATTCGGCATCGTAGGTGAACCCGACGGCGACCACGTGCGGGGTTCCGTCGGGTCGCAGTGTCGTCAGAGTGGCCAGATGCCGCTCGGCAAGGAACTCGAATGCGTCGTCGGCGAGGGCAGTCGCGTCTGCGGGAATGGCGGCCATGCCCCGACTGTAGTGAATGCGATTTCATCGGCAAGACTGGTCGGCGTGAGCAGACGAGCAGAACCCGCGGCCGGAACGCTGTTGCTGTTGGGTGGGCGCAGCGAGATCGGACTCAAGGTCGCCACCCGACTCGCCTCCGGCCGAACCGTCGTACTGGCAGCTCGGCGCAGCAGTGACCTCGATGCCCAGCAACGACGAGTGCAGCAGGCAGGTGCGGACGCCGTTCACACCGTCGAGTTCGACGCGAACGCGATGGACACCCACGCCGAGCTCGTGAGCCGGATTGCCGAGCGATACGGTCCGATCGGGATCGTGGTGTTGGCGTTCGGCATCCTCGGGGATCAATCGCGCGCCGAGAACGACGCTCAGCACGCTCTCGAGGTCATCACCACTGACTTCCTGGCTCAGGTTTCGGTGCTGACGCATGCGGCGAAGTTGCTCCGAGCGCAGGGGAGCGGCGACCTGGTCGTGTTCTCGTCGGTGGCGGGAGTTCGAGTGCGGCGCGCCAACTACGTGTACGGGTCGGCCAAGGCCGGTCTCGACGGGTTCGCCGGCGGACTGAGCGATTCCCTGCACGGCAGCGGGGTGCATCTCCTACTCGTTCGTCCGGGATTCGTCATCGGTTCCATGACCGAGGGGATGACACCCGCGCCCATGTCCAGTACACCGGATCAGGTCGCCGACGGCGTGGTCACCGCGCTGGGCAAGCGTCGGGCCACCGTGTGGATCCCCGGCACTCTGCGACCGGTGTTCTTCGGCATGCGTCTACTGCCGCAATGGCTCTGGCGCAGGATGCCGCGCTGATGGTGGCACCGGTGCCCAACCCGATCGTGGTCGTCGGAATCGGTGCCGATGGCTGGGACGGACTGTCTGTCGGTTCCCGCACGGCGATCGAGCACGCCGATGTGGTGTTCGGCTCGGCCCGCCAGATCGCGGAGGTGCGAGAGCACTGCACCGAGACCAGGACGTGGCCCAGTCCTTTGGTGCCGAATCTACGGCCGATGCTCGACGCCTGCGCAAGTGCTCGCGTCTGCGTGCTGGCCAGCGGGGATCCGATGTTCCATGGCATCGGGGTCACGCTGGTGCGGGAGTTCGGTGCCGATCGCGTACGAGTCCATCCGGCGCCGTCCTCGGTGTCACTGGCATGCGCGCGACTGGGCTGGGCACTACAGGACACCTCGACGGTGTCCCTGGTGAACACCCCGGCCGAGACGGTGTTGCCCGAGCTGGCCGACGGTCGTCGGATACTGGTGTTGAGCCGGGGCAGCAGTACGCCGGGCGAGATCGCGGCTGTGTTGTGCGCCAACGGCTTCGGATCGAGTGACCTGACCGTCCTCGAGCAGCTCGGCGGACCGGCCGAGCGGGTCGTCGGCGGAATCGCCCGAGAGTCGACGTTCGAGGGCGTCGACCCACTCAATGTCGTTGCACTGCTGTGTGTCCGAGATCCCGACGCGCCCCGCCACACCCGCATTCCCGGCCTCGCCGACTCTGCGTACACCGGAGACGGCCAGATGACCAAGCGGGAGGTTCGAGCACTCACTCTCAGCGCGTTGGCACCGGCACCCGGAGAGTTGCTGTGGGACATCGGAGGCGGCTCGGGAACCATTGCCATCGAATGGATGCGGACCGACCGGTCCTGTCGCGCAGTGACGTTCGAGAGCTCGCAGGCACGCCGTGAGCAGATCGAGACCAATGCACTGTGCCTGGGAGTTCCGGGGCTCGTGGTGCACGGCGATGCCCCGGAGAGCTTCGCTGCGGTCTCCGACTCGGATTCGGTGCCGGATGCGGTGTTCATCGGTGGCGGGTTGACCGGGGCCGACATGCTCGAGGCGTGCTGGAATGCGGTGCGCACAGGTGGGCGGGTGGTCGCCAATTCGGTCACCGCAGAATCGGATTCGTTGTTGCTGACCGCGGCGGCGAAGTACGGCGGAGAGCTCCGCAGGTTCCAGATCTATCGCGGTGAACCGTTGGGCGCGTTCACGACGTGGAGACCGCAGCTGCCGGTCACGCAATGGTGTGCGACAAAACAGTGGACTGCGACCGAACGGTGAGAGTCCTGATTCTCGGTGGTACGACGGAGTCGCGGGCACTCGCGGTCGCTCTGGGCGCGGTGCAGGGGATCGAGACGATCACCTCGTTGGCCGGACGGGTTGCCGAGCCGATTCTGCCCGTCGGACGGACGCGAATCGGTGGCTTCGGTGGTCCGGACGCCCTTGCAGTGTGGCTGCGAGACAACGCAATCGACGTGGTGGTGGACGCGACACATCCGTTCGCCTCCACCATCGGTGCACACGCCGAGCAGGCCACGCGGGAAGCGTCGGTCGCGCTGCTGGTTCTGACTCGGCCACCGTGGACCGCGGGAGAGGGTGATCGATGGACCTCGGTAGCCTCACTGCCCGACGCGGCGTCGGCGATCACCCCCGGAAGCAGGGTGTTCCTCACGACCGGCAGGCAGGGTGTTCATCATTTCGCGAGTGTCGATCACTCGTGGTTTCTGGTCCGAGCGATCGACCCTCCGACCGGCCCGGTCCCGCCGCACATGACACTGCACCTGAGCCGTGGGCCGTTCGACGTCGACCACGAGGCGATGATGCTCGCGGACAACCGAATCGACCTGTTGATCACCAAGAACAGCGGCGGCGACATGACGCGGGCCAAGCTCGATGCTGCCCGAGCGGCATCGATTCCGGTGATCGTGGTCGACCGTCCTGCGCGCACCGGTTCGGCTCCGACGGTGTTCGACATCGCCGCCGCCGTGGACTGGCTGACGAATCGATTACGCTCCACCCTCTGACGGGTACCGGCGGGAGGTGAACACTTTCGGTCCGCTTCCCGTCTCGACCACCGTCGTCATCGACGATCCGATGATGAGCAGGCATCGCATGTCGATCGACTCCGGGTCGAGTTCGCCGAGAGTGACGGTGCGAACGGATTCCTGCGCGCTGCCCACTGCGCGTCCGATGACCACGGGGGTCTGCGACGAACGGTGTTCGAGCAGAATGTCTTTCATCGCCGCAACCTGCCACGTTCGTGATTTCGAGGCCGGGTTGTAGATTGCGATCGCCATGTCGGCTCCGGCTACCGCCGAGAGCCGTGCTGCGACGACGTCCCAGGGTTTGAGGCGGTCGGAGAGGGAGACGACGGCGTAGTCGTGGCCGAGCGGTGCGCCCACTCGACTGGCGACGGCGTTGGCGGCCGTCATTCCGGGCACCACCCGTACCGGTACCGAGTTCCACTGCTGCTCGGCTGCCACTTCGATCACGGCGGTGGCCATCGCGAACACCCCCGGATCGCCGGAGGAGACCACGGCCACTCGGCGACCCTGTTTGGCGAGATCGAGTGCGAAGGCGGCGCGTTCGGATTCGACCTTGTTGTCACTGGCGTGTCGAACCTGTCCGGGTCTCGGAGGTACCCGATCGATGTAGGTGACGTAGCCCACGAGATCGGTGGCGGCGGCCAGTTCGGCGCGCACCTCGTCGGTCGTCCATGCGTCGTCGCCTGGACCGAGGCCGACGACGACCACTTCTCCGGTGCCGGTGCGCGTTTCGGCTCGGTTGGACGGGCTCGGCACGACGATCATCGAGAAGTAGGGCACGTTGTCGGCGTCTGCGGCGTCGAGTACTCGCTGCTGGGGCGTGCTGGCGCGTTCGACGTAGCGCGCCTCACCCAACCGGCCGGAACGCTCCAGTGCCTCGAGCACCGTGGGGTAGGTCCGGCCCAGCTTCATGATCACGGCCGCGTCGGTGCCGCGCAGTCGGCGCGTGAGTTCGTCCGCGGGCAGCGTGCCGGGAAGCACGGTGAACACTTCGTCTCGCTCCACGAGCGGAGTTGCCAGCGCGGCCGAGGCCGCACTGACCGACGTCACGCCGGGCACGACCTCGACCTCGAAGCGGTCGGCCAATCGCTTGTGCATGTGCATGTAGGAGCTGTAGAACAGCGGATCGCCCTCGGCGAGAAGCACTACGGAGCGTCCCGCATCGAGATGGGCCGCCAGCCGTGCGGCAGCGGATTCGTAGAACTCGTCGATCGCACCCTGATATCCACCGGGGTGCGCCGTGGTCTCGGTGGTCACCGGATAGACCAGATGTTCCTCGAGCTGCCCGTCCCGCATGTACCCGGCCGCCAGTCCGCGGGAGATGCTGCGACCGTGCTGCGCACTGTGGAAAGCGACCACATCGGCCTCGGCGATCACACGAGCGGCCTTGACCGTCAACAACTCCGGATCGCCGGGACCGACGCCGACACCCCACAGTTTTCCGGTAGTGGTCATTCCTGCTCGCTCGCGATGGCATTGACGGCCGCGACGGTGATCGGACTGCCACCCCGTCTGCCTCGAACGACCAGATACTCGACGCCGAGGTCCGCGGCGATCAGGTCCTCCTTCGACTCGGCCGCCCCGATGAATCCGACCGGGCCGCCGACGATGGCCGCCGGCTTCGGCGCTCCGGCCGCGAGCATCTCCATCAGGTGGAAGAGCGCAGTCGGTGCATTGCCGATCGCGACGACGGCACCGTCGAGCTTGTCGCCCCACAACTCCAGCGCCGCAGCGGTTCTCGTGGTGCCCATCCGCTTCGCCAGCTCCGGCACCCGCGAATCGGACAAGGTGCACAGCACCTCGTTGTCGGACGGAAGACGACGACGGGTGATACCGGCGGCAACCATGTTGGCGTCGCACAGAATCGGCGCGCCCGAGTTCAGTGCCGCGCGAGCGGAGGCCACGACCGCGGGGGTGTAGCCGATGGTCTCGGTCAGATCGATCTCTCCGACCGCGTGAATCATGCGCACGACGACCTGTGCCACGTCCGGTGCGAACCGAGACAGATCTGCTTCGGCTCGGATCGTCGCGAACGATTGCCGATAGATCTCCGCGCCGTCGCGGACGTAGTCGTGCATGCGTTTCACGATAGGGGAGAGGGACCCCTCAGCAGAAAACCGGTCGCACCTGGGGTGAAGGCACCCACTCAGGACACGCGGTAGCCGATTCCCGTCGCGATGACGTCGGTCACCTCGCCCTTGGGCCGTCCACAACGCCGTTCGCACCCGGACCAGTGTTGCCGCTCGTCGCGCGGCGTCATCCGGGCATCGACTGCCGCGGAGAGGTCGGCTCGCACGTCGGCCAACGACTTCTCGCACCCCGGCGATCCGGTGCACGCACTCACCCGAATCCACGGAGATGCCGCGTCGAAGATCAGTCCCATCGGGGCGAGCACGCGGACGACCTGTTCGGCCGGTTCCTCGTCCAGGTCGCACACTATCAGCGATCGCCACGGCGTCATGATCAACGGACGGTCGATGGCGGCGAGGAACTCGGCGAGCCGCGCCCCGAGAACACCGTTGGCCAAGCCTGCGGCCAGCACCACCAGACCGTCGTCCTGGTCGAGCCATCCGATCGGTGGCACCTCCACGGGTGCGGGCAACGTCAGGGCGGGGCCGGCCGAGAGCCCGAGACGGTCGATGATCTGCGCCGGGCCGTCATCCAGTTCGGCCACCCGCCACTGGGACTGCCGCAGTTCCACGAAGGCACCGGCGCAGTCCAGCAGCGTCGAGACGACCTTGTCGCGGTCCACGCGAACGCCGCTGTCCCGGCCCGCCAGCAGCACGGCGAACGAACCGTCGGGCTGGGCGTAGGCACCGAAGTCCGGTTCCAGTCCGCACAGGTCGCCGCGGCCGTCGTCGAGCGCGAAGAGCGTTCGCCCCGGCAGTTCGGCCAGGTCGGCTCGTGCGCACAGGCCTTCGTCCAGCGCGCCGATCAGCGCGCGCACGTCGGTGAGGCCGCCCACCCGGCCCGACAGTGGAGAGGCGAGTATGTTGCGGACCCTCTCGTGCGTCGAGGACGGAAGCAATCCTGCGTCGGCCAGCCTGCTCGCGAAGCCGTCCGGATCCGACACCGCGCGCACCTGGATGTTGCCCCGCGAGGTCAGTTCCAATGTGCCGTCACCCAGCTCCGCAGCGGCCTGCGCCAGCACCTGCATCTGGCCCGGCGACACGACTCCGCCCGGCAGCCGAACTCGTGCCAGCGGCCCGTCCGCGGCCAGATGGGTCGTCAGCGCTCCGGGGCAGCCGTCGGGCACCGACCTCTCTGGCGAACTCATGGTCACCAGGCTACAAGCGCAGCGGGTGGCCCGATTCCATGCTCGCCCCGGTAGCATTCGATGTCCACGGCTCAGGCCGAGAGGAAACCGGCGAGAATCCGGTACGGTCGCGCCACTGTGACGCCCCATCCAGTCCCTCGGGACGGGGCAGGAGTCAGACCCTCTCGCCGACGAGTCGAAGACCGACACACCGATTTCCAGGGGCGCGAAACCCCCGAGGAGGGCGTTACCCGTGTTCTTGCTGCTGTCCACATCGGACACCGATCTGCTCAGTGCCCGTGCCAGTGGAGCCGACTTCACCTGGGGAAACCCTTCTCGCCTTCTCGCCGAGGACATACCGGCGATAGCTGCGACGGCAGAGCTGATCATCGTGCGCATCCTGGGGTCTCGTCGATCCTGGGAGTCGGGCATCGACGCCGTCCTCGCCACCGGACTGCCCGTCGTCGTACTCGGCGGCGAGCAGGCACCCGACGCCGACCTGATGGAGATCTCGACGGTCCCCGCGAACGTCGCCGCGCAGGCGCACAACTATCTGGCCGAAGGTGGGTCCGACAACCTGCGTCAGCTGTACAACTTTCTCTCCGACACCGTGTTGCTGACCGGGCACGGTTTCGACGCCCCACGACACCTCCCGACGTGGGGTCACCTCGAGCGCCACTGCGCGAGCTCCGACGGTCCGACGGTGGCCATCCTCTACTACCGCGCCCAGCACCTGGCCGGTAACACCACGTACATCGACGCTCTCGCCACCGCGGTCGAGAACGCCGGTGCCACCGCGCTCCCGATCTACTGCGCGTCGCTGCGCACCGCGGAAGCCGACCTGCTCGACACGCTGAAGTCGGCGGATGCCCTGATCGTCACCGTTCTCGCCGCGGGAGGCACCAAACCGGCCGGAGCGTCGGCAGGCGGGGACGACGAGGCCTGGGACGTCGCCGAACTCGCTGCCCTCGACGTCCCGATCCTCCAGGGACTGTGTCTGACGAGTTCGCGCGCGACGTGGTCCGAGAACGACGACGGACTCTCCCCGCTGGACGTGGCCACGCAGGTCGCCGTCCCGGAGTTCGACGGCCGGCTCATCACGGTTCCGTTCTCGTTCAAGGAGATCGACGACGACGGGTTGACGACGTACGTTCCGGACCACGAGCGTGCTGCTCGGGTGGCGGGCATCGCGGTGCGGCACGCCCGGCTGCGGCATATTCCCGCTGCCGACCGCCGCATCGCGCTGATGTTCTCGGCCTATCCCACAAAACATGCGCGGATCGGCAACGCCGTCGGTCTCGACACTCCGGCGAGCGCGATCGCGCTGATGTCCGACATGCGCGCCGCCGGCTACGACCTCGGACCGCTCGACGGCCCGGATTCGGTGCCCGGTCTGGCGGCTCGCGACGGTGACGCACTCATTCACGCGTTGATCGCCCGCGGCGGCCAGGATCCCAACTGGCTCACCGACGCCCAGCTCGAGGGCAATCCCATTCGCATCTCGGCCGCGCAGTACGGCCGGTGGTTCGAGCAGCTTCCCGCAGATCTGCGCGACGGCGTGATCGAGCACTGGGGCCCGGCGCCGGGCGATCTCTACGTCGATCGGTCTGCCGATCCGAACGGTGAAATCGTCATTGCAGCAATGCAATTCGGCAACGTGGTGATCATGGTGCAGCCACCTCGGGGATTCGGCGAGAAGCCGGTTGCGATCTATCACGACCCGGACCTGCCGCCGAGCCATCACTATCTGGCGGCCTACCGGTGGATCTCGGCCACCGAGGCCGACGGCGGCTTCGGTGCGGACGCCATGGTTCACCTGGGCAAGCACGGCAACCTGGAATGGCTGCCGGGCAAGACACTCGGTATGTCCGCCTCCTGCGGAACCGATGCGGCGTTGGGCGACCTGCCGTTGATCTACCCGTTCCTCGTCAACGATCCGGGGGAGGGCACGCAGGCCAAGCGTCGCGCGCACGCCACTCTCGTCGATCACCTGATTCCGCCGATGGCGCGTGCGGAGAGCTACGGTGACATCTCCCGGCTCGAGCAATTGCTCGACGAGCACGCGAACATCTCGGCACTCGATCCGGCCAAGCTGCCTGCCATCCGCCAGCAGATCTGGACGCTGATGACCGCGGCGCAGATGCACAAGGACCTCGGACTGGAGGAGCGCCCCGACGAGGAAGTGTTCGACGACATGCTGTTGCACGTCGACGGCTGGCTGTGCGAGATCAAGGATGTGCAGATCCGCGACGGCCTGCACATTCTCGGCCAGGAACCCGTCGGCGATGCCGAGGTCGAGTTGGTTCTGGCCATGCTGCGTGCTCGGCAGATGTGGGGCGGGGAGCAGACGGTTCCAGGTCTGCGCGAGGCGCTGGGTCTGAGCGAGGACGGAGACGAGGATCGCACCCGCGTCGACAGTATCGAGGCCGTCGCCCACGGATTGGTCGCGGCGATGCAGGCAACTCAGTGGGATCCCGCAGCGGCCGCGCGAGTGGCGGGCGAGCACGGCGGGGTGGTTGCACAGATTCTCGAGTTCGCCGCAGCCGAGGTCGTTCCGAGACTGCGCGGGACCTCACGCGAGATCGCCCAGGTACTGCACGCGCTCGACGGCGGTTTCATCGCGGCAGGGCCCAGCGGTTCACCGCTGCGTGGGCTGATCAACGTTCTGCCCACCGGCCGCAACTTCTACTCCGTCGATCCGAAGGCCGTGCCGTCGAAGTTGGCGTGGGAGACCGGTCAGGCGATGGCGGAGTCACTGCTCGCTCGCTACCGCCAGGACCACGGCGAGTGGCCGAAATCGGTCGGGCTGTCGGTGTGGGGCACGTCGGCCATGCGGACCTCCGGCGACGACATCGCCGAAGTCTTCGCACTGTTGGGCGTGTCACCGGTGTGGGACGAGGCGTCGCGCCGAGTCACTCGGCTCGAGGTGATCGATCTCGTCGAGCTCGGCCGTCCCCGCATCGACGTGACGGTCCGCATCAGCGGGTTCTTCCGTGACGCGTTTCCTCATGTGCTCGCATTGCTCGACGATGCGGTTCGGATGGTCGCCGCGTTGGACGAGCCGGCCGATCAGAACTACGTTCGAGCGCATGCTCAGGCCGATCTCGCCGAGCACGGTGACGAAAGGCGTTCCACCACACGCATTTTCGGATCGAAGCCGGGGACGTACGGTGCCGGGTTGCTGCAGCTGATCGACAGCAAGACCTGGCGCAGCGACGACGACCTGGCGCAGGTCTACACCACCTGGGGCGGCTTCGCGTACGGCCGTGGTCTCGACGGCGTTCCCGCCTCGGACGACATGCGCACCGCCTACAAGCGCATTGCCGTTGCCGCCAAGAACACCGATACGCGTGAGCACGACATCGCCGATTCCGACGACTACTTCCAGTACCACGGAGGCATGGTCGCAACCGTGCGTGCGTTGACCGGGAAGTCGCCCGAGGCGTACATCGGTGACAGCACGCGGCCGGAATCGGTTCGCACGCGCACGCTCTCGGAAGAGACTGCGAGAGTGTTCCGCGCCCGGGTGGTGAACCCGCGGTGGCTCGAGGCGATGCGCAGGCACGGGTACAAGGGCGCGTTCGAGATGGCGGCGACCGTGGACTATCTGTTCGGCTACGACGCGACGACCGACGTGGTGCAGGACTGGATGTACCAGAAGCTGGCCGAGACGTACGTGCTCGACGGGCTGAACCAGAAGTTCATGCAACAGTCCAATCCGTGGGCGCTGCACGGTATCGCGGAGCGGCTGCTCGAAGCGGCCGAACGGAAGATGTGGGCCGAGCCGGACAAGCAGGTTCTCGACGGGTTGCGCAAGGTGTATCTGGAAACCGAGGGCGAGCTCGAGGGCGAATAGCGACGTATTCTGACCAGTATGGCTGCCACCTTCGAAGACATTGCCAAAGGCAAGTACGTACTGCTGACGACGTTCAAGAAAGACGGCACCGGGGTTCCGACTCCGCTGTGGGGTGCTCTCGACGGGAATCGGCTGCTGGTCTGGACGGTGGCCGATTCGTGGAAGGTGAAACGGATTCGCCGCAACCCCGCAGTCACGCTGGCACCGTGCGACATGCGCGGTAACCCTCAGGGCGACGCGGTCGACGCACGGGCCGAGATTCTCGACGCGGCCGAGACGGAGAAGGCTCGCTCGGCGATCGCGTCGAAGTACGGACTCATCGGATGGCTCACGGTCAAGGGAAGTGTGCTGCGACGGGGCAAGAGCGGTTCCGTCGGATTGGCGATCACCGCCGCCTGAGTTGCGAGCGGTGCCATCGTTCGCATGCGCGGTTCCGAATGCTTCGTGAGGCAGCTTCCCCTGCTGCCGGAATGGAGCACCACGTGCCAATCGCAGTGACCGATTACAACCATGTTCGCCTCACCGTCAGCGACATCGAACGGTCCCGGTCGTTCTACGACTCGGTGTTCGGCTTCGACGTCGCGTACGCCTGGGACCCCGACGCGGACGAAGAGACCAAGAAGGCGCTGTGGTTCCTCTTCGGCGGCGTCATCTACAAATTCGGTGGTGGCCTGCTCGGTCTGCGCCCGGTCGCACCGAGCGACGACACATTCGCCGAGGACCGTTGCGGACTCGATCACCTCAGTTTCACCGTCGACACCCGCGCCGCCCTCGAGGACGCCGTGAAGACACTCGACGAGTTGGGTATCGCGCACGAGGGCATCAAGGACGCCGGGCCCGGACTGTCCATCGTGGAGTTCCGCGACCCCGACAACATCGCACTTGAGCTCTCCGGCCCCGACAAGTAGGTCGCGCTACCGAGCCCTACTGCGCGGCGCTCACCGACGACATGTGAAAGTCGGGGATGCGTAGCGGCGGCATCGCCGTGCGAGTGAACCAGTCCTTCCACTCGCGCGGCAGTGTCGCCTCCGTTGCGCCTGCCTCGGTGACGCGTCGCAACAGATCGAGCGGGCTCTCGTTGAAGCGAAAGTTGTTCACTGCGCCGGTGATCCGACCGTCCTCGATGGCGTAGACCCCGTCTCTGGTCAGCCCGGTGAGCAGCAGCGAGGTGGGATCGACCTCTCGGATGTACCAGAGAGTGGTCAGCAGCAGGCCCCGCTCGGTTGCGGCAACCATCTCCTCCAGCCGAGTATCGGTGCCGCCGGTCATGACGAGATTGTTGCCCGGCACCGCGACGGGTGCGCCGAACTTCTGCGCGGCGGCACGCGGGTAGGACAGGGCCGCGACCGAACCGTCGCGCACCCAGTCGACCCGCTCGATGTCCATGCCGTTGTCGAACACCGATACCGCATCACTCGACGAGCCGGCGATCACGAACGGCGCGTACTCGAGTCCGGATGCGCGTGGGTCGGAGTACAGCGTCAGCGGCAGGTCGGTGAGTTTCTCACCGACTCTCGTTCCCCCGGCCCGCGAGAGAGCGGTGCGGCCTTCCTGCGCTCCGCGGCCTTCCATGGTCCACATCAGGTAGATCATCAGATCGGCCACCGCCGACGGGGGCAGCAGAGTCTCGTACCGACCGGCGGGCAGTTCGACGGTGTTCCGGGCCCAGCCGAGTCGGGTGGACAGTTCCGCCAACATGGTTCGGACCGAGACGTCCCGGAAGTCGGTTGTTCCTGTGCCCACCCAGGCGCTCGCCCCGGATCGCTTGCCGTTGATCTCCACCGATCCGGTGGGTTGGGTGAACGTACGGCGCACACCGGTCGAGGTTCCGAGCCAGACGTTGTCGACGGTGTGCTGCGCGAATCCGTACAGCGTGTCCTCGCCGTCGAATCCGACGTTCAATTCCGTTGCCAGCGAACCGAACACGTCGATCGACGTGTGCGTCGCACTGCGGTCCCAGTTCTCCGATCCGGAGGCGGACCCGACCGAATCCGAAGGCAGCAGCGGCATCGCGTCTTCCGCGGTCTCTGCCGATCGTGCTGCCGATTCGCTCGCCCGCACCACCGCCTCGATGTCGTCCGGGTCGACACTCGTCGACGACACGGTACCGACTCGAGTGCCGTCCGCCCCGCGCACGATCGAGATGACCTCCCAACGACGCGAGGTGGCGATTCCGTTGGTGGTCATGGAGTTTCCGGCCCACCGCAACGTTGCGTCACTGGAGTCGGTGACGATCACGATGGTGTCGTCGACACTCGCGTGGGCGAGTGCACGTTCGATCACGAGCTGCGGAGCGATCATCGGCCTGCCTCCGATCGGGTGTTGAGGACGTTGACGCCGCGGAACAACGCGACGGGGCAGCCGTGGCTGACGGCGGCAACCTGCCCGGGTTGGGCCTTGCCACAGTTGAATGCGCCGCCGAGTCGCCACGTGGACTGTCCACCGAGCAGTTCCATCGAACCCCAGAATTCGGTGGTGGTCGCCTGGTACGCCACATCACGCACCTGGCCGTCGAGCACGCCGTTGCGGATTCGGTAGAAGCGTTGGCCGGTGAACTGGAAGTTGTACCGTTGCATGTCGATCGACCATGATTTGTCGCCGACGACGTAGATGCCGTCCTGCACCTCACCGATGACGTCGGCTGTGGATCGATCGGTGTCGGGGTCGGCCTGCAGCGACACGTTCGCCATACGCTGGATCGGCACGTGATGCGCAGAATCGGCGTACGAGCACCCGTTGGACCGCTCGAGACCCAGTTTCGGGGCGAACACTCGGTCGAGTTGGTAGCCGACCAACATCCCGCCGCGCACCAGATCCCATTTCTGCGATGCCACTCCGTCGTCGTCCCAGCCGATGCTGGCCAGACCGTTGACCTCGGTTCGGTCCGCGGTGACGTGCATGATGGGCGATCCGTAGCGCAACGTACCCAGCTGGTCCGGAGTCGCGAACGAGGTGCCGGCGTAAGCGGCCTCGTAGCCGATGGCCCGATCGTATTCCGTTGCGTGCCCGATCGATTCGTGAATGGTGAGCCACAGGTTGGTCGGATCGATGACGAGATCCGTCGGTCCTGCCACGACCGACGGTGCCTTCACCTTCTCGGCCAACCATTCGGGTATTTGCGCAAGCTCGTCGGCCCAGTCCCAGGTGCCGTTCTCACCCAGGTACTCCCAGCCTCGTCCGACCGGTGGCGCGAGGGTACGCATGGTCTCGAACGCACCGGCGGATCGATCCACGGTGGTGGCCTCGAACTGAGGATGGAGTCGCACCCGCTGCTGAGTGATGCTGCTGCCGGCCAGATCCGCGTAGAACGACTGCTCCTTGACCTGCAGAACCGAGGCGGTGACGTGGTCGACGCCATCCGACGCGGCCAGCCGGGACGAATACTCCGCGAGCAGTGACACCTTCTCGGCGGTGGGTACCTCGAAGGGGTCGATGTCGTACTCCGACACCCACGTTGCGTTCGAGTACACCGGCTCGGCAGCGAGTTCCACGCGTTCGCGATTGAGTGCGCGCAGCGCTGTGGCCACCTCGACTGCGCTCCGGGCCGTGGCTGCGGCAGCGTCGGTGCCGAGCTCGGCGTGCGATGCGAAACCCCAGGTCCCGTCGACCACGACCCGCACGGCGAGACCGATCTCCCCGGCGTCGACGGCGGATTGAACGGAGCCGTCGCGCAGCGAGATCGACTGAGTCGTCGAGCGCTGCACGCGAACATCGGCGTGCGTTGCCCCGGCGGTCCGTGCCGTGCTCAGGGCGGCGTCCGCGAGGGCCTGCAGGGGCAGAGCCAGGAAGTCGGCGTCGACCGACCGATCCGATTGTCTCGTCACGCCTGAAGACGCTAGCCGAATTGTTGCCATCCGAGTCGGACGACCATCCCCACCACCACGACGAGCAGGACGATTCTCACGAATCCGGCACCGCGGGCGACCGCTGTACGCGACCCGAGAACGGCACCGAACACGTTGCACACCGCCATGACCGCTCCGAGTTGCCAGTAGACGCTGCCGGTGACCGCGAAGAAGGCGAGGGCACCGACGTTGGACCCGACGTTGATCACCTTGGCCATCGCGGCGCTGCGCACGAACTCGGTACCGAGCAGCGTGGCGAAGGCGATGATGAGGAACGTCCCGGTGCCGGGCCCGAGAATGCCGTCGTAGAAGCCGATTCCGGCGGCTGCACAGCCGATGACGATCATAACCTTGCGATGGGTCGGCGGCGACGGTGCCGCCGTTCGGCCGATGGTCGGACGGCAGGTGACCAGTACGGCCACACCGACGAGAACGACCATGATGATCGGGATGAACAGCTCGCGATCGATCAACGACACCGCAGCAGCGCCTGCGGCCGAGGCCACGGCGGCAAGGACGGCGGCCGGAATCAGCACCGGCCAGTTCAGCGGGACCTTCCGCGAAAAGGTGACGACGGCGGCGACGGTACCGAACACGGCAGTTGCCTTGTTCGTCGCCAGCGCCGCCTGCTGCGTCAGCTGAGGGGCGACGAGAAGGATGGCGGGCAGCAGGATGAGACCACCTCCGCCCACCACGGCGTCGACCCAACCGGCGGCCGTGGCAGCGACCATCAGCAATCCCCAGTCGGCAGCAGTCATACGGCAAACTCAATCACATGCGTCGATTCAGTCTGTGGCTCCGTGGGCAGCCGTTCGTGGCCGACGCCCTGCTGGCGGCCGGGCTGTTCGTCCTCGACATTCTGGTGTTCGTCAGCTCGGTCGACGGTCTCAACGCACCGTTGTTCCTGGTGTTCTCGGTCGTGCTGACGATTCCCGTTGCATGGCGGCGCCGTCTGCCGCGCTCGATCGCAGCGCTCACTCTCGTCACCGCGCTCGCCTCCGACACAGCAGGCAGCCTGGCGGGCGATGCGTACAACGGTCACCCGGCCGCTCTGGCCCTGCCGATCATGCTCTACACCCTGGTTGCGTACGTCGGTCGAATCCAAGCCGGCATCTATGCCGTCGCGCTCGCTGCGTACACCGCCGCGAGCCTGTACCTGTTCGACCAACCGGTCTTCACGACGCTGTTGTTCAGCGCGCTGATGTACGCGCTGTCGTGGGTTGCGGCGGAATTTCTCGGTGCCCGCAGGGCATACGACGAAGCGACGCAGGCCCGTCTCGTCGTGGCCGAGTACGACAGGGACAGACGCGCCGAAGAAGCGGTGATCTCCGAGCGCACGCGCATCGCACGCGAGCTGCACGACGTCATTGCCCACAGCGTCAGTGTCATGGTGGTCCAGGCCGACGGTGCCTCGTATGCGATCAGACGCAACCCCGAGCGTGCAGAGCAGGCCGTTGCCAACATCTCCGCCACGGGCCGGTCGGCGCTCGCGGAGTTGCGTCGAACGGTCGCGTTGCTGCGGACGTCGCCCGACTCGGACGACATGCCCCAGTACGGGACAGCGGGACTGGCGCGTGTCGTCGAGATGATGGGTCGGGCCGGGTTGAACGTCGAACTCGAACAGACCGGAAATCTGGACGACATCAGCCCGGCGATCAGCCTCGGAGTTCATCGGTTGGTCCAGGAATCGCTGACCAACGTTCTCCGGCACGCCGGCCATGCGCCGCGCGCCGTCGTCAAGGTCGTGCGCGAGGAGGAGGCGGTCACCGTCGAGATTTCCGACAACGGCACCGGCTCGGGCGCACCGACGTCCGCGGACGGCGGTGGGCACGGACTGCTCGGAATGCGTGAGCGAGTAGCGGTGCTTCGAGGAACCCTGCATGCGGGTCGGACGCCACACGGCACTTGGCTCGTGCGGGCGACGCTGCCGATCGAGTGAGGGCTAGGTTGGGTCGGTGTCGATCACCGTTGTCGTCGTGGACGACCAGGAACTCATGCGCATGGGATTGAACATGGTGCTCGAGGCACAGGACGACATCGAGGTGGTGGGGGAGGCGGCCGACGGGGCAGGTGCCGTCGAAGCCGTAGCGAGACTGGCACCGGCGGTGGTGCTGATGGACGTCCGGATGCCCGGTGTGGACGGCGTGACCGCTACCCGCACCATCACCGAATCCGGTTCGGACGCCAAGGTTCTGGTGATGACGACCTTCGATCTCGACGAACACGTCCTCGGTGCACTCAGGGCGGGGGCCAGTGGATTCCTGCTCAAGGACACTCCACCGGAGGACCTGGTCTCCGCGATTCGCAGCGTGGCCGCAGGCGACGCCGTCGTCTCACCGAAGGTGACCAAGCGCTTGCTCTCGAGGTTCGTCGCACAGACTCCGTCGACCACCGACGCCTCCGTTCTCGACGCTCTCACCGGCCGTGAGCGCGAGGTGCTGGTGCACCTGGCGACCGGCTTGTCCAATGCGGAGATCGCGACCGCACTGCATCTGTCCGAGGCGACGATCAAGACCCACATCGGCCGCATTCTGACGAAATTGGGTGTCCGTGATCGAGTCCAGGCGGTCGTGCTGGCGTACGAAACCGGACTCGTGCGGCCGGGTTCCTGAGAATCTCCCGGCAAACCGGTCACACCGGGAGCGATTTCGATGCCCCGCGCGTTGTACCGATGAAGCGAAGAAAGGACCGTCATGCTCGCTCTGTTCGTACTCTATGTCGTGGTCGAGGTCGCAGCGCTGGTCGCCGCGGGAAGCGCACTCGGTGTGCTCTGGACAGTGGTGTTGCTGATCGGCGGATCGCTGGTCGGGTCACTGCTGGTGCGATCGCAGGGCAGACGCGTGTTGGACGGTCTGCAGAGGGCATCGAGAGGCGAACGATCGGCCGGCGGAGCCGTGGCCGATGGAGCTCTCTTCGCCGCAGGGTCGGTCGCGATGTTCGTGCCGGGTCTGGTGACCACGGTGATCGGATTGCTCTTGATGATCCCGCCGACCAGGTGGCTGCTACGCCCGGCGGTGATGTGGGCCGCCGCACGCTGGTTGCCGCAGGTTGCGACCGCGACCCGGCGCATGCGCCCCACCGTCATCGACGGTGAGATCCTCGACGATGACGTCGACAGGAGTACTCGCGCGCCGAATGCATCCGGTTCTGCGCTGATCCTCGAGGGACAGGTGATCGAGGCGGACCGGTTCGATCCCGCCGGTGGGGATTTCCGGAAGCCACACCGGTAGGGGCAGACTGGTCGTTCGTGACCACCGAATTGTTCTGCGGCGGACGGATCTACAGTCCGATGGCTTCCGACGCCACCGCCATGGCCGTGACCGATGGAATCGTCAGTTGGATCGGTGAGGATCGCACCGGGCGAGCGCTCCACCCAGGGGTCCGCATCACCGATCTGGCCGGGTCCTTCGTGGCACCGGCGTTCGTGGACACTCACGTGCACGTCACCGACCTGGGGCTGTCGTTGGTCGGACTCGATCTGTCCGACTGCATCTCGCTCGAACACTGTATGCGGGTGCTCGCCGACCACGCATCGTCGTCGTCGGACGCTCTCGTCTGGGGACACGGGTGGGACGAAACCGAGTGGCCCGAACGTCGCGCACCGTCGACAGCCGACCTCGATGCGGCGGCGCCCGGGCGCCCGGTGTATCTCGCTCGCGTCGATGCGCATTCGGCAGCCGTCTCGACGCCGTTGCGCGTTGCCGCCGCCGGTATCGAATCGACCAGCGGCTTCGCGGGGCAGTCTCCGCTCACCGCTGCCGCGCATCACCTCGCCCGGCTGACCGCGCGGTCGATGATGACGGCCGATACCCGGGATCGGGCTCGAACGGCTGCGCTCGACAGTGCTGCGGCGCAGGGAATCGCCGCTGTCCACGAATGTGCCGGGCCGATCGTGTCGGGGATCGACGACTTCCGTGCACTGATGTCCACCCGACACGGAGTGGAGGTGCGCGGATACTGGGGCGAGCTGGTCGAGACGGCCGAGCAGGCCCGACAGCTTCTCGAGAGCACCGGTGCCCACGGGTTGGCCGGCGACATCTTCGTCGACGGCTCGCTGGGGTCGCGGACCGCATGGTTGTCGTCGCCGTACGCCGACGATGCCGGATCGGGCGTGTCGTACGAGAACGTCGATGCGATCGCCGCACACATCTCGGCGTGCACGACGGCAGGAGTGCAGGCTGGTTTCCACGTCATCGGTGACGCGGCGATTTCGGCTGCCGTCACTGCATTCGAGCAGGTGGTGGCCGAACTCGGAACTCCTGCCGTCGCCGCGTGCGGGCACCGGCTCGAACATCTGGCCATGGTCGCACCCGAACAGGCCGACAGATTGGCGTCGTGGGGCGTGATCGCCAGCATGCAACCGATGTTCGACGCACTGTGGGGCGGCACGGAAGGGTTGTACTCGGCACGGCTCGGCGCAGACCGGGCGTCGGCGCTGCATCCGTTCGCGCGCTTGGCGTCGGCGGGGGTGTCGCTCGCGTTCGGGTCGGATGCGCCGGTCACCCGACCCGATCCGTGGGCGACGGTCAGGGCGGCGGTCGATCACCGCACGCCGGGCAGTGCCATCTCGCCCCGGGCAGCGTTTTCGGCCTCCACCCGCGGAGCATGGCGCGCGGGCGGAGTCCGAGACGGATTGGCAGGGACATTGGTGCCGGGGGCTCCCGCGTCCTTTGCGGTGTGGGAGGTCGACGAGCTCGTCGTCCGAGCACCCAAGGACAGCGTGCAACGGTGGTCGACGGACCCACGCGCGGGGGTATCCCCCTTGCCCGGTCTCGACCCGTCGTCCACGGCTCCACGGTGCTCGATGACCGTGCATCGCGGACAGGTCATCCATGAGAACTGAGTCCGCTTCGGGTGTCGAGATGGTGGTGTCATCGGCGGAGCGGCTGCGCCGGGCCGCACTGTCCACTGCGCTCTCAGTTGCCGGTGGTGCGCTGATATTCGCGAGCTTTCCGCCGCGAACCCTGTGGTTCCTGGCACCGCTGGGTATCGCGCTGCTGGCCCTCGTTCTGACCGGCTTCGGCGGCCGTGGCTCGGTATCGCTGAAAGCGGGATTCGGCTACGGCTGTGCCGCCGGCCTGGGATTCTTCGTTCCGCTGCTCCCATGGATCGGTGTGTACGTGGGACCGATGCCCTGGCTGGCGCTCGCCCTCGCCGAATCGGTCTTCGTCGGCCTGTTCGGAGTGCTCGGGGTGTTGGCGGCACGGAGTGCATGGTGGCCGTTGTCCATGGCATTGGCCTGGAGCCTGACCGAATGGCTCAGATCGAGTGTTCCCTTCGGTGGCTTTCCGTGGGGTCGACTGGCATTCGGACAACCCGAGGGCTGGCTGCTTCCCTTGGCGAGCATCGGGGGTGCACCGTTGCTCGGTTTCGGGGTGGCGCTGACCGGAACCGGAGCGGCTGCTCTGCTGTTCGCGGTCGGTCGACGAGGAGGAGTGCGTTCGTACCTCGGACCGGTCGCCGCAACGACGGTGGCGTCCATCGTGGCGCTGATGCTGCTACCGACGCTGCACAGCAACGCTGCACCGGAGGGCGACGAACGGACGGTGACGATCGCGGCGGTCCAGGGAAGCGTTCCGCGGCTGGGTCTGGATTTCAACGCACAGCGGCGAGCGGTGCTGGACAATCACGTGCGGGAGACGATGACGTTGGCCGCTGACGTCGAGGCCGGCAGGCAGCCTGCTCCGGATCTCGTCGTATGGCCCGAGAATGCGTCCGATATCGATCCGTTGAGAAATGCCGACGCTGCGACTCTCATCACAGAGGCGTCGGTGGCCGTGGGGGCTCCGATTCTCGTCGGCACGGTACTGGTCAATGCCGATGGCACGAACACCAATTCGGTGATTGCGTGGAACGGTACCGATGGGCCCGGTGAGCGGCACGACAAGAAGATAATTCAACCGTTCGGCGAATACTTGCCATTCCGAAGTTTCTTCCGCTTGTTCTCGGAATATGCCGACCGAGCGGGTTATTTCGTCCCAGGCGACGGAAATGGAGTGGTACGCGCCGGGGGAATAGCGGCCGGAATAGCGACGTGCTACGAAGTCGCATTCGATCGCGCCCTCGAGGAATCGGTCCGATCGGGCGCAGAGTTCATCGCCATACCCACCAACAACGCGACCTTCGGTGACACCGAAATGACCTACCAACAACTCGCGATGTCCAGAGTGCGCGCCGTCGAGCACGGGAGAACAGTTGTGGTGGCGGCGACGAGCGGCGTCAGCGCGATCGTGTCGCCCGACGGACACGTTCTGCAGCAGACGCCGCTGTTCACCCCTGACGTGCTGGTGTCCAGTGTCGTACTGCGACAATCCCTCACCGTCGCGACACGAATCGGCGTCGGATCGGAACTGGTGCTGTGTCTGGCAGCCGTCGGAGCACTCGGCGCAACGCTTCTGTCCGGGCGCCGCCGTTCCGCCTCGTGAAACAATCGCCGAGTCGGTGAACAGTGGGTTTTTCGCGTCGCCGAGTCGGATACGAGTAGGGCAAAGGCGTTCGACCCGGCACGCGGAGTCATTCGATCGACCGAATAGCATCTGTTCGAGTAGCACTCGCGGTCACTTCTGTAACAGGCTGGAGACGGCGATCGATGGTTCTTATGATTACCGTCCAAAAGAACCCTGCCGATGTTGTATCTTTGTAAGCCGCTGGGATGCTCGACGCGGGATTTCCGGGCTCGACTTTCAGTGGATGACCGACAGTCTCGCGTTGGTATGTGAGCGCTGCACCGACGCCGACAGTGTCGAGCGTGTCGTACGCCTGGCGGGGAGGGGAGTTCGTGTCGTACAGGACAATGGATTCGAGAGTCACCACACACTCATTCGTAGAACTCGCGGTTTGTTCCATCCGGTAGAACCGGGTTCTCTCCCTGTTTCAATCCGATCGGTGATGCGCGACGAATTGATACAGAGCCATATCACCACCGAACGTGTGTGAAACGACACGAACGCAGACCAGAACGGAAGCCAGAATTGCTCAATCGCGCGCACAGGCCGCCGCGGCTCGACACTCCCAACCGACCCGAGGGCTCCGAGTCGATCGACTCGACGTCGGCCTTCGTCGTCGTGACCGTGCCGCCGAAGGGCATCTGAATGCGCGCCGCAATCACCGGTGGGTCTCAGACGCCTCCGACCGGCCCCGGCTTCGAGAACGGGTTCCCGCTGTCGTCCGCTCAGCGTGGCATGTGGTTCGCTCAACAGCTGGCTCCTGACGTCCCGGTCTGTATCGCGCAATACGTCGACCTCCGCGGCGATCTTGACATCGCCGTTCTCCAGGACGCGTCGGCTCTCGCAGCACACGAATTTCAATCCGCCTACCTGAGACTGGCCGAGGTGGACGGCGAACCGGTCCAGATGGTCGATCACTCCATCGATCAGTCCGTGCACTACCTGGATCTGCGCGGCGAAGACGATCCCATGACCTCTGCGCTGGCCTGGATCGACGAGAACTACGTCCAACCTGTCGACGTGGAACACGATCCACTCGTCGAGAGCTGGATCATTCAGGTCGAGGACGATCGCAACCTCTGGTACAGCAAGATTCATCACGTCGCACTCGACGGTTACGGTGCGATGACGCTCGTCAATCGAACCGCAGCCTTGTACACCGCGGCCGTCGAACACGTCGAGCCTGCCCCCAGCAAGGCGGCCGAGCTTCGGCGGCTCTACGAGCTCGATCAGGAATACCGGACGTCGTCTCGCTTCGAGACGGACAAGGAGTACTGGACCGCTCGCGCCGCGGACATCCACGACGGAGCCACCCTGTCCAACACTGCCGGGCGCACGATCGCCGCCAGTAAGTTGCGCAGCGTCGCTCTCCCCGACGATGTCGTCACCGAGCTCGAAGCGTCCGACGCGACCAAGGGCGGAACCGCGGCCGCGGTGTTCATCGCCGCCTTCGGCTGCTACCTCTCGCGGATGACCGGGCGGGAGGACGTCTCGGTCAACATCCCGGTGTCCGCGCGCACCACCGCGCTGCTTCGCCGATCCGGTGGGATGCTCGTCAACGTCGCACCCATTTCGATCCATGTACCCCAGGACGCGACCGTCGGCGAGCTGGTTCAGCAGGTCCAGCTCGAATTGATGGGGGCCCTGCGGCACCAGCGTTTCAGCATCGAGGACATTCGGCGTGAGCTTGCGGCTTCGGGCAGCGACAAGCAACTGTCCGGCCCGATGGTCAACATGATGCTGTTCCATCAGCAGATCGAACTCGGCTCGATCGTCGGCGAATTCAACATCGTGACCTCGGGTCCTGTCGAGGACCTTCTGGTCAACGTCTATCAGAGCGGTTCTCCGGCAAGGACGTTCGTCGATTTCAGGGCCAACCCCAACCGGTACGACGACGACGATCTCACCGCACACCATTCGAGTTTCGTCGACATGGTGCAATCCTTCATCGCGGCCGGACCCGATGTCGCCGTTGTCGACGTACATCCGGACAGCGCACGCGAAGGCCAACGTCGACGTCGCGCCGCAGCCCAGCTCGCCTACTGGACCGACCGGCTCGCCGATGCCCCCGATCTCCTCGATCTTCCGACCGACCGTTCGCGCCCCTCGCGCATCGGTCATGTTCGCGCATCCCACGAGGTGACCATCGGATCCGAATCGTGGTCCGCAGTGGCTCGGTTGGCCGCCGAACGTTCCACGACTCCGTTCGTGGTGCTC
This sequence comes from Rhodococcus sp. 06-418-5, assembly GCF_002258285.1. NCBI lineage: Bacteria > Bacillati > Actinomycetota > Actinomycetes > Mycobacteriales > Nocardiaceae > Rhodococcus > Rhodococcus sp. 06-418-5. Next base: position 737,798 of record NZ_NOYE01000012.1, read on the forward strand.
GAATCCGTTCTCGCCGTGTTGCTTTCGCGACTGGCCAACACCGACGACGTGTCGATCGCCGTGCCTGCGGGTGACGGCAACACCGTGGTGCTGCGGTCCCGACCCGACGTTCGGCACTCGTTCGCCGATTTCGTCGATGCGTCCGGGACCGACTTCGATGCTGCGATGGCGCACGGGGAGACGTCGTTCGAGGACGTCGTCACGGCCCTCGGTCTGCCGAGCTCGGAGTCGTACAGCCCCCTTGCCCAGGTTGCGCTCCGGTTCGGTCCGTCCGCGCTGCCGCGTGACGGGGTTGGCATGGATCTGGTTGTCACCGTCGACGAGTCCGACGATGTCGCGGTCGCTTTCGAATACGCCACAGAACTGTTCGATGCCGCGAGCATGGCTCAGCTCGCCCGCCGCCTCGTTCGCGTGCTCGACGCTGTGATCGGCGAGCCGGATCTGAGGATCGGCGATGTGGACCTGCTGTCCACCGCCGAACGCGCTCGCCTGGCTCCGGTTCGTGGGCCGCGGTCTGTGGCGGGTGTGGTGTTGCCGGAGTTGTTGGCTGATGCTGTGGGTGTTGCTGGTGTCGGTGGTGTTGCGGTGGTGTCGGGGTCGCGGTCTGTTTCGTATGGTGAGTTGGATGCGGCGTCGTCGCGGTTGGCGCGGATGTTGATGTCGTGTGGGGTGGGTCCGGGGTCGTTCGTGGCGTTGGCGTTGTCGCGGTCGGTGGAGTCTGTGGTGGCGGTGTGGGCGGTGGCGAAGGCCGGTGGTGCGTTCTTGCCGGTGGATCCGAAGTATCCGGTGGATCGGATCGAGCACATGTTGGTCGATTCGGGTGCTGTGGTGGGTGTGACGTTGGGTGCCGATGTGGGTGTGTTGTCGGGTGTGGGTGGGGTGTCGTGGGTGGTGCTCGATGATGCCGATGTGGTGGCGGATCTGGCGTTTCGGTCGTCTGCTCCGGTGTTGGATGCCGAGCGTTCGGGTGTGTTGCGGCTCGATGATGCGGCGTATCTGATCTATACGTCGGGTTCGACGGGTGTGCCCAAGGGTGTGGTGGTCACTCATCGTGGTGTGGGGAACTTGGCTGCCGAGGAGCGGGTTCGGTTCGGTGTGGGTCCGTCGTCGCGGGTGTTGGCGTTTGCGTCGCCGAGTTTCGATGCCTCGATTCTCGAGTTCGTGTTGGCGTTCTCGGGTGGGGCGACGATGGTGATTGCTCCGCCGTTGGTGTTCGGTGGGGTGGAGTTGGCGTCGTTGTTGGCGCAGGAGCGGGTCTCTCATGCGTTCGTCACGCCTGCGGCGTTGGCGTCGGTGGATCCGGTGGGGTTGGAGTCGGTCGAGGTGGTGGTGACCGGTGGTGATGTGTGTGCGCCGGAGTTGGTGGCGCGGTGGGCGCCGGGTCGGCGGATGTTCAATGCGTACGGTCCGACGGAGGCGACGATTTTCTCGTCGATCTCGTCGGCGTTGGTGGTGGGGGAGTCGGTCGATATCGGTTCGCCGACGATCGGTTTCGCGGAGGTGGTGTTGGATTCGCGGTTGAATCCGGTGCCGGTGGGTGTGGTGGGTGAGTTGTATCTGGCGGGTCCGGCGTTGGCTCGTGGGTATCACGCGCGGTTGGGTTTGACGGCGGAGCGGTTCGTGGCCAATCCGTTCGGTGGTGCGGGTTCGCGGATGTATCGCACCGGTGATGTGGTGCGGTGGAATGCTTCGGGTGCGTTGGAGTATGTGGGGCGTAGCGATTTCCAGGTGAAGGTGCGTGGTTTCCGGATCGAGTTGGGTGAGATCGATTCGGTGTTGGCTGCGGTGCCGGGTGTCGATTTCGTGGTCACCATCGGTCGTGAGAGTGCTGCTGGGGCAACGGTGTTGGTGTCGTATGTGTTGCCGGTGGCCGGTGCCGGGGTCGAGGCGGATGCGTTGCGCGAGCATGCCGGTTCGGTGTTGCCTGCGCATATGGTGCCCTCGGCGTTCGTGATGCTCGAGTCCATTCCTCTCACTCCCGCAGGCAAACTGGACCGAAACGCACTCCCCGAACCCGAACTCGGTTCGCAGGGTGCATTCGAGGCCGCGGAAACGGAGTACGAGGCCGCAGTGGCGACCGTGTTCCGCGACGTTCTCGAGGTCGACCGGGTCGGCGTGACCGACAGCTTCTTCGATCTCGGCGGAAACTCCCTCGTGGCAACGCGTCTGATCGCTCGGGTCAACTCGGCTCTCGGAACCGATCTGAAGGTGCTGGACCTCTTCGAGGCGTCGACCGTGAGGACCCTGTCCGAACGGGCCGAGGCCAAGGGCGCATCGCTGCATCGCCGTCCGGCGCTCGTCGCCGTGGACCGGCCCGATTCGATCCCGCTGTCTCTCGCACAGCAGCGGATGTGGTTCATCAACCAGTTCGATGTGTCCTCGCCCGCGTACAACATCCCGCTCACCGTGCGACTGACCGGTCGACTGGACGTCGATGCGATGGCTGCGGCCGTCGGCGACGTTCTGTCCCGGCACGAGTCGCTCCGCACCGTGTTCCCGACCGTGGGCGATCTGCCGAACCAGGTCATCACACCGGTCGAGGACGTCACCGGATCGACGCTGCCCCTCGATGTGGTCGACGTCGACGCCGGCTCGGTCGATGCGCTCGTCCGTGCTGCCGCGACAACAGGATTCGACGTCACGGTCGATCTTCCCTTCCGTGCCGTGCTGTACAGGACCGGTTCGGAAGACTTCGTACTCTCCATCGTCGTCCACCACATTGCGGCGGACGGTGCGTCGATGGCACCGCTGGCCCGAGACGTGATGGTCGCCTACGGTGCCCGATCCGCCGGTTCGGCTCCGGTGTGGGAGCCACTCGCCGTCCAGTACGCGGATTTCGCGTTGTGGCAGCACGCCGTTCTCGGCGACGAGAGCGATTCCACCTCGGTGGCGTCGCGGCAGATCGAATTCTGGCAGTCGGCTCTGGCGGATCTGCCGGACGTATTGCCGATGCCGCTCGATCGTCCGCGTCCCATCCGGCAGTCGATGCGCGGCAGCGTCACCCCGTTCACGATTCCGGCCGACGTAGCCGCACGATTGAGTTCGGTTGCTGCCGAACATGACTCGACCCTGTTCATGGTTGTTCATTCGGCGCTTGCACTCCTGCTCGCGCGGCTGAGCGGAACTCAGGACATCGCTGTCGGTACGCCGATCGCCGGTCGAGGCGACGCGGCCCTGGACGACCTGGTCGGCATGTTCGTCGGTACCCTCGTTCTGCGAACACAGGTCGAGCCGCAAGCAACCTTTACCGAACTGCTCGCCGACACTCGTCGCTCCGACCTCGCCGCCTTCGACAACACCGACATCCCGTTCGAGCGTCTGGTCGACGTACTCGATCCGGTGCGGTCGACCGACCACTCGCCGCTGTTCCAGGTTCTGCTCGAGTTCCAGAACAATGCAGCTGTCACGTTGGAGCTGCCCGATCTCACCGTTCGGTTCGAGGAGATCGGCACCGATACGGCAAAATTCGATCTACAGCTGCGTGTGGATCAGGAGCCCGTCGACCCGTCCGGTGCACTGTCGGCGTCGTTCACCTACGCCACGGATCTGTTCGATCCCGAAACCATCGACCGGTTCGTCGATCGCTTCCTGCGGATCGTGTCGACCATCGGAACGTCGACGGACGTACGCACCGCAGACATCGACATTCTGTCCGCCGCGGAGCGGGAACTCGTCCTGTTCGAGTGGAACGACACCGCACGTCTGATCGAACCTCCGGTCCACCAGCAGATTCCGGCCGGCGGCGCCGACATGACGCTCAGCAGTCTGTTCGACCGACAGGTACAGCGCAGTCCGTACTCGACAGCGCTCGTGTTCGAGGACGAACACATCACCTATCTCGAACTGGACGAACGCGCGAATCAGCTCGCGCGTCATCTCATCTCGCTCGGCGTGACACCCGAATCCCATGTCGGCCTGGCGATTCGCCGGTCGATCGATCTGCTCGTCGGCATGTACGCGATCGTCAAGGCCGGTGGTGCCTATGTACCGATCGACCCGGACCATCCCGTCGAGCGGTCGTCCTACGTCCTCTCCAGCGCCCAGCCCGTGTGCATCCTCACCACCAGTCGCGACTGGATCAACATCCCGGTCGCAACTCCGGTCCTGGCCGTCGATCTGCTCGACGTCTCCGATCGCGACCACTCCACGATCACCGACTCGGACCGACTGGGAAGACTGCACGGCTCGAACACCGCATACGTCATCTACACCTCCGGCTCGACCGGTCGGCCCAAGGGTGTCGCAGTCACGCACTCGGCCATCGTGAACCGGCTGCTGTGGATGCAGCACGAATATCACCTCGAGCCTGCGGACACCGTTCTGCAGAAGACTCCGGCGACGTTCGACGTCTCGGTGTGGGAGTTCTTCTGGCCACTACAGGTCGGTGCCAAGCTCGTCGTGGCCGAACCCGACGGACACCGCGATCCCGTGTATCTGTCCCGCATCATCGCGCAGGAGCACATCACCACGGCGCACTTCGTGCCGTCGATGCTCGCGGTGTTCGCAGCCGGGGCACGGGCTGCGGAATGTGTCTCGCTCCGACTGGTCTTCTGCAGCGGCGAGGCGCTTCCACCTGCCACCGCGGCGCAGTTCGCGCAGTTCTCACTCGCGGAACTGCACAACCTCTACGGTCCGACCGAGGCGGCAGTCGACGTCAGCTACTACCACGTGACCGGGCGCGAGTCCGTCTCGATTCCCATCGGCGCACCGGTGTGGAACACGCGTCTGTACGTGCTCGACGCGTCGTTGCGACCGGCTCCGATCGGTGCTCCCGGCGAGCTGTATCTCGCCGGTGTGCAACTCGCTCGCGGGTACGTCGGCCGAGGCGACCTGACAGCGGATCGCTTCGTCGCGGATCCGTTCGGCGAGCCGGGCGAGAGGCTCTACCGCACAGGTGATCTGGTGCGCTGGCGCGCCGACGGCGAGCTCGAGTACATCGGCCGCACGGACTTTCAGGTCAAACTGCGAGGGCTCCGGATCGAACTGCCCGAGATCGAAGCGGTTCTCCTTCGATCCGAATCGGTCGCACAGGCGATCGCACTGGTGCACAAGGACCCGAACACCGGTGAGACCCTCGTGGCCTACGTGGTCGGTGCGCCCGGCCACGCCGTCGATCCCGCGCACCTGACGGCCGAGGCCGCGCGCCGCCTCCCGGGGTACATGGTGCCCTCACACGTGGTGGTACTCGACTCGCTGCCGGTCAACGCCAGCGGCAAGCTCGACCGGAAGGCATTGCCTGCGCCCGAATTCACTGTCGCTGCATCGGAATTCTTCGGGCCCGAGAACCCGGTCGAGGAGATCGTCGCCGGAGTCTTCGGCGATCTGCTCGGTATGGCCCAGGTCAGTGTCACGTCGAGCTTCTTCGAAATCGGCGGCAACTCGCTGATCGCGATGCGGTTGGTCGCGCGAATCAATGCGGCACTCGGAACCGATATCGGTATCAGGGATCTGTTCGACGCCCCCACCGTGCGAGCGCTGTCGGCAGGCATCGAACTCGGTGAGCACGACGCTGCAGCCGCCCCTCGGCTGGTCCCGCAGGAGCGACCGGATGCAGTGCCCCTGTCGCTGGCCCAGCAGCGGATGTGGTTCATCAATCAGTACGACACCGAATCGGCTGCCTACAACGTCGCGTTCGCCATGCGCCTGAGCGGCGCGCTCGATGTCGATGCGATGCACTCGGCCATCGCCGACGTGCTCGGTCGACACGAGTCGCTGCGCACGATGTTCCCGCTGACCGACGACGCTCCGGTGCAGTCGATCCTCGACGTGGAATCTGCACTGCCGGATCTGACTCCGATCCTCGCGAACGACGAGCGCCACGTTCTGGAGTTGATCGCCGACGTCGCAGGCTCGGGCTTCGACGTCGTGGCCGACGTTCCGCTGCGAGTTCGACTGGTTCGGGTCAGCGAGAACGAGCATGTGCTCGTGATGGTGGTGCACCACATCTCCTCCGACGGGTTCTCGAGCGCCCCGCTGGCCCGCGACCTGATGGTGTCCTACAGTGCCCGCGCCGCAGGGCATGCACCCAGCCAGGAACCGTTGCCGGTGCAGTATGCCGATTACGCGCTGTGGCAGCGCCGGTTCCTCGGCGCGGAGTCCGATTCCGAGTCGTTGATGGCCAAGCAGCTCGCCTACTGGGTCGAGACACTGTCCGGCAGTCCCGAGGTTCTGACGCTGCCGACCGACCGCCCGCGTCCCGCGGTGGCTTCCCTGCGCGGCGACAGCGTGACGTTCGAGATCGACGCCTCGGTTCATGCCCGCCTCGCTACTGTTGCCGCCGAACACAATTCGAGCTCGTTCATGATCGTGCACGCGGCCCTTGCCGTACTGCTGGCCCGACTCTCGGGTACCGAGGACATCTCGGTCGGAACGCCGATCTCGGGCCGAGGAGACGCCGCACTCGACGAACTCGTCGGCATGTTCGTCAACACCCTCGTTCTGCGCACTCAGGTTCCCGGCTCGATGCGGTTCGAGGACCTGCTCTCGGACGTTCGCTCCGTGGACCTGGCCGCGTTCACGCATTCGGATGTCCCGTTCGAACGGGTGGTGGACGCGGTCGATCCCGCGAGGTCGACTGCCCATGCGCCGTTGTTCCAGGTGATGCTCGAGTTCCAGCAGACCGACCGACCGACCGTGACGTTGCCCGGACTGTCGATCGAGAGCATCGAGCTACCCAACGACATTTCCAACTTCGATCTGCAGTTGACGATCTCGGAGGAATTCGACCCGTCCGGCGCACCGGTCGGCATCGAAGCCGGATTCCGTTACGCCACAGAACTGTTCGACGCGGATACCGTCCGAGTTCTCGCCGATCGCCTGGTACGAATCCTCGACGCCGTGACCGCCGTGCCGTCCATCCGAGTCGGTGACATCGAGATCTTGTCTGCCAACGAGTACGACTCGCTGGCTCCGGTTCGGGGGCCGCGGTCTGTGGCGGGTGTGGTGTTGCCGGAGTTGTTGGCTGATGCTGTGGGTGTTGCTGGTGTCGGTGGTGTTGCGGTGGTGTCGGGGTCGCGGTCTGTTTCGTATGGTGAGTTGGATGCGGCGTCGTCGCGGTTGGCGCGGATGTTGATGTCGTGTGGGGTGGGTCCGGGGTCGTTCGTGGCGTTGGCGTTGTCGCGGTCGGTGGAGTCCGTGGTGGCGGTGTGGGCGGTGGCGAAGGCCGGTGGTGCGTTCTTGCCGGTGGATCCGAAGTATCCGGTGGATCGGATCGAGCACATGTTGGTCGATTCGGGTGCTGTGGTGGGTGTGACGTTGGGTGCCGATGTGGGTGTGTTGTCGGGTGTGGGTGGGGTGTCGTGGGTGGTGCTCGATGATGCCGATGTGGTGGCGGATCTGGCGTTTCGGTCGTCTGCTCCGGTGTTGGATGCCGAGCGTTCGGGTGTGTTGCGGCTCGATGATGCGGCGTATCTGATCTATACGTCGGGTTCGACGGGTGTGCCCAAGGGTGTGGTGGTCACTCATCGTGGTGTGGGGAACTTGGCTGCCGAGGAGCGGGTTCGGTTCGGTGTGGGTCCGTCGTCGCGGGTGTTGGCGTTTGCGTCGCCGAGTTTCGATGCCTCGATTCTCGAGTTCGTGTTGGCGTTCTCGGGTGGGGCGACGATGGTGATTGCTCCGCCGTTGGTGTTCGGTGGGGTGGAGTTGGCGTCGTTGTTGGCGCAGGAGCGGGTCTCTCATGCGTTCGTCACGCCTGCGGCGTTGGCGTCGGTGGATCCGGTGGGGTTGGAGTCGGTCGAGGTGGTGGTGACCGGTGGTGATGTGTGTGCGCCGGAGTTGGTGGCGCGGTGGGCGCCGGGTCGGCGGATGTTCAATGCGTACGGTCCGACGGAGGCGACGATTTTCTCGTCGATCTCGTCGGCGTTGGTGGTGGGGGAGTCGGTCGATATCGGTTCGCCGACGATCGGTTTCGCGGAGGTGGTGTTGGATTCGCGGTTGAATCCGGTGCCGGTGGGTGTGGTGGGTGAGTTGTATCTGGCGGGTCCGGCGTTGGCTCGTGGGTATCACGCGCGGTTGGGTTTGACGGCGGAGCGGTTCGTGGCCAATCCGTTCGGTGGTGCGGGTTCGCGGATGTATCGCACCGGTGATGTGGTGCGGTGGAATGCTTCGGGTGCGTTGGAGTATGTGGGGCGTAGCGATTTCCAGGTGAAGGTGCGTGGTTTCCGGATCGAGTTGGGTGAGATCGATTCGGTGTTGGCTGCGGTGCCGGGTGTCGATTTCGTGGTCACCATCGGTCGTGAGAGTGCTGCTGGGGCAACGGTGTTGGTGTCGTATGTGTTGCCGGTGGCCGGTGCCGGGGTCGAGGCGGATGCGTTGCGCGAGCATGCCGGTTCGGTGTTGCCTGCGCATATGGTGCCCTCGGCGTTCGTGATGCTCGAGTCCATTCCTCTCACTCCCGCAGGCAAACTGGACCGAAACGCACTCCCCGAACCGGACTGGTCCGCTCAGGTCACGGCCGGTCGCGATGCGGACAACGCGGTCGAGAAGACGTTGGCCGGATTGTTCGCCGAGGTTCTTCGACTGGACCGCGTCGGCGTCGACGATTCGTTCTTCGCTCTCGGCGGCGACAGCATCATGTCGATTCAGCTGGTCTCGCGTGCCAAGGCAGCCGGATTGTCTCTGTCGCCACGAGATGTGTTCGAGCACAAGACCGTTGCGGCACTGGCCGAGGTGGTCGCGTCCGGAGACGGCACTGCACCTCTCGTACTGGAGGAATTGCCAGGTGGCGGTGTCGGTGACGTACCGCTGACTCCGATCGTCGCCTGGATGCTCGATCGGACGGCTGTCCTCGACAAGCACACGCAGACGGCGGTTCTCACCCTCCCGGTCGATATCGAGCTGGATGTGCTCGAGGCAACCGTGCAAACGGTCCTCGATCACCACGACATGCTCCGCGGCGTTCTGCACCGGGGTGAGCACCCCACGATGGAGGTGCTTCCCGCCGGATCGATCGCGGCGAACTCGGTCGTGCACCGCGTGGCGTCGACGACCGTTCGGGGAGAAGGGTTCTCGAAGCAGGCAACGGCCGAGGCAGAAGCAGCAGTCGGCCGGTTGGCACCCGATTCCGGTGTGATGATCCAGATGGTGTGGTTCGACGCCGGCCCCGAGGGGAGCCGTCTGCTCGTCGTCGCCCACCACTTGGTCATCGACGGCGTGTCCTGGCGAATCCTGGTTCCGGACCTCGCGTCGGCATGGGCCCAGATCATCGGCGGGAACACTCCTGAGCTGGCTCCGGTCGGCACTTCCATGCGTCGGTGGTCGCACGGGTTGCGTGAGGTCACCGCCACCCGCGGTGACGAGCTGGCGATCTGGCGCGACGTTCTGGCACAACCGGATCCGCTCATCGGATCACGCGCGCTCGATCGCGAGATCGACGTGTACCGGACGGTGGACAAGATCGAGATGACGTTGTCCACCGACGTCACCGAGGGGCTACTGACAGCACTGCCCGATGCGTTCCACGGCAGCGTCAACGACGGTCTGCTCGCCGCACTCGCGCTCGCCACGGCGGTGTGGCGACGTGGTCGGGGAGTGACCGTGGACGACGCTCTCATCTCGCTGGAGGGTCACGGCCGCGAGGACCACGTGGTACCCGGTGCCGATCTGGGCCGGACCATCGGTTGGTTCACCACGATCTACCCGCTCAGGCTCACCCTCGCCGGTCTGGACCTGGACGACGCACTCGCCGGCGGTGCCGACGCAGCACGACTGATCAAAACGGTCAAGGAGCAGTTGCTGGCGGTCCCCGATCACGGCATCGGTTACGGCATGCTCCGCTACCTGGACGAGGACGGCGCCGCTGCTCTGCGCGACTTCCCGGCTCCCCAGGTCAGTTTCAACTATCTCGGGCGCTACAGCACCGACGTTCCGGACGAGCTGCGTGGACACGGCTGGCTGCCGGTCGACGACTCCGGTGTCGGCGATTCGCAGGACGCCGATCTACCGGTAGCAGCAGTGCTCGACATCAATGCCGTCACCACCGCGACGCCGACCGGCCCGCGCCTCGAGGCGACGTTCGCTTTCCCCACCGGGGTGCTCGCCGCCGCCGAGGTCACCGAACTGGCGGAGTTGTGGCGTCAGGCCCTCACCGCGCTGACACAGCTCGCCCAGCGACCGGGGGCCGGTGGCTTCACGCCGTCCGACCTCGATCTGGTGCGGCTCGATCAGAGTTCCATCGACCACCTCGAACGGGTCTATCCCACGCTGGACGACATCTGGTCCATGACGCCCCTGCAGGCCGGATTGCTGTTCCACGCCGAGCTGTCGGATCAGTCCGTCGACGCCTACATCGTCCAACTCGTGTTGGAGCTGCGCGGAAGCGTCGACGAGGCACGGTTCCGACGTGCTGCTCGAGCGCTCCTGCGTAGACACGCGAACCTGCGGACTGCCTTCGTTCACAACGACGACGGCGAGTCCATACAGATCGTTCACCACGACGTGGACGCTCCCTGGTCGTCGATCGACCTGACCGGACTGGACGCCGACGATCGAGCCGTCGAGCTCGATCGCATCGAACACGACGACCGCGCCACCAGATTCAACATGGCGCAGGCACCTCTGTTGCGCTTCATGCTGATCACGGTGGCGCCCGGCGAGTGGCGTCTGGTGATGACCAACCACCACATCCTGCTCGACGGTTGGTCCACACCGTTGCTGCTCAAGGACCTGCTGACGCTCTACGTGGTCGACGGCGACGAAACCGTGCTCCCGCGGGTTCCCGCCTATCGCGACTACCTGTCGTGGCTGGCCAAGCGTGACCGTTCGTCGGCACTGGCCGCGTGGACCGACGCGCTCGCAGGCTTGTCCGAGCCGACCCTGTTGACGCCGGTCGAGAGCCGGCGCCAGGAGTCGACGTTGGCAGGTCGGTCGCTGGTCTCGCTCGATGTGGAGCAGACGGACCGGCTGCGCAGCGTCGCTCGTGCACGTGGCGTGACGATGAACTCCATGGTGCAGGCGTCGTGGGCCCTCGTGCTCGGCACTCTGACCGGACGCTCCGACGTCGTGTTCGGTGCCACCGTGTCCGGACGCCCGCCGGAGGTCTCCGACATCGAGGCCATGGTCGGTCTGTTCATCAACACTCTGCCGGTGCGGATCGTGCTCGATCCGTCGGAGACACTCGGCGAGTACCTCGAGCGGGTACAGGCCGAACAGGCCGCTCTGCTCGATCACCACTACCTCGGCCTCACCGACATCCAGCGTGCGGTGGGACCGGCCGTCGCCTTCGACACCCTGACGGTGTTCGAGTCCTACCCGATGGACCGCGCGGGATTGTCGGCCGAGACCGACCTCGCCGGGATGCGGGTGCACGACGTGCACGACGGCAGCGACACAGCGCAGTATCCGCTGACCTTGGTCGCCATGGTCGACGATCGGCTGCACATCGAGGCGAAGTACTTGCCGGAGTTGTTCGAGCACAGCGTCGTCGAGGCGACGGTCGACAGAATCGTGCGGGTCCTCGACGCCATTGCCACCGACACCGGTCGACTCGTGGGGTCCCTGTCGTTGCTGTCCGACGACGAACTGGTCCGCTTGGCACCGGTCCAGGGGCCGGCTGCCGAAGCAGTTCGACTGCTCCCGGACATCCTCACCGCCGCTACTGCGGGCAACCTGCACGGCACCGCTCTGTGGAATGACGGGCGCACGGTCGACTACGCCGAGCTCGACGCGCAGTCCTCGGCTCTCGCCCGAACGCTGATCGCTCGCGGTGCCGGTCCGGAAACCGTTGTCGCACTGGCTGTGCCACGTTCCATCGAATCGGTACTCGGAATCTGGGCGATCGCGAAGACCGGCGCGGCATTCCTGCCGATCGATCCGAACTACCCGCGCGATCGCGTCGAGCACATGCTCGTCGATTCGAACGCCTCGCTCGGCCTGACCGTGTCCGCGCACACATCCGCGGTCGAGGGTCTGGGATCCGCCCGGTGGACCGTTCTCGATCACGACGACACGCGCGCCGACATCGCCGGTCACTCGACCGCGCCGGTTCTCGACGGCGACCGTATCCGCCCGATGCACATCGATCAGGTCGCGTACCTGATCTACACCTCCGGCTCGACCGGTGTCCCCAAGGGCGTCACCGTCACTCACCGGGGATTGGCGAACCTGGCGGAGGAGGAGCGCACTCGTTTCGAGGTGACCCCGGACGCTCGGGTTCTGGCGTTCGCGTCTCCGAGCTTCGATGCCTCGATTCTCGAACTGCTGATGGTGCTCTCCGGTGCCGCGACGATGGTCATCGCGCCGACGTCGGTCTACGGTGGAGCCGAATTGGCTCAGCTGCTCGCTGCACAGCAGGTGACGCATGCGTTCGTCACCCCAGCCGCGCTTGCATCGGTGGATCCGGAGGGCCTGACGGAGCTGCGAGTCGTCGCGACCGGTGGCGACGTCTGTCCGCCGGAACTCGTCGCCCGCTGGGCACCGGGCCGCCGGATGTTCAACGCGTACGGTCCGACCGAAGCGACCATCTTCTCGTCCGTCAGCGATCAGCTGCATATCGATTCGACGATCGACATCGGTTCGCCGACAATCGGGTTCAGCGAGGTCGTCCTCGACTCGCGACTGCACCCGGTACCCGTCGGTGTTGCGGGTGAGCTCTATCTCGCCGGTCCGGCGCTCGCCCGGGGTTACCACTGCCGATTCGGCCTGACGGCCGAGCGTTTCGTGGCGAATCCCTTCGGCGAACCGGGTGCGCGGATGTACCGCACCGGCGATGTCGTCCGGTGGACCGAGTCGGGAACGCTCGAATACGTCGGGCGCAGCGACTTCCAGGTCAAGGTGCGCGGTTTCCGCATCGAACTGGGCGAGATCGACGCCGTCCTGACCGATGATCCTTCCGTCGAGTTCGCGACCACCGTCGGTGTCGACGGTCCGGCCGGTAACACCATTCTCGTCGCCTACGTCCTTCCGCGGTCCGGCGAGCAGATCGATGCGGTGTCTCTGCGCAGTCATGTGTCGAATTCGCTACCGACCCACATGATCCCGACGGCCTTCGTCGCCCTGGAATCGATTCCGCTGACACCGGCCGGCAAGCTGGACCGCAACGCCCTGCCCGCACCCGATCTTCATCTCGGGGACGATTCGCGTGCACCGCGCAACGACACCGAGCAGGTCATTGCCGACATCTTCGGCGAGGTACTGGGGATCGACGGCGGTGTCGGAATCGATTCGAGCTTCTTCGACCTCGGTGGGGACTCGCTCAGCGCCACCAGACTCACCGCTCGGGTCAATGCCGCCCTGGACACCACGATCAGCGTGCGTGCACTGTTCGAGGCTCCCACCGTCGAGTCGCTTGCGGTGCGCGTACACAGCGATCCGACCGGCACCGAGCGCCGTCCCGCACTCGTGGCCAAGCCGCGACCGGATTCGATTCCGTTGTCGCTCGCGCAGCAACGGATGTGGTTCATCAACCAATTCGACGTCGACTCTGCGGCCTACAACATCCCGCTTGCGGTCCGGCTGACGGGTCGACTCGACATCGACGCGATGAGTGCGGCGGTCGGGGACGTTCTCGAACGGCACGAGTCGCTGCGCACGGTGTTCCCGAGCCACGGTGAGCGCCCCGAGCAGAAGATCCTCGATGCGCAGACGGTGAGAACCGATCTCGCCGTCGTCGATCTGGACGCCGACGAGATCGTTTCGGCCATCTCTGCCTCTGCCGCAACAGGTTTCGACGTCACGACCGATCTACCGTTCCGCGCGGTGCTGTACCGGGTTGCAGCGGACGAATTCGTGCTGTCGATCGTCGTGCACCACATCGCCGCCGACGGTGCCTCCATGGCACCCTTGGCGCGAGATGTCATGGTCGCCTACGGTTCTCGCGTAGCGACCGGCGCTCCGATGTGGGCACCACTCGACGTTCAGTACGCGGACTTCGCGATCTGGCAACGCACCGTCCTCGGCGACGAGGCCGATCCCGCGTCCCTCGCCGCGCAGCAGTTGGATTTCTGGAAGACCGCTCTCGCGGATCTTCCCGACGTACTGCCGTTGCCGCTCGATCACCCGCGGCCCACTCGGCAGTCCATGCGCGGCAACAGTGTTCGGTTCGAGATCGACCGAGCAACCCATTCGGCACTGGTCGAGTCGGCGCGCGCCAACGAGGCGACCGTCTTCATGGCCGTGCACGCGGCATGGTCGATTCTGATGGCACGCATCAGCGGCACCGAGGACATCGCCGTCGGAACGCCGATCGCCGGTCGAGGCGAGGCCGCGCTCGACGATCTGATCGGCATGTTCGTCGGCACGCTGGTTCTGCGTACCCAGGTGACACCGGGGCTCTCGTTCAACGATCTGCTCCGTGCCACCCGCACAGCAGATCTGGCGGCGTTCGACAACACCGATGTTCCGTTCGAGCGACTGGTCGACGTTCTCGATCCCGCGCGTTCGACGGACCGTTCGCCGCTGTTCCAGGTGCTGGTCGAATTCCAGAACAACACCTCGGCCGCGCTCGAACTACCGGAGCTCACGGTCGAGGCCGTCGACATCGACGCGCACGTCGCGAAGTTCGATCTGCAGCTGACCGTCGCCGAGCAGTACGACGAGTCCGGTGCGCCGGCCGGGATGACCGCCGCGATCACCTACGCGGTCGATCTGTTCGAGGAATCGTCCGTCCGGGAGTTCTCGGCACGATTCGGTGCTGTGCTCGCCTCGGTGACAACCGATCCCGAGCGCGCAGTCGGCGACATCGACCTCTTGCTCCCGGGCGAGCTCGATGCCATGACGGGTGAGTGGAACCACGCAGGTCTCGTGGCATCCGACGCGACGTTGGCCGATCGATTCGCCACCGCAGCAGCGCAATTCCCCGACTCGCGTGCGGTCGTCTTCGGCGATCACATGCTGACCTACGCCGAGTTGGACGACCGGTCGAGCCGACTCGCGCGGCTTCTGGTCCAGCGCGGTGTGACATCGGAATCGCTCGTGGCGGTCGCGATGCCGCGCAACGAGCAGCTGATCGTCGCTCTGCTCGCGGTGATCAAGTCCGGTGGAGGCTACCTTCCGATCGACGTGTCCTACCCAGCGGATCGGCTCGCGTTCATGCTCGAGGACGCCTCGCCCGTCTGTGTGATCTCCACGGTTGCCGACAGTGCGGCAGTGCCCGCCTCGGATCTCGATGTCCTCGAGATCGATTCGCCCGAGCTGATCGCCGAACTGGACGTCATGTCGGGTGCCCCGCTGACCGATGCGGACCGCTCGGGTGGCACCAGCGCCGATTCGATCGCGTACGTCATCTACACCTCGGGCAGTACCGGTCGCCCCAAGGGCGTGCAGATCGCGCACCGCAACGTGGCGACGCTGTTCGCGAACACAGCCGATCTCTTCGATTTCGACGATCGCGACGTCTGGACGATGTTCCACTCGTATGCGTTCGACTTCTCGGTATGGGAGCTGTGGGGACCGCTGCTGCACGGCGGAACACTCGTCGTCGTCGACTACTACACCGCGCGCTCCCCGGAGCTGTTCCGCGAGTTGCTGGTACGCGAGAAGGTCACGGTTCTCAACCAGACACCGACGGCGTTTTACCAGTTCGCGGAAGCGGATCGAGTTGCGACCGGAAACCTCGCCGGAACCGCGGACTCCGATCTGTCGCTGCGGTACGTGATCTTCGGCGGAGAAGCACTCGATCTCGGTCAGTTGGCTCGCTGGTACGCCCGGCACGACGAATCCGCTCCGACTCTGGTCAACATGTACGGCATCACCGAGACGACCGTCCACGTGAGTCACCTGGCCCTGACAGAACAGTTCGCCGCCTCGGCCTCGGCCAGCGTCATCGGTCAGGCGATTCCCGCGCTGCACGTCGCGGTTCTCGACACCCGTCTCAATCCGGTGCCGCCGGGCGTGACCGGTGAAATGTACGTCTCGGGGGCACAGCTCTCTCGCGGTTACCTCGGCCGGGCCGGGCTGTCGGCCACCCGTTTCGTCGCCGATCCGTCCGGAGACCCCGGTGCCCGGATGTACCGCACCGGCGACACCGCGCGATGGAATCGCGACGGTGCACTGGAATACCTGGGCCGCAGTGACATGCAGGTGCAGTTGCACGGCTTCCGCATCGAGCTCGGCGAGATCGAGAGTGCTCTGCTGGCGTACGACGGTGTCGCGGCCTCCGTGGTCTCGGTCCGTGACGACGGATCCGGTGATCGCCTGATCGGATATGTCGTCGCCGAGGCGGGTCGAACCCTCGACCACTCCGCCGTTCTGGATTTCGTCGGGCACTCGCTGACGTCCTACATGGTTCCGGCTGCGCTGATAGTGCTGGACGAGCTGCCGCTCACTGCCAACGGAAAGCTCGATCGCCGTGCACTGCCGGCTCCGGACTTCTCGGCCAACGTGACCGAAAGCCGTTTGCCTGCAACCGAAGTCGAGTCGATCCTTGCCGGATTGTTCGCCGACGTGCTCGGCCTCGACACCGTCGGCGTCGACGACTCGTTCTTCGCGCTCGGCGGCGACAGCATCATGTCCATCCAGCTGGTCTCACGTGCCAAGGCGGCCGGTCTGGTCCTGGCTCCGCGCGACATCTTCGAGCGCAAGACCGTTGCGGCGCTGGCCGAGGTCGTCGTTCTCGGGGGCGACGCCGTCGTGCTGGAAGAGCTCGACGGTGGGGGAGTCGGCTCGCTGCCTCTGACACCCGTCGTTCGCTGGATGCTGGACCGCAGCACCGACTTCGGCCGCTACACCCAGACCGCCCTGCTTCAGCTTCCGGTCGGCATCGAGACCGAGACGCTCGAGCGCACCGTCCAGGCGGTGCTCGATCGTCACGACATGCTCCGGTCGAGGCTGTACCAGGATGCCGACGGCATCTGGCACGAGGAAGTATCTCCGATCGGCACCGTGTCCGCCGCGTCGGTCATCCATGCGGTCTCGGTCGATTCCGTGGACGGTGCCGCATTCTCTTCCCGCGCCGCAACGGAGCTCGACGCCGCAGCAGATCGACTGATCCCAGCCGACGGCGTCATGGTTCAGATGGTGTGGTTCCAGGGCCCGAACGGGTCCGGCCGACTGCTCGTCGTCGCGCATCACCTCGTGATCGACGGCGTGTCCTGGCGCATCCTCGTGCCGGATCTCGCAACGGCATGGAGCCAGATCATCGCCGGCGACGCGCCTGCGCTGGCACCGATCGGCACATCGATGCGGCGGTGGTCCACCGGTTTGGCCGAGGTCACGGCGAGCCGCGCCGACGAGATCGGGCTGTGGCAGCGCATTCTGAGCGGTGCCGATCCGACGATCGGTTCGCGACCACTCGACAAGCGCATCGACGTCGACGCCACCGTGCAGCGCATCCGCACATCACTTCCCGTCGAGGTGACCGAGCGCTTGCTGACCACGGTGCCGAACGTCTTCCGTGGCAGCGTCAACGACGGCCTCCTGGCCGGCTTGGCGTTGGCACTGACCGCGTGGCGTCGTGAACGGGGAGCCGCTGTCAGCAGCGCCCTGATCACGCTCGAAGGCCACGGCCGTGAAGACGCCGTGGTTCCCGGAGCCGATCTCGGCAGAACCGTCGGCTGGTTCACCACGATCTTCCCCGTGCGACTCGACCTCGGTTCGGTGGACGTCGCCGACGCGTTGTCGGGTGGCGACTCCGCCGGTGCACTGATCAAGGCGGTCAAGGAACAGCTGCTCGAGATCCCGGATCACGGAATCGGCTACGGCATGTTGCGGTACCTCGATTCGGCTGGAACCGAGGCGCTTTCCGGTTTCGCCGCGCCTCAGGTCAGTTTCAACTACCTCGGACGATTCTCGACCGGCTCCACCGAAGGCATGGCCGACGTTGGTTGGATTCCCGTCGCCGATGCCGAGCTCGGCGACGCGCAGAATCCGGACATGCCCGTGCCGGCTGCGCTGGACATCAACGCCGTCACCACCTCGACGCCCGACGGTCCGCAGCTCGACGCCACCTTCGCGTTCCCGGCGGGCATCCTCGATTCCGACGAGGTCGATCGGTTGATCGAACTGTGGACGCAGGCGCTGACCGCGATCACCGAGCACGCCTCGGTGCAGGGTGCGGGAGGCTTGACCCCGTCCGACCTCGAGCTGGTGGACATCGATCAGCGCTCCATCGAGGTGCTCGAGCAGCAGTTCCCCGACCTCGACGACGTGTGGTCGCTGTCGCCGCTGCAGGCCGGCTTGCTGTTCCACGCGCGCCTCGCCGGCGAGGTCGGCAGTGACACTGCGGGCGTCGACGCCTACATGGTGCAGCTCGGCCTCGAGCTGCGTGGCGTCGTCGATGCCGAGCGGATGCACTCCGCCGTGAACAAGCTCGTCTCTCGCCATCCGAACTTACGAGCAGCGTTCGTGCACAACAGCGCCGGCGAATCCCTGCAGATCGTGCAGAATTCGGTGACGGTTCCCTGGGCCGAGGTCGATCTACGCGGTGAGGCCGACGTCGACTCCGCGCTCGAGGCCGTGCTCGCCGCCGATCGCGGTGTGCGGTTCGAGATGGACTCGGCGCCGCTGCTTCGATTCACGCTGATCACCCTCGCCGACGATCACTGGCGACTGTTGCTGACCAACCACCACATCCTGCTCGACGGTTGGTCGACGCCTCTGGTCGTCAAGGAACTGATCACGCTCTACGTCACCGAGTCCGACGATTCGATGCTGCCGCGTGTGCCCGCATACCGGGACTACCTCGCGTGGATGCGGCAACGCGACGTCGCCATCTCCACGGCGCAGTGGGTCAGTGCGATGGCGGGTGTCGAGGAGCCGACACTGCTGGTCACCGGTGATCGGGGCCGACAGTTGTCCACCGTCTCGAGCGAGACGGAAAGGTCGTTGTCGATCGAGACCACAGCGGCACTGCGCGATTTCGCAGCGCGCCGCGGTTCGACTCTGAACACCCTCGTTCAGACCGCGTGGGGCATCGTGCTCGCCACTCTGACCGGACGCGAAGACGTCGTCTTCGGTGCCACGGTGTCGGGTCGGCCGCCCGAGGTCCCTGGCATCGAAGGCATGATCGGGCTGTTCATCAACACACTGCCCGTTCGGGTCACGCTCGATCGGGCCGAGACTCTGGGTGCTCTGGTCGATCGCGTGCAGGCCGAACAGGCAGCACTGCTCGACCACCACTACCTCGGTCTGACCGACATCCAGCGCGCAGCCGGTGCCGGCGTCGCATTCGACACGCTCACCGTGTTCGAGTCGTACCCGGTCGATCGCGCCGGAGCTTCTGCGGCAACGGATTTCGCCGGCATGCAGGTGACCGACATCCTCGGAACCGATGCCGCGCACTACCCGCTCACCCTGGTGTCGTCGGTGGACGAGCGCTTGAACCTCAAGGCCAAGTACCTGCCCGAACTGTTCGAGATCGAGGACGTGCACGCGATCGTCGATCGGGTCGAGCGGGTACTCGATGCGGTACTGGCCGACGAGCAGCAGCCGCTGGCTCGACTCAGTCTGCTCGCCGATGCCGAACTCGGTTCGCTGGCACCGGTATTCGGACTCGAAGGCCGATCGACTCGGTTGCTGCCGGAGATCTTCTCCGACGCAGCTGCCGTCGACCCGAATGCCGTCGCGGTACGCAGCGTCGACGGCGAGCTGACGTACCGCGAGCTGGATCGACAGTCGAACCGTCTCGCCCGCATCCTGCTCGGTCACGGTGTTCGTACCGAGACGTTCGTGGCGCTCGGAATCGCACGATCCATCGAGTCGGTGCTGACCGTCTGGGCCGTCGCCAAGTCCGGTGCCGCGTTCGTGCCGGTCGATCCGAACTACCCGGCCGATCGCATCGAGCACATGCTGGCCGACTCCGGAGCGTCTTTCGGTGTCACCACCCGCAGTCACCTCGACGATCTGCCGTCGACCGTGCCGTGGATCGTTCTGGACGACCTCGCCACCGATGGCCCGAACGCGGTGAGCGACGAGCCCATCGCCGACGACGAACGCCACGGTCGCGTCACCCTCTCGAGTGCCGCGTACACCATCTACACGTCGGGTTCGACGGGTGTTCCGAAGGGGGTCGTGGTCACCCACTCCGGCCTCGACAATTTCGCTACCGAGCAACGCGAGCGCTATCGAGTCACGAAGGACTCACGCACGCTCCATGTTTCGTCGCCCAGCTTCGATGCGTCCGTGCTCGAGTACCTGCTCGCGTTCGGCGTCGGAGCCACGATGGTGATCGTTCCGCCCACCGTGTACGGCGGAGCCGAGCTGGCATCGTTGCTGGCCGAGGAATCGGTCACTCACGGCTTCATCACCCCGTCCGCCCTCGCCTCTGTCGATCCCGCGGGGCTCGACACGTTCGCCGACGTGGTCGTCGGCGGCGAGGCGGTCCCGGCCGAGTTGGTCACCAAGTGGGCTCCGGGCCGCAACCTGTTCAACGGGTACGGACCGACCGAGGCCACGATCATGTCCAACATCAGTGCACCGATGGTGGCCGGCGAGGCGGTCTCGATCGGCGGACCGGTACGGGGTGTGTACGAGGTGGTTCTGGACTCGCGACTGCAGCCGGTTCCCATCGGGGTGGTGGGTGAGCTGTATCTCGCGGGCGTCGGATTGGCCCGCGGCTACCACGATCGGATGGGGTTGACGGCCGAACGATTCGTCGCCGATCCGTTCGGCGCTCCCGGTGCGCGCATGTACCGCACCGGAGACGTGGTGCGCTGGTCGCCGGATCTGACCATCGAGTACGTCGGTCGCAGCGACTCCCAGGTCAAGGTCCGTGGCTTCCGCATCGAACTCGGAGAGATCGACGCAGCGCTCTCTGCTCATCCGGCGGTCGACTTCGCGGCGACATTCGGAACTCCCGGGCCGACCGGTGCCACCGTTCTCGTGGCCTACGTTCGCCTGACGGGGGACGACCCGGCCGAGACGGTCGATACCTTCGACACGGCCGTTCTGCGCGATCATCTCGCCACCGCGCTGCCGGCGCACATGGTTCCGAGCGCCATCGTCGTGCTCGAGTCGATTCCACTCACACCGGTGGGCAAGCTCGACCGCGCAGCACTTCCGGTACCGGAGTTCGGCACGGCCACGTCGTACCGCGAGCCGAGCACGCCTGCCGAGCTGACGGTCGCGGCGGTCTTCGCCGAGATCCTCGAGGTGGGTCGAGTCGGTGCGGACGACGGCTTCTTCGAGCTCGGTGGCGACTCTCTCAGCGCAACGCGAGTGATCGCTCGCGTCAATGCCGAATTCGGTACCTCGATCGGGGTCCGCACGATCTTCGAGACCCCGACGGTGTCGGGTCTGGCGAGCGCAGTCGGCTCGGCCGACCCACGTACGCAGCGGCCGGCCCTCGTTGCCGCGACGCGTCCGGAGCACATTCCGCTCTCGCTCGCTCAGCAGCGGATGTGGTTCATCAACCAGTTCGACACCTCGTCGGCGGCGTACAACGTGCCGTTGGTCGTCAAACTGACCGGACGGCTCGACACCGCTGCGCTGGCCGACGCGGTGGTCGATGTTCTGGGGCGCCACGAGTCCCTGCGCACGACCTTCCCCGACGGCCCCGAGTTCCCGGTGCAGCTCGTGCACCCGGCTGCCGAGGTCGCGCCCGCGGTCGAATCCGAACGGATCGATGCCGCTGTTCTCACCGATCGCGTGGCTCTGTTGGCCGGTCGAGGTTTCGACGTGACCACCGAGATCCCGGTGCACGTCGAGCTGTTCGAGGTGCTCGACGCCGACAACGACGCGTCGGAGGATCCCGTCTTCGTACTCGCCATGGTGGTGCACCACATCGCCGCCGACGGCGCGTCGATGGCACCTCTCGCTCGCGACGTCGTGCTCGCCTACTCGGCGCGCAGTGCCGGTCAGGCACCGAACTGGCAGCCGCTGCCCGTCCAGTACGCCGACTACACGATCTGGCAGCGTTCGCTGCTGGGTGACGAGCAGGACGCGTCGAGTGTGGCTGCGGCTCAGCTCGAGCACTGGTCCACCGCGCTTGCTGGTCTTCCCGATCTGTTGCCGTTGCCGACGGACCGACCGAGGCCGACCACTCAGGACTTCCGCGGCGGCCGAGTCCGGTTCACCGTCGATGCCGACATCCATCGCGCCCTCGTCGCCGTCACGCGCGAACAGAACGTCAGCATGTTCATGGTTCTGCACGCCGCGTTCGCGGTCGTTCTGGCACGCCTGAGCGGCACCGACGACATCGCGATCACCACCCCGGTGGCCGGGCGCGGTGACGCGGCGCTCGACGACCTCGTGGGCATGTTCGTCAACACGCTCGTGCTGCGCAGCCGAGTGGACGAGTCCGCGACGTTCGACGATCTGCTGAACCAGGTCAAGACACACGACCTCGACGCATTCGATCACACCGAAATGCCCTTCGAGAGAATCGTCGAGGTTCTCAATCCCACGCGTTCGACGGCTTACGCTCCGCTGTCACAGGTCGCGCTGTCGTTCCAGAACAACGAGAAGGCCTCGCTCGAGCTGCCGAACCTACGTGTCGAAGGCTTCGACTTCGACGTTCCGGTGGCCAAGCAGGATCTGCAATTGCTGCTGTCCGAGACCTTCGACGACCAGGGGCGTCCGTCCGGCTTCGAGGCCGCATTCGACTACGCCACATCGCTGTTCGACGCGTCCAGCGTCGAGGCCATCGCGGCGCGACTGATCCGAGTTCTCGATGCCGTCGGACGCGACCGACACACGGTGGTCGGAGACATCGAACTTCTGGGTGCCGACGAGCAGCGCACGTTGGTGCCTGCGCGAGGAAACGCCGACGCGGCAGTTCGGACGTGGCCGGAGTTGCTCGCGGCGGCGGTCGCGCTCGATCCGTACGCAGTGGCCGTGACCTACCGAGGCATCAGCCTGTCCTACGCCGATCTCGACAGCTGGTCCAACCGGATCGCTCGGATGCTGATCGACTACGGGGTCGGTCCCGAAACGTTCGTCGCGTTGGCGCTGCCTCGATCGATCGAGTCGGTGCTGTCGGTGTGGGCTGTGGCGAAGACCGGTGCCGCGTTCCTGCCTGTCGATCCGAACTATCCGGCGGACAGAATTGCGCACATGCTCGAAGATTCCCATGCCGCAATGGGTCTGACCGACATCGACAACAGGGCTTCGCTGCCCGACACGGTCCCGTGGCTGGTTCTGGACGATCCGGAAACCTCCGCGGAGCTATCTCGCTACCCGGCGGACGCGGTGACCGATGCCGATCGCACGGCCACCCTGCACATCGACCACCCGGCCTACCTGATCTACACCTCGGGCTCGACCGGTCGGCCGAAGGGCGTTGCGGTACGGCACCGTGGCCTGGCCAACCTCCAGGCCGAGGTGATCGAGCGATTCCGCCCCACTCGGGATTCGCGTGTTTCGCACATCGCGTCGCCGAGTTTCGACGCATCGATCTACGAGCTGACGATGGCGTTCGGCGTCGGTGCCACCGTCGTCATCGTGCCGCCGGGAGTCTTCGGCGGCGGCGACTTGGCCGACCTGCTCGAATCCGAGCACGTCACGCATGCGTTCCTGACGCCGGCGGCGCTGTCGTCGATCGACGAGACACGTCTGGGCACCGTTCGGGTCCTCGCGGTCGGCGGCGAGGCCTGCACTCCCGAGTTGGTGGCGAAATGGGCACCGGGCCGAACGATGTTCAACGGCTACGGTCCGACCGAAACCACCATTCAGGCAAGTGTCGGTGGACCTTTGGTGCCCGGTGGCACGGTGGACGTCGGCAGGCCAGGAACCGGATTCCGGTTCCTGGTGCTCGACGCACGACTCCGACCGGTCCCGGCCGGAGTGTCGGGCGAGCTCTACATCGCCGGTCCAGGCACCGCCCGCGGATACCTCGGTCGTTTCGGACTGACATCCGAGCGTTTCGTCGCCGATCCCTTCGGCACTCCGGGCGATCGGATGTATCGAACGGGCGACGTCGTGCGCTGGGGCAGTGCCGGGGCCGTCGAGTTCGTCGGGCGCAGTGACTTCCAGGTCAAGGTGCGCGGTTTCCGTATCGAACTCGGCGAGATCGATTCCGCTCTCACCGAGCACGAACAGGTCGGATTCGCCGCCACGATCGGTCACACGGCTGCGTCCGGTGACACCGTCCTCGTGTCCTACGTTCTCGCGGCCGACGGCGAATCGGTCGACACCGAGGCACTTCGCGATCGCGTGGCCAAAGTGCTCCCGCGGCACATGGTTCCGTCGGCGATCATCGAGCTCGACGACATTCCGCTCACTCCGGTGGGCAAGCTCGATCGACGGGCGCTGCCGGTTCCCGAGCTGACCGTGTCGACAACTCCGTACCGGGCACCGGGCACCGATGTCGAAGCCGCGATCGCCGACGCGTTCGCTCAGGTTCTCGGGGTCGAACGGGTCGGCATGGACGACAACTTCTTCGAGTTGGGCGGAACGTCGCTGGTGGCCACGAAGATCGTGCCTGCCATCGAGAACGCCATCGGGGTTCGGGTGCCGCTGCAGGCACTGTTCGTCGATCCGACGCCGGCAGGGTTGGCCGCGCGGGTCGCCGCGGATGCCGACGCGGGGGGCGCCGACCTCGATTCTGTGTTCGGAGTCGTGATTCCGCTGCGCGGCAGCGGGTCCAAGGCCCCGTTGTTCTGTGTCCACCCGGGAATCGGATTGTCATGGGGATACGCCGGTCTCGTCTCACACCTGAGCGACGACCGTCCCGTGTACGGCCTGCAGCTGCCGAGCATCGTGGAAGGGTCGAGCTTCGGATCCATTCGCGATCTCGCCCACCGGTACGCCGACGAGATCCGCGCCGTCCAGCCGGTCGGTCCGTACCACCTTCTGGGGTGGTCGCTCGGCGGCTCACTGGCTCATGCGATAGCGGTGGAACTGCGCAGCACCGGCAGCGACGTCGCCACCCTTGCTCTCCTCGACAGCTACGTGGACGGACACGACGGCGAACAGGCCGAGGGAGCGTTGAGCGTCGAGAATCTGCTCGCCGGATTGGGGCTCGACCTGTCGGCTCAGGCGTCGACAGAGCCACTGACCTACGAACGGGGGGTCGAACTGCTCGACGAGTCGTTGGGTCAGACGACCGGCGTCTCCGCCGATCACCTCCGTCGTATCAATGCGGGATTCGAGAACTCGACTCGAATGATGGCCGAGTTCATCCCGGACGTCTTCGACGGAGATGTTTTGTTCTTCTCGGCAACGAAGGGCGCGAGCGATGGAATTGTTCGATCCCCGCAGGAATGGCGACCGTATGTCACAGGAGATATCGTCATCCACGATGTCGACGTTTTCCACAACGAGATGACCAATGCGGACGCTGCCGACGTGATCGGGCCTGTCGTCGATTCTCATCTCGGAAATACACCCGAATAACGATTGGTGTGTTCTTCACGTCGAAGAGCACATCTGCGAATACCATCGGCATTCGGCACGAATGCCGCCGAAGGCGAATAACCAACACCAGGGGACATAAGTGAAACTGATCAGAACAGCAACGGTAGCGGTGGCGTTGACCGCTGCGGTGGCCACCGGAGCGGGCCATGCTGTGGCAGACCCGTCGTCGGACACGGTGAACTACGAGACGTCGGTCAACCCCGACGGAACGGTCACCACCATCCTCGATGCCGGACTGTTCCGGGTCGACGCCACGAACGAGACCGTGTCCGTCATCGACCAGGCCGGTGCCACGCTTGCATCTGTCCCGCTGGAATACACCGTCAACGGCACCGTCTACTCGATCGCACCGCTGATCGGTGCCGAGGGTCGCGAACTGACATTGACTCCGCAGACGGTTCCCGTCGCCGATGTCGCCGGTCCGCGGACCAAGCAGCAGGCGTTCGACAACATGGTCAACCAGCTCGCGATCGGCTGGAACAACGGTGGTGGTGTCGGCACGGCGATCGGCGCAGGCCTCGGTTTCGCCATCGGCTGTGTGTCGATCTTCCCGAACTTCATCTCCGGGTGCATCATCGGAACCGTCATCGGTACGGTCGCGGGCGCAGTCATCGGTACCAGCAACGGAAACCCCCAGGCTCAGCCTGCAGTGTTCGAGTACTTCACCACTCCGTAGGCACGTCGACCCCGAGTCGGGGAGTGTCGAACAGCGGGTAGGGCGTCAATGCCCTACCCGCTGTTTTCGGTTCTTCCGGTCAGCGCGCGGCGCATCGACACAGCCTTGACCATCGTCTCCTCGAACTCCTCGTCGGGATCGGAGAGAGCGACGATCGCGCCGCCGACGCCGTACGTCACTTCGTGTTCGGTGGCCACGATCGTGCGGATGACGATCGAGAAATCCGCGGTGCCGGTGATCGAGAAGTAACCGATAGCACCCGAGTACACCCCCCGCGGTCCGTCTTCGAGTTTGTCGATGATCGCCATCGTGCGGATCTTCGGAGCTCCAGTCATCGATCCACCCGGAAACGCAGCGCGGATACAGTGCGCGGCCGACGCGTCGTCGCGCAGGCGCCCACGAACCGTCGAGACCAATTGGTGTACGGGAGCATAAGTTTCGACATCGAACAGCTTCGGCACGTGCACCGACCCCGGCACGCAGACCTGGGCGAGGTCGTTGCGCACCAGGTCCACGATCATCAGGTTTTCGGCCTTGTCCTTCTCGTTCGCGACGAGATCGGCCTTCAGTGCGTTGTCTTCCTGCGCGGTGGCTCCGCGAGGACGAGTTCCCTTGATCGGCTTCGACTCGACTATGCGGTCGGCGTCGATGCGCAGGAAGCGTTCCGGAGACGCACTCAACACCGACAGCTCGGGGAACTTCAGCAGGGCGCTGTACGGAGTGGGGTTGATTTCGCGCATGTACGAGTAGGTGGCGGTCGCGTCGATGGAACCGGCCACGGTCGCCGTGTTGGTCAAACAGACCTCGTACGTCTCACCGGAACGGATCTCGGCAAGGCACTGGGAAATCAGATCGAGGTAGTGGGCACGGTCGTGGCGTAGGCGGGGTTCGAGCGACCGATCGGCTCCGAGCAGGGGAGTGCCGGAGGCGGGCACACCCGGACGGTTGTCGGGGGCGACCTTTCGGGACAGACCATGCAGGGTATCGGTGACCGAGTCGAACCACGTCGCCAACACAGGATCCCCGGGGGTGGTCGCCAACCCCATCAGATAGAGGGTGCCTGCCTCGTGGTCGAACACCAACGCGCGGTCTGCGAAGACCATCGACGCGTCGGGAGTCGCAGAGGTGTGCACCAGTTGCCCACCGGTGTCGGCCTTGAGTTCGTAGCCCAGGTACCCCACGTAACCGAGACCGAAAGCGAACGGTAGGTCGTGCCGAGGGGGAGTGGCCCGCTCTCGTAAACGGTCGTCGATGTAGTCGAAGAACGTCGAGTGAATGCGCTCGGTCGTACCGTCTGAACCTTGCACGGTCACCGTGGTCTCGGCAACCGAATAGGTCACGTACTCCGCATGGGGACCCGAGCAGTCGCCCATGACGGTGAATCTGCAGTCGGGTTCGAGAGCCGCGCTGCCGTCCAGCCAGAAACTCTTCGAGCCGTCCGCGAACAGAGCTTCGAAGACCTGCTCGGAGTCGAATGCTCCTTCCAGCGAACGTGTTTCGATGGTGAACATCGAATCCTGAGTACGCGCAGCACTCGATGCGCTCGATCGAGCCAACGTCAGATCGCGGAAATTGGCGAGTAGTTCGCGGCCGTATTCGGTGCTGATCGACTCGGGATGGAACTGAACTCCCCACATGGGCTTGCTGCGGTGACGAACAGCCATGACCAGTCCGTCGGGCGTCCACGCGACTTCCTCGAAGTCGGCAGGGGTGCGGGTCACGACGAGCGAGTGATATCGCACCACGGAGTACGGCGACGGAATCCCTTCGAACAGATCCACACCCGTATGGGTGATGTCGGTGATCCTGCCGTGCATCGGCGCGGGCGCGAGATCGACACTGCCACCGAACAGATGGCACAGACCCTGATGCCCGAGGCACACGCCGAGTATCGGTAGACCCGACTCGAGTATCACGCGGGCACTGATCCCGAAGTCCTGCTCCACATCCGGACGCCCGGGACCGGGCGAGATCACGACGTTGTCGTAGGCGTCGAAATTCAGCGACGTCCACTCGACGTCGTTCTTGACTACAGTGGGCGGTCGGCCGTTCACCTCGGTCAGAAGGCTGTACAGGTTGTAGGTGAACGAATCGTAATTGTCCACCAGGAGCGTATGGATCGTCATCGGAGTGCTTCTACCGTTCACTGTCGAGGCCGGGCCCGGGCGTCGGAGAATCGATGATCGAATCCTCGACGCGACATGCCTCTGCAATCATCGATCGATACAGATCTTCGAGAAAATCGGGAGACAGTCCATTGGCCGACGCGAATTCTCGTGCTCGTTCGGTCACCAGTCCGACGCGGCCTGGTTGCATCATCGGAATGTCATGTTCACGTTTTACGTGTGCAACTCGTACACACACATCGATGCGGTCTCGAATTGCAGCGCGCAGAACCTCGTCGATTCCGTCCAACTCGCGCCTCAACTCCGCAAGCTTCTGCTCGCCGACTGCGCGATGACCTTCCGATTTCGCATCGGAGGCCGCCGTACGCAAGGCGTCGGTCGAGCGCTGATCAGAATCCTGGCTCACGTGTTGATGCCCCCTGGTTTATTCGACTCCGGTGCCTGCTGTTTATCGATATTGTCCGATAACTGTTACGGCAACCGTTCACGAATCGTCCACTTGTGTGACAACCGATACTCGATGATGTCACTTCGGACTCTGACACCGCCAGTCGATCGTATTGGAATCCTCGTTCGGTGGACAATTAATGCGACAAAGCACATCGAAACATTCAGCAGGTTCGAATAGCACAAAAAAACTGCACCGCCGGATTGTTTCCAATCAGGCGGTGCAGTGAGCGGCGACGGTCATGCCCCGCGGCGCTTCACCTTCAGCAGGTCCAAGCGTTCCTTGAGGAGTTCTTCGAGCTCGTCGACCGAGCGACGCTCGAGCAACATGTCCCAGTGGGTGCGGGGAGGCTTGACCTTTTTGGCCTCCGGCGCGGTGCCTTCGATCAGCGACCCTTCCAGGCCGTTGCGGCATGCCCAGGTACCCGGAATCTCGGCATCGTCGGCGAACGGTACGTCGAACTCTTCGCCGTTGTCGCACCGGTAGCGCGCAACGCGGCGGGGTGCCAGGTCGTGATCACGGTCGGTCTCGTAACTGACCGCTCCCAGCCGACTACCTCGAAGTACACGATCTGCCATGGTGAAGTCCTCTCCATCGATAGTAGGTACGTGCGCCAAAGCCATCCGTCGACTTCGAACTACACCGTCTACCCACTGATCTACAACGTCGCCGCACGCCGGTTCGTTCCCGAGCCGATGGTTCCAGGCGCGGTCCGATCGGCGCAGCTTATCGGGCGATCTTACCTCGCGGCCGCAGTAGGCTGAACGACCATGTCCGTCAGAACCCGCCGCGACCAGACATGCACCTGGTGCGGACGCCCGGTCGCCGATTCCGGAACCGGCCGGAAGCGGCGGTACTGCCGTCAATCGTGCCGTCAACGCGCCTACGAGCAACGCAGCGCGACCAAAGGGACATCGATTCCCGACGACGCTGTCGTGTTGACCGCCGAGGAGGTATCGGCGGCGGCCGACAGAGCGTTCGAAGTTCGGTGTGCTGCCGAGGACGTCAGCACTGCGGTGACGGAGGGTGCCGACGCCGCCGAATTGCACCGACTGTGCGTCGAACTGTTGGCCAAGGCGCACGATGCAGAACGGCTGCGCTGAGCTGGAGTTCCTCTCCAGTTCACGGACTACGTGGACAATGGTCGAAGCCCGCGCGACTGTGCGGGCGAGTACCACCTAGTGAGGAGCTCCATGGCGTTCTGGGATCAACTCAAGTCCAAGGCACAGGAATTGAACGGCCAGCTGCAGACGAAGACCAGCCAGTTCAAGAACAAGGAATTCGCCAACGGCAGCATGGCCATGTGCGCCCTGATCGCGGCGGCCGACGGCACCATCGATCCTGCCGAGCGCCAGAAGACGGCATCTCTCATCGCCGGTAACGAGGCACTGCGAGTGTTCGAGCCCGACGAACTTCGGCAGAAATTCGACTGGTACTGCGACAAGCTGCAGGGAGATTTCGATTTTGGGAAGGTCGAGGCGACAGCCACGATCGGCAAACTGAAATCGAAGCCCGACCAAGCACGAGCCGTCATCCAGATCGGCATCATCATCGGCGGCGCAGACGGCCATTTCGACGATCACGAGAAGGCCGCAGTGCGCAACGCGTGCTTCGCGGTCGGAATCGATCCGGCCGAGTTCGAGCTCTGAGAGTTCCCAGCCGAAGTATCACGTAGGAACGGCGGTCGACGAAGCAATCCGCTTCGTCGACCGCCGTTCCCGTCGAGCCTCGTGCGCTGTGAAATCGCGGTCTTGCCGGGATACTGAGGACACTCCGACGGCATGTGCCGATGTCGAACGATCCGTTGGAGATCCGGTTGCAGCCCACCAGCAAAGGGACCGTGCATGACAGTTGCCGCGATCTACCTCGTCATCGCCTTCGGTTTGGGTGGACTTGCCATGGTGGTACGGCTGCCTCCACTGGTCGGATTTCTGGCTGCCGGTTTCGTCATCAATGCACTCGACGTCGGTGAGGTGCCCCAGCTCGAGCTGCTCGCTGATCTGGGTGTGACGCTGCTGTTGTTCGCCATCGGTCTCAAGCTCGACGTTCGTATTCTGCTGCGCCGGGAAGTGTGGCTGACCACCTCGGTGCATCTGGTGATCAGCGTCGTGGTCGGTACCACCGTTCTGTGGCTGGCTGCCGTGGCGGGGTTGGCCATGCTGTCCGGGCAGAGCCTGACGACGATCGCATTGCTCGCCTTCGCCATGTCGTTCTCGAGCACCGTCTTCGTGGTCAAGGTTCTCGAGGAGCGAGGGGAGTCACACGCCCTCTACGGACGGGTGGCGATCGGTGTCCTGGTGATGCAGGACATCGTCGCCGTAGTGTTCCTGACCGTCACCAGCGGCACGCTGCCCAGTCCCTGGGCGCTGATGCTGGTGCTGCTGTGGCCCGTCACTCGCATCCTCCGACGAGTATGGAGCGGACTGGGTCACGGTGAGATGCAATCCCTCTTCGGCATCGTGATGGCGCTGGTGCCCGGTTACGCGCTGTTCTCCGCACTGGGTCTCAAAGGAGACCTGGGTGCACTGATCATCGGTGTGCTGCTGGCGTCGCATCCGGCATCGTCCGAGCTGTCTCGATCGTTGTTCCACATCAAGGAACTGCTGCTGGTCGGCTTTTTCGTCTCGATCGGTCTGTCCGGTCTACCCGACCTGCCCAGTCTCGGCGTCGCACTGCTCATGGTGTTTCTGTTGCCGCTCAAGTCCGTGCTGTATCTCGCGCTGTTCGCCCTGATGAAGTTGCGATATCGAACAGCTCTCCTTGCCGGGTTGAGCCTGATGAACTATTCGGAATTCGGATTGATCGTCGTCTCGGTCGGAGTGACGACCGGCCTGCTGGCACCGGCATGGCTGGTCGAGATGTCGATAGCCGTGGCCCTGAGCTTCGTGGCGTCGGCGCTGGTCAACGGACGAGGGCACCTGATGGTCGAGAAGATTGCAACTCGTTTGCCCGAGCAGGACGAGAACAGTCTGCATCCGGAGGAACGTTCCGGTGACGCCGGCGATGCAGAGGTCGTCGTGATCGGGATGGGGCGTGTCGGGTTCGCGGCGTATCAGCGGCTGACCGACCACTACCGCCTCGGTGTGGTGGGTGTCGACTACGACGGGCCACGCATTCGCCGACTCGCCGACCAGGGCCTGCGAGTGATCGAAGGCGACGCGACCGACCTGGACTTCTGGAACCAACTACGCCACTCCGAGTCGGTTCGAATCGCGGTGCTGGCGATGCCGCGTCACGGCGCCAACGTCACTGCCCTCGCCTGTCTGCGCGAATCCGGGTTCAGTGGCACGGTCGCTGCTGTCGCGCGCTACGACGACGAAGTGCAGTGGGCCAGGGATCACGGTGTCGACATCGCCTTCAACGTCTACGCGGGAGCGGGCTTGGAGCTGGCGGACCAGGTTGGCCATGCGTCCCCGGTCCAGGGCAACGACGCTCTCGCCGACGATCGTGGTACACCCGCCGTCGACGGCGTCACCCGACCGGTGACCGAACCGGCAACACACAAGGAGAGCCCGTGACCGATCGGTCGATACCTCCCAATGCCGAGTGGAATGCACGGGCCAGGGGAGAGACGCCGACTCAGCAGCTCGACAGGAACTGGCTCGGGTTACTTCAGGAACTGCGCGTCGAACAGACCGGGGTTCAGCTGTTGACCGGATTTCTCCTGACCCTGCCGTTCCAACAACGGTTCGACGACGTGTCCACATTCGGCCGAGCGGTGTATCTGATCACCGTCAGTGCGTCGATCGTTGCAACCATCCTGCTGATTGCGCCGGTGGGAATGCACCGAATTCTGTTCCGTCACAAAGAAATCGATGTACTCGTACGGGTCGGCAACCGACTCGCGATCGCAGGCCTGTTCATGCTCGGCATCGCACTGGTGGGAGTAGTGGCTCTCACGTTCGACTTCGTGGTCGGTCCGCTCGTCGGCATCGTAGCGGCACTGGTCGCTCTGACCCTTCTCCTCACGTTGTGGGTGGCACTCCCACGGTGGTATCTGAAAACTCGATGACGTTGCGGTGACGACGAATTCGCTCGGTGTCTGCTCTCACGCCGGCCAGCGACTGCGTTTCGCTCGATACATCTCCGAGTCCGCGATGCGGAGTACGTCGTGTGCGGACTGCCGCACATCACT
Source organism: Rhodococcus sp. 06-418-5 (assembly GCF_002258285.1). Classification (NCBI taxonomy): domain Bacteria; kingdom Bacillati; phylum Actinomycetota; class Actinomycetes; order Mycobacteriales; family Nocardiaceae; genus Rhodococcus; species Rhodococcus sp. 06-418-5. The sequence continues at coordinate 770,407 of NZ_NOYE01000012.1, forward strand.
GTCCGCGTCGACGGGTACCACTGCCGACCCGACACTGACGGTGAGTCCGGACAACATCCGGGCCCGTCCGAGGCGCTCCACGAGCTCTGCAGTTCGGTCGGTGAGGTCGGCAGGTCGCCCGACGGCGATGCACGCGAACTCGTCACCGCCCAGTCGTGCGACGATCCAGCGGTTGGCCGCCAGCGCTCGCATGTGCTGGGCCACATCGACGAGAACCGCGTCGCCGGTGTGATGTCCGTAGCTGTCGTTGACACCCTTCATCCCGTCGACATCGGCGGCGACGGCGCATATCACCTTCGGTTCCACATCCGGCGTCGTGATCGCGGTGGCAGCTACTGCAGCGAACAGCCCGCGACGGTTGTGCAGGCCGGTCAGCGGGTCCACCAGCGACTCCCGTGCCCGAGATCTGAGCTCGCTCACGTACACCCTTCAGAATGAGCGGAGACGCGAACATCAACAGCATGGTCATACTGTGTGCGGCAACGACCCAGCCGCTGGCGACGTCCGCGTGCACGGTGAGCACGGCCACCACCGCAAGGACGCCGGTGGCGAAAACGATGTGCACGAGACAGGGGAGTAGCGGCACCGCCACCACAGCCAGAGTGGTGATGACGGCGAAGAGTACCGTGCCGCCGATCGCAGTCATTGTCGTGTCCTTCAACAACAGACCGGCGGCGATCGATACATCCGAATACACGATGAATGCAGTCAGCAGACGCGGTCCCGGCCATCGACCGAAGAACCAACGCAAAGCGACCGGAAACGCGGTCAGGCTGATTGCTACCACCGCAGGTACTCGCCAACCGCTGTATTCCTCGGACGGTGCGCTCAGTAAACCGATGAGACCAATCGACAACGTCCCCGAGCCGACGAGTAATCGAATGACGCGAGTTCGAGTCGCGTCCAGATCCAACAGCCCCGCCACCGAACCGTCCGCGCGCTGTTGCGACGACACACGTCGACCCGAGGCCGAGATGAACGGACGAACGGCGAACATCGGGTGACCTTCGGCTGGTATCTGCACCGAGCAATTTCACGGACAGTAGCAGAAACGTGCTCTTCGACCACTCGTTCAGCCAATACCGATCGAAATGACCGTTTTCGACATGATCACCGTCGCACTGAGAAGATTCGCGTTCCCACCGCATCACCTCGAAACGTCACTGTGACGTTTCGTAGTAGTGAAAACGGGCCGACCCAGGAGCGGCCCGAGAGGTGGCCTGGATCAGGTGGGATACGCACGTCATCCAATCACAGCGAAGAGCCGAGCCGGCCAACGGCGGATGGCCGACGCGACGCTCGAAAACTGCGCGCACGCCGGTGGAAGAGTCGACGCAGACACACCCGTACATTTCGACTCACACGAATCGGACTGCCGTGCCGACCGGCCAGTCAGCTTCCGAGCTGCGCCATCTTTTTGCCGATAATCAACATTATGTCAAGTAGTCGCAACTGGACCGAGTGCAGGCGCTGCCCCGTGACTGTTCATAGGGATCCGTCTAGACGGATCGAAGAAAACACCGCGCAGCCTCGAGTCGATGGGCGTCGTAGTCATCCCATTTCGCCGCAGGGACATCCCGGTGCCCTACTTCGACAAAATTGCGTTTGACGAAGAACTCCGCGGCTTCACTGCTGACGGTGACCGCAAAAAGGTTTGCGATGCCCCTCGTGCGGCACTCCTCCAACAGTCCGTCCATCAGCAGGCCACCCGCTCCCAGTCCGGAGAACTCGGCGACCGTGATCAGACCCGACACTTCAGCGAATCCCGTTCCTGCGTAACGGTCTATCTCCAGCCCGACGATACCGGCGAGGTGCCCGGTACGCAGTACCCGCGCACCGAGTCCTCCGACCGCCATCCTGGCAATCTCTATCCGACTGCGCTGCTTGAGAACTCCTTCTCGCACTCCCTGTGCGACCAACGATTCGATTGCAGGGAAATCGTCGACCTGCAAGGACGCCAAGTGGAGGTAGCGGCCCTGGGTGAGGACGGTCCCCCGGCCGTCGAATGTGAACAGCTCGAACTCGAGATCCTCGCCGCGGCAAAGGTTTACGCTGTATGCACCGCCGGCAAGTGCCGCCTCGGCCGCGGACGGAAAGTCGTCGAGACCCCGTTCGGCCAGATGAGCGACCAGTCGCTCGCGGTGCAGGTCCATGTCGGCGAAGCTGCGAGGAGGATCGCCCCAACCTCCTCCCGGGTCGGTCAGAACCATCTTCGAAGCCCGCACGCTCGCAGACACGGTGCCTGCGGTGCGCGCGACCGCGGTTGCCTCCGCCCCGATCACGACGCATTCCGAGTCTGCGATAGCGAGCCACAGACGGGCGACGGACTCGTCGTTCCAGACAGTCCCACTCGCCATGGCCACACCACCGACTGCGGCGGCGACTTGCGGAACGTGGTCGACCGGAACCACGAAAATGAATCGCGTATCGCCAGGACCGAACTCCCCGACCGTTCGTTTCACTGCCTCGAGCGCAGCGATGCTCAACACGGGAAGGGCAATCACGATCGTGACCCCGCGGAACTCCTCGATGAAGAAGTCACGCTCGGAAACAGGCACCCCGCTGGACGTCAGTTCGATCGCCGCCTCGCGCGGGACCGCAGGACGCGGCCGCAGTTTTCGTGGATTCGCGCGCAGATCGTAGTTCGTCATGATGGGTCCCAGTTTGGACTGCAGTCTCGCCCCCTGCAACGCTCACGAATTCTCGGGCGTCATGACACTCGACAGCGCGAAGCGCACCGTCAGTTCGACGTCGGCGTCCACCCAGGTGATCGACACCGTGAGCCCGCTCGGCCACCGACCGTGTGGGGCGACTGCGAGATCGTTGTCACGATCAGCTGCGTTCCTCTCCGGGGACGACATCGATTCTTCGGTCGCGTTCGTGTCGAGTACCGGACGATGGTGTGGTGACCGTTCCGCCGTCCGACAGACTCGAGCGGGTCGAGGTCACGATGGCGGCCGACGTGGCGATCTTCGTCGATGAACGTCCCTCGACGCCCACGGTGGACAGACCGACGAGCGGCGACGAGCGAATCCGTCCGCCCCGCCCACACAGGTCTACGTCGTGTTCGTACCCTTGGAACGTGAACCACGAATAACATGGGTGCGATGCGCTCGTATCCCGAGCGAAACGGATCGGAGGGCCGATGTTCGATCTCCCGGACGATCCGGTGAGTCTTCGATCCTTCCTGGAACGTTCTCCGGACTTCGTTGCACTGTCCGACTTCACGGGGAGAATTCTGTACATCAATCCGGCAGGTTCGGAACTGATCGGCGTCGAAGACGTGGCGGATATCGGCCAAGTCTCCGCCTTGGATCTGCTGACTTCCGACGGACTCGATCTGACCGACGACATCGCCGCCGGTCTGCTCTCCGAGGGCAAGTGGGAGGGCTACTGCGAGCTGCGCCATCAGGTGACCGGTGCCGGCATGCCGGTCGTGGTCTCTTCCTATGTGATCAGTCGCGCCGATGGTGGCCCCGACGTGGTCGCATCCACCATTCGGCACCGACACACGGTGGAGCAGCGCAGTGCCAGGATGGCGGCCGACGCAGTCATTGCCGGTCGTCACGCGCTCGAGCAGAAGGCTCTCGCCGATCTGAGCCGATTCGCCGTCGTCGCCGAGCTACCCAGATTGCTCACTGCAGCAACCGACACCGCCGCCACCCTGATCGGCGTGGGAAACTCCGCCATCGCCCATCTCGAGCACCCGACCGACCCGTACTTGACCATGGACGCCGCCAGCGGTGCACTCGGCATGCGTCAGGACATTCCGTCCGGGGACGGTTCTCTGGTGGGATTCGTACTGACTCTCTCGGAGCCTGTCGTGTGCAGCGACAGCCACGCGGAGAAGCGTTTTCGCACCGACACGATGATCTCACTCGGCCTCCGCAGCGGCGTCGGAGTTCCCATCTTCACCGCGGCCGGAAAAGCGTGGGGAGTTCTCTCCATTCACAGCGTCGAGGCCCGTCTCTACCGCGACGAAGAGGTGTCGTTCCTCAGTTCGGTGGCCGGCATCGTATCCGCGGCGATACGACGCATCGACCTCGAACTTCAACTGCGACGACGCAGTACGCACGATGCCCTGACCGGTCTACCCAACCGCACCCTCGCATACGAGGTCATCGATTCGGCACTGAACCGCGCGAGACAACAGTCCGGCACCGTGGCTCTTCTGCTGCTCGACATCGACGACTTCAAGATCATCAACGACAGCTTGGGACACGACGCCGGAGACAGGGCGCTGGTCAAGTTCGTCGAACGGCTCGCCTCGGCGATCCGAGACGCCGACACCATCGCGCGCCTGGGCGGCGACGAATTCCTGATCGTCTGCGAGGGTGTGGACAGCGTGGCTCATGCGGAGGAATTGGCGCGACACATCACGAGTTCCATTGCGGTTCCCTTCTCGGCCGAGGACGTGCCCATTCCATTGAGCGCCAGCATCGGTATCGCGGTGTCCGAACCGAATTCGACTCGGCACGAGCTGATCCACCGCGCCGACTTGGCCATGTACCGCGCGAAGGACAGTGGGACCGGCGGGCATGCCGTTTTCGATCCCACCGATCTCTACGACGCGGATCGCATCAGGTCACTGTCGATAGATCTGCGAGCGGCGCTGCGCGCCGACGAGCTCACTCTCGCGTACCAACCGTTGGTGGACATCGCGTCGCGGAAAATCGTCGCGGTGGAGGCACTCGCCCGCTGGAATCACCATGAGCTCGGGCCCATCGAACCGAGCGAGTTCGTCGGCGTCGCCGAAAGAACAGGTCTTGCAACACCATTGGGCGCATGGGCGCTGCGTACCGCATGCACGGCTGCGGCGCGATGGCGGACGTTCTCCGACATCGTGGTTCGCGTCAACGTCAGCGCGCTCCAACTCCGCGATCCCGACTTTCCCGCCGAGGTCGCTTCCATACTCGCAGAGACGGGACTGCCTGCCTTCGCTCTCGGACTCGAAGTGACCGAGACCGTGTGGGTCGCGGACACCGAGCGCGTGGCCGACACCGTCTCTGCCCTGCACGCGATGGGTGTGGCTCTGCTGCTCGACGACATGGGTAAAGGCCATAGCTCCATGTCGTATCTCGACCGCTACCCCATGTTCGAGTGCTTCAAGATCGACAAGTCGTACATAGCTCGGCTGCCCGCTCCCAGGGCTCGCGCGATCGTCTCGGCGATCGTGGCACTGGCACGCGCATTCGACGTCACCGTCGTCGGCGAGGGCGTCGAGACCGAGGAGCAACTGGAGGCACTGGCCGCTACCGGCTGCGACTTCGCGCAGGGATACCTCTTGGGCCGGCCGGTCGGTGCCGGTGCCATCGCCGATCTGCTTCTCGGTGCCGGATGAATCGCGGAGGAATCGGAAAGCGACGATCACGCCTTTCCACTTTCAACATATAGCGCAACCCGGGGCTTGCGGCAAGACCCCGTGCAGGGCTCAGAATGGCTCGCTGCAACCGAGAACCATTCGATCGGAGTCCTGTGAAGCATGTGCACCCAAGCATTTTCGCCCTACCCGACAGCCTCGCACGCAAACGTGATCCAGCGCTGATCGGCCACGACGAACGACACTTCTCCGCGATACGCTCGAGCATCGAGAAGTCTCGATCCGATACCGCGGCGCAGCTCGCGGCCGCGCAGAAGTCGTCGGGCCGAATGGGCCGAGAGGTGATGGAGCGGGACTTCGAGATTCTTAGGTTGGGCGGACGTCTCCGTTCACTTCGTCGGTACGGGGTGGATCTGTGCCTGGGTCGAGTCGTGGCCTCCGATACGGACGAGCCGGTATACATCGGACGACTCGGATTGTTGGGGACATCGGGTGAACAACTCCTCGTCGACTGGCGCTCCCCCGCGGCCGAACCCTTCTTCGGTGCCACTCACGCCAATCCCATGGGGCTGCGGAGTCGTCGACGATATCGGTGGACGAACGGCACCATCACCGACTATTGGGACGAGGTGTTCGACCTGACCGGACCGATCACCGACGCTGCACTCGACGATCAGTCTGCCTTCATCGCCAGTCTGGGTACGGCACGTTCACCGCGAATGCGTGACGTGCTGGGCACCGTTCGAGCAGATCAGGACGCCATCATTCGAGCGGACGCCCGGGGCGCGCTGGTCGTCGACGGTGGCCCGGGAACCGGGAAGACCGTGGTCGCACTCCATCGCACCGCGTATCTGCTGTACACGCAGTCGCGTCTGGGACACAGCCGCGGCGGCGTGCTGTTCGTCGGCCCACACGAGCCGTACCTCGCCTACGTCTCCGACGTCCTTCCGAGTCTGGGTGAGGACGGTGTGCGGACCTGCACGCTCCGGGATCTCGTCGCCGAAGGCACGGACGTGGTCGAAGAGCCGAATCCTGCTGTCGCGCAGCTGAAGGCATCCGCCGACATGAGCGTGGCGGTAGAGGCGGCCGTTGCGTTCTACGAGCAGCCGCCGACTCGGAACATGATCGTGGAGACGGAGTGGGCCGACCTGAGGCTGACGCCGGACGACTGGGCCGAGGCGTTCGAGGCACCCGATCCCGGCACTGCGCACAACGAGGCTCGCGAACAGGTCTGGGACCTGCTACTGACGATTCTGTCCGACCGCTACGACGGTGACGAGGACCCAACCGAGATACGGAAGTCGTTGCAGAACAACGAGCCTCTGCGCACGGAGCTCGAACGATCCTGGACGATCATCGACGCTGCCGACCTCGTCGCAGATCTGTGGAGCGTTCCGGCGTATCTCCGTAGGTGCGCACCCTGGCTCGGTCCCGAGGAGATTCGTTCACTCCAGCGACCCGATCCGACGCGGTGGACGGTGTCCGATCTGCCACTGCTCGACGCCGCACGAATGCGGCTCGGAGATCCCGAGCATTCACGCCGCACTCGACGTCACGAGTTGGCCGCGGCTGCGGAGCGTGCGCGAATGGACCGCGTGGTCGACGAACTCATGGCCGCGGACGACGACGAGATGATGGCTGCACAGTTGCGGCAGGAGGGAATTCGCGATGCACTCGTCGATTCGGCGGGCTTCGAGGAGATCCCGACGGATCCCTCGGCGGGGCCGTTCGCACACATCGTCGTCGACGAGGCGCAGGAGTTGACCGACGCGCAGTGGCAGATGGTCCGTCGACGATGCCCGTCGGGCAGCATCACCATCGTCGGAGACCGGGCGCAAGCGCGGCAGGGGTTCGCCGAGTCCTGGGTCGAACGGCTCGGACGGGTCGGACTCGACCGGGTGAGAATCGCCACCCTCGGTGTCAATTACCGCACCCCGCGGGAAGTCATGGCCGCGGCCGAGCCGGTGATTCGCGCGGCGCTGCCGGACGCCAATGTTCCGGTCTCCATCCGCAGCACCGGTGTGCCCGTCGAATACGCAGACACGGCAGATCTGGCATCGATTCTCGACCGATGGCTGGACTCGAATCCCTCCGGAATCGCTTGCGTCATAGGCAATCCCGCATTTCCGGAGTCGGAGCGAATCCGATCCCTGACTCCGCAGTTGTCGAAGGGACTCGAATTCGATCTGGTCGTTCTGATCGACCCGGATTCCTTCGGGACAGGAATCGAGGGTGCCGTCGACACGTACGTGGCGATGACACGCGCGACCGGACGGCTGGTGCTGCTGACCACTCAGCGCGAGGCCGCATCGAGGACGTCCAGCACGGCATGAATGGCCGGGCTGGCGTCGGCGCTGCGCCGCCACGCAGCCTGCACCTCACGAGCGGGAGCGTGCTCGAGCGGCACCGCGACGAGACCGGCTCCGAGCAGCGGACGCGCGAGGCGAGGTACCAGAGCGAGAACATCGTCGGCTTCGACCAGCGCGAGTTGCGTGGAGAAGTCGTCGACGAGATGGCGAACGTCGACCTCGGCGGACGCCTCGGCGAACAGCCGACGAAACCACTGGTGACATACCGTCCCGGCCGGGCTCGTCACCCACGGGTACCGAGCGAGGTCGGCATGGGTCAACGCGGTCTTCCGTCGAGCGAGGGGGTGAGTTCGCTTCATGATCACGTCGCCGAAGTCCGTGTGAATCGGTTGCCGAACGACCGAGGGAGGAGCGGGCACCCATACCCCGTCTGCGTCGTGCACCAACGCCAGGTCTGCGGTACCGGAATACACGCTGTGCAGTGCACGATCCGGATCCTCCTCGCTGATGTGCACGGTCAGATCCGGATACCGTCGATTCAGCTCGACCAGCGCGGGCGCCAGCAAGCCGCGCACCGCGGTCGAGAATCCGACCAGCCGAACTACCCCACGTGGTACGCCCTCGTCTGCGGATCGAGCCGCCTCGACGCACCGTTCGAGAGCGTCGAACACCTCCCCCGCGGACTCGACCACCGCCCGACCTGCGGGGGTGAGCACGACTCCCCGACCGGCCTGCGCCAGCACCGGGGTACCGATCTGCCGTTCGAGTCGTTTGATCTGCTGGGAGATCGCCGAAGAGGTGTAGCCGAGCTCGTCGGCCGCCCGCGCAAGAGTGCCCAGGGCTGCGACGGCCCGCAGGGCGTGCAGAGCACTGACATCGATCATGAAGCAAAAATACGCAGTATTACGGAAAATGCATCGCTGGACCTCATCTATCGGGCGGTCCACACTCGGACCATGATCACCACTGCGTCGCCGGCCTCGACGAGCTTCGGCACGAACGTCGTCGCCATGGCGACCCCCATGCACCCCGATGGATCGCTCGACCGAGGGGGCGTCGATGCCCTTCTCGCGCATCTGTCGGCAACACGGTGTGATGGCGTCGTCGTCGCCGGAACGACCGGTGAAGCACCTACCCTGACGCGCCACGAAATCTCGCAGCTGATTTCCCGGAAACGTCGTCATCGCCATCACGCTCTTCGTGTGACCGCGGGAGTCGGCACCAACGACACCTCCACGGGGATCGGGATGGCTCGGTCCGCAGCGGCAGCCGGTGCCGACGCACTGTTGATCACCGCTCCGTACTACTCGCGCCCCACCCAGACCGGCATCGCAGAGCACATCGTCGCCATCGCCGAGGCAGGTGGGCTGCCCGTCATGGTCTACGACGTCCCGGCGCGCACAGGTGTGGCCATCGAGGCGTCGACGCTCGAGGCACTCTCCCGTCACCCCCTCATCGGTGCCGTCAAGGACGCGAAGGGTGATCTGTACGAGGCCATGACCGTCATGTCCTCGACGAACCTCGCCTACTACTGCGGAATCGACGAACTCGCGCTCCCCTACCTCGCCTCCGGTGCAACAGGACTGGTCAGCGTCACCGGCAATGTGGTGGCAGACCGCTACGCCGAGCTGATCGATGCGGTCCGCGCGGGCGACCTGCTCCGGGCGAACGCAGTACAGCGATCACTGCTGCCGTTGACCGATGCCGTCATGCGCACGACGCAGGGAGCCGTCATGGTCAAGGCCGCGCTCGCCAGGATCGGCGTCATCTCCGACGCGACCGTGCGACGCCCACTTCTGGAGTCCTCCGCGGCCGATCTGAGACGACTCGACGCTGCCCTCTCGGCCACCGAAATCGATCAGGAATCGAGAAGCAGGCACGTTCCGGTACGACTAGCCTGACTGCTCATGGCGACGAAGAAGGTCACGCAGGGCTCGGCACCGCATGCTGCCGACAGTCACGATTTGATTCGTGTGCGGGGGGCGCGGCAGAACAATCTTCAGGACATCGATGTCGAATTACCCAAGCGCCGACTGACCGTGTTCACCGGCGTCTCCGGCTCCGGCAAGAGCTCGTTGGTCTTCAGTACGATTGCGGCCGAATCACAGCGCATGATCAACGAGTCCTACAGTGCCTTCGTTCAAGGATTCATGCCCACGCTGGGCAGACCGGATGTCGACGTCATGGACGGACTCACCACGGCCATCATCGTCGATCAACAGCGCATGGGCGCCAATCCCCATTCCACCGTCGGCACTGCGACCGACGCCAACGCCATGCTCCGGATCCTGTTCAGCCGAATCGGAAAGCCGTATATCGGCTCCGCACAGGCCTTTTCGTTCAACGTCGCATCGGTGTCCGGTGCAGGCGCGTACAAGGTGGACAAGGGCGGCAGGCAGACCACCGAGAAGAAGTCCTTTTCCGTGACCGGTGGCATGTGCCCGCGCTGCGAGGGCAGAGGCGCCGTCAGCGACTTCGACCTCACCGCGCTCTACGACGCGAGCAAGTCATTGAACGAGAGCGCGATCACGATCCCCGGTTACAGCATGGAAGGCTGGTACGGGCGCATTTTCCGCGGCTGTGGGTACTTCGACCCGGACAAGCCCATCTCGAAATACACGAAGAAGGAACTCGACGATCTGCTCTATCGCGAGCCGACGAAGATCAAGGTCGAGGGCATCAATCTGACCTACTCGGGTCTCGTGCCTCAGATCCAGAAATCGTTCCTGTCCAAGGACGTCGACGCAATGCAGCCGCACATCCGCGCATTCGTCGAACGCGCGATCACCTTCACGACATGTCCCGACTGCAACGGCACCCGACTCAACGAGGGCGCTCGGTCGTCGAAGATCGACGGCATCAACATCGCCGACGCATGTTCCATGCAGATCAGCGACCTGGCGAAGTGGGTCGGCGGCCTGAAGGAACCGTCGGTGGCACCACTGCTGACCACGCTCGGCGAAACCCTCGACTCGTTCGTCGAAATCGGACTCGGCTACCTGAGCCTGGATCGGCCGTCGGGAACACTGTCCGGCGGAGAGGCCCAGCGCACCAAGATGATTCGCCACCTCGGATCGTCGTTGACCGATGTAACGTACGTGTTCGACGAACCGACCACCGGTCTGCATCCCCACGACATCGAGCGAATGAACAATCTGCTGCTTCAGCTGCGGGACAAGGGAAACACCGTGCTGGTAGTGGAGCACAAGCCCGAGACGATCTCCATCGCAGACCACGTCGTCGATCTGGGTCCCGGTGCGGGAAGCGCAGGCGGGCACGTCTGTTTCGAGGGCACCGTCGACGGTTTACGGCGGAGCGACACCGTCACCGGTCGGCATTTCGACGATCGGGCAGCACTGAAGAAATCCGTACGCGAATTCTCCGAGGTGCTCGAGATTCGCGGCGCGAACTCCCACAATCTGCGCGAAGTGGACGTCGACGTTCCACTCGGTGTACTGGTCGTCGTCACCGGCGTCGCAGGCTCGGGCAAGAGTTCGCTCATTCACGGATCGCTCTCGGGGACAGACGATGTGGTCTCGGTCGATCAGGGGGCGATACGTGGATCGCGGCGAAGCAACCCCGCGACGTACACGGGCTTGCTCGAACCGATCCGCAAGGCGTTCGCCAAGGAGAACGCCGTCAAACCCGCGCTGTTCAGCTCGAACTCCGAAGGCGCGTGCCCGACGTGCAACGGCGCGGGCGTCATCTACAGCGACCTCGCGATGATGGCCGGGGTCGCCACGGTGTGCGAGGAGTGCGAGGGCAAGCGATTCCAGGCATCGGTACTCGAATACCACTTCGGCGGTCGCAACATCGACGAGGTGCTGTCGATGTCGGTCGCCGAGGCCGAGGAGTTCTTCTCCGACGGCGCAGCGAAATTGCCCCCGGCACACAAGATTCTGCAGCGATTGAACGACGTCGGGCTGGGCTACCTGAAGATCGGCCAGCCGTTGACCACACTGTCGGGTGGAGAACGCCAACGCCTGAGACTGGCGACGCACATGGCCGACAAGGGTGGGATCTACGTGCTCGACGAACCCACCACCGGACTGCATCTCGCCGATGTGGACAAGCTCCTCGGGCTGCTCGACCGGCTGGTCGACTCGGGCAAGTCGGTGATCGTGATCGAGCATCATCAGGCCGTCATGGCCCACGCCGACTGGATCATCGATCTCGGACCGGGTGCCGGCCACGACGGAGGCCTCGTCGTGTTCGAGGGAACACCGTCCGATCTGGTGGCAGACGGTTCGACCCTGACCGGCCGGCACCTGGCCGCGTACGTAGGGAGCTGAGTTCGTGACCACCCTGGCCCACCGGAACGCCACCGCACTGGTCATCGTCGACGTGCAGAACGACGTGATGGTCGCCGTCCACGACCGGCAGCCCGTCGTCGACAACATCGTGACCCTGGTATCGCGAGCCCGAGAGACGAGCACGCCGGTGATCTGGGTGCAGCACTCCGCCGAGAAGGAGATGCGCTTCGGGACGGACGGGTGGAAGCTTCTCGACGCTCTGCCCGTGGTTCCAGGCGATCGAATAGTCCACAAGAAGCACGGCGACGCCTTCGAGGACACCGGTCTCGAAGCCGACCTCGCTTCGTTCGGCGTGGGGCACGTCGTCATCGCCGGCGCGCACACGGACTTCTGCATCAGGTCCACGCTGCACGGAGCCTTGGTCCGCGGATACGACGTGACGCTGGTGAGCGATGCCCACACCGCCGAGGACCTGACCGAGTGGGGCGCGCCGCCACCTGCCCAGGTCATCGCGCACACGAACATGTACTGGGACAACCAGACCGCTCCCGGCCGCACTGCCGAGGCCGTCGTCACCGAGAAGGTCGATTTCACCCGACCGATACCCTGAACGCTCCATGGTGACCTTGCTGCTCGCTCTCGTCGGATTCGCGATACTCGATTCGCTCGACGTGTTGTTGATCGGCGTGACCGCAGCCATCGCAGTGCACGCGAGAACCACCCGCCGGTCCCCGTTCCGAGCCGGGCTGGCCTTCGTCGGCGGAGTGTTCACGGCGACGACCACATTCGGCATCCTCACCGTTCTCGGCATCGACTTCTTCACCGATCTGTTCGATATCACCATCACTCCTACGGTCCGGTATCGCACAGAACTCGCGGTCGGGCTGGTACTGATCACACTCGGTGCTCTGCGCACCACCGAGCGCCGCCCACCGGAGTGGGCGGCTCGAGCCGGCTCCAGCATCCCCGTCGTCGCCTTGACCGGACTGACGATCGGTCTGGTGCAGGGCCCGACGGCAGTGCCGTACATCGCGGGGCTGACGATGCTCTCGACCTACGATCCGCGTCCGCCGTGGTGGCCGGCCATCGTGGTCGTCTACTGCCTGATCGGGCTCCTGCCACCCGTCCTCGTGCTGATTCTGGCGTCGAGGAAGAGTCGACGCTCGAGGCGCGCGTTCATTGCGACCGTCCGAGCCCTGATGCGGTACGGCCCTCCGACGGTGCGCGTCGTCTTCGTCGTGCTCGGCGTCGCACTCGTCGCCGACGCCCTGATTCATGCCGGAGACCTCCTGTAGGTCGCCGTCGTAAGCTTCTGCGCATGGCACTCGATCACGGCGATCCCGGTGACGCCCCGTCCGTTCCCCCTCCCCTGGCCCCGGTCGTCGACGACCGTCGTCCCTCCGCGGCCGAAGAAGCGCGCACGATCGCTGCGTCCACCAACACCGCAACTCTCGCGAGCCTGACCGCGGACGGTGATCCCTGGGCCTCGTTCGTCACCTACGGATTGCTCGACGGCGCGCCGGTTCTGTGTGTCTCGCGCATGGCCGAGCACGGACGCAACCTCGCAGGCGATCAACGAATGAGCCTGTCGATCGTGGCACCGCAATCGCAGACCGATCCGCTGGCATCGGGCCGAATCACGCTGGCAGGCGTGGTCGAGCGGCCCGAGGGGGACGAACTGGCCGCGGCCCGCGCAGCGCACCTCGACGGCGTACCGGCGGCGAAGTACTACCTGGACTACAGCGACTTCACGCTGTGGATCATGCGCGTGCATCGTGTCCGGTGGGTCGGCGGATACGGCCGAATGGATTCGGCAACTGCCGAGGCGTATTCCCAGGCTGCGCCCGATCCGGTGTCGCCGACCTCGGGGTACGCGATAGAGCACCTCAACGCCGACCACTCGTCGTCCTTGACTGCGATGGCCCGCGAACTGGGCGGCTTTCCCGATGCCACGTCCGCCGAGTGCACGGCCGCGGACCGCTACGGACTGGATCTGAAGGTGTTCACTCCGCGCGGAATCGCGTACACACGGGTCGGTTATGCGACTCCGATCGACTCGGCCACCGAACTGCGGGCCGCGACCGTGGAACTTGCGAAGCGCGCAGCAGCCGCCCGATAGGTGTGCACTGCCATCAACGACACGACGACCTTGTCGAGACGTCGCGATGGATGGCGACTACCGTTGACCTCACACCGCAATCGTTAGGGAGCAGGTAATGAGCATCCAACCGCTCGAATCGAAGCGTCACCGCGTCGTCGTCATCGGTTCCGGGTTCGGAGGTCTGTTCGGCGTCAAGGCCCTCAAGAAAGCCGACGTCGACATCACCCTCGTCGCCAAGACGACACACCACCTTTTCCAACCTCTCCTCTATCAGGTCGCGACAGGCATCCTGTCCGTCGGCGAGATCGCTCCCACCACCCGCGTCATTCTGCGCAAGCAGAAGAACGCAGAGGTGCTGCTCGGAGACGTGCTGAACATCGATCTCGAGGCCAAGACGGTGACGTCCAAGCTTCTCGAACGCATCACCGTCACCCCGTTCGACAGCCTGATCGTCGCAGCAGGCGCGCAGCAGTCCTACTTCGGCAACGATCACTTCGCCGAGTTCGCACCCGGCATGAAGACCATCGACGATGCACTCGAGCTGCGTGGACGCATCCTCGGTGCGTTCGAGCAGGCCGAACTCTCCGACGATCAGGAGGAGAAGGACCGCCTCATGACCTTCGTGGTCGTCGGCGCGGGCCCCACCGGCGTCGAGCTCGCCGGGCAGATCGCCGAGCTCGCCGATCGCACCCTCGACGGTGCCTTCCGCAACATCGATCCCCGCGACGCCCGCGTCATCCTGCTCGACGCCGCCCCCGCCGTACTGCCGCCGATGGGCGAGAAGCTCGGCCGCAAGGCCGCCGAACGGCTCGAGAAGCTCGGCGTCGAGATCCAGCTCAACGCGATGGTCACCGACGTCGACAACGACGGCCTGACGGTCAAGGAGAAGGACGGCACCACGCGTCGCATCGAGGCGCAGTGCAAGGTCTGGTCCGCAGGCGTGCAGGGCAGCCCGCTCGGCAAGCAGCTCGCCGACCAGTCGGGATCGGAGACCGACCGCGCCGGACGTGTGCTGGTGGAACCGGACCTCACCGTCAAGGGCCACCCGAACGTGTTCGTGATCGGCGACCTGATGTCGGTCAAGGACGTTCCGGGCATGGCGCAGGGTGCCATTCAGGGCGCGACCTACGCTGCCAAGCTGATCAAGGCATCGGTCAAGGGCCAGGACGATCCCGCCCAGCGGGCCCCGTTCAAGTACTTCGACAAGGGTTCGATGGCAACGGTGTCGCGATTCAACGCGGTCGCCAAGGTCGGCAAACTCGAATTCGGCGGATTCATCGCCTGGCTCATGTGGCTCGCTCTGCACCTGTACTACCTCGTGGGCTACCGCAGCCGCATCACGACCGTCATCTCGTGGTTCGTGACGTTCCTCGGCAAGGGCCGCGCGCAGATGGCGTCGACCGAGCAGCAGGTGTTCGCGCGACTGGCCATCGAGCAACTCAATTCCCTCGAGCGTGCGGGGGCCGTCGAGGCAGCCGCGGACGAGTCGGAGCAGGAACGCGAGAAGGCGGCAGGCTGATCGACCCCGAACCGGGAATCGACCGAAACAAGCTCTGACACAACGCATCGGTCGACGGGATACCGTCGACCGATGCGTTGCTCGTTGTCCGAGCGGCCGGTCTCACATCCCCGGTTCGACGGGCAGCAGACGACGCCCCACCGAGGTACTCAGCGAGCCGCCGCCGGCCAACGCCAGCCGGACGGTGCCGTCGGCCAGATCGACCTCGGACGCCCGGGTATCGGGATAGCGCAGAGTACTGGACATCGACAGCGGGGCCGACAACGCGTCGTGCGCAACCGATCCCGCGCCCAGTTCCACTCGATGGCGTAGGAGCGGGCTACCCCCGACATCGCATCGAATCGCACTGCTCCAGTGCCCCGACGCTTCCTCGAAGCGGCCGATCTGGGTACGCTCACGCAGCCGTAGGGTCGAATCCTGTTCCAGTACAACGGTGTTGATCACCGAATGCGAGGCGTCGGAGACGACGACCATCGGTTCGGGATCGAAGATCAGCGACGCGCCTGCACCGACCTCGAAGTGCCACTGCGCGGACGAGTGACGGTGCACCCCACCCGGCATCGCCAACGAGGCTGCGACACTGCGCACCTCCAGATGCGCCCCGGCCGCCACCGAGATTCTCACCACGATGGTGTCACCGCCGAGAGGAGTTGCCGCCGTACCGATCAGGTGAACTGTGTCCGGTCCCGTCTGGCGGCCTGCGAGTCCGCCCACCGAGGTGATACGAGGGCTCCGGCTGCGGCTCGCGTCGATGCAGAGCTCTGTGTGCATCGACGCTCAGTGCGTGTGGGCATGCGCGTCGGCGTCGGCGATCACCTTCAGCTGCTCTCGCACCCACTCGAGCACGGTGGTCGCCGCGGGATCGTCGGTGAGAGAGATCAGCGCAGTCGGCCGCCCCTCGCGCACCTGGGCCGCGTCCCGTTCCATGACACCGAGATCGGCTCCGACGTACGGGGCGAGGTCGGTCTTGTTGACGACCAGCAGGTCGGAGAACGTCACACCGGGACCGCCCTTGCGTGGCACCTTGTCTCCCCCGGCCACGTCGACGACGAATATCTGAACGTCGATCAGACCGGACGAGAACGTCGCCGTCAGATTGTCGCCACCGGATTCCACGAGAATCAGATCGAGGGGCGGGTTGTTCTCGATCAGATCGTCGATGGCGTCGAGGTTGGCCGTGATGTCGTCACGAATCGCCGTGTGCGGGCAGCCACCGGTCTGTACTGCGGTGATCCGCTCGTCGGGCAACACCGCGTGCCGACGCAGGAAGTCCGCATCCTCGGTGGTGTAGATGTCGTTGGTGAGCACGCCGAGTGAGAGCTCGTCGCGCAGCTGGCGGCACAACGCGGCCACCAACGCCGTCTTGCCGGAGCCGACGGGCCCACCGATTCCGACTCTCAGCGCGTCGCCTGCCGCCCGTGCGCGCTTGGGGCGATCCAAACCGTGGTCGTGGGGCTCACCGTCGATCAGGTGCGGGGGCATGTCGAACTCCTTGTCACTAGAGGAAAAAAGGATCCGTGTTCAGGATACGAACAACGGCCGATCGCGGATGGCGTGGGCTTCGGCGAACATGTCCAGCAAGGGATCCGACAACTCCATCAGCTCGGGCAGGCAGTCGCACACCGCGGCGGTCACGTCGTCGCAGAAGTCACCCAACCGGATGGTGGTCGCCGCTACTTCGGCCGGGTCGAGGGCGAGCAGACGCTGCGCGGCGATCGCCGACCCGGTCATGGTGATGTAGACCTGCACCGCGGCCGTGTCCGCCACCGACAGACCCGCCGCGAGTCCGACATGCCCTGCGGCAACAGCGAGGTGCGGCTTTCGTCCGATCGACGACCAATCATGGTGCGGCCAGGCGGACTTGGCCAGCCGGAGCAGTCCGCGACCTTGAGCGCGGGAGGCAGATCTGGCGGCCGGAGACGGGGTTCGTGCGTCGGATTCGGCATCGGCCCGGTCCGTACTCGACGACCCGTGCACCAGCGATGCGGCAATGGACGCCGTCGTCGCTCCGGAGGTTCGGATACGGCGTCGCAGAAACGCTTCGAGCGTCGTGATGTCTCGAACGAACCCCGAGGCGATCGCTTCCTCGACGCCGCCCGAGTGCACGTGGCCACCGGTGGGGAGGCGTGAATCGGCAAGCGAGAGAAGCGTCGTCACCTGGAGGCGGGCATCGGGCATCAGAACAGGAAGTATCGCTGCGCCATCGGCAGTTCGGTTGCCGGCTGCTCGGTCCACACGTCACCGTCGATGCGGACGGTGAAGGTGTCGGGATCCACTCGGATATCGGGTAGAGCGTCGTTCAGTGCCATGTCCGACTTCCTGACACCGCGCACGTTCTTGACCGGAACGAGCCGGCGATCACAGTTCAGACGCCCAGCCAGTCCGTCCTCGATCGCCTGCGGGGCAACGAAATGCAACGACGTCGCGGCCGCAGCCTTGGGTGACGCCCCGAACATCGGACGAGGTAGTTCCGGTTGCGGGGTCGGGATGGACGCGTTCGCATCGCCCATGGCTGCCCACGCGATCATGCCGCCCTTGACGACCATGTGTGGACGGACGCCGAAGAAGGCCGGATCCCACAGCACCAGGTCGGCGAGTTTGCCCGGTTCGATCGAACCGATCTCGTCGTCGAGGCCGTGTGCGACGGCCGGGCAGATGGTGTATTTCGCGACGTAGCGCATGACGCGGTTGTTGTCGGCTCCGTTGTCGCCGGCCAGGAATCCGCGACGAGATTTCATCACGTGCGCCGTCTGCCACGTACGCAGGACGACCTCACCTATCCGGCCCATGGCCTGAGCATCGCTGCCGATCATCGAGATCGCACCCATGTCGTGCAGCAGATCCTCGGCCGCGATGGTCGACGGCCGAATCCGACTCTCGGCGAAGGCCAGATCCTCCGGAATCGATGGACTGAGGTGGTGGCACACCATGAGCATGTCGAGATGCTCGTCCAGGGTGTTGACGGTGTGCGGACGCGTCGGGTTGGTCGAGCTGGGGAGGACGTGCGGCTGTGCCGCCACGGTGATGATGTCGGGTGCGTGCCCGCCGCCCGCACCCTCGGTGTGATAAGCGTGGATTCCGCGTCCCTTGATCGCACCGAGGGTGGTCTCGACGAATCCGGCCTCGTTGAGGGTGTCCGAGTGCAGTGCCGCCTGAACGCCTGCGTCCTCGCACACTCGCAGGCACGCGTCGATCGCGGCCGGGGTGGATCCCCAGTCCTCGTGCAGTTTGAATCCCGATGCGCCGGCGCGCAATTGCTCCCACATCGAGTCGGGATTGACAGTGTTGCCCTTGCCGAGGAGCACGATGTTCATCGGCCAGTCGTCCAGCGACTCGAGCATCCGGGACAGGTGCCATGCGCCCGGGGTGACGGTGGTGGCCTTGCTCCCTTCGGCGGGGCCGGTACCGCCGGCGATCACGGTGGTGATGCCGCCGCCGAGAGCCTCCTCCTTGATCTGCGGGCAGATCAGGTGGACGTGACAGTCGATGCCGCCTGCCGTGACGATCTTCCCGTTGCCCGCGATGATCTCGGTGGACGGGCCGATGACGAGATCGGGATGCACCCCGGTCATGGTGTCGGGATTGCCTGCCTTGCCCAGTGCCACGATGCGTCCGTCGCGAATACCGAGATCGGCCTTGATGATTCCCCAGTAGTCGACCACGACGACCCCGGTGATCACGGTGTCGGGCGCACCGTCGGCGCGGGTTGCCCTGGACTGACCCATCGACTCTCGAATGACCTTGCCGCCGCCGAAGACGGCCTCCTCACCGGCGTTGCCGGGTCCGCCACTGCGGTCCTCGGTGACCTCGATCAGAAGATCGGTGTCTGCCAAGCGGATTCGATCACCCGTGGTGGGGCCGAACAACTGGGCGTATCGACTGCGACTCATGCGCGCCATCAGCTGTCCAACTTTCCGGGAGGTGTCATGCTCAATCCGTGTACCTCGCGCGTGCCACCGAGGGGCACGAGCCGAATCGTCTGTTCGATGCCGGGCTCGAAACGCACCGCCGTGCCCGCAGGGATGTCGAGGCGGCAACCGTGCGCCCTCTCGCGGTCGAACTGCAGCGCAGCGTTGGACTGCGGGAAATGTACGTGACTACCCACCTGCACCGGGCGATCTCCCGCGTTGACGACGGCCATGGATATCACCTCGGCACCTTCGTTGATCTCGATGTCGCCTGCGACGGTGATGATCTCGCCCGGAATCAGGTGACCGTCACCCCGCTTGGGGGAGATCGGCTCGTGCACGGTGATCAGCTTCGTACCATCGGGGAAAGTCGCTTCCACCATCACCTCGGGGAGCAACTCGGGCACACCGTCGAGCACGTCGTCGGCACCGAGAATCTCGCGTCCCGAGGACATCAGGTCGGCGACAGATCGTCCGTCGCGGGCACCCTCGAGGAGGTGATCGGTGATGACCGCGATCGCCTCGGGGTGATTGAGTTTGAGGCCGCGTGCCTGGCGACGCCGAGCGAGTTCGGCCGCGTAGCTGACGAGCAGTCGGTCCTGCTCGTGCGGAGACAACCGCATTGGAGTTCTCCGTCCCGATCGGTGATGGTGCTCGGCAATTCTGACACGCTTGCGACCCGTCGGCAGCGGAGCGCGCCGACGTCTCTCATCCGAGCGGCACGGTCACCGATCGATCGAGCAGTCCCCGCAGCACGTCTCGGTCGATGCCGGCAGCGACGTTCTGCAGCTCGGTGATGCCGAACGCGCCCGAATCCAGGCCTCGGACCACAACGCCTGCCAACGCCTGCGCCGTCGCCGGTTCGTCCATCACCTCACCACCCTGGCGATCGAGATAGCTGCCCAGCCGAGCAGCAGCGACCGGCATGGCCTGACGGAAGAAGCCGAAGGTGGCAAGCCATCGCGTCACCAGATGCCCGGGATGCATGTCCCAACCCTGATAGAAGCCGCGTTCGAGCGATCTGGTCACCAGCTCGAAGTGTCGACGCGCGGATGCCGCCACCTGTGTGGGATCACCGGTCGGCACCACCTGGGTCGAACCGTCGCACACCCACACCCCGGTCTGTGCCGCTGCCACCAACATCACGTTCTTCGCGTGGTCCGCCACCGGATGGGCCAATGATTGCTGCGCAGAGGTGATTCCGCAGGCGGCACTGTAGTCGTAGGTCCCGTAGTGCAGGGACGTACAACGACCGTCCGCCCTGGTGATCGCACGCGCGAGTGTCACCGTTCCGTCCGCCCCGATGACCGCCTGCGGGCTCTCGATCTGCAGCTCGAATCGCAGGGCTCGATCGGGAAGCCCGTGCGCACGCTCGAGTTCTTCGCACAGGGCGACGACAGCAGCTACCTGCGCCGCGGCACGGAGCTTGGGCACGGTGAACACGAAGCCGTCGGGCACTCCCCCGGCCCCGTCCAGGACCAGCTCCAGGGTGCGGATTCCGCGCCGACGCTCATGTGCGGCAAGCCCTTTGGCACGAATCCCCAGCCACGTCGGATCGGCCGCATCCTCTGCCAAGGCGGACAGTGCCGCGCCGACCGCCCTCGCATGGCTGTCCTCGACGGCATCCGATCGCCACCCGTAGCCGTCCTCGAAGTCGAATCTGAGGTCCTGGATCGGCGCACTGCCGAGCCGGTCCCGCACCAGGGGTAGTGCATCCTCGGTGTCGAGTTCGGCGAACGCCTCGGGCTGAGCGTCCAGGATTGCCAGGGCGGCGGCACCCCATTCGGCGGGCACGGAGGCCGACGCATCCGAGGCCGATACGTAGACAGTGTGAGAGGGCTGGCCGCCGACTCGGTCACCCGGATACTGCTGTGCGAGTTCGTCGTCGATGGGACCGAACAGTGATTCGAGGCGATCGAACGCGTCGGAAGTCAGTGCGGTCTCCGTCGACCGTAAGGAAGAGTCGGCGCTGTCGCTGTGTCCCGTCATGGGCATCACTGTCCCAGATGCGCCGTGTTTTCGATATTCGCCAGCCGGACCTTGCCCTGAGCAACCAGGCGTCCGTTCTCGTCCGTCATGTCGACCTGCCAGAGCTGCTGCGTCCGTCCCCGATGAATCGGATGTCCGTGCGCGCTCAGGGTTCCCGACCGAGTCGCGCGCAGGAAGTCGGTGTTGTTGTTGGTTCCGACGACGTGGCCGCGCGAGCCGAACCACGCCGATCCACCGATACTCGCCACCGACTCGACCACCGAACACAGCACACCCCCGTGCATGATTCCGGCCGGTTGGTGGAGCTGCGGGGTGACGGTCCATTCCGCGCGCACCTCGTCGCCGGTCACCTCGAGGTACCGCAGGCCGAGAACCCCGTCGAACCCTCGTGCACACAATTCGGTGAGCTGTTCCGGCGTCATGGTGTCGAAGGTGCTCTCCCCCGTGGTGCCGTTCGAGTCCGTCATAGCTGTGCCTTCCGGTTGCGTCGAGATAATCCGGCCGACTCGGCTGTCGACTCTCGTTCAGAGATACACGACGATCGACCCACGAAAATCGGTGGGCCTCTCGTTCGTCGAGAACGAGAGGCCCACCGTGGCAAGGACCGGGAGTCACTGCAGCCCTCAGGACTCCGGCGCGGTCCGTTGGTACCAAGTCAGCATAGGCATACCTTAGTTCCGGCGCAAGACCGTCACGATGCCCGGAGTCTCGCTCGCCCCGGAACCCCGACTCGCGCGCGGACGGGAGCCCCGGCCGCGACCATGGCGTCGAGCAGCATCTGTCCCCGGCGGGCACCTGCCGACGCGCTCGCTCCCGCCAGAATCGGCACGTATGTCGAGGCCCCGAGGATGGCATCACCGACCAGAGCCCAGAAGACACGCGCATCCAACGGTGCGCGTTCGGCGATCGCACGGAACACCGCGCCGAGCGAGGTCGTGCAGCGATGCGCAGTCCAGACCAACAGTGCTCGTTCACACGGCAGTGTGACCGTGCCGTGCTCACCCGCGGCAGGGTCCTCGGGAAGCACTCGCAGGATCGGCGATGCCACTCCCGCCCAATCGATCCCGCCGTCACTGTCCATGTGGATCCACAGGTTGTCGATGCCCGGGTCCCAGGCTCGTGCCTCCAGGACCAGCAGCGCGGCCACGCGTCCGACGACGGCATGGATCAGGGCCGTGGCAACCTGCACCGCCGCGGCCTCGGGAACGTCGAGATCCTCGAGCGATCGTCGGTACATCTGCTCGACGCGGCCGTCGTCGAGTCCCACCGCCAACTGCCACCAACGGCGTTTGCCCTCGTTCGCCATGGTTGCCACCGCGTACATCCGCGGGTAGTCGGGGTTGAGTGCACGCAGGGTCGCGCACGAGTCGGTCAACAGCGCCGCTCCGCCGGATCGGTTCGAGAATCGATGCACATCGGCCCAGCCCGTGTATGACGCTGTTGCAACTGACACCTGATCGCTCCTTGGGTTCTCGGCGGGTGCTCACGTCGCACCCCTTGCAATCAATGTAGGTTAGCCTAACCAGATCGTAAAGCGGGTCAGGCACCGCTACCCTTACCTCACCTCACATGTCGAGGAAGGGTTCCGTAACCTAAACCGAGTCCCTTCGAACCAGCGAGGAGTCACGAGCACTGTGACCACAGCTCCGCTACTCGGCCCCCACGGCGCACGCCGGTCTTCCGACGAGCCGTACGGGACCGAAGACGTGCCCACCGGGCCGCCGCCGCGTAGCTCCCGCATCGCTGCAGCCGCTATCGACGCACTGATCGTGCTGGTCCCTCTGTTCGTCGGCTGGTCGATCGTCGACGCGCTTCGCGACGACAACGGCGGCGGCCAAGCGGACCGAATCGTGTTCGGCACCATCGCGGTGGGCGTCGCCGTAGCCCTGTTCGTCTGGAATCGCGGCTACCGCGACGGCAACGAAGGCCAGAGCACCGGCCGCCGCTGGATGGGTCTGACACTGCGGGACAGCGCAACGCACGGTCCCATCGGTGTTCGCCGTGCCCTCCGGCGCCAGTTCGGGATCGACGCTTCGTCGTCCGAGATCGTTCGAGAGAAGACCGCGGCAGCGGAGGGATTCGAGCCGATTCCCAAGGACGGTTCGGTCGCCGCGATTCGGCGCCGAAGATTGCTCGGCTTGGCCGTCCTGGTCGCCGCTCTCGTCGCCGGAATACTCGCCAGCATCGCCATCGGCGCGCGACCACTGACCTTCGCCGAAATCGCCCACGCCCTGCTGAATTCGACGGGCACCGACACCGACATCATCGTGCGCACACTGCGAGTTCCCCGCACGGTGCTCGCGTTGGTCGTGGGAATTGCGCTCGGCATCGCAGGCGCTCTCATCCAGGGGCACACCCGCAATCCGTTGGCCGACGCCAGCCTGCTCGGCCTCAATTCCGGGGCGGCGTTCTTCGTCGTCATGGCCATCTACCTGTTCCGGTTCACCTCACCGAGTCAGTACCTGTGGTTCGCGTTCGCCGGTTCGGCGGTGGCGAGCATCGTGGTGTTCGGCCTGTCGTCGATCGGGTCCGGCAGATCGAGTCCGGTCAATCTCGCGCTGGCCGGAGCCGGCGTCGCATTCTTTCTCTCGGCCATGACCAACGCCGTCGTACTGCTCGATCAGACCAGCTTGGACGGCTACCGCTTCTGGGTGGTCGGATCCGTTGCAGGACGCGGCCTCGACGTACTGTGGCAGGTTCTGCCGTTCCTGGTGATCGGCGTCCTCATCGCGTTGGCGAGCACACCCGGCCTCAACGTCATGAGCCTCGGCGAGGACGTCGCACGATCGCTCGGGACCAACATCGCGGTCACCCGCACCGTCGGCATCCTCGCCATCACCCTGCTCACCGGCGCAGCGACCGCAGCATGCGGGCCCATTGCGTTCGTCGGCCTCGTCGTTCCGCACATCGCCCGCGCGGTGACCGGTCCCGACTACCGCTGGCTCGTGCCCTACGCGGGCCTCATGGGCGGAGTGATGCTCATGATCGCCGACGTCATCGGGCGAGTCGTGGTGCGCCCTGGCGAGCTTCAGGTCGGCATCGTTCTGGCACTGATCGGAGCGCCGTTCTTCATCGCTCTCGTCCGACGCCGGAAGTTGGTCAGCCTGTGACCGCCGACCTGCAGTCCCCCACACCGGCACCCGGCCCCGGCGTCGTTCGCACCCGGCCTGCGTTCCGCCTCGGTCCGATCTCGATGGTCCGACGGCCACTGATGGTCCTGACGACCATCCTCCTGGCTGCGGCGCTCTTGCTGGTCATGTGTGTGAACATCGGACGAGGCGACTTCCCGCTGTCGATCACGGCGGTCCTCGACGTGCTGCTCGGCGGCGGTTCGAGAATCGAACGGTTCATCGTGATGGACCTGCGACTGCCCCGTTCACTGACCGGGCTGTTGGTCGGGGCCGCCCTCGGTATCTCCGGCGCGATCACACAATCGATTTCTCGCAATGCCCTTGCCAGCCCCGACATCCTGGGGATCACCGCCGGTTCCAGTGCCGCGGCCGTCGCGCTGATCGTGCTCGGCGGAGGCAGCTTCAGCGGGCTGCTGGCCACCCTCGGTCTTCCTCTCGCTGCACTGATCGGCGGGCTGCTCACCGCGATAGCCATCTACGCCCTCGCCTGGCGAAAGGGCGTAGACGGGTTCCGCCTCATTCTGGTCGGCATCGCCGTCAACGCCATGCTCACCGCCGTGATCGGCTGGCTGCTGATCAGCGCCGACATCAACGACGTCTCCCGCGCTCAAGTCTGGCTCAACGGGTCGCTCAACGGAGCGGACTGGGCCGCGGTCTGGCCGGTTGCCATTGCCGTCGTCCTGGTCGGTGGCGGCACCGTCGTCGCGACGTTCACGCTCGGTGCCCTGCGACTCGGCGACGACAACGCACGATCTCTCGGAATTCGACTGCAACACAGTCAGGCGATGATGCTGCTCGCTGCCGTCGCACTGGCCGCGATCGCCACCGCCGCCGCGGGACCCATCGGGTTCGTGGCGCTCGCCGCTCCCCAGATAGCGCTGAGGGTGCTGCGAACGCCCGGCCCCCCGATCATCGCGTCGGCACTGCTCGGCGGATTGCTCGTCGTGGGAAGCGATCTGATCGCTCGCACGATTCTGCCCGTCGAGCTCCCGGTCGGCATCGTCACCTCGGCCCTCGGCGGACCGTTCCTGCTCTACCTACTCGTTCGCAGTAATCGAAAGGCCTCCGTATGACAACCAGCCACACCTCGCGTCTGATCGCGAACGATCTGAGCCTCGGTTACGGCGACCGCACCATCGTCGAACACCTGGACCTCGAAATACACACCGGTGTCATCACCACGGTCATCGGACCCAACGGCTGCGGAAAGTCCACGCTGCTGCGCTCACTCGGCCGCCTGCTCAAACCCAAGGCCGGCAGTGTGATGCTCGACGGACGAGCGATCTCCTCGATGAAGACCAAGGAGGTCGCCCGCACCCTCGGAATGCTGCCTCAGGCACCGACCGCCCCCGAAGGCCTCACCGTCGCAGATCTGGTCTCGCGCGGTCGTCACCCACACCAGTCGTGGATCAGGCAGTGGAGCTCGGACGACGAGGCCGAGGTGGCGAACGCACTCGAACTGACCGGAGTCGGCGACCTCGCCGACCGACCCGTCGACGAGCTGTCCGGGGGCCAGCGGCAACGCGCCTGGATCTCGATGGCACTGGCACAGGGCACCGATATTCTGTTGTTGGACGAGCCGACCACCTACCTCGATCTGGCGCACTCCATCGAGGTCCTCGATCTCGTCGACCGCCTGCACGACGAACTGGGCCGCACCATCGTCATGGTCCTGCACGATCTGAACCTGGCGATTCGCTACAGCGACCGGTTGATCGTGATGAAGCAGGGAGAGATCATCACCGCGGGTCGGCCGCAGGATGTCATCTCCGAGCAGCTTCTGCTCGACGTGTTCGGCCTGGAGGCCGCAGTCATCGACGATCCGATGTCCGACCGTCCCCTCATCGTTCCGATCGGAACCCGGCACGTGTACGGATCGGTCGGCGGGCCTGTGAGATCTCGGAATCGTTCTGCCACAGGCCCGTTCACCGCTATCTGACGACGCTGCTCACCGCTCGATCATCGTGCGCACCAGCTTGAAGCCCTGACCGATCGACACGTCCGGCAGATACGCCCGACCGATTGCATTACCGATGCTGGGAAGTGCGGCCGGATCGGCGAACGTCATGTGCATCGGTTCGTAGCGAGGCTGGAACTTCGACTTGAACGCCAGTAGTGAACGGAATCCGTATACAGGTTCGAGGGTGCGTCCGAGGACGTCGAGCAACCGTTCGAGCAAGCCCGACAGCGTCGACTGCTCGGCACTCGAGACATGTTCGGGTTGCTTCTCGTCGACCTTGGCCAGGGGTGCTCCCGACAGACTGAGGAATCGAGCCCCCTCCTGTTCGAGCAGCAGAGCGGCCGAAGCGATGAGGAACTCCATCGTGGGCCGGAAGCCCTCGGATCTCCGTCTCATGAAATCGAGTGTCCATCCGACGATGACGCCGTCCTCGTACACCGGCATCCACGAGGTCACGCCGTGCACGGTCCGGTGCTCGTCGACGGCGATCAGGCACCGCACGTTCTCGTCGTCGACCTCCTCGAGACCGCCGAGAGTGAAGCCCATCTCGGGCATGCCCTTGTCCGCGACCCATTCCTCCGAGATCGCCGTGATCTGGTCCGTGATCGCCAGCGGAGCAGAAGGAAAACGAATCCACTCGGCGACGACGCCGGCCTTCTTCGCTCTGTTCAGCGCAGTCCGCACGTCCTGGAATCGCTTACCTGTGAACGCAATTCCGTCCAGGTCGAGAACCGTTTCCTCACCGACCTGGATTCCACCCCAACCGAGGGAGTCGGTGATGCGGCGGACCTCGGGAGTGACCGAGTAGAAGCACGGTATCCATCCGTTCTCGGACGCGAACTCGGCGAAGTCGACGACGTTGTCCCGCAAGGACTCCCGCGGACCGACGGGATCCCCGGTGGTCAGCGCCACGCCGGAGATGACCCGGTAGGCGACATAACTGCGGCCGTCCGGACCGAACCAGTACTTGTTGCCGCGCCAGGTCGTCATCCACGACAGAGCAGACCCACTGCTCGACATGAGCAATCCGCGAGCGCGTTCGGTGGCGTCGGTCTCGCTGCCGTACACCGGGGTCAGGAAGGTACTCGCGGCGAGCACACAGACCACCACCCAGAACACCACGCCGGTCCACTCGAAGAGCAGAGTGGTCGGCGTGTTCTGCGGTAGCAGGGAGGGCTCGAGCCACTGCAGGTAGACCGGGGGAATCAACCGTTGCGGGAAGTCCGCCAGCAAGCCGCCGAACGATGGCGAATCGGCGAATCCGCCTCGTGCCAGATACCCACCGATCGAGTAGATCAGAGCGAGTCCGACCGCCACCCCGACCACCGAGGCCGCCCATCGCCGATAGGTTCCCGAAGGTGCCGACACGTCGAAGAACTTCCGGGTGACGAACAGGACCAACAACACGATCAGCGGCAGCAGGAACGGCACCGCAGTGCGGTACGCCGTCGGCGACTCCAAACCGTAGAACAGGGACTGGTCGTCACCGGACTCGAGGAACCGGATCGCGAAGTTGGCCACCGACAGCGCGAGCAGAATTCCCTGCGAGACCACCGCCATCGCCCACGCGAATCGCCTGCCTCGGCGCAGGCCGTCACTGACCACCAGCAGGAACAGCGACGGCATGATGCTCAGGATGGTCGGGCCGACTCCCCCGAGTCTGAGATCGAGCAGACCACGACGGCATTCGACCGGGTCGGTGGTCGCGTCGGCGCAGATCTCGCGCACCTCCGCCGCCGTGTACGGAACCCCCCGCACCACATCTCGAAGTACCGCGAACGGCCCGACAGCGTTGGGGCTCAGTGCCGCCAGCACCGGGCCGAGGGCACTCGCGGCGACGATCAACGCAACCAGCACCCGACCTTCGCGTTGGGTACCGGCCAATCGTGGGCCACGCGCCGACCGACCGACGATCCACGGGCCCACGATCAGACCGATCACCGCCGCGGCGAGCCGAACGACGTCCTGCAGGTGCCCACCGAACAGAGCCAACGTCACCAACAGGGCCAGCACACCGACACGAATACGCCTGCGCCACAACGTATCCATCCGCGAGGTCGCGACCAGGACGACGCCGAAGATCCAGGTCGTCGGACCCACAGCGGTTCCGACGTGCAACCGGAACCCCCAATCCGCGTCGAAGGTCTTGGCCAGGACCGCAAGACCGAGGCCGAACAGCGAACCGGCCACCTGCGTCACCAAGGCCGCGACGGCGAAGCGACGGGATCCGATCCGGCGCTCGATCGGAGCGGCGGCGACCAACACCCCGATCGTGGCCACCACGCACCCCGCGATGTTGGGTGCCGCCAGACCCGAGGTGAGCGGGGTCCACAGGTGCCAGTGCTCGAAGGGCATGATGCCCACGGCGAAGTACCTGTCCATCTCGCCCCGGTCGTCCACGACAGCGGCGACGATGCCCATCACCCAGACGACGGCGAGCAACGCGAAACTGACCGGTGCTCCCACGGCACCGAACACGATGAGCGACCACAGCCGGCGAAGCTGGCGCATCACCGCAGACGCACCCGACCTCAGAGACTCGGTGCGCGTGCGCATCCAGGACGGTTCGCCGGGATCGTGCGCGCCTGCCACACCCGAAGCCGGTGCCTCGGCGTCGGCCGCGGACGGTCGTTCCGGATCGGTCACGTTCACGAAATCAACCCTGTCCTCGTCGCCAACCATGGGAGCTCACGTCGGAGGCCCTCCGACCACACAGCGAAGCTGTGCCCGCCCGGTACCTCCACGTACTGCACATCCATTCCGGCGGCCTTCGCCGCGTCGTACATTTCCTGTTGGCCCGGTTTGTAGTCGTTGTCGTCCGACCCCACGACGAAAATACCGGCCGAGTCGGGGTACCGACGTGATTTCAGCAGGTCGAGCGGATTGACGGCAGTGAACGCCGCGGAGTTTCCTCCGAAGGCCTGCTGCACCGTTCGGTCTCGATCGCCGAGAGTCGGCTCGCGCTGACCGGACAGGTCGAGAAACGTGGGATAGACATCGGGATGATTGGTCGCCATCTGTATCGAACACGTACCGCCGTAAGACAATCCACCGATCGCCCAGTGCGCGCGATTCGGATCGACCTGCAGCGCAGTGTCGATCCAGTCGGGAACGTCGCGGGAGAGATACGTGTCAACGTTGCCCAGGGGTGAGTCGACACAGAGCGGATTGGCCATCGACGACCCGGTTCCGTCCGCGACGACGACGACCGGCGCGAGACCCGCGTGATCGCGAGCGAAGTTGTCCATGGTCTCGGCGAGCTTTCCACCGTTGAGCCAATCCTCGGGTGCTCCCGGCTGACCGGCGAGCAGCACGAGGACCGGAAGGAGCGGACGAGGATCGGCGAAGTAGGCGGGCGGCAGGTAGATCTGCGCATCTCGTGCGGAGAAGTTCGACGCAGTGGCCGGAATGGAGGCGGAGGTGATTCTCCCGGCGGACGCCAGGTCGGCGGGCGCGGTCCAGACCGAGTCGAGCGGCGTGCCGGTGACGGTCTGTGCCACCGCAGCGGGCACATCCGAGAACTGAATGCGCGCCGCGGACTCGGCCCCGAGAGCGTTGCCCACGGTGGGGTAGGCGTCGAACTCCAGGTTGACGTGCAGGGCCGACGCCGCCACCACGAACACCGTCGCCAGCACGGACGCCGAGGTGCCCAGCACCCCTCGAGCGGCCAACGACCTGGGAACCATCGTGAACAACGCAGCGAGACCGACGCCGATCCACACGTAGATCGCGGTCTCTATCGGGTCCGGGAACGGTCGCCACACCTTCTCGACCACCACGTAGCCGATCGTCGTGGCGACGATCGATGCCGTCGCGGCGATCGGCAGCGCACGCGTGGCGTATCGCCGCGATCTCGACAAGAGCAACCACAGACCACCGAGGGCACCGAGAACGGACACGATCACCGGTACCGGGCCGTCGATCAACGACAGGGAATCGAACCAGTCCACGCCTTCGTCTCCGCTCACTTCTCGAAAGTCGGGCCGAGGGGCGGCACGATCACAGCACAGAATATTCGCCGCCGGATTCCCGCGGTCGAGACCCGCCGATTCGTCGCGACACCGCCTATGACCGATCCCACACCTGCCGACAGGTCGGTACTACCACGAGTAGTACGCATCCGCGTCGGAGTAGCCGTAGACTCGGACGAATGGCTGGTCTTGGTGAACTAGAGCGTGCAGTGATGGACCATCTGTGGGAGTCGTCGGATCCCCAGACCGTTCGACAGGTGCACGAGGCGCTGGCGACGCATCGCGAACTCGCGTACACGACAGTGATGACGGTGCTGCAGCGGCTGGCGAAGAAGAAGTTGGTCGTGCAGCAACGCGACGACAGAGCGCATCGCTATGCCCCGTTGCACGGCCGCGACGAGCTGGTCGCGAGCCTGATGGTCGACGCGCTGTCGCAGGCACCGGCATCGGGTGGACGCGCAGCGGCACTCGTCCACTTCGTCGGACAGGTCGGGGCCGACGAAGCCGCCGCCCTCCGTGAGGCGCTCGCCGCTCTGGAAGTGGCACAATCGACATCGAAGTCCCCTTCGGCTGGAGATGGCCGTCCGACGGACTGACGCTCGCGGCAGTAAGTGAGGACATGAACTCGACGACTGCGCTGGTATTCGCAGTACTCGCGCTGATCCTGGCTGGGCCGGTTCCGGCAGTGCTCGCCCGCGCGAGCTGGCCGTACCGGTCACCACGCGCGGCTCTGGTGCTCTGGCAGGCAATTGCCCTCGCTGCTGTGCTCTCGGCCTTCAGCTCGGGCCTCGCGATCGGCGGACTGCTGCTGGTCCCCGGTCCGGACGGTCGGCCCACGACGGCACCGACCGACGAGATCGACGCTCTCGGCCTGCCCCTGTGGATCCTCTACGTCGTCGTCCTCGCCATCACGCTCGGCATCGGCGCCAAGCTCATGTTCTCCGTCGTTCAGGTAGCGGTCAGAACCCGTCGTCGACGTTCCAGGCATCGCGTGCTCGTCGATCTGCTGGATCGAAGCGATCGGGGCGAGAACCCTTTCCGTGGTCTCCGCGATGCAGACATCCGCGTGCTCGACGCGGCGGAACCGATCGCGTACTGCCTACCGGGTCTGCGTCAGCGGGTGGTGCTCAGTCGTGGAACGTTGGCCAGTCTCTCCGAGGCGGAGGTCACTGCCATCCTCAGTCACGAGCGGTCACACCTGCGCGCCCGCCACGACCTGGTCCTCGAAGCATTCACCGCCGTGAACGAAGCGTTCCCTCGGATCGTCCGCAGCAAGTCGGCGCTCGGCAGCGTGCAGCTGCTGGTCGAGCTGCTCGCCGACGACTCGGCGGTCAAGGTCACCGGACCCACGCCGTTGGCCAGGGCCCTGGTCACCTGCGCCGGGTCAACTGCACCGCGTGGTGCGATGGCGGCCGGAGGGCCGCACACCCTCATCCGTGTCCAGCGCTTGAGCGGCCCGGGTGCCGATGTGCGCATCGCTGCGGCTGCCTACGCTGCGGCCGTGGTGATCCTCGTTCTTCCCACGATCTACGTCGCCATGCCGTGGCTGGAGGAATTGAGCAAGCTCGTCGGGTGAGTCCCGCGGGCGATCGGGGTCGCACAGGTCACATCGACTCGAGTCGAACAATCGGCGGTACGTCCCGTACAGTAGAGACCGGTCGCCATCGCGGCCTAGCAATCGAAATGGCACAAACAGCCCCACTTTATGCAGTTCTCGTCTGCATTCTGATGGCCAGGTGACAGTGCCCTGGCTCGTATCAATGTGTTCTGGCTGTTTTTTGTGTTTCCCGGTTCTTCGGGTGCTCTCAGCTTCGGGCTTATTGGCGTGCCCGCAATCCGGAGAGGCTTTACTGCGTGACCCACGCTGTTTCCAACACACCCGTTTCCACCGCTTCCGACACCACGGCAGTCCCGACGCCCGCAGCGGCACCGGCATTCACGTTCGCCGATCTCGGACTGCCCGAGGCAGTCGTCGCCGCATTGGCGCGCAACTCGATCACCGTGCCCTCCCCCATCCAGGAGAAGGCACTCCCCGACGCCATCGCCGGTAAGAACGTCCTCGGCCGTGCGCAGACCGGCTCGGGCAAGACCCTCGCCTTCGGCCTGCCGATCCTGCAGCGCCTGTCGTTGCACACCGACCGCCCGGCGGCCAAGCGCCCCCGTTCGCTCGTATTGGTCCCCACGCGCGAGCTCGCTTTCCAGGTTGTCGAATCCCTCGCTCCCTACGCCAATGCGCAGGGCCTGCGCGTTATGCCCGCCGTCGGCGGCACCCCGTTCAACAAGCAGGTCGAGCAGCTCCGGCGCGGAGTCGACGTCCTCGTCGCCACCCCGGGTCGCCTCGCCGACCATCTGCGTCAGGGCACCTGCATCCTGGACTCCATCGAGATCACCGCGCTCGACGAGGCCGATCAGATGGCCGACATGGGCTTCCTGCCCGAGGTTCGTGCCGTCCTCGCCGACACTCCGGCAGATGGACAGCGCATGCTGTTCTCGGCCACCCTCGACCGTGAGGTTCAGTCGCTGGTACGCCAGTTCCTGCCCGATCACGTCGAGCACTCCACCCAGGACGGCAAAGCCAGCGTCCGCACCATGGATCACTACGTGCTCATGGTCGACCGGGGTCAGAAGGATCTCGTTCTGTCCGAGATCGGTGCCCGCGAAGGCGGTCGCACCATCATGTTCGCGCGTACCAAGCTGGGCTGCGACGGAATCACCGACCGCCTGCGTGCGCTCGGTATCGCCGCGGAGTCACTGCACGGTGGCAAGGCTCAGAATCAGCGCACCCGCGTTCTCGAGCGCTTCAAGAACGGCCGTACACCCGTCCTCGTCGCCACCGACGTTGCTGCTCGTGGAATCCACGTCGACGGTATCGACCTGGTCGTCCACGTCGATCCGCCCGCAGACCACAAGGACTACCTGCACCGCGCGGGACGTACGGCACGCGCGGGAGAGAAGGGCACCGTTGTCGCGATCGTGCTGCCCAACCAGCGTCGTCAGGTTCTGCGTCTGACCGGGATGGCCGGCGTCAAGGCCACCGCCGTCAACGTCTCGCCCGGTTCGGCCGAGCTGAACAGCATCACCGGAGCGAAGAAGCCGACCGGTGAGCCCCTGCGCGCCGAGTCCGCTCCCCGCGACCGGAACAGCCGTCCCGGCTACCAGGGATCCAACCCGCGCAGCGGCGGCGGATACCAGGGCTCCAACCCCCGCAGTGGTGGCGGATACCAGGGCTCCAACCCCCGCAGCGGTGGCGGATACCAGGGCTCCAACCCCCGCAGCAGCGAGGGCTACCAGGGCGACCGTCCCCGCACCGGCTACCAGGGCTCCAACCCGCGCAGCGGCGGCGGATACCAGGGATCCAACCCCCGCAGCAGCGAGGGCTACCAGGGCGATCGTCCGCGTCGCTCCGATTCGGGCTCGTACCGCGGCTCCGAGGGTCGTGGATACGAAGGCCGTGGCTCCGACAATCGCCGTCCGGCATCCGGTCCCCGCCAGGACGAGCACCGGTCCGGTGGCTTCCGCAGTCGCACGGAACGGCGTTCGTACGACGGTTTCGACGGTCCGGCTCGCAGCCACTGATCGGTTCGTCACCGTGAGGTCGTGATCCGACCCGAAATGCACGAACGGGTGCCGCATTCTTCGCGAATGCGGCACCCTTCGTCGTTGGCGGTGGCCGGCTTCGACACCGGCCGGGGGGGTTGGCTCGCGCGAAATCTCGCGGCAAGGAAAGCTGTCTGTATGACCTCAGCAGCAGAACCGACAGAACTGGCTCAGATCGGAGTCACCGGACTCGCCGTCATGGGCTCCAACATCGCCCGCAACTTCGCCCATCACGGTCACACCGTCGCATTGCACAACCGCAGCGTGGCCAAGACCGATGCCCTGATCGCCGAGCACGGCACCGAGGGCAACTTCATACGCACCGAGACCATCGAGGAGTTCGTCGCCGCCCTCGCGAAGCCGCGCCGAGTGCTCATCATGGTCAAGGCAGGCGACCCGACCGACGCCGTGATCGAGGAACTTGCAGGCGCGATGGAGGAGGGCGACATCATCATCGACGGTGGCAATGCCCTATACACCGACACCATCCGGCGCGAGGCAGCCATGAAGGAGCGCGGACTGCTCTTCGTCGGTGCCGGTATCTCCGGCGGCGAAGAAGGCGCGCTCAACGGACCGTCGATCATGCCGGGCGGACCCGCGGAGTCCTACAAGGCCCTCGGACCGCTGTTGGAATCCATCGCAGCGCAGGTCGACGGCACGCCGTGCTGCACCCACATCGGGCCCGACGGCTCCGGCCACTTCGTCAAGATGGTCCACAACGGCATCGAATACGCCGATATGCAACTCATCGGTGAGGCCTACAACCTGTTCCGTGACGCGCTCGGATACACGCCCGCTCAGGTAGCGGACGTGTTCACCGAGTGGAACAACGGAGACCTCGAGAGCTACCTCGTCGAGATCACCGCCGAGGTTCTCCGCCAGGTCGACGCCAAGACCGGTCAGCCTCTCGTCGACGTGATCGTCGACGCTGCAGAGCAGAAGGGCACCGGTCGCTGGACCGTCAAGGCGGCTCTGGACCTCGGCGTTCCCGTCACCGGTATCGCCGAGGCCGTGTTCGCTCGGGCTCTGTCGGGGTCACGCGCTCAGCGCAAAGCAGCCGTCGGACTCGCCTCCGGAACACTCGCCGACAAGCCGACCGACGCAGAGCAGTTCACGCACGACATCAGTCGGGCTCTCTACGCGTCCAAGATCGTCGCCTACGCACAGGGCTTCGATCAGATCTCCGCGGGCAGCACCGAATACGACTGGAATCTGCATCCCGGTGACCTCGCCACGATCTGGCGTGGTGGCTGCATCATTCGCGCTCGGTTCCTCGATCGCATCAAGGACGCGTACGACGACAACGCCGAACTGCCCAGTTTGATCCTGGCCCCGTACTTCCGTGATGCCATCGAGAACGCCATCGACAGCTGGCGTCGAGTGGTCATCACCGCGGCTTCACTGGGCATTCCGGTCCCTGCGTTCGCGTCCTCGCTCTCCTACTACGACGCGTTGCGGGCAGAGCGTCTACCTGCCGCTCTGACACAGGGTCAGCGGGACTTCTTCGGGGCGCACACCTACGAGCGAACCGACTCGGAAGGAAAGTTCCACACCCTGTGGAGCGGCGATCGTTCCGAGATCGAAGCCTGACCGAGAAGCTTCCGCCGGTGGCGCTGCGTTCACCACGCAGCGCCACCGGTACAGCACGGGAACCGGTCAGCCGGGTACCGGCCCGAGAATCGGTTGGACCACCGTCGACGGGATCCCTTCCCACGGCAGTGCACCTTCCAGGTCCTTCCACACCGCCTGCACCGCACTGAAGCACCCCTGGCCGTAGACGTCGGAGGCTGCGTACAGAATTTCCGCACAGTCCGGTACGTCGATGGTGAAAAGCTCGAATCCTGCTGCAGTGCAACCGATTCCGGATTCGAGCTCGATCATTCCCGAGGCCACCGCGGCGCCCAGCGAATTGAGAATTCGCGAGGACTCATGTGGCCCGCGTCCGGTCATGACGATCTCCGGGCTGCCGAAATTCGTAAGACCGACCGTGTAGCAGAACGCCGGATGGATACCGTCGAGATCGATTTCCGATTCCACGTACTGCAAGGCCCACCCACACCTGTCGATGGTGCGTTTCACACCTTCGATGTACTCGTCGACGCTGTAGCCCTGACACATCTTGCACATAGCTCCCCCACACTCTGCGTGCGATCGCCCCCTCGGCGATCACGGTGCCGAACGCCGATCGAACGTGCGTTCTACTCGAAGTATTGCGCGGGGCACCGACAAGAAGATTCCGACGGGTGGTCGACGCAGCGGTAGGGTCACAGCCATGCCGGGTCAATCCGTTCGATCGTTCGCAGAACTGGGACTGCCCGTGGTTCTCGTCCACTCGCTCAGGAAAGCGGGTGTCTCGGAGCCGTTTCCGATCCAGTCCGCGGCCCTGCCCGATGCGCTCGAGGGCCGCGATGTACTCGGCCGTGCTCCGACCGGATCGGGAAAGACTCTCGCGTTCGGGCTTCCGTTGCTCGTGCGGCTTGCCGGTCGTCGCAGTGAGCCAGGTGCTCCGCGTGGACTCGTGCTTGCTCCCACTCGCGAACTCGCGCTCCAGATCCAGGAAGTCCTCGACATCCACGGTGCGACGTTCGGCCTACGCAGCGTCGGTGTGGTCGGCGGCGTCCCGCTCGAGCGCAATGTCCGAGAGATCCAGCGCGGAATCGACATCGTGGTTGCCACCCCCGGGCGCCTCAACGACCTGCTCGCCCGACGCTCGATCACGTTGAATCGCGTGGAGGTGACCGTGATCGACGAGGCGGATCGCATGGTGGACATGGGATTTCTGCCCCAGGTCGATTCGCTCCTCGCCGCGACACCGGCCGGCGGGCAGCGACTGCTGTTCTCGGCGACCCTGGACGAGGACGTCGACCGCCTGGTCGAGAAGTTCTTGAACGATCCGGCCGAACATTCGACGGCGGAGTCGGTCGGCGAGCCCGACATCGCGCACTACGTGTTCAGGGTCGACGCTGCCCGCAAGACCGAAGTAGCTGCCGCACTTGCCAACAGGGACGGTCGCACGCTGCTGTTCGTCCGGACCACTCACGCGGTCGACCGACTCACCGACGACTGTCGCCGTCTGGGTGTATCGGTATCGTCGTTGCACGGCAACAAGACTCAGGCTCACCGCACACGCTCGCTGGCCGCTTTCGGCGACGGCGAGTCGACCGCGCTGATCGCCACCGATGTCGCAGCACGGGGGGTTCACGTCGACGACGTCACCCTCGTGGTTCACGTCGACCCACCGTTGGACTCCAAGGACTACGTGCACCGCGCGGGCCGCACTGCGCGCGCCGGAGCCAGCGGAACCGTCGTGACGTTGGCCACCGCCGATCAGCTCGATCACGTGCGTGCGATGGCCGGCGACGCCGGTGTCTCGGCGACGGTGATCGACACCGAGACCGATCCCACCTCGTGGCGTCGGTTGACGGGGGCGCGTACCCCCATCGGCCGACCGCTCCCGGCCGAGGCGGCGGAATCACCCGCCCCTCGTAGTTCGCGGCGTGGTGCCGCACCCGCCCGACACGAGCGACCCGGGCGTTCCGGAGGCAGGCGAGGCGGCACCCGAGGACGACGCGGGTGACCGCCTCCTGGTTGTCGATCCTGCTCGCGCTGGTGTCGGCATTCCTGTTCGCCTCTGCGTCGGTGGCACAGCAGAGCGCCGCCGCGTCGGTTCCGGAGGGAACGTCGCTGCTCTCGGCTCTGATCCGAAGCCCGAGATGGTGGGTGGGCGTACTCGGGGACGGCGGCGGCTACGCGGTTCAGATCGCTGCACTGTGGGTCGGTTCGGTGTTGGTCGTGCAGCCGTTGCTCGTCACCGCCCTGCTGTTCGCACTCCCGATGTCGGCGAAATTGGCGGGCCGGGCACTCCCGGTTTCGACGTGGGCACTCGCCGTTCTCCTGGCCACCGCTCTTGCGGTGTTCATCGTGGTCGGCGATCCCAGTGAAGGCAATACCGACGCCCCGCTGGCCGATTGGATCATTCCGCTGATCATCGCCGCGGTCGTGATCGGTGGCGCCGCGGTGGGCGGGCTCGTACTGCGAGCGCCCGGCGCGCGGGCTCTGTTGCTCGGAGCCGCGGGAGGGCTGCTGTTCGGTCTGGCTGCGGCTCTGACGAAGTTCGTCGCCGATCTGGTGGAGAGCGACCTGCTCGGGACCCTGGCAGCCTGGCAGACCTACGCGCTGGTGGGATCCGGAGTTCTCGGGTTCTATCTGCAGCAGCGAGCCTTCCAGGTCGGTCCGCTGTCCGCGTCACTACCGGCGGTCACGATCGGCGAACCACTCGGCGCGGCGTTCATCGGCATCACGGTCCTGGACGAGCGAATCAGAACCGACGGGACGTCCCTCGCCGTCATCGCCGTAGCGGTGTTCGTCATGGTGGTGACGACGATTCGACTGTCTCGGACCCAGGCGTCGACCCGCATCGAAACGGAGACAGGGGACGGGGCTTCGGCCCCGAATGCGCCCGACCGGTAGTCTCGATCAACGTGCAGTTCCTCGATGGTCACCTTCCGCCCTACGATCTCACCTACGACGACGTCTTCCTCGTCCCCAACCGAACCGACGTCACGTCCAGGTTCGACGTCGACCTGAGCACGGTCGACGGTTCGGGCACCACCATCCCGATCGTCGTGTCGAACATGACCGCGGTGTCGGGACGGCGGATGGCAGAGACCGTCGCACGTCGCGGAGCGATCGCCGTGATCCCGCAGGACCTGCCCACCGAGGCCGTCGCCGAGACCGTCGCATTCGTCAAGAGCCGTGACCTGATCGCGGACACACCTGTCGTCCTCGGCCCCAATGCGTCCGTGTCCGACGCCTTGGCGCTGGTGCACAAGCGCGCACACGGGTCGGTCGTGATCGTCGAACACGGCAAGCCGATCGGAGTGGTGACCGAGAGCGCCTGTGCCGACGTCGACCGATTCGCTCGACTCAGTTCCGTGGCGTCGGCCGATTTCGTGCGCGCTCCTCGCCATGCGTCGCCCCAGGAAGTCTTCGAGCTGATGGAAGCGGCACATGCCCATCTCGCCGTTGTCGTCGAGAACGACGGCTCCCTGGCCGGTGTCGTGACCAGGACCGGTGCCGTTCGGACCGGTATCTACGCGCCCGCGGTCGACGCGTCGGGACGCCTGCGCATCGCTGCCGCCGTCGGTATCAACGGCAATGTGGCGGAGAAGGCGACCGCACTGGTCGAGGCCGGTGCCGATGTGCTCGTCATGGACACCGCGCACGGCCATCAGCAGAAGATGCTCGAAGCCCTCGCTGCTGTGCGCTCTCTCGATCTCGGCGTTCCCCTGGCGGCCGGCAACGTGGTGTCCGCCCAGGGGACACGCGATCTGGTGCAGGCCGGCGCGGACATCGTCAAGGTCGGCGTAGGACCGGGCGCGATGTGCACGACGCGAATGATGACCGGCGTCGGACGCCCCCAGTTCTCGGCTGTGGCCGATTGTTCGGCTGCGGCAGCCGAACTCGGGGCTTCGGTGTGGGCCGACGGCGGTGTGCGCCATCCCCGTGACGTTGCTCTCGCGCTGGCCGCCGGTGCTGCGAACGTCATGATCGGCTCGTGGTTCGCCGGCACCTACGAGTCGCCCGGCGACCTGCGAGTCGACGCATCCGGCAATCGGTACAAGGAGAGCTTCGGCATGGCGTCCAAGCGAGCCGTTGCCGCCCGCACCGCCACCGACGGCGCGTTCGACCGGGCCCGGAAAGCCTTGTTCGAGGAGGGCATTTCCAGTTCGCGGATGCGCCTCGATCCCGATCGGCCGGGTGTCGAGGATCTGATCGATCACATCTGCGCCGGAGTTCGCAGTACCTGTACGTACGCGGGAGCCCGTTCGCTCCCGGAGTTGGCCGAACGAGCCGTTCTGGGAGTCCAGTCCGCCGCCGGATTCGCCGAGGGGCGGCCCCTGCCCTCCGGGTGGTGACGATCGGACACGGTTAGACTCTCGCCTACAGCAGACACAGTTGTTCGCGCTCGTCACTCGTCGACAATTCGAGCAATCGATTCTCGGCGTGTGGCCTGACGTCGGCTTCCCATGAACATGGACCGCAACGCGAACCGACAGAAGGGAATCAGGTGCCCGAGGCACCCACTATCTCGGTTGCCGTCACGGCAACCGCAGAACAACACGACGACGGTTCCACTTCGGAGGGATCCTCTATCGAGCCGGGAGAGAAACCCGGCGAACACGATTTCGGCAGCCACGTGCACTCCGGCGGCGCAATGCTCCTGTCTCAGCTTCGACGGCCTCGGCTCAGGCGGAGTTGACGCGTGGAACTTCTCATCACCATCGCCAGCCTGCTCGGTTTCGTGGCCTTGACGGCCGGCACCGCGCTGTTCGTCGCGGCCGAGTTCTCCCTCACTGCCCTCGAACGCAGTGCGGTCGAGTCACAGGCCGACAACGGTGACCTCCGCTCACGCCAAGTTCTGCACGCCCACAAGACTCTGTCGTTTCAGCTGTCCGGTGCCCAACTCGGCATCACCATCACCACGCTGATCACCGGTTATCTCGCCGAACCGGTGCTGGCCGGTTTCATTCGGCCGGTGGCCGACGCACTGGGCGCATCCGAGACCCTCGCCGCCGGCATCTCGCTCGCAGTGGCGCTGATCCTGGCGACCTCGTTCTCGATGATCTTCGGTGAGCTGGTTCCCAAGAACATCGCCATCGCTAAACCGATGTCGACCGCTCGCGTCACCGCCGGTGCGATGGCCGGGTTCTCACTGGTGTTCAAGTGGGCCATCAACGGACTCAACGGCTCGGCGAACTGGCTGGTGCGC
Source organism: Rhodococcus sp. 06-418-5 (assembly GCF_002258285.1). Lineage (NCBI taxonomy): Bacteria > Bacillati > Actinomycetota > Actinomycetes > Mycobacteriales > Nocardiaceae > Rhodococcus > Rhodococcus sp. 06-418-5. The sequence goes on from NZ_NOYE01000012.1 coordinate 811,237, forward strand.
CGGCTCGGAATCGAACCGGCGGAGGAACTGAGATCCGCTCGGTCGCCGCAGGAGCTGGGTTCGCTGGTCCGCACGTCGGCGCGGCAGGGGTCGATCGACGAGAACACCGCCCGACTGGTGGACCGGTCGTTGCAGTTCGGCGATCGCACGGCCGAGGAACTGATGACGCCGCGAGTGAAGATAGAAACACTCGCCACCGACGCGACCGTGGCCGATCTGATCGAAACGGCTGCGCGGACCGGCTTCTCACGTTTTCCGGTGGTCGACGGCGACCTGGACGACACCGTCGGCGTCGTTCACATCAAGCACGCGTTCACCGTCGCCGGGGCGCACCGACGGTCGACGACGGTCGAATCCCTGGCCCGCGACGTTCCCGTCGTACCGTCCAGTCTCGACGGCGACGCAGTGATGGAGCGGGTACGCGCCGACGGTATGCAGGTCGCGCTCGTCGTCGACGAGTACGGCGGCACCGCGGGCATGGTCACCATGGAGGATCTCATCGAAGAGATCGTCGGTGACGTGCGCGACGAACACGACGAGCCGGAACTCGATGTCTCCAGATCGGGCGACGGATGGGACTGTGCAGGGCTGCTGCGTATCGACGAGGTCGCGTCGGCCACGGGGTATTCGGCACCCGAGGGCGAGTACGAAACCATCGGCGGTCTCGTGCTGACGGAGTTGGGTCGTATTCCGACCGAGGGGGATGCAGTTCTGTTGCCTTCCCCGGCGAACGAGGATCCACTCGAACGAGACGGCGGCTGGGTGGCCCGGGTGCTTCGGATGGACGGCCGCCGCATCGACCGGGTGGTTCTTCTGCCCGTCGACGCGGCTGCGGTGGCTCGGATGAGGTCGGAGGGTGAGATCGATGGGTGATCTCCTCGGCGTCGGTCTAGCCGTCCTGTTGCTCGCCGGCAACGCATTCTTCGTCGGGGCCGAGTTCGCCCTGATCTCGGCCCGGAGGGACCGCCTCGAAGCCTTACTCGCGCAGGGCAAGAAGCGTGCGCAGAGCGTCATCGAGGCCGGTCAGAACCTGTCGCAGATGCTTGCGGCGGCCCAGCTCGGCATCACGATCTGCTCGATTCTTCTCGGACGCGTGGCGGAGCCTGCGGTGGCACACTTGATCGAGGTGCCGCTCGAGGCAGTCGGTATTCCCGAGTCCTTCCTGCACCCGATCGCCTTCGCCATCGCGTTGACGCTCGTGGTCGTTCTGCACATTCTCATCGGCGAGATGGTGCCCAAGAACATCGCCATCGCGGGTCCGGAGAGCACTGCCATGGTTCTGGTGCCCATCCATCTGCTGTTCATCAAGGTGGCACTGCCGCTGATCTCGTTCTACAACATGTGCGCCAACCTGACCCTTCGGCTGCTGCGGATCGAACCCAAGGACGAGCTGAGTTCCTCGGTGTCTGCGGTCGAGTTGTCGCAGATGATCGGCGAATCACGATCCGAGGGGCTGATCGATGCCGAGGAGCATCGACGACTGCGGCAAGCCCTCGAGACGTCCGGACGGACCGTGGCCGAGGTCCTGATTCCCTCTCACCAGGTTCGCAGCATCGAGTTGTCCGGACCCGAGCACACCCTCGGACCCACACTGGGCTCCGTCGAACGCGCCGTCATCGAAACGGGATTCTCTCGTTATCCGGTCCGCGACGCCTCGGGGGCACTCGTGGGCTACCTGCATCTGAAGGACGTACTCGAAGCCATGGCCGACGAATCGGCAGGACCGGACACGGTCATTCCGCGCAGCGACGTGCGAGCACTACCGGTGGTCTCCATCGACACCGTGCTCGACGACGCACTGACCAAGTTGCGTCGGGCCAGCAGCCATCTCGGTGCCGTGCACGACGCGACGGGTGCCACGGTCGGCATCGTCGCGCTCGAGGACCTGGTCGAGGAGTTCGTCGGAACGGTTCGGGACGGCACGCACCGGGTGGCCGGTCCGCGTCCGGGTCAATCGTCGTCCAGCTTCAAGTCTGCGGCCGCTCCCCCACGGAACGTGTGAATGCCCGACTCGACGATGAGCGAAGGACAGTGGACCTCCCGCCGTGCCGCGCACGCGGCACGGGTGGAGGACCTCGTCGGTGACTATCTGACGGACCGGGGCCACGGCGGCGTGCATCCGGTACTCGATTTCCTGTTCACCTACTACAGCCACCGCCCGGGTCAGCTGCGTCGATGGAATCCAGGTCACGGCGTCGTCCTCACCGGTGATCGCGCGCAGGATTTCGCGGCGTTCGCGTCCTACGAGGAGGTCGACACCGACGACGGACCGGGCTTTCGGGTGCGGTCGGATCTGGTGGAGCGTCGACGATCGAGCATCGAATTCACCCTCGGCCTGCTCGCCGCAACCCGAGACAGGCAACCGGTGCTCGGCTGTTTCGGACTGCACGAGTGGGCGATGGTCTACCGCGGGGGCACCTCGGCACAGCGGCACGAGCAGGTGCCACTGCGCCTGGGGCACGAGGGAACCGACGCCGTGGTCGATTCGATGACGTTGCGCTGCACCCACTACGACGCCTTCCGGTTCTTCACCCCCGATGCAGCGCCGCGCAACGCTCTCCCGCTGTCACCGGAGTCGCGTCTGACATCCGAGCAACCCGGTTGTATTCATGCCTCGATGGATCTCTACAAGTGGTGCTACAAGCTGGGGCCACTGATCGATTCCGAGTTTCTCACCGATTGCTTCGAGCTGGCCCTGCACGCGCGAACGATCGACATGCGCGCGAGTCCGTACGACCTGAGCGGCTTCGATCTCGAACCCATTCGGATCGAGACACCGGCCGGACGAGCCGAATACGTGCGCGCGCAGGGAGAACTGTCGAGCGAAGCGGCACCTCTGCGCTCGGCGTTGATCGCTCGATGCCAGAATTTACTGGTCGGCGGCGAGTTCGGCGTCGGACCTACCGCCGAGTAACATCGACAGCGTTGTCGTGGGGACACCGGTCACCGGTGTCCGTGACCGGAAAGAGTGAGGAATTCATGACCGATCGTGTGCAGGCTGGTGGACTTCAGGTCGCCAAGGTCCTATTCGATTTCGTCGAGAAGGAGGCGCTGCCGGGTACCGACGTAGAGTCCGATGCCTTCTGGGCCGGTGCCGCGTCGGTGATCGCCGATCTCGCTCCCAAGAACAAGGCACTGCTGGCGGTCCGCGACGAGATCCAGGGCAAGGTCGACGCCTGGCACGGCGAACACGCGGGCCCGAACTACGATCGCGCCGCCTACAAGGCATTCCTGAAGGAGATCGGCTACCTGCTCGACGAGCCGGCAGACTTCCAGATCAGCACGTCCGGTGTGGACACCGAGATCACCACGACCGCAGGCCCGCAGCTGGTGGTGCCGGTCCTCAATGCCAGGTTCGCGATCAACGCGTCCAACGCACGGTGGGGCTCGCTGTACGACGCTCTCTACGGAACCGACGCCATCCCCGAGACCGACGGTGCCGAAAAGGGCACCAGCTACAACAGGGTCCGTGGCGACAAGGTCATCGCCTTCGCGCGGAACTTCCTGGACGAGGCGCTGCCCCTGAGCTCCGGCTCGCACGTCGGTACCACCGGATACGTCGTCGATGCCGCCTCGCTTACGGTGACCCTCGCCGACGGCAGCACGGTCGGGCTGAAAGATCCGGCACAGCTGCTCGGCTACCAGGGCACCCCGGACGCACCGTCGGCAATCCTGTTCGTGCACAACGGCTTGCACTTCGAGATCCAGATCGATCCCGAGAGCCCGATCGGCGAGACCGACGGGGCAGGCGTCAAGGACGTCCTGCTCGAGTCCGCTGTCACCACCATCATGGACTTCGAGGACTCCGTCGCGGCCGTCGACGCAGACGACAAGGTTCTGGGGTATCGCAACTGGCTCGGTCTGATGAAGGGCGATCTGACCGAGGAAGTCTCCAAGGGAGGCAAGACCTTCACCCGTGCGATGAACAAGGACCGCACGTACACCTCGGTCGACGGTTCGGAACTGACGCTGCACGGTCGCTCGCTGCTGTTCGTCCGCAACGTCGGTCACCTGATGACCTCGGATGCGATCCTCGATGCCGACGGCAACGAGGTGCCCGAGGGAATTCTCGATGCTCTGTTCACCTCGCTCGCCGGCATGCACTCGCTGACCTCGGACAATGTGCTGTCGAACTCGCGCACCGGTTCGCTGTACATCGTCAAGCCCAAGATGCACGGACCGGACGAGGTCGCGTTCACCGCGGAGCTGTTCGGCCGTGTCGAGCAGGTTCTCTCCCTGCCGGCCAACACGCTCAAGGTCGGCATCATGGACGAGGAACGCCGCACGACGGTCAACCTCAAGGCGTGCATCCAGGCTGCGTCCGAACGAGTCGTGTTCATCAACACCGGCTTCCTCGACCGCACCGGCGACGAGATCCACACCTCGATGGAGGCAGGTCCCGTCGTACGCAAGGGAGCAATGAAGGGCGAGAAGTGGATTGCCGCCTACGAGGATTTCAACGTCGACACCGGTCTCGCCGCAGGCCTCGAGGGCAAGGCGCAGATCGGTAAGGGTATGTGGGCCATGCCCGATCTGATGCACGACATGCTCGAGCAGAAGATCGGCCACCCCAAGGCCGGGGCCAACACGGCGTGGGTTCCCTCGCCCACCGCTGCGACCTTGCACGCCCTGCACTACCACAAGGTCGATGTCTTCGCCCGTCAGCACGAAATCGCACAGGCCAAGCGCGCCACCGTCGACGACATTCTCGAAATTCCTCTCGCACCGTCCACCGACTGGACCGACGAGGAGAAGCAGAACGAACTCGACAACAACTCGCAGTCGATCCTGGGCTACGTCGTGCGGTGGATCGACCACGGCGTCGGCTGCTCGAAGGTTCCCGACATCAACGACATCGCACTCATGGAAGACCGTGCGACGCTGCGCATTTCGAGTCAATTCATCGCGAACTGGCTGCGCCACGGCATCGTCACCGAAGATCAGGTGCGCGAGTCGCTGAAGCGGATGGCCCCGGTGGTGGACCGTCAGAACGAATCCGATCCGACGTACAAGCCGTTGGCTCCCGACTTCGACACCAACATCGCTTTCCAGGCTGCCAGCGACCTGATCTTCCAGGGCACCAGCCAGCCCAACGGCTACACCGAGCCGATCCTGCATCGTCGCCGACGGGAGTACAAGGCCGTCAACGCCTGACGGACTTGTCGATCACGTGGGTGAACATCGGAACACAGGGCGCGGGCGTTCGATAGCCGCCGGACCCGTGATCGTCGTGATCACGATCGCGGTGCTCGCTGCGGCCGTGTTCGGATGGTTTCAACTGCGGGATCGAATCCTCGATCAAGGGGTCGAAGCTGCCGACACCTGTGTGGAGGGATCGGCGGTGCTCACTGTCGCCGCCGATCCCGACATCTCCGGGCCGGTCGAACAATTGGCTGCTCGGTTCAACGACACCGCACCGGTGGTCCGTGATCACTGTGTGACGGTGCAGGTTCGAGCCACGGCCTCCGATGCCGTCCGGATGGCCTTGAACGCCGGTATCGACAACTGGGACGTCGGAGCACTCGGCGCTCGGCCGGGCCTGTGGATACCTCAATCGTCGGGCGACGTCGCGGCCGTGACCGACCGAGGAGCCCTCGACGGCACCCCGCGGCCACTCGCGGCGAGTCCGGTGGTACTCGCGGTGCCGTCCGCCCTGGCCGACTCTCTCACGTCGGTGAGTTGGGCCGACCTGGTCCGCCTGCAACGCGACCCACAGGCGCTCGGCCTCGGCGAGTGGGGCGCACTCCGTCTCGCACTGCCGACCGGATCCGATGCCGGCGCAACCACACTCGCGCTCGCCGCCATCGCTGCCGGGGTACGCGGCGATCCGGCCACTGCACTGACCGTCGACCAGGTCTCGTCGAGAGAACTGGTCTCGGCCGTGTCGGAGCTTGCCGTCACCGACACCGGAGCCTCCGCAACGTCTGCATCCACAACCTACGACTCACTCGCCGCCCTGGAGAGTTCGCCCGGCCCCGACGCCCCCGTCCACGCTGTTCCGGTCACCGAACAGCAACTGGCGTCGACCGATTCGTCGACGTTGACCGCCGTTCGACCTCAGGGCTTCACTCCCGTTGCCGATCATCCCGCGGCCGTACTCTCGGGCGACGAGACCTCGACCAGGGCGGCCGCCGCATTCGTCGCTTTCGTCCGCCAGCCGGACGGCGCGCAGCTGCTCACGGATGCGGGCTTCGGCGTCGGCGAAACACAGAACTCCGGCACCGTCGCTGCTCCCTCCGGACCGGTTGCCGACGCGCTGCTGGACGTGCTGCGAAATCCGGTCCTGCCGCGTCGAGCCACCGTATTGCTCGACGTGTCCGAGTCGATGGGCACGAGCGAGGGCAGTGCGACTCGGCTGCAGAACACGGTTCGCGCCCTCGGCGAGCAGTTCCAGCGAGTACCCGATTCCACCGAGCTGGGCCTGTGGAGCTTCAGCGAGGATCTGGACGACTCGCTCCCCTATCGCGTCGACGTTCCGACCGGCCCGATGGCGGCTCAGGTCGCGGCGGCTTCCAGGCGCGACGCGCTGAATTCCGGTGCAGCGGCGTTGACACCGGAATCCGCGTCGTATTCCGCCCGGTCGTTGCTGGCCGCCTATCGCGATGCCGTGGCCGGGTTCGTCCCCGGACGCGTCAATTCCGTGGTGCTGATCACCGACGGTCCCAACGACGACCCATCGCTGTCCACCCAAGACCTGCTCACCGACCTGAACTCGGCATCCGATGCCGAACGTCCGGTCGCAGTGAACGTGGTGATGATCGGCGACAACACCGACGCGACCGCGTTCACCGACATCTCGGCCCGGACGGGCGGCACCGCGACGACCGTGCCGACGTCGGATTCTCCGGATTTCTTCGATCTACTCGGAAAGTTGTTGTACTAGAACATGTCTCGCGTAATTTTCGTCGGTGTCTTCTTGCTCCTCGTCACCCTGTTCCTACACTGGCGATTCCTTTCCGTCACCGGAATGCCGACACGTCCCAAGAGGGCTGTCGATGCTGTGCTGGCGCTGTTGTGGCTGTGTGCGGTGATCGGCTTCGGCAGCGGCGTCGCATTCGATCCGTCCTGGGCACGGGGCCCCGCGTTCGTCGGGCTCACGTGGCTCGCCGTGGTGCTGTACCTGTTCCTGGGAACCGTACTGGTGGCCGTGATCTGCACCGTCGTGAGAGTGGTTTTCGCGGCGCGGCATCGCGATTCGTCCACGGCTCGACTGCGTGTGTCGAGGATCGGCTCAGCGGCGGTGTCACTCGTCAGCGTGGTCGCAGTGGGGTACGGACTCGTCGAGGCGGCAACTCCGCGGGTGACGAACACCGCCGTTGCGCTCGACAGGCTACCGGCCGAATTCGACGGCGTCCGAGTGGCATTGGTATCGGACCTGCACGCGGGCCCCTCCCGCGGTGCGGGGTTCGTACGGAAGGTCGTCGATTCGATCAACGCTCGAAATCCTGATGTCGTGCTGCTCGACGGCGATCTCATCGACGGCACGGTTGCTCTGGTGGGAGAAGACCTGGAGCCGCTCCGCGACCTCGACGCCCCGCTCGGTGTGTTCGCCGTCAGCGGCAACCACGAGTTCTATGCGGGTGACGGCGGCGAATGGCTCGACTTCTGGTCCACGCTCGGCATCGACGTTCTACGCAACGAGCGCACGACGATCACTCGTGGTGACGCCGCGATCGATATCGCCGGCATCAACGACGCCACCGCACCGGCACCGTACGAACCCGATCTCGCCGCGGCATTGGACGGGATCGACCCGGATCGATTCGTATTGTTGATGGCGCATCAGCCGTTGCAGGCGGTGGAGGCGTCCGACTTCGGAGTCGACATGCAGGTGTCCGGGCACACGCATGGGGGTCAGATCTGGCCGATTCGGTACCTGGTGCCGCTCCAGCAGCCGAGTGTCGAAGGGCTGGACACGATCGGCAACACCACGCTGTACACCACCAGGGGTGCGGGCGCGTGGGGTCCACCGGTTCGCGTCGCCGCTCCGCCCGAGATCGCGATGCTCGAACTCACCCGGGGCTGAAGCCTCCGACACGGGTAGAACAGAGCCCGCCACGTCGACGTGGCGGGCTCTGTTCCAGGCTCAGGCGAACGCCTCGATCGGTGGGCACGAGCACACCAGGTTGCGATCACCGTGTGCACCGTCGATGCGTCGCACCGCGGGCCATACCTTCGGACGGTCGTAGCCCGCGGGGTAAGCAGCGAGTTCCCGTGAATACGGGTGATCCCATTCGACGGCCAGGCTCCGAGCGGTGTGCGGTGCGCCTCGAAGTGGGTTGTCCTCGACGGTCCATTCGCCCGATCCGACGCGATCGATCTCTCCCCTGATGGCGATCATCGCGTCGCAGAACGCGTCGATCTCCTCGAGGTTCTCGCTCTCGGTCGGCTCGACCATCAGTGTTCCGGGCACCGGGAAGCTCATCGTGGGCGCGTGGAAACCGTAGTCCGCCAATCTTTTCGCAACGTCGTCGACAGTGACTCCGGTGTCCTTGGTCAACCCTCGCAGATCGAGAATGCACTCGTGGGCGACCATGCCGTTGTCGCCGGTGTACAGAACCGGGAAGTACTCGTCGAGGCGGCGGGCGATGTAGTTGGCCGACGCGATGGCAGTCAACGTCGCCTGCCGAAGTCCCGTCGCACCCATCATCGCGATGTAGGCCCAGGTGATCGTCAGGATCGAGGCACTGCCGTACGGGGCACCGGACACAGTCGGTCCCGAACCGAGCTGTGGGGCCAGTGGATGCCCCGGCAGGTACGGCTGCAGATGCGACCGCACACCGATCGGTCCCACACCGGGCCCGCCGCCTCCGTGTGGGATGCAGAATGTCTTGTGCAGGTTCAGGTGGCTGACGTCGCCGCCGAATCGGCCGGGGCGCGCCAGACCGACGAGGGCGTTGAGGTTGGCACCGTCGACGTACACCTGACCGCCTGCGTCGTGGACCGCTGCACAGATCTCGGAGATCTCGTGCTCGTACACGCCGTGGGTCGAGGGATAGGTGATCATGATCGCGGCGAGGGTGTCGGCGTGCTCGGCGATCTTGGCGCGCAGGTCGTCGACGTCGACGTCACCGTTGGGACGGCAGGCCACGACGACGACGCGCATACCCACCATCACCGCCGAGGCTGCGTTGGTGCCGTGGGCACTCGACGGGATCAGGCAGACGGTGCGTTCGGCGTCGCCGTTGCCGAGGTGGTAGCGACGTATGGCGAGCAGTCCCGCGTATTCGCCTTGGCTGCCGGCATTCGGCTGCAGGCTGACCGCGTCGTAGCCGGTGATGTCCACCAGCCACCGTTCCAGGTCGGCGATCACCCTCAGGAGACCGGGCACGTCCGAGGACGGAGCGAAGGGGTGCTGACGGGCGAACTGCGGCCAGGTGATGGACTCCATCTCCGCGGTTGCGTTCAGCTTCATCGTGCACGAACCGAGTGGAATCATGCTGCGATCGAGAGCGATGTCCTTGTCGGACAACGCGCGCAGGTAGCGCAGCATGGCCGTCTCGGTCCGGTACCGGGTGAATGCCGGGTGCGTGAGGTATTCCGAGGTGCGCGTCATGTTCGCCGGCAACGACTCGGCTCCGGCACCGGCGGTTTCTGCACCGAACGCTGCGAGTGCGTTCGCGATGTGCTCGGGTGTCGTCGCCTCGTCGCACGCTACGGCGACGTGGTCGGCGTCGACCAACCGCAGATTGATGCCGCGTTGCTTGGCATCGTCGACGACGGCCTCGGCCCTGCCCGGGATCGACGCGAGGACGGTGTCGAAGAATTCCGAGTGCACCACGTCGATGCCTGCCTCTCGCAGACCTGCGGCCACGTTTCGAGCATGCACATTCACCCGAGTCGCTATGGCCCGCAATCCGTCTGCGCCGTGGTAGCTGGCGTACATCGCGGCGACGATGGCCAGCAGGACCTGAGCGGTACAGATGTTGGAGGTCGCCTTCTCGCGGCGGATGTGCTGCTCGCGGGTCTGCAGCGCCAGACGGTAGGCGCGGTGGCCGTCCGCGTCGAGCGAGACCCCGACCAGTCGGCCGGGTAGCTGACGGGAATGACCTGACCGCACTGCGAGGTAGCCGGCGTGCGGTCCGCCGTATCCCATCGGGACACCGAACCGCTGGGTGGTTCCGAAGCAGACGTCCGCGCCGATCTCACCGGGCGGAGTCACCACGGTGGCGGCCAGCAGGTCCACTCCCACGGCAACCAACGCGCCACGTTCGTGCGCGGCCTCGATCGTCGCCGTGTGATCGACCAGACGGCCCGATGCTCCCGGCAGCTGCGCCAGCACACCAAAAAATTCCCCGTCGGGCAGGCCGTCGGCCAGATCGGCGTAGACCAGTTCGATCCCCAACGGCTCGGCGCGAGTGGCCAATACGGCCTCGGTCTGCGGAAAGATGTCGGAATCGACCAGTAGCCGAGGGGACTTGGAAGCTCTGTTCGCGCGCCGCATCAAGGTCATGGATTCGGCGGCGGCCGTCGACTCGTCGAGCATCGACGCATTCGCCACGTCCATGCCGGTGAGGTCGGCGACCATGGTCTGGAAGTTCAGCAGTGCTTCCAGCCGCCCCTGGCTGATTTCGGGCTGATACGGCGTGTACGCGGTGTACCAGGCCGGATTCTCCAGAATTCCCCGGGTCAGCACCGGCGGGGTCAACGTGTCGTAGTACCCGAGGCCGATCATCGACGTCGCCACGGTGTTCTGCCCGGCGAGCTCGGCCAGTTCGGCGAGTACCTCGTGCTCGCTCAGGGCAGGCGGCAGTGTTGCCATGCCCTCGGGAACGCCGTCGACCACGGTGTCGAGGATGGACGACGGAACGGCCTTGCGGGCCAGCTCGTCGAGACTGTCGACGCCGATCGTGTCGAGGATGCGGACCAACTCGGTGGCGTCGGGGCCGATGTGGCGGTCGACAAAAGTGTGTGCGGACGAGGCGGTTCGGTCGGTCACGATGTGCTCCCAGGTGCCGGAAAGACGAGGCGTCGGACGACCGAGGCATGCGCTCCGGCCGCTCCTCCCCCTCTGTCGTGTGCCCGCTGACGCGCGCGCCTGAGAGATTCGGTCGGACACGGCGCGCCAGACAAGCGCGCCGGCACCTTTCCCCTTGGGCGGGTGGGTGCTCCCACCACTTTCCAGAGTTGTCGAAGCCCACACGGTCCGTGTGCCTGAGAGATTGACGGGGAGGTGTTGCTCCTTCGGCGTCCGAGACTGGGTGCCTCGGAACTCTCCCGCGCGGGCGCGACGAGGAAAGTCTAGCCGGTCTTGCGGCTCGCGCGATTCTTGCGGCGCGACGCCAGCTCGTCCTCGGGGCTCGACTGGCTTTCACCGCCGTCGGCTCGTTCGGCCGGGAAGTCGGCGATGGTGCCGGTGAGCTCGCGCATCGCGCCGTTCACGGCGATACCGAACACGCCCTGCCCGCCTTGGAGGAGGTCGACCACTTCTTCTGCCGACGTGCACTCGTACACGGTGGTGCCGTCCGAGAACAGCGTGATGTTGGCGAGGTCGCCCACACCGCGCTGGCGAAGGTGGTCGACGGCGACGCGGATGTTCTGCAGCGAGATCCCGGTATCGAGCAGGCGCTTGACGATCTTGAGGACGAGCATGTCCTTGAACGAGTACAGCCGCTGGCTTCCCGACCCCGCTGCGCCGCGGATGGATGGCACGACCAGCCCGGTGCGGGCCCAGTAATCGAGCTGGCGGTACGTGATGCCGGCGATCTGGCAGGCACTCGGCACGCGGTAGCCCACGAGTTCGTCGGGCACGGAGTCGTCGGGGAACAATCCCGGTTGAATGTCCTGGGGCGCTTCGATTCGGGCGTTCGACGCCTGGTCGGAGGTGTCGACCCGAGCATCGGCACCGACGGGCGTGTCCTCGGTCCGGCCTGCGGCTGCGGACTCTCGACTGCCGTGATGCTGCTGCGGCTGATCTCCCACTGACTGCTCCCTCTCGGATGTCTCACTGCGTTCGGATCGAGTCAGTACTGCGATCCGTCCGAGACACTGGAGATGTCTCGGTGTACTCGCGTGAAGTCATACCGTGTACCAGGCCAGAGTACGCCTCGGCAGCTGTCGAAGAGGCGTGAACTGCACCGGATCGGACCAGCAGCGGCGATGAACTTCACTGGCACGAACGTTATGGGGACGATCGTGCAGATTCAACGCAACGCGCCGTAAACCTGAACCTAAAGTTGAGGTTGAGACTCTTCTGTTACCCGTCGGTGGCTTTGAAGTCGTCGGGAGACACGGATTCGAGGAACTCCTTGAACTTCTCGACCTCGTCCTCGCGCTCGTCGGGCATGATCAACCCGGCTTCGGCCAACACGGGCTCCTCGGCGAAGATCGGCACCCCGGCCCGAAGTGCGATGGCAACCGAATCCGACGGCCGAGCGGAGACTCTGATGTCCTTGTCGAACACGAGATCGGCGTAGAAGGTGCCCTCCTGCAGATCGACGATGCGCACCTCCTTGAGCTGGTGCCCCAGTGCCGAGATCAAGTCCTTGACGAGATCGTGGGTGAGGGGCCGAGCAGGTTGGACGCCCTGCTGCTCCAAAGCGATTGCAGCAGCCTCTGTTTGACCGATCCAGATCGGGAGGTACCGGTCGCCGTCGGCCTCACGCAACAGCAACACGGGCTGGTTCTGCGGTTGTTCGACACGAATACCGACCACACGCATCTCACTCATCGTGTCTGCCTCTCAACTCGAGAAATCCGGACTGCGCTGAAGACCGGCTCAGCCCAGTCTATTGGAATTCGAAACGACACGAGAGCGCGTCACCGGTCGAGCGCACCGCGCACCGCCGCTTTGACGAGACAGGTGTGCAAGGTCAAGGACAGTGCGGCCAACTCACGGATCATTTCCTCCGCGCGATCGCGCGCACCGGCGTCTCGGCCCTTGGCAACGGGTCCGGCGATCTGCGCAACCAACCCGGCTTCGCGGTCCGCCGCGAGCTTGAACGCTCGAAGGTGGCGCACTTCGAGACCGAACTGCAACATCGCGTGTGCGGTTCGGGCGAGCGTCACCGCTCCGTCGTCGTAGAAACCGGCCTGCCCGGGAGTGATCAAACCGGCTCGCAGCAGCTCGGTCAGAAACGCATCGTCGATCCCCGCCTGAGCGAGGAGGTCTGCCTTGGCGATACGAACCTCTCGATCGGGCAGGAACTCCTCGGGCGACACCTCACCGGCAGCGACCGTGAGCGACCGCGGGCGCTTGACCGTCGCGTCGGCCCGTTCCACGGTGGCGACCCCGTGGTCGATGGCTTCGAGCTGTTCCTTGATGACCTTGAGCGGCAGGTACTGATCGCGCTGCGCGGTCAGTACGAAGCGCAGACGCTCGCAGTCCGCGATGGAGAACCGTCGGTACCCCGAGGGTGTGCGCTCCGGCGAAATCAGACCCTCGGCTTCGAGGAATCTGATCTTCGAGATGGTGACATCAGGAAAGTCGGGCCGAAGTCGATCGAGGACGGAGCCAATCGACATCCCCCCGTTGGACTGCTGCCCGACGGCGGTCACTGGCTTCCTGCACCCGCAGACGTGTCGCCGACCTGAGATCCGTTGCCACCGCGCGGTCCGGTGAGGAACACCAGCCGGAACTTGCCGATCTGGACCTCGTCACCGTTTGCCAGCACGGCCGAGTCGACCGGCTCCCGGTTGACGTACGTGCCGTTGAGGCTGCCGACGTCCACGACCTGGAAGTCGTCCTCGTCCTGCCGGAACTCGGCGTGCCGACGGCTGACGGTGACATCGTCGAGGAAGATGTCACTGTCGGGGTGCCGACCGGCCGAAGTGGTCGGCTGGTCGAGCAAGAACCGTGACCCGGCGTTGGGTCCCCGCTTGACGACGAGCAGCGCGGCACCGACAGGCAACCCCTCGACACCCGATACCGGAGCTTCGGTGCTCTGGGTGGCCGCGGAGTTGTCCAGCTCCTGCAGGAAATCTGCGCGGAAGACCGAGGTGGTCTCTGCCGGTGACTCCCCGTAGTTGCTGTCGTTGTCGTTCTGGCTCACCGTTACTCCTTCTCAGTCCGTTCACCCGAGGCAGCGATCGCCGCGGGTAACGCAGTACATGGTCTTCACATCGGGTGTTGCTTGGCGTTCGGTGGTGCGTAGCGTCGTACAGCTTGCTGGACCTTCGCCCCGACAGGGTATTCGCTCGGTGTCGACCGTACCCTGCGCGGCGGGGGCCGTGTGGCCTGTTGGCCGGTGTCGACAGCCGGCCGATCACTCGGCCGTGATGAGAGCATATCCGGCGGCATCGAGCATCTGCGCCAGTGCCGCGTCCAACTCCTCCGGTGTCGAAACCTCGAGGTCGATCAGCCAGCCTCCGGTGTAGGGGCCCGAATTCACCTTCTCCGGCTCGCCGTCCAGATCCTGGTTCACGGCAACCACTTTCGCGGTCAGAGGGCTGAACACGTCGGAGACACTCTTGGTGGATTCGACCTCGCCGAGAGACTCGCCCGCGGTGACGGCGTCGCCGATGGAGGGAAGCTGAACGAACACCACGTCGCCCAACTGCGACTGCGCGAAATCGGTGATACCGATCCGCACCGTTGCAGGCCCCGTGCGCTGCACCCACTCGTGCTCGGGGGTGTAGTACAGATCAGCTGGTGTGTCGATGTCGCTCAACGCGGCATTCCCTTCGATCGTGGCCCGGGGCAACCAGGCGGTCAGTTTCCGGGCTGAGCGTATTGACGCGGGCGCGGGTCCCGCAAGGCGGACACCGTGACCTGGTCCGACTGCGCGATGTTCGTCGTTGCACCGTTGCGAGTCACCGTGTCCACGACCCCGCCGGGAATGTTCAGTGCCGATGCGAGAGTCGGCGGGTCTCCGATGGCAGTGAAGGTGTACGGGGCACGCAGTTCTCGCCCGTCGACCACCACCCGACCCGCAGAACCGGCGATCCACGAGTCGACACCGATGCGCACGGCATTGCCGCCGCCCTCGAGCTGGAGTGCTTCGGCACCGGCCGCGCGCAACTCCTGCATCGCGTCGAGCAGCACGTCCGATCCGACGCCCGAATTGGGGTCCTCGATCACCAGTGTCACCCCCGGCCCCTGGGCCGCGACGGTGCCGACTTGAATCGACAACGCGGACAGTCGCTCCTGCGCTTCCGCCACTGCTGCCTCCGATCCCGAACCGGACTGACGCAGTGTCGCCAAGGTGGCCTGCAGGGTGCCGATCTCGTCCCGGATGGACGCCTCGCGTCGGGTCAGGGTGTCCAGGACGACCAGAAGGTCCTCGGGCCGGGAGTTCTCCAGGCCATCGGTCGTGCTCGTCTCTCGTACCTGCGTTGCGAGGCCGATTCCCAGGACGCACAGCAGCGCGAGCGCCAGAAAGCCGAATACCGCTCCGCGCCTTCGCCCTTCTGCCTCGGGACGCCGCGCACGCCATCCGTGTCGACCGCCGCCTGCCGTCATGGTCTAGGCACCGAACAGACGTCGGCGTAGGGCGGCAGCATTGCCGAAGATACGAATTCCGAGGACGACGACGATTGCCGTGGACAGCTGAGTTCCCACTCCGAGCTGGTCACCGAGCCACACGATCAAGGCCGCGACCAGGACGTTGAACACGAACGAAATCACGAACACCTTGGCGTCGAAGATTCCGTCGAGGAAAGCCCGTACACCACCGAACACTGCGTCGATGGCCGCGACGACGGCGATCGGCAGATACGGCGCAACCACAGCGGGAACCTGAGGACCCGCGACCGTCCCGATGACGACGCCGACCACCAGTGCGGCGATCGCTGCGAGGGCATAGATACCGTGGGTCGGAGTGATCGGCGCATCCGACGGCCCCTGCGCCTCGGACTCGGCCGGTACGGCATTCGGTGGATCGTGCTCCGTCATCGTGGGCCTGCCTCCTCTGCCTCGAACGACTCTCTCACAGCAGCGGGACCGAGTTCGAGATCGGTGGCCGGGCGCACCGTGAATCCGACGCCGTACAACTGCGCCACCGTACTCATCCGCAGATAGGCGTCGCTGACGACGAACTGGACCTGAATACGCTGCGGCGGCCCGATCGCGTCGATCTCGTACGGTGAGTCGATCGGGCGATTGTCCAGCAGCATCGCCCCACCCGCCTGCCGGATGGTGACGTTCGGTCCGACTCGAACACCGTCCACCGATACCGCCTCCGCCCCGCTCGCCCACAACGAATTGACGATCGCAGCGATGTCCCGATCGAGCACGGCTGCGCCCGAACCCCGGCGAACCGACCGATCCGACGTGTCGTCCTCGACAACCGGTTCGGTGACGACGACCGAGAGCCCAGGTCCGGACACCCGATCGATGCCAGCAGCGGACTCGACAGCACTCAACCGTTCCAGCAGCGCACTGCCCGAGACATCGGACCGAAGGGCTCTCTCACGCTCCGAGGACACTTCTTCGGCCAGGGCCTGCTGCGTCACTTCCAAATCGGCGCTGCGATCCTGCGCGGCTCGAACAGCAGCCGACGCATCGGCACCCGCACGGTCGACATCGGCTGCACCGGACGCCAGTTGCGAGAACGCGATGCCGAAGATCACCCCGACGACGACGGCACCCCCCAACAACCAGAACGCCGCAGGAACCCGCGGCTTGCGGGTGTGCTGCGCAGTACGTTCGGCGGCCGCGGCGTCGTATCCCGGGTCCAGATGGTCGGTCAGCAACGACGTCAACAACGACGGGACCGGATTCCTCCTGACCTGTGAACTCGACCGCCCTGGTCGTTCCGCGGGCTCCACCGTCAGGTGCCGGCAACAGTCGGATCGATTGCCCTGGCGACGGCGATCGCTTTGCCGAGATACAGCAGACCGGTCCAGGTGTACAGCGCCGTGCCCCAGATCAGCAACGCGTATCCGAGCGGTCCCGCGGCGTCCGCCACCGAATTGCTGCCGGCCGATACCAGCAGGACCGGCAGCGCGATCATCACCACGAACGTGGCGGCCTTACCGAGATAGATGACGTCCGGAGGCGGAAGAGACCTGCGGCGGTAGACGAACATCGTCAATCCGAGCACGGCGTCGCGCCCGATGAGTATGGCCGCAACCCACCAGGGAATGATGCCGCGCAGAACGAACGCCACCAGAGTGCTGACGACGTAGAGCCGGTCGACCAGCGGATCGAGAATGGCACCGAGCTTCGATGCCTGGCCGAGCATGCGAGCCAATTTGCCGTCGAGCCAATCGGTTCCACCGCTGACGAGCAGTATCACCAACGCCCACCCATCGGCCTCGGGGCCCAGCATCAGGTAGAGGAACAGCGGAACGCCCAACAGACGGATTGCGCTGAGCAGGTTGGGAATGGTCGCGATGCGATCCGATACCTCGAGCTCACGGTCGTTCGTCATCGGCGATCACCTCCTTGTCGTCCTGCTCGCCGCGGTGTGCGCACCGGGCCTGCGGCCACGTTAGCGCCACGCGAACACCGGCTGCTCGAAGTCCGCGACTCGGGTGTGTCGACCGTGCAGCGCCACCTCACGAAACTGGTGGACGATCGCACCGGTCGGAGCGTGGATGGCCCCGGTTCGGTACGGCCAGCGAATGACCGGACGCGTCGATTCCGGAATCGACACGAACTGGGCGTCGACGTCGAGTTCGTCGACCGTCACCTCGAACACTTCGGCCACCTCGTCCTCACTGGGCAACAACGTGGACGAGTAATCGCCGACCCACACCACGAACGGAGTGATGACATACCCGGATCGAGTGACGTAGTCGTCCAACCTTCCGAGAACGTCGGTCTCCTCGGCTCGAATCCCCAACTCCTCGGCCAGTTCCCGCAAACAGGCCTGCATCGTGGATTCGCCCGGGTCCACCCCGCCGCCGGGCAACGCGTACTGGCCCGGATGCGCGCGCAACCGATCCGGCCGCCTCGTCAAGAGCATGCGCCTGTCCCCCGGCGGTCCACCGACCGCAACGGCGACGGCAGCGGCGCGCAGTCCGCCGGATTCGGCGGTGCGATGAGAGAAACGGCCGAGTTCGCGCGCGATGGACGCCCGATCGAGCAGGTCCTCGTTCGGCCTACCCGAATCGTCGTCAGTCACAGTACGAACCCTAGAGGCCCGACGAGATCAGCGGGTATCGGCGGGCCGGGCGGCGGGTGGTAGCAGGTCGTCCGGCGACGCAGGCCAGCCGAGTGGCTCGTCGGCCAGAGCGGCCAACTGCTCCACCTGCGTTCGGCACCAAGGTGATACATCGATCGTGCCGCCGAGCACCCCTGTGGAGAACTCACGCCACGACACCCACCGAGTCTCGTCCACCTCGGCCGGATCCGGATCGAGTGTCGCGTGCTCGTCGACTTGCACTCGGTACACCGGACATATCTCGTTCTCGACTATTCCGTTGTCCATGACGGCCCGGTACCGGAAGTGCGGCAGTACCAACTCGGCGGATTCCGCACGAAGGCCGAGTTCTTCACCGATCCGGCGCAGTACGGCATCGTCGAGCTTCTCTCCCGGAGCCGGGTGGCCACAACACGTGTTGGTCAGCACCCCGGGCCACGTTGTCTTGCTCGACGCCCTACGCGTGAGAAGAACAGCGCCGTCCGCTCTGACCACGTAGCTGGAAAATGCCAGGTGAAGTGGCGTGTCCAGCGTGTGAACGGTGGTCTTGTCGTGTGTGCCGACGGCACGGCCTTCGTCGTCGAGCAGCACCACGTGCTGCGCTCGGGATCGATCCATCGTTCCATGGTCCCACGGCCTTGGCGGCGGTCTACTGTCGAACCATGGGACGCGACGACAACACCGACAACGAGAACCCGACCGAGTCCGAGAAGACCTCGGACACGCCGAAGGGCGGCCGACCAGGGCCCGTCGACGGCGGCGGCGGAGGCGGGATGGCGACGCGGGAGAACGCGCCCGAGATCGCCGACGACTCTGCCTGAGATTCACGGCGCGACCGCTGTTTGAGAAGCAGAGTTTGCGTCAATACCCCCGGTGTTCTCGCGCTGCGCGGGTACACGAACCGTTACGACCGGAAGGACTTCGATGAGCATCAACGACGACGACATCACCACCACCACGGGCGGAGCCGCAGGCGAAGGACCCGCAGACGGCGGATCGAACCCCGGTGGTCATGACGGCGGAGCAGACGGCCCCGCCGGAGCCGGTGAAGGGCCGGCCGACGGTGGATCCAATCCTGGCGGACACGACGGCGGAGCAGACGGCCCCGCCGGTGCGGGCGAGGGCCCGGCCGACGGCGGATCCAACCCCAATGGGCACGACGGCGGTGCGGACGGCACCGCTTGAGCACTGAGCCGAGCGGCGAGCGCGGATCGGGAAACCGGTCCGCGCTCGGTCGTCTCACCGGTACCGACTTCGGGGAGTTCGCAGACCGGTTCTGGGGAGTCGCACCCAAACTCACCCGATCCGCCGCACTGCCGGGGTCGTTCGACGATCTGATGACACTCGACGCAGTGGACGAGCTGATAGCCGAACGCGGTGTGCGTACCCCGTTCGTGCGGATGGCCAAGGACGGCCGTCTGCTGGACAAAGCGCAGTTCACGGCCTCCGGCGGGTTCGGAGCAGAGGTGACCGATCAGGTGGATTCGGGTGCGGTGCTGGCTGCGTTCGCTGCCGGGAACACACTGGTTCTGCAGGGCCTCCACCGGCTGTGGCCACCGCTGATTCATTTCGTCGGCGATCTCGTTCGCGAGCTGGGTCATCCGGTGCAGGTGAACTCGTACGTCACACCGGCTGCGTCCCAGGGCTTCTCACCGCACTACGACGTGCACGATGTGTTCGTCGTCCAGATCGCGGGGACCAAGCGGTGGAGCATTCACTCGCCGGTGCACGTGCATCCGCTCAACAATCAACCGTGGTCGGATCGACGGTCGGCCGTCGAAGACCATGCATCGAACACTCCCGAACTGGACGTCGTCCTCGAGCCCGGCGACGTGCTCTATCTGCCGCGCGGGTGGATCCATTCTGCGCAAGCGCTCGGCGACACCTCCGTGCACTTGACCATCGGCGTCGCGTCGTACAACGACTACGACCTCGCCCACCACGTGCTGAAGGCGCTCGGCGACGTCGAGAGTCTGCGTGCTCCCCTCCCTGCCGGCCTCGACCACTCCGACCCGGAGTCCATCGTCCCGCATGTACACCGAGTTGTGGACGCCATGCGCGCCGCGCTCGACGAGATCGACCGAGACCCCGACGCGGTACGTCGTCTCGCCGAACGCGTCGCAGATCGTCACGACGACCTCGTCAGACCGGAACCGGTCCGTCCACTGGCGAGCGTCGCAGCGATGGGTGCGCTGCGGGGCGACAACTCGATTCGATTGCGGCCCGGCATCTTCGCGCGGATCTCGCACACGAACGACGGCGTATCGATGGTGCTCAGGAACAAAACGATCACGCTGCCGTCTCAGTGCGCCGACGCGATCGAGAGCCTGATGAAGGGCGCTCCGTGCCGCCTCGATTCGATGCCGGGCCTCGACACCGAGGACGCATGCGTGGTTGCGCGCAGACTGATCCGCGAAGGGATCGCGGTGACGGCAACGTCGTAGCGGCGGTCAGGTGATCGTGATCCCGCCGTCGACCGCGATGGTCTGACCCGTCACGTATCCCCCGGCGTCCGAGGCGAGCCAGATCGCGGTTGCGGCCAGCTCCTCTGGATCACCCTTGCGTCCGAGGATCATTCGCGGAGCCATCGAGTCGAGGTATCCAGGCCGGTACGAGTCCGTCATCTCGCTCTGGAAGAATCCTGGCGCAATCGCGTTGACCCTGATGCCTTTACGTGCGCCCCACTGCTGTGCGAGATCGCGGGTGAGGCCGACGATGGCCGCTTTGCTGGCGCTGTAGGCCGCCTGCGGTAGGCCCGCCGTCGTCAGCCCCAGAATGCTCGAGATGTTCACGATCGAACTGCCGGGTGCCATCACCCGTCCACAGGCCTGAGCTGCCCAGTACGAACCGTTCAGGTTGATGTCGATCACCGAGCGGAACTGCTCGGGCGTCTCACGAGTTGCCGGATAGGCCGTGCCGACTCCGGCGTTGTTGATCAGCACGTCCACCTTCCCGAACTCCGCCATCGCGGACTCGACCATCGCGGTGCACTGATCCGGGTCGACCACGTCGGTGGCGACCGTGATCGAGCGCCCTCCGACGCTGTCGATCAACTCGGCGGTCTGCGCCAACTTGTCCACTCTCCGTGCGGCGAGCACCACATCCGCTCCCGCCTCGGCGGCTGCTTTGGCGAAGGCCACGCCCAGTCCGGAGGATGCACCGGTGACGATGACGACGCGACCGTCCAGGCGGAATTTGTCCAAGATCGACATATGTGTGAATCTCCTTGTGACTGTTGATCAGAACCAAGCGGGCGACATATCGAGGGTGGTGCGGTCCAGCTTCGCCAACAGGTCGAGTTGGACGTCCACCTTCGGCAATTCGTAGACGTAGAAGTATTTAGCTGCGGAACGCTTTCCGTCGTAGAAGTCTCCGGTCTTCGTGCCGACGGCCAGCAACTGCTCGAGCCACATCCAGGCGATGACCGTGTGCCCCATCGCCTCCAGGTACGCCGTGGAATTCGCCAGTGCCACAGCGGCATCGCCGGTGCCCCACACCGCAGCGGTGACCTCGACGATTCTGCCGACGCGTGCGTGTAGTTCGTCCGCGTAACGAGCAGCGTCACCGCCTCCCGAGTGCGCACGATCGACTGTCTGCCCGATGTGTTCGGCCAGCAGAGCCAATCCAGCGCCGCCCTGCATGATCACCTTCCGTCCGAGCAGATCCAGACCTTGAATACCGTGTGTGCCTTCGTGAATCGGGTTGAGTCGATTGTCGCGGTAGTGCTGTTCGACGTCGTAGTCGCGGGTGTATCCGTAGCCGCCGTGCACCTGAATGGCCAGACTGTTGGCTTCGAGGCACCACTGCGACGGCCAGCTCTTGGCGATCGGCGTCAGTACGTCGAGCAGCAACGTCGATCGTGCTGCTTCGGCGTCGTCGGACGCAGAGTCCTGATGATCGACCAGGCGCGAACAGTAGAGTCCGAGCGCCAGCGCCCCTTCGACGTAGGACTTCTGCGCCAACAACATTCGCCGAACGTCGGCGTGTTCGATCAGCGCGACCGCAGGTGCAGCCGGATCCTTGGCGCCGAGTGGTCGGCCCTGCGTACGGGTCTTCGCATACTCCACCGACTTCAGGTAGCCGACGTAGCCGAGGGCTATCGCAAGGAATCCGACGCCGATCCGCGCTTCGTTCATCATGTGGAACATGTACGACAATCCGCGGTTCTCCTCGGCGACGAGGAAGCCGACCGCTCCGGGTTGCCCACCGGGAGAGTGGGTTCCGTCGCCGAACGCCAGCAGCGTGTTCGTGGTGCCGCGGTTGCCCATCTTGTGATTGAGTCCGGTGAGCACGATGTCGTTGCGCTCGCCCGTACCCCCGTTGCCATCGGGAAGGAATTTGGGAACGATGAACAGGGAGATTCCCTTGACCCCCGGCGGTCCGCCCGGCGTCTTGGCGAGCACCAGGTGAACGATGTTCTCGGTCAGTTCGTGATCTCCACCCGAAATCCACATCTTGGTGCCGGTGATTCGGAAGCTACCGTCGTCCTGCGGTACTGCTTTGGTCGTGATGTCGGCCAGTGACGAGCCGGCCTGCGGTTCCGACAAACACATGGTGCCGAACCAGCGCCCGTCCAGCATCGGACGGACGTAATCTCGCACCTGATCCGGCGTGCCGTACGTCGCGATCAGGTTGGCGTTGGCCATGGTGAGAAACGGGTACGAGGAGGTCCCGGCGTTGGCGGCCTGGAAGAACGCCATCGCTGCCCGGGAGACAGTCGCTGGCAGTTGCATGCCGCCGATCGACTCGTCGAACTGCCCGGCGATCAAACCCGCCGACGCATAGACATCGAGCGCTGCCTTCACTTCCGGTATCAGCTCCACCGAACCGTCCGCGTTCATCGTCGGCTCCTGCGCGTCCGCCTTCTTGTTGTGCGGCGCGAAGTGCTTGCGGGCGATATCCGCGCTGAGATCGAGGACCGCGTCGAAGGTCTCCTTCGAGTGCTCTGCGAACCGAGGTCGAGCAGTCAGTGCCGCCACGTCCAACCATTCGTACAGCAGAAAATCCAGGTCGCGTCGCGAGAGGACGTCCGACATTCACTTCTCCGATCGAGAGGGGGCACCGCCACCGCATGGGTCGTTCCGAAGGTTCCACTCCTGCGTGAGCGCTGTGACGCACGTGACTACTTTCCTCACCATACAAGTCGCGTTGCGACGGCCACGCCGAGCGTCGCGACAAACGGTCCTGGCTGCGGGCGGTCGACCGGGGCAATGTCGAAAGCCGCAGCCGGGCAGACATTTACGGCGAATCGGACTATGAGCAGCATCACGATTCAAAAAAGCCACATCGGCATATGCTTACCTTTGATAACGATATTTGATCGAGCAATCGACAGCGCCCGGCTGTTCCGGTGCGCATCGTCGGAGGGGAGTCGAGCATGACGCACACACTGGCCGTCGACAGCGAACGTGAGCGAGAGATCAGAGGGCGCGATCGCTTCACCGAGCTCCACCGGATCGATGACGAGTTCCGAGCCGCCGAACCGGACAGCGCAGTGGCCGACGCCGCCCAGGAGTTGTCGCCCAACCTGGCCCGCGTGGTTGCCGAGATCATGACGCGCTACTCCGATCGGCCGGCACTCGGCCGCCGGGCCCGGGAGATCGCACGAGTCGACGACACGACCACTCTCCGCCTGCTCCCGCGCTTCGAAACCGTCACCTACGGCCGAGCCTGGAACGACGCAGGTGCACTGGCATCGGCATTGACGCACGACGCATTCGGTATCGCTTCGGGAGACTTCTTCGCAACCCTGGGATTCGCGAGTGCCGACTACGTCGTCGCGGAATTGGCCACGATTCGGCTCGGCGCAATCGCCGTTCCGCTGCAGGCCGGTGCCACCGCGGGCCAACTCTCGGCCATCGCCGCGGAAGTCGAGCCCGTCGTCCTGGCAGCCGATGTCGACAATCTGTCCGTCGCGGTCCAGGTTGCCACGCATTGTCGATCCATCCGACGAATCGTCGTCCTCGATTACGACGGTGCGATCGACGCGCACACACAGATCATGGAGACCGCGCGCAGCGATGCCGAACAGGCGGGAGTCTTCGTTCGTCCGCTCACCGAGTTGGTTCGCGACGGGGCGCAACTACCGTCGGTTCCCCTACCCGATGCCGAGGATCCCGACCGACTCGCGACACTGATCTACACCTCCGGCAGCACCGGAACCCCCAAGGGAGCGATGCACACCGAGCGAATCGTGTGCGGAGCCTGGACCGGCGCCTGGCACCACACCGGAGCATCCTCCGAGTCCACGGACGGGCCTGCCTTCCCGGTCATCACTCTCGACTATCTTCCGATGAGTCACCTGGCCGGCCGTGGCCTCGTCTTCTCGACTCTTGCAGCAGGCGGCACCGTCCACTTCGCCGGGGCGAGCGACCTGTCCACCCTTTTCGAGGATTTCGCGCTCGCTCGGCCCACGATGGCACTGTTGATCCCGCGGGTCTGCGAGATGATTCGGCACAACGTTCTCGCCGAGATCGACCGGGAAACCGAACGCACTGCCGGTGGCGACGCCGACAGGACGCGACGAGAAGTGCTGGAGCGCACCAGGATCGAACAGTTCGGCGGTCGCGTCCTCGCAGCGATGGTCGGTACCGCGCCGATTGCCGACGAAGTGAAGGACTTCGTCTCCGAGCTGCTCGATATTCGGGTGCGCGACAACTACGGCTCCACAGAAGCCGGAATGGTGTTGCACGACGGCGTCGTCCAGCGGCCGCCGGTGATCGAATACAAGCTCGACGACGTACCCGAACTCGGCTACTTCTCCACCGACACACCGCATCCGCGCGGTGAGCTCCTGCTCAAGACGACCTCCATCATTCCCGGTTACTACAAGCGCCCGGACGTCACGGCCGACGTCTTCGACTCCGAGGGCTTCTATCGCACCGGGGACGTCGTCGCCGAGATCGAGCCGGACCGACTCGCCTACGTCGACCGACGCAAGAACGTTCTGAAACTGGCTCAGGGCGAGTTCGTCGCGCTGGCGCGCCTGGAAGCCCTGTTCGGCACCAGCGAGCTGGTGAATCAGATATTCGTGTACGGCAACAGCCAGCGGGCATACCTTCTGGCAGTTGTCGTACCGGCCGACCCGGACACGACTGCGGGTTCGGTCATCGAATCGTTGCAGCAGATCGCACGCACGGAAGCGCTGAATTCGTACGAGATTCCACGTGAAGTAGTCATCGAACACGACCCGTTCACGCAGGAGAACGGACTCTTGTCCGGGGCAGGTAAGCAACTGCGACCCAAACTCGTCGAGCGCTACGGAAAAGAACTCGAACGTCGCTACGCGGAACTCGAGACCGGTCAGAACGATCGCCTACGCGAACTCAGGCGTACCGGTGCCGATGCACCCGTTCTGACCACCGTCGGCGACGCGGCCCAGGCCCTGCTGGGATGCGCCGGGTCCGATATCCGACCCGACGCGCACTTCAGCGACTTGGGCGGAGATTCGTTGTCGGCGTTGACGTTCTCCACGCTTCTCCGTGAGATCTACGATGTCGATGTTCCGGTCGGAGTGATCACCGGGCCTGCCATGGACCTGGCAGCGCTGGCCGAGTACATCTCCTCGGCCCGCGACAACGATTCCGACACAGCGACGTTCGCCTCGGTGCACGGCCGCGGTGCCGCTGTGGCACGAGCCTCCGACCTGCGTCTGTCGGCTTTTCTCGACGATGCCCTTCTCGACGCCGCACACCGAATTGCCGGCCCGCGAGAACGGACCGGCACGGTCTTGCTCACCGGCGCCAACGGATACCTCGGTCGTTTCCTTTGCCTGGAATGGTTGGGGCGCATGGCCGAGACCGGCGGAAAGGTGATCTGCCTGGTGCGCGGGCGCTCCGATTCCGACGCGCGAGCTCGACTCGATGCGGCGTTCGACAGTGGAGACGCACGACTGTCGGAGCGCTATCGAACCTTGGCCGACGCCGCACTCGAGGTCGTGGCGGGCGATCTCGGGACACCTCACTTCGGCCTGGACCGCGACGTGTTCGAGGCACTGGCCGAACGGGTGGATCGCATCGTCCACCCGGCCGCGCTCGTCAACCATGCCCTGCCGTACGAGCACCTCTTCGGACCCAACGTCGTCGGCACGGCCGAGATCATCCGGCTGGCGCTGACCGACCATGTCAAGCCCGTGACCTATCTGTCGACGGTGGCCGTCGCAGCGGGCGTCGAGGAATTCCGAGAGAACGGCGACATACGCGTCGACAGCCCATCGCGGGCGGTGGACGATTCGTACGCCAACGGCTACGGCAACTCCAAGTGGGCCGGTGAAGTGCTGTTGCGCAATGCGTTCGACGAATTCGGACTGCCCGTCTCGGTCTTCCGCTCGGACATGATTCTGGCGCACAGCACATGGACGGGCCAGCTCAACGTGCCGGACGTGTTCACGCGTCTGATCCTGTCGGTCGTTGCAACCGGTCTGGCTCCACACACGTTCTACGCCACCGACACCGGCGCGCCCACCGACGAGAAGGGGCGCCCGCTGGCCCACTACGACGGGCTGCCGGCCGATTTCAGTGCGTCGGCCATCACGTCGATCGCAGGTGGTGATACCTCGGGCTACCGAACCTTCGACATCCTCAACCCACACGACGACGACATCTCACTCGATACGTTCGTCGACTGGATCCGGGATGCAGGTCGCGACATCGAGATCGTCGAGAACTACGACGAATGGTTCGAGCGTTTCAACGCTGCAGTCGAGGCTCTGCCGGAGAAGCAGCGTTCGCACTCGCTGCTCCCGTTGATCGACTCGTACGCACGTCCGCAACACCCGTCGTCCGGAGCGATTCTGCCTGCCGACGAGTTCGCCTCCGCCGTCGGGGACATTCCGCATCTCGGACGCGAACTGATCGAGAAATATCTCTCCGATCTGGTGGCGCTCGAGCTCGTGAGCACACGCTAGAGCAGTTCCCGGTGCGGGCCGTACGGCCCGCACCGGGAAGCACTACTCGCCGACCGGTTGCGGCTCGCCCGTCGGCTTCGAAGCCGGAGTCAGCCGCGAGTACGCCAGACACACCAGTCCGAAGAACAGATAGCCCAGGGCGACTTGGGGATTGGCTGCCCACCCCACCTCGTGTGAATGAATCAGACCGACCCACGACAGTGCCGCGGCCACCCCACCTGCTGCGGCGGCAGCGAGAAACCGTTTGTCGAGAACGAACGTGACGATGGTGCCCAGCATCAGTCCGGCGAGTACCGCGCCGGATCCGAACGTCTTCAGCCCGTCGTACACGACACCCGCCTGACCCAGTGCCTCGCTCCCCACTTCCGTCGCCGATGTACCTGCGGCGCTGAGCGCGTTGTCGATCAGGCCCACCGCCCACTCCGCGAGGTTGGGTAGCAGTGCCACCACCACCGCGATGGCGTGCAGCTTCGGCACCGACTGAAATGCCTGGGCACCGATCAGCAGGCCGATGTACAGCAGAATCGGGACGATCGCGGGTATCGGAAGCAGCGTGGCCAGTAGACCGAAGAGCCCGAGAAAACACATCAGGCCGATCGCGATGCCCGACGCGAGCGAGTAGCCGGTCCGTCCGCCTGCGTCTTTCCAGCCCGGATGGCCGATGTAGACAGCGGGCGGGAACGGCGATCCGAAGGCAGATCCGACGACCGCTCCGAATCCGTCTGCGAGCAGCACACTGCGGAGGTTGTAGTTGTCTCCCGCAGCGGACGCGCTCTCGACGTTGCTCATCGCCTCGGTGAAGTTGTAGACACCCAGAGGAATTGCGGTCGCGAGCAGCGGAGCCAGGTTACCGAGACCGTCGAGAAGCAGATCGAGGCGCAGATCGGGAAGCCCGAGTGCGATATTGCCGGCAGCCTCGGTCACGTCCGGCACCGACATGTATCCGCCGATCCAGCCGATAGCCGTGCCTACCAGAAGCGCGGCGAGACCGACCGGAATGTTGCCGGGCAGTTTCACGTCCGTGAAGAAGCCGATGAGAATGATTGCGAGAACGGGCAACCCGATCCAGGCGGCCTCCCACATCTGCGCGGCCGGGCGCATCGCGATGAACGTGATCGAGATGCCGGCGAGTGTGCCGAGCATCGCCGCGCGGGGGGTGATCCTGCGAATGTAGGGTCCGACGAACGCTCCGATCATGACGATGATGCCGATCATGAAGGCCCAGGCGAGCCCCGCCGCCCAGGCCTGCACCGCGTCACCCGTCGCCAGGTAGACCGGGAGCATGACCACGAACACGACGATGAACATGTGCGGAACGCTCGGACCGTACGGAAGCGCCGTCACATCGGTTCGGTTCTCGCGCTTGGCGAGCCGACGAGCGAGAACCATGTAGTAGAGGTTCCCCAGGATCAGGGCGATCCCGAGGGCAGGCAGCAGGGTCCCGAGGACGTCGGTTCCTGGAATTCCGACCACCGCGATGCTCAGGGTGGTCAGGGTGAGCACGTTGACGAGAATGTTGAAGCCGAGTCCGAAGAATGCGTTGGTGTCGCCCTTCGTCCACCACGGGAGGGTGAACGAGGACGAAGAGCCTGCAGCGGGTGAGTCTTTCACGTCCATGGTCATGTTCGGTCCTATCGACTTGCCGAGGTGGGGACGAGTGCAACCAACGCGGCCTCGACGTCCTCCGACGGCGCGGTCCAACCGAAAATGCCGCCTTGAGCCGAGATCATCTCGAGGCCCACGCGCTGAAACTCCGGGAAGTACGAACCGACACAGTCCGTCACGACGAGGCATTCGTAACCTCGATCGTTGGCCTCGCGAACCGTGGTGTGCACGCACACCTCGGTCGTCACACCGGTGACGAGCAGGGTGGTGATTCCGGCGCTCGTGAGGATCTCGGAGAGCTCGGTGGCGTAGAACGCCCCTTTGCCGGGCTTGTCGATGACGGTCTCACCTTCGAGTGGCGCCAGTTCGTCGACTATGTCGTGACCGTACTCACCGCGAACGAGGATGCGACCGAACGCTCCCGGATCGCCGATGCGCTGCGATGGTGTGCCGCGGCGTAATTTCGCCGGCGGGCAGTCCGAAAGGTCCGGTAGGTGCCCCTCCCTGGTGTGGATCACGGGTATCCCCGCTTCCCTGGCCACTGCGATGAGACCTGCGAGTGGTTCGATCACGGATCGGAGCAGGCCGACATCGTTGCCGAGGCTCTCCCCGAACCCTCCGGGGAGCAGAAAATCCCTCTGCATGTCGATCACGAGCAGTGCCGTCGTCGTGGGATCGATGGTGAACTCCGACGGAGACGCCGACGGTATCGACGTTTCCGGTGTCTGTGCTGAGGTCATGAGATCTCCTGTGCTGCAATGGAAGTATCGTGAGCAGAATTGATCGCCCGGGAATATGCCCGCCAGCCACCGAACTCGCTGATGTCGTCGACGGTGTGCCGATGCGCGCCGGTCTGGACAGTCGCGTCGCAGACGTAGCCGAGAACGTCGGAACCGTCGGCCAGCAGTACTCGTCCCAGAGCGAGCACCGCTGGCATTCTGCCCGCGAGTACCGCAAGAGAAGCGGCGGGCAGACGCCACCTCTCCACGTCGATTGCGCTGCCGCCGAGAGGAACTCGCAACAGTCCGGGTGTCGGGTCGGTGGTTCCGATCCGAAGCAGTGTGTACGTCGGCGCGGTGGACGTCGCCTCGACCAGGGCCCCACCGAGCTCGAGCAGCTGCGGGTTGGCGCGCTCCCCCGACAGGTGGTGCCCGGCAACGACGATGTCGATGGTCTCGAGGGTCGACCCTTCGGCTGCTGCGGGATGCGGTGGAACGGCACGCCGTTCTCCGAGCAACCGGGCCGCGACCGCGAGGATCGTATCGTCGGCCAGCGCAGGCCCGATCACCATGAGGCTGACCGGTCGACCGTCCTGGATGAGCCCGACGGGAACCGCTACGGCCGTCAGATCGAGAAGGTTTCCGAAGTGGGTGTAGTGACCGAGCTTCGTATTGCACGCGACGGGGTCTGCGAGTACCTCCGGCACGGTGAAGGTGGTGCCGATGGTCGGCACGATCATCACGTCCATCGACGTCCAGAGCCGAGAGACACGAGCGCGAAGGTCTTGCAATCTCTGCAGAGCACGGAAGGCATCGACAGCGGTGTAGTTCCGCCCTCCCAGAAAGATCTCGCGGACGACCGGGACGATGGAATCGGGCTTCTCGCTCAGGAATTCGTCGAATTCGACCAGTCGCTCGGCGACCCACGGTCCTTGATACAGCAGCGAGCCGGCGTCGAGGAAGGGTGTGAGATCGACTGTGGTGGTCCGTAACCCATGATCGGGAAGCGACAGGCGCGCCACCGAATGCGCATCGAACATGGCCGCGTCGCCGAAGAAGTCCAGCTGCTGCAGGTCCGGTAGCCCGACGGTGATGTCACGCCCGTCGTACTCTTCTCCGCGCGGACGTGACCAACCGTCCGCTGGATCCTCGGCGCACATGATGTCGAAGACGAGTTCGAGGTCCTCGACGGTGGACGCCATCAGGGTGATGCAGTCCAGCGACTTGCACGCGGGGACGAGGCCGACGGTGCTGATCAGGCCGCGCGACGGCTTGTAGCCGACGATCCCGTTGAGCGCGGCAGGCACACGACCCGATCCTGCAGTGTCGGTGGCCACACAGAACGGCACCTGCCCGAGGGCGACGGCCAGTGCCGATCCGGAACTGGAGCCACCGGAGATCATGTCGTTGCCGTAGACGCTCCGCGGAATCGCATGGGGCGTGCGAGTTCCGTTCAGCCCGGTCGCGAACTGGTCGAGGCTGGTCTTGCCGACGAAAATGGCGCCCGCGTCGACCAGTGCCTGCACTGCCGGGGCCGTCGAATCCGACGTGTAGGCGTAGTCGGGACAGGCGAGCGTGGTCGGGTATCCCGCCACATCGATGCTGTCCTTGACTCCGAAGGGAATTCCGTACAGGGGTAGCGACACTGCGTCGGGTCGCGCTTCGAGTGCAGCGGCGGCCGCGAGCAATTCCGAACGGCCGACAACGGTGATCCATGTTCCGTCGTCGCCGCGTGCAGCCACGGCGGTCGAGAACGCCTCCACCGTTGCAGTGGGAGTCGATGTGCCGTTTCTGTACGACGCGAGCATCTCGGTGACGGTCGGGCCGAGTGCCGGTCCCAGGTCTGAAGTCATACCGTCGATTGTCGACAGTTTTCTGTTAATGCAGGTTGTTGCCGTGTTTCGAGTCTGTTAGGAAATACTCTCGAGATGCAGGTAGGTCAGCTCGCCATGCTCCTTCAACGCAGCGAGCGCGACCGAGAGGTCGTTCGATTCGATGGCGTCGAGCAACCACTCGTGACGCCTGATCCCATCGATCGGATTGGCGACTCGGGCTTCTTCCCTGAGGTTGCGGGCCATCGGTAGCTGTAACTTCAACAGGATCGGCGCATAGGCCACATCGAGCTGGCGGCTTCCGGCCAACGCCACGATTGCCTCGTGGAAACGCCGGTGAGCGTCGTCCTTCTCGAGAGTGTCCCCCCGCGCATCGGCGTCGCGCATCTCGTCGAGCGCCGCTCTCACCGGCGCGAAAGCACTGTCGGGAGGCGACGCGAGTGGGAGCGCACGCTCGAGCGCATGTCGTTCGAGAACCTGACGCAGCTCGAAAAGTTCGAGAATGTCCTCCGCCGACCACACCGTCACTCGAAACCCGCGACGTGGGAGATGCTCGACCAGACCCTGCTGAGCCAACAGGCGCAACGCCTCACGCACGGGTGCTCGGCTGATCCCGAGTCGCGCGCACAGTGTTTCCTCGACCACGCGCGATCCGGGCTCGAGCGCACCGCTGAGCACCTCGGATCGGACCTGGCGAGTCGCCATTTCGACAAGGCTCGGCGGCAAGGAACCGTGTCCCGCCGGTGCAGCCATGACGCCAGTGTACGAACATGCGCGCCGAATGGCGTGCATCCACGGTATTGCCGGGCCGAGTCGGGGGCCGCTCGCCCACCCCGGCGTTAGACTGGCACGCCTATGTGGATTGGATGGATAGAATTCGACTTCCTTCTCGGAGATGTTCACTCACTCAAAGAGAAGCGCTCCGTGATCCGGCCGGTGATCTCCGAAATGCAACGCAAGTTCGCGGTATCGGCGGCGGAAACCGATCATCGCGAGTTGCACAGGCGAGCAGGTATAGGCGCGTCCGTCGTAGCAGGCGATCGCGACCACGTCACCGATGTTCTCGACCGAATCGAGCGCGTCGCGGCCTCGCGGCCCGAGCTGCAACTCGTCTCCGTTCGGCGGCGCACCATCCGAAGCGACGACATCTGAACACTCGCCCCGCCGGGTCATCGACGTACGTCGAACACCTGCTTCTGAATTCCGTTGCCGTAGACCTCGTGTTCGATCAGTTCGAGATGCGTGGTGTCCTTGTCGGCCGCGCTGAACAGTCGCTTTCCCGCACCGAGCAGGAGTGGAAAGACGAGCAGGTGGTACCGATCGACCAGCCCGGCGTCGGCGAGACTTCGGCCGAGGGTGGCGCTGCCGTGTATCGAGATCGGCCCACCCTCGGAGTTCCTGAGCTCGGCAACGTCGTCGATACTGCGCAGAACGGTTGCAGGCCATCGTGAGTCGTCCTGCTCGAGCGTCGTCGACACCACATACCTCGGCATGGCGTTGTACCCCGCGAAATCGTCCATGGTGGGCCAGATCGGCGCAAATGCTTCGTAGGAGGTGCGGCCCAACAGCAGCGCAGTGGCTTCTTCCTGCTCACGTCCTTTGATCTCGTACGCTGCCGGATCGAAGTCGATGCCCTGAAACGTCCACCCGGAGTTGCGATAGCCCACCTCGCCGCCCGGCCCCTCCATCACGCCGTCGAGCGACACGAACGCGGTCACGATCACAGTGCGCATGGACGGTCCTTACCGGTGCTGGGGTGGGTGCCGGAATCGTAAACCATCCTCGCGCCGAATCCGTCGATACCATCGACCGATGATCGCCAGCGACATGTCCCGCCCGGCGTGGGACGACGATCCGATCGTGTCCGGCTGGTCGGGACTGCCCGCACTCGACCATGACCGCACCGCCGACGTCTGCGTCGTCGGCCTGGGAGGCTCGGGTCTGGCCGCCGTCGCAGACCTCCTCGACCGCGGTGTCGATGTGGTCGGAATCGACGCAGGGCGAGTCGCAGCCGGCGCTGCGGGCCGGAACGGCGGCTTCCTGCTCGGTGGTCCTGCGACCTTTCTGCACACAGCACTCGCGACATGGGGTCCGTGCGCGGTGGATCTGTATCGAGCGACTCTGGCGGAGATCGACAATCTGGAAGGGCTTCTCGGACCCGACGTCGTCCGACGCACCGGATCGATCAGGCTCGCGGGAGTCCCCGGTTCTCCGAGCGAGCTCGCCGATGCGGAGGACTGCGACGCGCTGGCACAGTGCTTGCGCGAGAACGACGTTGCCGTCGAGCACTATTCCGGCGCGTTGGGAAACGGCATCTTCCTACCGGACGATGCGGTGATGAATCCTGCGCGTCGCGCGCTCGGGCTGGCATCGATTCTCGCGGGACGCGCTCGACTGTACGAATACACGCCCGCAATCGCCATCGAGCCGGGCGCGGTCACGACGCCGAATGGAGTGGTTCGATGCGGCCTGGTTCTCGTAGCCGTCGACGGTCGACTCGAACAGGTACTCCCCCAGCTCGACGGACGGGTTCGGACCGCCCGTCTGCAGATGCTCGCGACCTCGCCCGTCACCCCGGGGCGACTGCCGTGCCCCGTGTACGGACGATGGGGGTACGACTACGCGCAACAGGACGCGTCTGGACGGCTGTATGTCGGGGGCGGTCGTGACCTCTTCGCCGAGCACGAATGGACACCGTCCGGCGAACCGACCGCTCAGGTTCAGCACTACATCGAGTCGGTCGCGGCATCGTTTGCAGGAGAACCTGTCTCGGTCGATGCACGGTGGGCCGCGTCCGTCGGATTCACCACCGACGGTCGGCCGCTGTGCACATGGGTCGACGACACCGTGATCGCATTCGGTGGCTACAACGGCACAGGCAATCTGGTCGGACCGGTCACCGCTCGCGCCGCCGTGGCGCTCGGGCTCGACGCAAGTCCAGTACCGCAGTATCTGAGCAGCTGACGCATGGCAGTCTGGACCCATGGCCGAAGAACCGGAACACACCGAGGACGGTCACTACATCGTGATCAAGGGTCGCCGTTGGCGCGCAACGGATCCTGATATCCCGGAGGATCGCAATGCCGAATTGCGGTCGATTCTGATGGCGTGGCGCAGGGAGGTCAAACGCACGTCGGGTGCACCGGAATCTCGCGCAGGCGTGCAGGCCACCAAAGTCGCCCTCGGCGAGCGAGGAACCCCGTGGTGGGAGCAGTCGGACGACGAGCGACGGGCCCGATGGGAATCGGAAGTGGCGAGGCCGTCCGACACCTGACATCCGCCTGATGGTTGCCGTAGTGGAAACTATCCAATACAGTTTCCACTATGGAAAGCATCGGAGAACCCACACCTGCCGAAGCCCGAACGGCTCTCGACGACATCGATCGAGTTCAGCGCGCAGTACGAGACACTCCGTGGCCGGTATGGCTGTATCCGGTCAACGCCGCGCTGCTCGCGATGTTCGCACTGACCGCCCTTCTCGACAGCCGGGTCGCGTTCCTGGGTGTCGCCGCGGTGATCATCGCGGTCAACGTCGTCACCGGATATCGGATGGGGACGCCGTGGGCCCTACCCACCGACCGCGGCTTCCTCACCTGTGTCGCGCTGTCGGGTTTCTCCGTCGCGCTGGCGCAGGCTGTCGGTGATCCCAGCGGACCGGCCTGGCCGGTTTTTCTGCTGGCGGCAGCAGCCGCGTCGATCTACTCGATCGGATCGATTCTGCACTACCGCAGTACGCGTCGATGAGCGATCTCGATCCGATCATTCACCCGGCCCACCGGCTCCGAATCTGTGCCCTTCTGGCCGCTGCGACAACGGTGGAACTGGCGATCGTCAAGGAACACAGCGGGTTGAGCGCATCGGCGCTGAGCAAACAGGTCGCTGCTCTGGTCGATGCGGGATACGTCGAGCAGCAGCGATCACGGACGGACTCGCGGCGACTGTGGTTGTCGTTGACCAAGGACGGTAGAACGGCCTATCGACGTCACGTGGCCGCACTGCGCGCCATTGTTGCCGACACCGACGCATCCATCTGATCTTCTGCGGTGACTTTCCCCCGCGGTGCGGGTCTACTGATTCGACGGATCCCGTCGTAGTTCAGCCCGCTCGTTCATCAGAAGAAGGAGACTTCGATCATGTCCATTCTCAACCCCTATCTGTCGTTCCGAGACAACGCGCGCGAGGCGATGGAGTTCTATCGGTCGGTCTTCGGTGGCGAGCTGACCGTCACCACGCTCGGCGAGGCCAACGCCAGCGAGGATCCCGCTGACCGGGACAAGATCATGCACGGCCAGTTGACCACCCCGAACGGGTTCACTCTGATGGGAGCCGACACGCCGTCGTCGATGGAGCACACGCCCGGGAACACCATGAGCGTCTCGCTCAGCGGCGACGAGGAGGACGAACTGACGAGCTACTGGAACGCGTTGGCCGTCGACGCGCAGTTCACGATGGGTCTCGACAAGGCCCCGTGGGGCGACACCTTCGGTATGTTGACCGACAAGTTCGGTGTGCAGTGGATGGTCAACATCGCCGGATCCCCCAGCGAGAGCTGAGTACGGCTTCCGCCGCTACCGGACGAGGTTCTTCGGCGGGACCACCTGTCGGAGACCGTCGGGCCCCCAGCCTCGATCGAGTGCCGTCAACAACAATGCACAGCCGATACCGGACAGGACGAGCGCGGAGCCGAACATCGCCGTGTAGCCGAACAGGTCGCCGACCACACCGGCTGCGATCCCGGCTGCGCCCTGCGCGAAGACGATTGCGCACGCCATCAGCGTGTAATCGCTTCCCGCGAAACGCTTCTCGGACGCGTCCATCATCAGGGCGAACACCGCCACCGTGGCCGCACCACCGAGGACGTGTTCGGTGATGTTGGCGGTGACCAGAAGTGGGAAGCCGCCGACTCCCAGGGAGGCGACGACATACAGGGCAAGGCTGAGCGTTTGACTCACCCCGCCGACCAGCAGCGCCCGACGCCGTCCGTGTCGAAATGACAACCATGCCCCCAGTGCGGCTCCCCCGAGCGCAGCCACCGACGACAGACCGCCCTCGACCAGCGCTATCTGGGGCAATGACAGTCCACTGTCCGACAGGAACGGACCCACGAGGGCCGAGCCCATCGAGTTACCGAACTTGAAGCCGATGATAAGCAGGATGAACGCAACCATGCCGGGCCTACGCAGTCGGGACCACCAGGTAACCGCCAGCCGCACCGGCGTTTCCGGCTCGGCCGCTCGGTCGGATTCGGCGTCTGCAGCGTCCAGTTGCGTCCGCATCCACCACACCGGAACAGTCGTCAGCACGATGAGCAGTGCCATCGCGACGAACAGCACCCGCCATCCGGCAAAGGTGAACAGCCACAACAGCAGTCCGCCGCCGCACACCATCCCGATGCGGTAGGCACCGACCTGCAGACCGTTGCCCAACCCGCGCTGCGCCGCGCTGAGCGTACGCACCGCGATACCGTCGGTCGCGATGTCCTGCGTCGCCGAGAGAGCATTCATGACGAAGATTCCGACGAACAGCCAACGCAGTGTCGAGGACAGATCGAGGAACGACAACGCCAGTGCCACCGCCGCGGCCGAACACTGCAGCGACAACAGCCACCGTCGCCTCGATCCGTACCGATCGACGTACGGAGCCCAGAGAAATTTCAGCGCCCACGGGAGAAACAGCACACCGGTCGCGCTGATCTTCACCAAGGAGAAGCCCGACTCCCGGAGGACGACAGGTAGGGCCTGGGTGAAGAATCCGAACGGCAGTCCCTGTGCGAAGTAGAGCGCACCCAGGAGAGTCATAGTCCCGGCGGTGAACGATGCCGGACGCACCGCATTGGTCATGCCGGTCATCGTGTCAGAGCGACGCCGACTCCGCCGAACGCGCCACCGGCTGGCGGAGGATGGTGCGCAGCTTCGTCGGCTCCATCCTGCGCGGATCGCTGAGATAGATCTCGTGATGTTTGCCGGTCATCGTCATTCCAGAACTGGGAATGTATCGGTGATGGAGTTCGTCGAGTACCGGCGTCTCGTCGTCGTAGGACCCGACATGCAGCGTCTGCACGCACAGCCCCTCGTCGAGAGTCTCCAGTCGAATTCTGCTCGACGCATCCGAGGTGCTCTTCGCTTCCGCGGACGCCTTCGCCACGTCGAACATCCGACGGTCGATCCAGTCGGGCACCATGATCATGGCCGTCCAATTCCACTCGGCCTTGTTGCGGGCGGTCGTGAACGAGGCCATGTTCTCGGCCCACCACAGAGCCTCGAGCGGCGGGACGACATAGTCGCGGTCGAGGGTGTTCTTGCTGGCGAACTTCAGTGCATAGGCCACGGGGTAGAGCGCCCCGATTGCTTCGGTGTACTGCGGAGCGGTGTTCGGATCGCCGTGTCCGTCGATCATCAGGAAGGTCAGCGGCGGAACGACAAGGGTACGAAAGATGTTGTGCTGCGCAGAGTATGCGTCGAACGTTTTCTTGAAATCGACTTTCGTCATTCGGCCCCCGGTTACCACCACTGTCGAATACTGCGAAACATCTCCAAGAGATACCCGACAACGGACATCGACGAGACCGATACCGCCCGGTCTCGTCGATGTCGGTTCGTCCGATCTGTCACACCCCGGCGTCGACCTTGTCCGGCTCGCCTCGGCGCATCGCCAGGTACTCGGAGAGTTCGCGCTTGACCACCGGCAAGAGCAGGTACAGGCCCGTGATGTTGACCAGCGCCAGCAGGAACAGCGTCGCATCGGCGAAATCGAGCACGGAACCGAGGGACAACACGGTTCCGATGACGGTGAACATGCAGAACATCACGTTGAAGAAGGTGCGCGAGAAGCGGCTGCGTCCGAACAACGACGTCCATGCCTGCAGTCCGTAGTAGGCCCAAGTGATTGCAGTGGACAGAGCGAACAGAGCCACCGCAAGAGTCAGCACGTACGGGAACCACGGCAGCACGGTCTCGAAGGCGTCGGAGGTGAGGGTGACACCTCCGGCGGGTAGCTCGCCGGTCTCGGCGACGATCGCGCGCTGGTCCTGCCAGGTGACGGTATTGGCGATCACGATGGTCAGCGCGGTCGCGGTGCAGATGACGACCGTGTCGATGAATGGCTCGAGCATGGCCACGAAGCCCTCGGTGACCGGATGCCTGGTCTTGACGGCCGAGTGCGCGATGGCCGCGGAACCCAATCCGGCCTCGTTCGAGAATGCGGCGCGCTGGAATCCGATGATCATGACGCCGAGGACGCCGCCGGCCACGCCCTCGGGCGAGAACGCGCCCTCGAAGATCGCGGTGAACGCCGTGGGGACCGAACGGAAGTTGACGGCGATGACGACGCCGCACGCGACGATGTAGATCAGCGCCATGGTCGGCACGAGCTTGGCGGTCACCGCCGAGATCGATTTCATGCCGCCGATGATGACCAGTCCGATGATCAGCGCGACGACGATACCGAACACTGCCTTGGCTCCGTCGGAAGCGAGGAACCCATCGTCACCGCCGGTGACCGAACGGACCTGTGCGTACGTCTGATTGGCCTGGAACATGTTGCCGCCGCTGATGGCGAAGAACGTGATGACGATGGCGTAGAAGACGGCCATGACCTTGCCGACCTTGGCGAGTCCCCGCTCTGCGAGACCCTTGGTCAGGTATTTCATGGGTCCGCCGGAGACGGTGCCGTCCTCGTTGATGTCTCGGTACTTCACGCCGAGCGTGCACTCGACGAACTTCGATGCCATGCCCAGCAAGCCGGCGAGGATCATCCAGAGTGTGGCACCGGGTCCACCGAATGTCACGGCGACGGCGACACCGGCGATGTTGCCGAGCCCGACGGTTCCGGACACCGCGGCAGTGAGAGCTCTGAAGTGGCTGACTTCACCGGGCGCGTCCGCCTCGTCCTCCTTGCCGCTGACGAGAATCAACGCTCTCTTGATTCCGCGGACCTGGATGAACTTGAACGCCACCGTGAAGACGACGGCACCGACGATGAGCCAGAGGACGATCAGCGGAACGGCGGCTCCACCGATATTCACGGTGAAGAAGACGACATTCGACACGGCAGCGGAGATCGGATCGAAGGCATTGTTGATCGCCGTCTCGATAGAGCTGATCGTGCCTCCGTCCGCGGCCAGTACATCGGTTGTGAGGGGGTGAGAGCTCATGGCTTCGAGTGAACAGCACGTGGACGGCAGAGGACGTGATTTACCGAATTTCTAGCACCAATTTACTTGATCTTGACCGAGAGCCGGTGGGTTCACACCGCAGATCGGGCGGGTATTCGCCTCAAAAGCACTGTTGCAGCATCCAGTACGACATGTCGGTCGTAGGTGAGGCGGTAGTCGTACATCGGGGTACCGTCCTCGGCCGTTCCTCGCTCCACGGCAATGAGCGCCACGCTCGACATCGGAGCCACGATCACGATCGAACGTTCCAGCGCCAACGGCTCGTCCGCGCCCACGGCCACAGTCCGGAAGCCGGAGGCAGGCGGCGCGGCGTGCGAATCGAAGACAGCCGTCAGCGCAGTACGTGCGGCAAGGTCGTCGAAGATCGCACGCCGCGCAGGCGTAAGGCCGGTGGACGCGCTCACTGTCGCCAGTACGACGGTCGAGGAACCGGTGCCGTACGCACTGTGCAACAAGCTGTTCTCGATGGCGTCGAGCAACGTCGAATCCGCTTGTCTGCGGGCACCGAGTGAGTGGGTGAGCCCGTACGGAGTGACTGCAACGGGGGCACGCACGGTCACCGTTCCATCCAGATCGAGCGAACGGGCCGGCTCGAGCACCTCACCGAAATCCGGGAGAGCGTCCGGTGCGCCGTAGAGATATCCCTGCCCCAGAACCGCGCCCATGGCTCGTGCAGAACTCTCGTGGCGCTCGGTTTCGATCCCTTCGGCCAGAACCAGGGCACCGGTCCGTTCGGCCTCGGAGGCAACGGCAGCAACGATGGCGGCGGTCTCGCGGCTCGAACGCCCCTGCACGAGAGCCATGTCCAGCTTGATCACGTCGGGACGCAGCAGTGGAATCAGCGCCAGGCTGGACGAATCTGCCCCCACATCGTCGACCGCGACTCGCCACCCCAGGTTTCGAGCGTGCTCGGCCGCTCGCAGCAGACCTGCCGGATCACCCATCAGGTCTCGTTCGGTGATCTCGACGATGATGGACAGCCGCGACGCGTCCGCGAGCATCGGTAGGCAGTCCCGAGGAGGCGGTGCATCGAGGGCGACGGGTTCGGCATTGACGAACAGTGCGAGCCGGTCGGGATAGCCGGACTCGACGGCACCGCGCAGCGCGCTGAGTCGGCACCGCCAATCGAAATCTGCAGCGACGCCTTGTGCACGTGCCACGCCCAACAGTTCCGGTGGCGGAATCGGCGGACCGTCTCCGCAGGTCCGCACCAACGCTTCGAACCCCACGACGGCGCGTCCGTCCAGTGTGACGATCGGCTGGTAGACCGACGTGATATCGATCGACATCGGCGAATTCTCGGCACTCGTCGTACGTCGACGCATGGGTGGAACCTCCCTCGATACCGATCGATAGGTCCCCACCCGCGGCATCATCATGCCCGACCGCACCGTGATGTCGTTACGCGACTGCGGTCTGTGCGTCGATCGACTGGCTATAAGGTGCTCGAAGGACTCGACGAACGGCGGTGACCGATGGTGGGAACGGACTCTCGCGCTCGTGCCCCTCTCGACAACCTCTTCGCGGGTCGATACCGACTGGGCACCGTATTGGGACGCGGCGCGATGGCCGACGTCGTGCACGCCCACGACCACGTTCTCGGCCGATCCGTAGCGGTGAAGATATTCCGCCACGACGAGCCGCCGGACACTGCCCGGCGCATCGATGCAGAAATTCGGACTCTTGCGTCGCTGTCGCACCCGGGTCTGGTGACGCTGTACGACGCGGGCACTGCACTCGATGCCAGCGGGGTGCCGGTGCCGTACCTGGTGATGGAGCTGATCGACGGTCCTACTCTGAGTGCGTATCGCCAGGGCCGAGCGATGGACGGCTCCCACGTCGCGCGGATCGGGTTCGAGCTGGCGGAGGCTCTCGCCTACATCCACGGTCAGGGTGTGGTGCATCGCGACATCAAACCGGCCAACATCCTCGTTGCGCAGTCTCCGGACGTCGGCGTGGGACAGTGCGCCAAACTTGCCGATTTCGGCATCGCCCGCATCCTCGATTCCGAACGACTCACCGAGCACGGCACCACAGTCGGTACTGCGCACTACCTCAGCCCGGAGCAGGCGACGGGTACGTCCGTCGGTCCACCGACGGACGTCTACACGCTGGGGCTCGTTCTCATCGAGTGCCTCACCGGCACAATGGTATTCGAGGGAAGCGCCGTGGCAGCAGCGGTGGCGCGCCTACACCGCGATCCTGACGTCCCCGAGAGGCTCGGATCGGAATGGCACGCACTGTTGACGGACATGACGTCCAGACGCCCGGAGAATCGGCCGGCCGCAGCCGCCGTCGCCCACCGACTGCGCGGGCTCTCGCGCAGCACGACATCTCTTCCCCGCACCGCCGCGATTCCAATGGAAACTGTGAACACGGTTGCGCCCCCAGCAGTTTCAGCGTCGACCGAAGCGGAACCTCCACGCCGTCGATGGATCGTTCCGGGAGCAGCGGCTCTGTTCGTCGCGCTGGGCGCAGCAATCCTCTGGGTCGCAGTCGGCACGGGCGAGGAGCCGGAGCCCCTGTCACCGTCGACGCAGGAGCCCCTGTCACCGTCGACGCCGACGCCGACGCTTGTGCAGTCGCCCGCGGCGGCGCCCACAACGCCCGCGCCCGCACCTGCGAGCCCGATTCCAGTGCTCTCGAACCCACCTGAGCCTGCTCCCGGACCCACGACGAATTCGCTTCCGACCGAGCCCGCTGCGCCGGCCCCGCTACCGCCGGGTGACGACAGAGGAAGCTCGGGGAACGGCAGCGGGAACTCGGAGAAGGGCAACAAGAGCCCCGGCAATTCGGGAAACGGCAACGCGAACGGGAACAGCAACGGAAACAGTGGCAACGGCAACGGCAATTCCGGCCGAGGGAACTGACCCCGCGGCCGTCGACAGACAGGAGTGACGGTGACACACGTCGATACCCTCGTGGTGGGAGCAGGTATTTCCGGCTTGGTGGTTGCGACACTCCTGCATCGCGCCGGTCAGCGCGTCGTCGTTCTCGAGGCCAGAGATCGCGTAGGCGGTCGCGTCCGGACACTGCGCACCGACGAAGGCACCCTCGACGTCGGAGCGTCCTGGATTCACGGAACAGACGACAACCCCCTCGCCGATGCAGTAAACGCTTTCGGAATGCGGACCGTCGAATTCACCGTCGGTAGCTACCAGCCGGACGGCAGGCCCATCGCGTACTACTCCCCTACCGGGACCAGGTTGAGCGATGCGGCCGCCGCCCAGTTCGGTGCCGACGTTCAC
This sequence comes from Rhodococcus sp. 06-418-5, assembly GCF_002258285.1. NCBI lineage: Bacteria > Bacillati > Actinomycetota > Actinomycetes > Mycobacteriales > Nocardiaceae > Rhodococcus > Rhodococcus sp. 06-418-5. The sequence goes on from NZ_NOYE01000012.1 coordinate 853,745, forward strand.
CACTTCGACGAACTGTTCGCGACGACCATCGCGAATTCGCCCCCCGGAACGCCGTTCGGTGACGCGGTGGAAGCAACTCTGACGCAACTGGATTGGAACGACGACCGACTCGAACGAGTTCGTGAGTTTCTCGGACATCGAGCCGAGGAGCAGTTGGGTGTAGGAAAGGACCTCCTCGACGCGCACGGCTTGGACGACGACGCCATCGAGGGCGACGAGGTCGTGTTCCCCGACGGGTACGACGAATTGGCCGTTCGGCTGGCCGAGGGGCTCGATGTTCGACTCGAACATGTTGTGACGCAGGTCCGTTGGGGTCGAGACGGAGTTCTCGTCGATACCGGTTCCGGGACGTTCTCGGCCGAGCGCGCTGTGGTGACGGTGCCGATCGGAGTACTGAAGTCGCCGGAGTTCACTGTGGAACCCCCCCTGCCGGAACCTGTTTCGGGTGCACTGGAACGACTCGAGATGAACGCCTTCGAGAAGGTGTTCCTCCAGTTCCCCAGCAAGTTCTGGGACGAGAACGTCTATGCAGTACGCCAGCAGGGCGAAGCCGGGCGCTGGTGGCACTCCTGGTACGACGTGACCATGCCGCAGGGCCGTCCGACGCTTCTGACGTTCGCAGCGGGCGCGTGCGCTCAGCAGATCCGGCACTGGTCGGACGAGCGCATCGCGGACTCGGTTCTCGAGGCACTACGTGGCCTGTACGGTGACCGTGTCGCTACGCCGGACAGCGTGTATGTCACTCGCTGGCAGGACGATCCGTTCTCGTACGGCTCGTACTCGTACATGACGGTGGGCTCACGCACGCGCGATCACGACGACCTTGCCACTCCGATCGGAGATGTACTTCACCTCGCCGGTGAGGCGACCTGGACCGATGATCCGGCAACGGTTACGGCGGCATTGAAGTCGGGACATCGCGCAGCTGAACGCATTCTGGGGCGTCCGGTACCGTTCGGAGACATCTGGGGTCCTACGGAGCACTGACAGGATGCACCGCCATCACGATCGGTCAGATGATGCGAGGTGGTTTCTGGCTCGATCGGATCGCCATCTCACTGATCACCAACGCCGCGTACACGGTGTTCGCGTGGTCTCTGGGCATTCAGTTCTGACGCAGTGGGCTGGAGAAATCGGTAATCTCGCACCCACTTCGGCCGATTCCGCCCAGACAACCGTGCTTCGGGTTTACGATGACGTCTTCATCCAGGCGGATGACCCGTTCCAAGTGCTCGCCGCCATCCCCTGGTCGGTGCTGAGTCGGCGTTACTGTCGACTCGGCAAGGTACGGGGGTTGGGGCATGGTCTCGGACGTCATCGACTGCAGCACGGTCTTCGCACACGATATCGAGCAGGTGTGCGGGGTGTTGAGCGCGGTCGAGCTGTACCCACGCTACTTTCCCGGGCTCGACTACTGCATGCTTCGTGAAGCCACGGCCGGCTACCGATGCGGAGTCGGCGGTGTCGAGCATGCCCTCGACCTGGTGGTGAACAGACGAAACCGGCCGATCATCACCATCGAGCACGTCGAGTCCGGCGGGTTCATCAGATTCACCCTCACTGCCCGCTCGGCAGGCGAGACGAAGATCGATGTCACCGTGTTCCGAGCGGGACTCGGCGGGTCCTACTCACCCCAACCCGAACACAACCGGGCCGTGGTCGAATGGGTGATGGGTGGTCTGCGTCGACTGGACAACTCCCTGTCCGGAACCTCGACGTCGATCGTGTCCAACACCGGGGATTCGCGGTCGCTACCGCTGGCGATCATGAAGACGATGGTGGGAACCGGCGTCATTCGTGCTGCACGTCCCGACCGCGCGTACAGGCAGTTGAACTCGCTGGCGAAGTGGGGCTTCACCCTTGGTGGCGGTTTCGCTGCCGCAGCAGCGAAGTCCCCGAACGAGATCGCGTTGATCGACGACAGAGGGACCCGGACCTTCGCAGAGATCCACCACCGTTCGCACCGCATCGCGGCAGGTCTGCACGCGTCCGGAATCAGCCCTGGAAGCACCGTCGGAATTCTGGCCCGCAACCACTCGGCGATGATCGAGTGCACCGTCGCGTGCGGCATGCTCGGAGTCGAGGTGGTTCTTCTCAACACCGGTCTCGCTGCCCGCCAGATCGAGACGATCGCTGCCCGCCACCAGCTCCGAGTACTGTTCGTCGACGACGAGTTCGACTCGATGGTGCGCTACCTGCCCGACGATGTCACCCGTGTGAGCCTGTCGTCCCATACCGCCGTTCCGCGTCGGCGCACGCTCGAACACTTCGTCGCACCACCGTCCGCCACATTCACCAGGCCGGATCGGCCAGGATCGGTGGTCGTGTTGACCTCCGGAACCAGCGGGTCGCCGAAGGGTGCGGTACGTCCCACACCGAAGGGCTTCGGAACAGTGGCAGCCATGCTGTCTCGCATGCCCCTTCGGATGAACGAGAGGATGCTGATCGCGGCGCCGATGTTCCACAGCTGGGGACTCGCGGCACTGCAGATCAGTACTCCGCTGCGCGCCACGGTGGTTCTGCAGGATCGGTTCGATCCGGAAGATTGCTTGCGGGCGATCGAGGCGCACCGTTGCACCTCGTTGATCGCAGTTCCGATCATGCTGCAGCGAATACTCGACCTGCCCGACGAGGTCCGATCACGCTACGACACCTCGAGCCTGCGAGTCGTCGCGTGCAGTGGGTCGGCATTGACCGGATCGACCGTGAGCCGCTTCATGGACGTCTTCGGCGACGTCCTCTACAACTTCTACGGTTCCACCGAGGTCTCGTGGGCCACGATCGCCACTCCTGAAGACCTGCGCGCAGCCCCCGCCACCGCCGGACGCCCTCCGCTGGGTACGACGGTCGCGGTTCTCGACGCGAACGGTACTGCCGTTCCGGTGGGAACCCTGGGCCGAATTTTCGTCGGCAACGACATGTTGTTCGACGGGTACACCAACGCCGAACCGCCGTCGACGGCGTCCGCCCGTGGCGCTGCCCTGATGGACACCGGCGATCTCGGGTACATCGACTGCAACGGTCGGCTGTTCGTCTGCGGCAGGGACGACGAGATGATCATTTCCGGAGGCGAGAACGTCTTTCCCGGCCCCGTCGAGGATGCGATCGCCAATCTTCCCCAGGTCGGCGAGGTCGCGGTCGTCGGTGTGCCCGACCCTGAATACGGGCAGCGTTTGGCCGCATTCGTCGTCGGCCGCGGATCGGCAGGCCTCGATGCAGACATGGTGCGCGCCTACATCCGAAATCGGTTGAGCCGCTTCTGCGTTCCACGCGACATCACGTTCCTCGACGAGCTGCCCCGAACGGCGACCGGCAAGGTGATCAAGAGGATGCTGATCGAGCCGCCCACCGCCGCTGGGATGTAGCCCTCAACCCGAAGGCACGGGCAGCGATGGCCAGCCCCCTCTGCCGACGCGTTGCAGCTTGGGCACCCTCGACGCCCACACACACCGTTAGGATTTGATCGATCGACACCTCTCCCCGTTCGTCCCTTTAGTGCCGCGCTTTGTACCTACTGTCTCAGTTGCTTAACTATTCAGAACCTGAGACTGTTGTTCGCGACACGGGAGGAACGCGAATCGCTATGTCGAAGGCATCGGAAGACCCCCGAGAGGGAAGACCCGCGCAGGACCGAAGCGCGCATTCTTCCTTCCTTCAACTGTTTCTCGAAGCAACTCGCGCAGAACAATTCTCCGACAACACACAGCCTTCGCGCAACGACGGTGACGGTGGACCGGTTTCTCTGCGCTGAGCCGGTCCCAGGCCCGATAGTCGTGGTCGAGTTCGCCTCCGCCTGCGGTTCCGATGAAATCCCCTGCCATGATCTGTCGACACCGCAGACAAGGGAGAGGGACGCCATGATCGACGAAGAATCCACGAATCGGAACAGGGGACCACGCTTCGAGGACGGACTCGAGGTCCGCCAGAACGTGATGGGCGAAGACTACGTCGACAAAGCGTTCGCCAATGCCGCCGACACCGACTCCGCTGCACTGCAAGACTTCGTCACCGACACCGTGTGGGGCAGCGTGTGGACGCGGCCCGGACTCGACTACCGCAGCCGCAGCCTGCTCAACCTCGGAATCCTCATCGCGCTGCGCGCCCACGAGGAACTGGCAGGACACGTGCGCGGAGCTCTCCGCAACGGCCTCACCCGAACCGAGATCACCGAAACCGTCATCCACACGGCGGGGTACTGCGGTGCGCCTGCCGCGCTGGCGGCGATGCGCGTCGTACAGAAGGTGCTCGACGCCGAACTTGGGCCGCTCCACACACCCGCGTCGAACGACCGATGACGGCACATACTTTCGCTTAAGATATTTCGATTCGATGCGGTCCGGGGAGCAAGATGTCCGACATTCGAGTGGTGATCGCAGACGACGACGTGCTGCTGCGCGAGGGCATGTCCAGCCTGCTCACCGACGCAGGTCTGAGCGTTGTCGGCCGAGCAGGCGATGCCGAGGAACTGCTTGCGCTGCTCGCCCGAGACCAGCCCGACCCGGCGATCATCGACATCAGGATGCCGCCGTCGTACACCGCTGAGGGGCTCGATGCGGCATTGCGTATCCGGTCCGAATTCCCGGACGTGGCGCTGTTGCTGTTGCCTACGATTGTGTGAAGGCCTTCTCGGAGACCGACTTCACCGAGGATCTCAAAGCGCTCACCGTTCCGATGTTCATCGCGAAGTAAACACAGCCGCCCAAGGTGGCGACCACTGTCGCCACCTTGGTCCGACTCGAAAGAGAGCGAAGATCATTGAACACGATTGCTGGTACATCGGCATGGGCTCCGCCACGAAACACTATGTACCGCAGCCTGTTCATCGCGCAGTTGGTCTCCAACATCGGTGGGTGGATGCAGACCGTCGGTGCCCAGTGGTTCCTTGTCGAGCGAGAAGCGTCGACCACCGTCATCGCAGCTGTGCAAACGGCCAGTCTGCTCCCCACCCTGATGCTGGCCCTGTTGGCCGGGGCGTTGGCGAATGCGCTCGATCGCCGGGTCCTCCTGATCGTCGTCGGATTCGCTTCGATGCTCACCGCAGGCATTCTCACCGCACTCGCGTGGACCGACACCTTGTCGCCGTGGGGATTGCTCGCATGCACGTTCGTTCTTGGTTACTGGTCGTCTCTGTCCGCTCCTGCATGGCAGGCGATTCAGCCGGAACTGGTCCCGCGTGAGCAAATTCCGGCGGCGTCCGCGCTCGGGGGTGTCACCGTGAACGGTGCGAGAGCGATCGGGCCGGCACTGGCCGGAGTCCTGGTGGCCGTCGCCGGTCCGACGTTCGTGTTCGCTATCAACGTGGTGTCCTTCCTTGCCACGCTGGGTGTCTTGATCGCGTGGAAGCGCCCCCGCGACGTCGTCGTGGATCGAGAGGGTTTGGCAGAGTCGATCGTCTCCGGGCTGCGCTACATCCGATCCGGTCCGGTGATTCGGCGAATCATCCTGCGCTCGGCGCTGTTCGCATTTCCGGCGTCCGCGCTGTGGGCGCTTCTACCGTCGGCTTCGTCGGCGGTCCTCGGGCTCGGGGCCGTCGGGTACGGCGTTCTGTTGGGTGTCCTGGGTGTCGGAGCCATCGCGGGCGTCGCGCTGACGCCCGTGTGGAGGAAGAACTTCGGTGCGAACACCCTTCTCATCGGTTCGGCTGTCGGATACGCCGTCGGGACAGCGGCAGTTGCGTGGCTACCGTTGTGGTTGGTGGTGCCGGCGCTGTTGCTCTCGGGCATCGCGTGGATCACTACCTTGACCGCACTGAACGCATCGATCCGACTGTCGCTTGCGTCATGGGTGCGTGCTCGCGGTATGTCGGTGTACCTGCTGGTGTTCATGGGCACGCAGGCTGTCGGCTCACTGGCGTGGGGTTGGCTGGCGTCCAGAATCGGCATAGTCGATGCACTGGCGGTGGCGGTCGGTGTACTCGTTGTGGTGGCGGCCAGTGTTGCGGTGCTCCCCTTGCGCCCCGAGACGGGGACTCTCGACCGAGCTGTCTCCGTTGCATGGCCCACCCCGACGGTCCTGCTCGAACCCGTGCCCGAGGACGGTCCGGTGCGCGTCGCGATTACCTATCGAGTCACCAAAGACGCTGTCAGCGAGTTCATCTCGTCGATGGCACCGGTGGGCGCTGCACGGAAACGAACGGGCGCGTATTCCTGGAACCTGTACCGCAGCCCGGACGTGGCCGACACGATGGTCGAGCAATTCACCATCCCGTCTTGGAACCAGTATCGGCGTCAACGAGAAGAGCGATGGACCGGATCCGACCACGAGGTGACGCAGAACGCGATGGGCCACGTGGTCGGAGGCACTACCCAGTCCGAGACACACGACATCGCGATTCCAGTGCGAACCGGAACTTCGGGGTGGCACCGGCGGTAGCCGATCGCGTGTCGCACCGGTAGGACTGCGCTGAATCTTGAATGTCCGGTTCGAGAAATTTCGTAACTCATTAGTAACGCCTGCGCTATTGCTGCAGGTCATGGCGTGGAATACGTTCTCCAATGTTAAGTACGGACAGTGTCCGATCTAATTGGGAGCGACATGACAGAAGCAACACCTCACCAATCTCTGAACACCAACTCGATCGGCCTCGTTCAAGGAGTCTTCCAAGCACTGACGCACATGGGACCGGCATCGGGGGTGGCGTCGTCACTGCTGATCGCAGTGTCGTTCGCCGGACCTGCGACACCCCTGGCGGTCCTGCTCGCTCTGGTTGTCGTGCTCCTCGTCGGCGTGGCCGTCGGCTCGTTGGCCCGCGTGTTCAGCTCGGCAGGCGGCTTGGCGGACTACGTCGAACAGTGCCTCGGTCGGCGCGCAGGCACCTTCGTCGGGTGGCTGTACGCGCCGCTCGAGCTCATGATCTCCCCCATCGTCTTCGTGTTCTTCGGCCAGTTCGCGTCGGGAACGATCAATTCGTCCCTGGGTGTGGACATCCCCTGGTGGGCCTTCGTCATCCCTGCTGCGCTGCTGGTGTGCTTCCTGAACGTGCGTGGGGTCAAGCAGTCGACTGCCACCGGTGTCGTGTTCGGAATCGCCGAGATCGGCATCATCGCCGTGCTGGCTGTGTGGATGATCGTCGACGGAGGAGACCAGAACACCCTCGCCGTCTTCGATCCGTCCAATGCCCTCGAACCCGGCTGGTCGGGCATCTTCAAGGCCGTGGTGTTCTCGATCCTGGCATTTCAGGGATTCGAGACCGCCGCCCCACTCGCCGAGGAGACGAAGGACGCGCGCCGAACCATTCCGCGCACGATCATGTACTCCGCGTTGGCATGCGGGTTGTTCTACTTCCTGTGCTCGTACAGCGCAGTGATCGGTTGGGGTCCGAACAACATGGCCGACTTCGCGTCCGCAGACAGCCCGTGGATCGATCTGGCGCACAAGTTCTGGGGTCCACTGTGGGTGCTCGTCCTGTTCGCTCTGGTCAACAGTTTCATCGGAAATGCGAACGCCGGGACAATCGCCGCCTCCCGAATCGTGTTCGCGTTCGGCCGAATGGGTCGACTACCCGCTCGATTCGGTCGAACTCATCCCACCCACGCGACACCGACCTTCGCCATCTACTTTCAAACCGGCCTGACGATCGTCGTTGCGCTGGTGCTCGGACTTGCACTCGGTCCGGTGGCCGCCTTCAGCGTGCTCGGGGCCATGATCACGGTCTTTGCTATCATCATCTACATCATGACCTGCATTGCATGCATCGCGTACCACACCCGCGATCGTGCATCGCGAGGCACCAATCTCGTTGTCCACGTGGTTCTGCCGTCCCTCGCGGTTCTCATTTTGCTCGCGCCGCTCTACTACCAGTTCTTCCCGTGGCCGTCGTACCCCGGCAATCTGGGGAACATCGCGGCGATCTGCTTGGTCACCGCCGCTGCGGTAGCTGCATTCCTCTCCACCGGGCCGACTGCGGTCGAGGGGACAGTCGTCGAACCTCTCGCGGTCGATTCGAGGGACCGCGGGTGAGCACAGCTCCGTTGTTCGACAGTCCGCAGCGTGCGAGAGTGCGCAACCGCCGTTCGATTCTCGATGTGGTGCACAGTAATCGCGGCATCACCAGAACGCAGCTGGGCTCGATCATCAAGCTGTCCAAGACTTCCATCAAGGAGATCTGCGACGACCTGATCGCCGAGGGTCTGCTGGAGGAATTTCAGCCCAAGTCCGCGGAGCGTCAACAAGGCCGTCCTGCACTGTCTTTGAGAGTCACCACGCATCACGGAGTGCTACTGGGGATCGATATCGGTGCCGACAAGGTGAGCGCGCGCTCGTCTACTTTCGCCGGTGACGTACTCGCCTCTTCCGAGGTACGAACTCGCCGCGAAAAGCCCGATAGGGGTTACCTTCTCGGACTGGTCGAGCAAGCCGTATCGGCGATCCGCCCCACCGGTGACGGTACTGCCGAACAGTTCCACACCGTCGTCGTCAGCACCCCCGGCGTGGTGGATCCGCAGACGAATGTCGTCAGCCTGGCTCCGCAGATCGCCGGGTGGGACGGACTCGACCTTCGTGCTGCAGTGGCCGAATGCATCGGCTGCGATCCGACAAGGGTGTTCGTCGAACGCCAGACGGACCTGTCGGTGCTCGCGGAATCCATTGCGGGAGCGGCGAAAGGGATCGATACCGTCCTGTACGTCCATCTCGGGATCGGCATCGGCGGTGGAATCATCGTGCGAGGCGAGTTGAGTCGAGGTGCCTCCGGTGCAGCAGGTGAGCTCGGCTATCTACCGCTCAGCTTCGGCGACGAACCACCCGCAGGCAGCCGGATAGGTGCCTGGGAATGGGCCGCGGGTGGTCGTGCGTGGGCAAGACACGGCCGTGCCGCAGCACTGGAGCCCGGTGGCGCTCGGTTGTTGGAATTGGCAGACGGTGACGCCGACAGTGTCGACGCCGAAGTGATCTTCCGCGGCGTTCGCGAAGGTGATACCGCCTCTGTGGATGTCTTCGACCGGATGGCCTATCGAATCGCGGCCGGTATCGCTGCGGCCGTATGCGTCATCAATCCCGAACGCGTTCTCGTTGCCGGTGGATTGTCCAAAGGCGGAGAGCTGCTTCTGGATTCGCTGCGAGACGATCTGAGCACACTCGTTCCGATCATGCCGGACATCCAGCTGGCGACGTTCGGCGGCGACGGCGGCGTTGTCGGCGCGCTACACAAGGCAACTGCGCGCGCGTTCGACGCGCTCAATCCCCTGCCCTGATCCAGGGCTTTCGTTCACAGGGCGGGCTCTCTGCCTGCTCACATCACTCGTCTTCATCCAAGGAGAACTGCTGTGCAAAAAATCTCGAAGTCGTCCCTGCTCGAATGGTGCTCCGTTCCCGCGGCCGAGCTGGAGAATCACCCCGACCGCCGGGTCCCCTTCCGCATGGTCGAGGACTCGAATGCCATGGGCCGCATCATGGCTCGAGAATTCGTCGATTCCGTCGCGGCCGCCCAACAGGCCGGCCGCATGTATCGAGTGATCCTCCCGTGTGGACCGACCGCGTGGATGGCACCGTTCGCCCAGATGGTCAACAGCGGCAGGGTGAATCTCCACAACCTGGAGGTGTTCCACATGGACGAATGCCTGGACTGGCAGGGCCAGGAGGTGCCTTCGAATCACCCCTACAACTTCCGCGGAACAATGGAACGCGACTTCTACGGCGCGATCGACAGTGACCTCCGCCCACCGATCGAGCAGCGTCACTGGCTCAACCCGGATACTCTGCTGCACATCTCAGCGGCACTCATCGCCGAGCCTGCGGACCTGGCGTACGGCGGCTGGGGACAGGACGGCCATGTGGCCTACAACCAAGCTCGACGCAATGCATTCAGCGAAATCAGCGTCGACGATCTGAAGAACTCCGTGGCACGTATCCAGGACAACAACGTGGACACCATCATCGCGCTCTCACAGCGCACACTCGGTGGTGCCTATCAGTTCGTGCCGCCCATGTCCGTCACGTTGGGTATGCGGGAGATACTGGCAGCACGCAAGATTCGACTGTTCAGCGACACAGGTGCGTGGAAGCAGACCGCATTGCGGGTTGCGCTGTTCTCCGATCAAACCCCCGAATACCCGGTCACCCTGCTCCAGGACCACCCTGATGCCCTCCTGACTGCCACCGTCGCAACCGCGGAGCACGTCATCTCGCTCAACCCGGCGTGGGACCTCTCTCAGTGACCGGCGAACAGCTACATCCGTACGACATCGTCATCGGCACGGGTGGTTTGGGAACCGGCACGTCGTTGGCGCTCGAGGGCAATCACACCCTCGGGCGCGAGGAGAGCAGAACCGTCCGAATGCTCGATGTGCAGGACCGTTGCAAGCTGCACATCATCACCCATTACATCGCTCGGCTGGCACCCGCGTCTCTTCGCGTCGTGCCGGTCGGGCGGGTCGGCAACGACGCGATGGGCCACTCAGTTGTCGCAGAACTCGCCGCCGAGGGAATGGACGTCACTCACGTCGGTGTCGACGAGAGCCGTCCGACATTGCATTCCGTCTGCTTCGGCTACCCGGACGGCGACGGTGGGAACCTCACTGTCGGCGACTCTGCCAGTTCCGCCGTCACCTCGGCGGATATCGAGTCCGCGGAAGCGCTCTTCGCGGAGCACGCAGGGCGCGGCATCGCCCTGTCCGCACCCGAGGTCACCCTCGACGCACGTGTTGCACTGTTACGTAGCGCCACTCGACACGGATTCCTTCGATTCGCGTCCTTCCTGTCCGGAGAGATCCGACAGGCGGCAGCGGACGGAGTACTCGATCTCGTCGATGTGCTGTCGATCAACATCGACGAGGCCGCAGCACTGTCCGATCACAGTGCACCGGCCGATCCGCAGCGCGCCGTCGATCGAGCCTGCACCGATCTTCGGCACGCCAATCCGAATCTGAGGTTCTGCATCACCGCAGGTCGGGCCGGAAGCTGGGTGTGGGATGGCGACACTCTTCATCACCAGGAGCCCGTCACCGTGGAGGCATCCAACACCGCGGGTGCGGGAGACGCCCACCTCGGTGGACTCATTCTGGGGTCCGCCGCAGGCCTCGATCTCGTCACCGCCAACGAGGTTGCCACGGCGCTGTCTGCACTGAGCGTGACGAGTGCCGACACCATCAACACCGAGATCGACCACGACCTGCTCAAAAGGTTCGCACGGCGACGAGGACTGTCCGGGACCGATTACCTGGGCACGGTTGTCGACGGAGGGGCGGTGGCCCGATGAGCACTGTCGAGCTTCGACCGTTCGGGACCACTCATGACGGACACACAGTGCAGCGCGCCGTCCTGTGCAACGACCGTGGAATGACGGCCTCGATCCTGTCCTTCGGTGGAATCCTGCATACTCTCGACGTTCCGGATCGGCACGGTGAGACCACCAATGTCGTCCTCGGTTTCGCAGATCTCGAGAGCTACGAGGCGTCGAACTCGTACTTCGGCGCCCTGATCGGCCGCTACGCCAACCGAATTCTCGATGCGACGTTCGCGTTGGGCGATGCGACCTACACACTGGATCGAAACGACGAGTTCGGTACGGTGCACGGCGGCAGCAGCGGTTTCGACCGTCGGGTCTGGGACATGCAGGCCATCGGCAGTTCCGAAGCGGTCGGCGTTCGATTGTCGACCGTCAGCCCGGATGGGGACAACGGTTTTCCCGGAAACCTCACCGTCGAGGTGGCGTACGAGCTCATCCGTGACCGCAATTCTCTGCGAGTGACCTATACGGCCACCACCGACGCAGCGACGGTGGTCAACATGACCGGTCACAGCTATTTCAACCTCGCCGGCGAGGGCTCGGGAAGTGTGCTGGACCATCTGCTCAAGGTGGAGGCCGACGCGTTCCTTCCCGTGACCTCGCAGCTGGTGCCGACCGGCGAACTCGCCGCCGTCGAGAACACTCCGTTCGACTTCCGTGAATCACGGCGCATCGGAGATCGGATTCGGGACAACCACGAGCAGCTGGTTCTCGGTCGAGGGTACGACCACAATTTTGCGCTGAGGAAGGAATACTCTGCAAACGCTTTCGAGTGTGCTGCAGAACTTGTCGAGCCGATCTCGGGCCGAGTTCTTGCGGTGTGGACCACCGAGCCGGGGCTCGACGTCTACACGGGCAACTTCCTAGATGCATCTCTGGTGGGCACCAGCGGTCGCATCTATCGCCAAGGAGATGCCATCGCGTTGGAGCCGGAGCATTTCACCGACTCGCCCAACCGCCCCGAATTCCCCTCTGTCGAGCTGTATCCCGGTGAGACCTACCGAAGCGCGACCGAATATCAGTTCGGCATCGTGGAATCTGCCGACGACGAAACAGGAGACGTGCCATGACGATCGGAGCGAACATTGCATCCGCGCGGCTGCGTGTGGCAGAGCTGCACGCCGAGCTGGTCCGAAACGAACTCGTCGTGTGGACCGGCGGCAACGTCTCCGAACGGGTCGTCGGCAGCGACCTGATGGTGATCAAGCCCAGCGGCGTCGCGTACGACGACCTCGGCCCCGAGGACCTGATTCTGTGCACCCTGGACGGGCAGGTGGTCCCCGATTCCGTTGGTTCACACAGGAACCCGTCGAGCGATACCGCTGCGCACGCGTACGTGTATCGGAACATGCCGGAGGTGGGCGGAGTGGTGCACACGCACTCCACCTATGCAGTCGCATGGTCGGCATTGGGCATTCCGATACCGTGCTGCATCACCGCGATGGCCGACGAGTTCGGTGGGCCGATTCCGATCGGCCCGTTCGCCGTCATCGGCGACGATTCGATCGGTCGCGGCATCGTCGACACTCTTCGTGGCCACCGCAGCCGCGCCGTGCTGATGGCCAACCACGGACCGTTCACGATCGGAACCGATGCGCGTGACGCGGTGAAGGCGGCGGTGATGGTCGAGGACGTCGCCAAGGCGATGTACGTGGCTCGCCAACTCGGAGATCCCGACCCGATTCCGCAGGAGTCCATCGATCGACTCTTCGCCAGATACCAAGGTGTGTACGGACAGCCCGATGCGCACACCGATCGAAGTGTGCCGACATCGTGAGAGGTCGGCCATCGAGTCGAATCGGCTGAGCACTGGGGTCCACCAGCCACACCGTGAGTCACAATGACTACGTGAGCTTCGAGTTGTGTGAAGACGCGTCGGCCGGCCAGTGGCTGATCGATCAGAATTTGCCGTGGTACCGCTTGGCCGGTCGCGGTCCGGTCGGGTTCGAGAAGTACTTGCGGGTGTTGTTCATTCCCGATCCTGACTTTCCGGGGCAGCGCACCAGCGACGTCGACTTCGAGCAGAAGATCAGCGAATTGGCACAGGTCGGCGTGGCACTCGACCTCCTGTCTCACTACACGACCACGCCGGACGAGTGCTACTTCGCTCTGTGGGACGGGTGGAGTTCGATCGACATCGCCTCACAGCCGAGGTTCGAGGTCCCCAACCGTGACTACTTTCTATTTCGAGGTTCACTCGCGGACTATGCGAATTGGAGCAGCGACGATCCAATCCTCTGGCCGTACGGCGACTCACCCGATCCCGCGTTCATCTGGCCTGCGGATCGTGCGTGGTGCATCACCAATGATGTCGACCCCCACTTCGCCACGGTCGCAGGCAGCGCCGAGGCCGTCGACCGCGTTCTGGCCGAAACGGCCATCGATACCGTCACCGACCACCCCGACATCGAGCCGCCCTACTGGGACTGACCCACTCGGATCGGCCGACCGCGCATAGTGCCCACGAATTGGGTACACCGGATGCATGCCGGAACTACCCGAAGTGGAAAACGCCCGACAGGTCGTCGAGAAAGCTCTCGGTCGCGTCATCGTGGACATCGATGACACCGACACGTTCGAGTGCCGACCACACATGCCGGGCGATATCGCCCGCGCACTGACGGGCGGGAAACTCACCGAGGCGCGGCGACGCGGCAAGGCGATGTGGTGCGAAACCGTCACGGCCGACGGCTCGAGCGGCCCGACTCTGGGCATTCACCTGGGCATGGGCGGACGCGTCATCGTCACCGCTCCCGACGGTGAGCGGACCTCGCAGTACGGAGGCGGCGATCCACATGTCGGTGAGCGTCCGACCGACAAGCCGGAGTGGACGCGGTTCTCCATGACGTTCGACGACGGTGGGCACCTCCGACTCTTCGACAAGCGCCGCCTCGGCCGGGTTCGACTCGAACCCGATATCGACGCTCTCGGCCCGGATGCCGCGGAGATCACCCGCGACAACTTCCGTCACCGAATCGGTTCCAGTGGTGCACCTCTCAAAGCCCGACTACTCGATCAGTCCGCCATTGCAGGCGTCGGCAATCTACTGGCCGATGAGGTGCTGTGGCAGAGCGAGCAATCCCCATCCAGGCGCGCCAAGACACTCACGACGGAGGAACTCGACGAGCTCCGAGTTGTTCTGCGCCGCGCGATCAGATCAGCGATAAAGAAGGGTGGCGTACATACCGGGGAGATCATTCCGTTCCGAAAAACGGATGCGGCGTGCCCTCGATGTGGTGCGCCGATGGCCCGCGGAACGGTGGGCGGCCGCACGACGTGGTGGTGTTCTGGCGAGCAATCCTGATCCGATCCATCGCGGAGTCTTATCCGATGGCACTGTAGGACAGTAATTTTGGGAAAAGTCAAGCCGTTTCCGGATGCGGCACAATGTCACCGGACGGCGTACGGTGTTGGCAGCTTCGGACCCAGCCGAGGCAGCGAACTTCGCCGGAGGGTGCATGCTTTCGACCGCCGACACAGACCCAGCTCCGCACGTCACCTATCTGCCGCAGCGTCATTGTTTCGCCGTCTGGCACAACACACCGGGGGCGACGCCTGGAGGCGAGTCCACTCCCGTCGATCTTGCGGTTCCCGGCGCGGACGGCACCGTTGCCGTGCGCACTGTGGACGCGCAACTCGTGGCGGCGAACGGTGGCGAGCTCCGAACCGCAGCCGGCTCTGCGGAAGGCATGTCGGCACGCGGATGGTTGGCGATCCTGAACTACGTCGAGCACAATCCCGACGTGAGCGGGGTTCCACGAGATCTCGTCGATGCACTCCCGCCTGCGGCGCACGCTGTTCCCAATGCCGGCGGCTCCAGCGTGCTGACTGCACATGGTGCCGCTGACGCGCTCCGCGCCAGCCTGCGCATGCAAGACGATCTGACCGAGAGTACGTCGACCTTCACTCCGAGGCCCTATCAACTGCACGGTGCGTCCTGGGTGCCGACGGTTCAGGAGATCGGCGGCGGCGGAATCCTCGCCGACGAGATGGGGCTGGGCAAGACGCTCCAGGCCATTTCGCACATGATCGTCGGAGCGCGGCGAGGCGAGGGCAGCTACCTGGTCGTCTGCCCGACGTCGCTGATCAGCAACTGGCGCCGTGAGATCGAGAACTTCTCTGACGGCGAATTGGTCGTCAACGTGTACCGCGGACCGTCTCGCACCCTCGAGCACTGCGCCGAGCCAGGCTCGGTGACCGTCACCGGGTACCCCACCCTGCGCACCGACACAGATCGATTGAGCGAAATATCGTGGAGCACTGTGTTCTTCGATGAGGCGCACGTGATGAAGAACTCGCGGACCAAGATTGCTCGCGCAGCACGTCGACTGAAGTCCACCACGCGGATAGCCCTGACCGGCACTCCCGTCGAAAACCGAATGGACGAACTCTGGGCACTGATCGATCTCACCAATCCCGGACTGCTCGGAACCCGGGCTCGGTTCACCCGACGATTCTCGGCACCCATCGAGCAAGGAGGTTCGGCGACCGCACTCGCACAACTGTCGAGCGCGATCGCGCCGGTCGTCCTCCGCCGGACCAAGGCCGAGGTTGCAACGGATCTGCCGCCGAAGCACCACATCGACGTTCTGTGTCCGATCTCGAATGAGCAGGCGCTGCTGTACAACTCGGCCGTCGAGGAAGCATTCGACACCGGTTTCGGCACCGACCGTGGACGGGGAACGGCAGTACTGGCGCTGCTCACCCAACTCAAACTGATCTGCAACCATCCTGGGCTCGTCAAGGGCGATGTGAGTCGCCTGGCCGATCGCTCCGGCAAACTCGACAGGCTCACCGACATCATCGAGGAGCTCACCGAGTCCTCGCGAGCTGCGCTCGTGTTCACGCAGTACCGCCGAACCGGGGAAATACTGGCCGAGCACCTCGAGAACCTCACCGGAGCTCCGATTCCGTTCTTCCACGGCGGACTCGACGTAGACAAGCGCGACGAGATGGTCGAGCAGTTTCAGAACGGCAACCGATCCCCCGTCATGATTCTCAGTCTGCGCGCGGCGGGGTACGGCCTCAATCTCACCCGCGCCGACACGGTGATTCACTACGACCGATGGTGGAATCCCGCGGTCGAAGCGCAAGCCACCGACCGAGTGCACCGAATCGGACAGAAGTCGCCGGTGACGGTCATGGCACTGACGACGGAGGGAACTCTGGAGGAGCACATCGCATCACTCCATACCCGCAAGAAGGCGATCGCTGGTTTGACCGAGAGCAACAACGAGTTGGCCCTGGCGGCACTCGATGATTCGACTTTGCGCGAGACGCTGTCACTGAGGACGGTGTCACGCTGATGGCCACAACACCTCGGGCCGCGGTATTCGGGTCGACTCCTTGGGGGAAAGAGTGGATCCGGCGCGTCGAGCCCATCGCTGTCACTCGGCCGAACCCAATACTGCCGCGGGCGCGCAGTCTTGTGCGCAACGATTCGGTTGTCGTGAACCGCAACCAAATCGGTGAGTTCCGCTGCGTCGTGTCCGCGGGCATGAAGAGTGAGACGGCTGTGCTCTCACTGCCCCGATACACGGCGACGGAACGAAAGTCGGTGATGCGCATTCTCGCCCGCCACACGCGCGGAGGTGCGAGCAGCGGTGACCTCCCCGATGAGGTTCACGCCGAACTTGTAGCGGAAAAGTTGTCGCCGGTCCCCGACGCCACCGGAGCGTTCTGTACCTGCTCCGGAAGAATCGATCCGTGCCTCCACGTAACGGCCGCTACGTACGCCATCAGTCTGATCGTCGATCAGATGCCGACGTCCGCATTGGCCGTCCGTGGAGTCGATCTTTCGGCAGAGACTACGGCGAAGGATGTTCCTCGACGTTGGATGCCGATCGAAAATCTCGACAGCACAGCGTTCTTCGGCTGACCTGAGACCTGCGGCTCGAGATCAGGACGTCGCTTCGACTGCCAGTCGAGCGAGTGTGTCGTTCAACTGATCTTCGGTCACCAGCGGAAACTTGATCTGCTGGAGCAACTTCTTGTCCGTGACCTTGGACCAGTCGTAGGTGTGGCGGACCAGCGTCTCGTTGGGGCCCTGAGATTCGAGCTCCCACAGCCATTCCCAGCCGGGAGGCTCGTTGCCGGCGGGCGCCGTCTTCCACGCGAGCAGCTTGTCTTTGATGTAGCCGCTCACCACATTGTCGGTCTGGTACTCGCCGCCCATGTGATCGCCCTGCATGTTCATCGTGAATTTCTCGCCGACCTTCTGAATGCGGTCGGCGTGGTCCACGCTCCGGACGAACCCGGATCCATCGAGAGCTTGATGCCGCTCGGGATTGGACAGCACATCGAATACCGCGTCGACGGGTGCTTCGATGGTGCGTTCGACTGTGACTTTGGAATTCTCTGTCATGACTACCGCTTGCCCAGAATTCGCCAGCTTCAATCTTCGGCCATCTCGAGTTCGAGTGACACTGCATCTCGAGTTGCCGACTCGGACCGTCGTCACAGGAGGTCGAAGTCCGCGCGAGCTCGTTCGATCTCCGGCATGTGGTCGGTAGCCCATTGCAAGATGGCGTCGATCGGCATCCGAAGGGTCTTCCCCAGTCGCGTGATTCGGTACTCGACGGCGACGGGACGCGAACTGAGCAGGACCCTTTCGACGACACCGTTTCGTTCGAGTTTGCGCAATGTCGCGGTGAGCGATTTCTGTGTCACGTTCGGGATGGCGCGACGCAGTTCGTTGAAGCGGGAGGGTTGTTCGCAGAGTACGTCGAGCACCGCCAGCGACCATTTGTCGAGTACCTGATCGAGCAACTCGCGATGGGGCGCGCTGATGGTGAGTTCGTCCTGCACGGCCGGGGTATCGGTCATGAAACCACGTCTCCTTGAAGTTACTTTCGTGCACCAGGTATCAATAATATACCTAGCCGCAACCATCGAGGAGAAGCCGATGTCCGTCATCTATTCCAGCCCGGAAGGCATGACTCAGCACGTGCCGTACCACCATGTAGCCGTAGGTACCGGAACGCGCCACGTACACGTCAGTGGCCAGATCGCACGCCGCGTCGACGGTGCCCCGGTGGCCCCTGGCGACCTTGCGGGTCAGGTTGCACACGCGCTGAGAAATACTGCCATCGGATTGGCAGGTGCGGGTGCGACATTCAGCGACGTGGTGCGATTGACCTTCTATGTCACCCATTGGGCACCGGAGAAGATCGGCGAGTTCATGACAGGTGTCGAACAGGTCGCAGTCGACATAGGACTTCCGACTCCCATGCCGCCCGCCTCGCTCATCGGAGTCGACTACCTCTTCGAACCGGACGTACTCGTGGAGGTCGAGGCGACGGCGATACTCGACTGAATTTCACTGCGGGCCCGGATCAGTGACGACGTCGGGGCAACTCGTACAGTCGCGCAATCAGTCGACCGCAGTGTCGGTGGACGACGATTCCGGGGCCGACGGGACCCATGGCTTCAGCGGTTGCACGACGTCGCGGTAGAAGGAATCGAGGCCGTCGGTCACACTTCCGATGAAGCTGGCCGCAGAGCCCGAGCGCTTGCTACCCATCTTGGTCGGTGACGTCAGCGTGAAGTACTGCAGTTCGCTGATCCGGCCTGCGGTCAACGATTTGGTGTCCGAGCGCACTGTCGCCAAGTTCTCGCAGGATATTTCGCCTGGGTCTGCGAACACGGCTTCGACCAGGATGTCGGCAGGAGCGTTCTTCAATTGCTTGAGCAGCCATGATGCTCGTCGGAGCGCGGTCCCGTCGGTCGGAGCGTCGATAGCGGTGCTGCACTGAATCTTGTTGGTACGCAGGTCCGCTTCGACAGTGACATCTCCGGCGGCATCAGGAATGCGCAATGTGGCCGAGAGACAACCGGAGGCAACGAGTTGCTCGACGATGTACTCGTTGCGCGCCTGGGGATCTCCGCTGAACTTCCTCGGGAGGTGATGCTTCACCGGAACGCCGAGATCGGCAGTCATCCGCAAGGCCAGGTGCCTGGACAGCGACGCCCATGTATTCGCCACCGACAAGGCCTTCACATCGCCGGAGCGAAGCGTTCCTGCGGTGACCGAGTCGCGAACTGCAACCCAGTGGCGACCCATGTCGACGAACTCCGTCGCGCCTGACTTCGGGTGCGTCAGATACCGGACGAATTCGCTCAGAATCCATGCTTGCAGTGGCTCCGCAAGGTCGCCGTGCGACAACAACATTCGAGCCTCGTGAATGACCTCGGACCAGGAGATATGCCGCAGGGAGACCTTGTTCAGCTTGGTCTTGTTCACCTGGACCGGGAGCTCACCGGCGGAGGCCGGAATGTCGTTGGACAAACTCAGAACGGTCTCGTACTTATGTCGTTTTGCGACATCGAGGTAATTCTCGAGCTGCTCTTTCTGTAGCTTGCCGGTGCCGGTTTTCACTTCCAGCAACGCTGTCCACACTTGGCCCGCGCGCGATACTCGAAACACACCGTCGGGGATGACCTTGCCCTCGCCCTTGACGAACTGCACTTCGAGGTAGCCCTCGAAGGGACCGGACGGCGCTCCGGCATGTGCGCAGATTGCGCGAGCGAACGGACGAACCGCCTGCATCGTCGCGATCAGCGCCGAGGTGGCCCTCTTCTCCTGCTCCTCACCGGATCCGACACCGGACACGGAGAACAGGCGAGCCGTCTGCCACCCCTCTCCCCCGGCCAGGGTGAACTGAGGCGGCGCGACCTTCTTGGCAACGGGCTTCTTGGTGCGAACGCCGCGTTTCGGCGGTTCGACATCGACAACCGAGACGTCGACGATCTCACCGGTCGTATCGACGGCCAGCACGTGCGAGTCGGCGACCTCGACCACGACAACTTCATTCGCCGAAGCTTCGGGCTCGCCGTCGTCGACGTCGACGCCGAAGTCCTGGGCCAAACCACCCAATCCGGATTCCCAGCCCTGACCGACCGCGCGTAGTTTCCACACGCCGTTCCGTCGGTACACCTCCCCGAACACCAATGCTCGTTCCGACGACGCATCGGCAGTGAGGAACTCCCCGAGCACCGAACCTGCTTGATCCCGCACCTGCATCGACAGTTTCCCGAAGTCACCCAATGGAACATCGTCGGAGCTACCCGCGATGACCACCTTCTCGACTTCGGCTGCGAGAGAATCGAGATGGATCGACACTCGTTCCTGTTTGCCTTCGTCGGTGCTACTGCTCCCGCGGTAGCGTACGGTCGCGTCCGCGGACTCCGGCTGGTTGTAGAAGACGAAGTCTGCATCGGACCGAACGTGCCCGCTCGAATTCACCAGCAATGCAGACGCATCGAGATCTCGCTCCGGGTCTACCCAGGACACGATGACATCCAGTTCGGTCACGTCGTCCGGCAGAGAAATGTTCTGACCCTTGACGAGAATGGGTGAACTCACGCTGACACGCTCCTGTCGGACAAATCGGACTCCGACTGCTCACCCTATTCACAGCGTGACGGTGTGAGTCGAAGACGCCCGACATTCATTCATTCGGCCTACGGCACGCATGGTTGGCCCCGCTTAGGCCGGTCAGAGGATACGACTCAAGAACTGTTGTGTACGAGCATTTTTTGGATCGTCGAAGAACTCGCGCGGAGGTGCTTCCTCCACGATCTTCCCGTCGCTCATGAAAACGACTCGGTCTGCGGCCGCTTTCGCGAAGCCCATTTCGTGGCTCACCACCACCATCGTCATACCCTCGTCGCGGAGTCGAAGCATGACGTCGAGCACCTCGTTGACCATCTCGGGATCGAGGGCAGAGGTGGGCTCGTCGAACAACATCACTTCGGGCTTCATTGCCAACGCTCGTGCGATCGCCACGCGTTGCTGCTGACCACCGGACAGTTGTGACGGATAGTTCTCTCCCTTGTCTGCAAGGCCGACGAGGTCGAGTAGTTCCTGAGCTTGCCTGCGCGCCTTGTCCTTCTGCGTGCCGAGGACATGACGTGGGCCCGATGCGACGTTGTCCAGCGCCGTCATCATGGGAAACAGGTTGAAGCTCTGGAACACCATTCCTGTGTGGTGCCGCTGCTTGGCGATCTGCGCCTCCGACAGCGGCGTTCGCTTGACCCCTTCCGAGAAGCCCATCATCTCGCCGCACACTCGGACGGTCCCGGATTCAATGGTCTCGAGACAGTTGAGCGTGCGCAGCAAGGTGCTCTTTCCACTTCCCGACGGCCCGAGCAGCAGGACCACTTCCCCTTTGTCCACCGTGAAATCGATGTCGTCGAGGACGACGAGATCGTTGTAGGCCTTGGTCATGTTCCTGACCTCGACCATCGTCGTGGCCTTCCTGGTAGCAGACGTCGCACTGGTCATCGGTTCACGGCCTCGGCTTTCATTGCGCTGTCGTCGAGCTTCGGACTCGACGGACCGCCCTTACGGCGGTAATTGCGGTCGTATCCACGCCCTACCCGTACTTCGATCATCTTCTGAATCAACCCCCACAGAGTCGTCAGCACCAGGAAGTACAACGCTGCGGCGCAGAGCCCTTCCAGCACTCGGAAATTCACCTGCACCAGGAACTGGGTCCGTCTCAGCAATTCCTGTACGGAGATGACCGACACCAGAGTTGTGGTCTTGAGCAACCCGTTGAAGCTGTTGCCGAGTGGAGGAATCATCACCCGCAGCGCCTGTGGGAGAACCACCACGCGGAAGACCTTCGTGGGCGACATGCCGAGGGCTCGTGCCGCTTCGGTCTGTCCGGTCGGAACCGAGAGCAATCCGGAACGGACTATTTCCGACAGGTATGCGGCTTCGTTGAGAACCAGGCCCACGAGTGCCGCCTCGATCACGCCCAATTTGATGCCGACCTGAGGAAGTCCGGTATAGATGATCACCAACTGCACCAGTAGAGGCGTGCCGCGCATCAGCCACACGTAGAACCCGGCGACTATCCGCAGGGGTGCGAGCTTGGATGATCGCGCGGAGGCGACCACCACTGCGAGAGCGAGTCCGAGGATCATGCTGACTACGGTGAGCCAGATCGTGACCCACGCGCCCTCGAGCAGCTGGGTGCTCGTCAGGATGGAGAAGAATGCGTCCCAGGACCACATGTGGGTGCCTTTCGACTTACGTTGGTCGGATCAGCTGTCGAGAGGACCGGTGCTCACGGCAATATCGCCGTCGTATCCGGTGACGTCGTACTGCTCGAACAGGTCGGGCAGATATCCGTCGCTCCTCATCTCCGACAGCACACGCGCCACCTCTGCGGAGGATTTGCTGTCCTTCGCGAATCCCATGGCCAGAGGTGCCTCGTTGATTCCACCGACGGCTGTCTCGAATCGTCCGTCTTCCTGGTAGAACGACGTGACCGACTCGACGATGGACGTGCCGTCGAGCTGGCCTGCCGAAAGCGCTTGATAGGCATCGGCATTGGTTTTGAATGTCTGCACTGTCAGCGCCGGCTTTCCTTCGGCCGCAAACTGCTCGGCCATGGCGGTCAGCGTGTCGAATTCGTATCCGGGCGCTTCGACCCCGATGGTCTTGCCCGCCAGGTCGTCCACGCTGGAGATCGATTCGGGGTTGCCCGACGGCACCGAGATCGAGACTGCCTGCACCTCGTACGGAACGAGATCGATGGTCTCGGCACGTGCAGGCGTGTAGAACATTCCGGTGTCGATCATGTCCCAACGGCCGGCCTGCACACCGGGAATCTGTGCCTCGAACTCGATGTTGACGAACTTCGGCGTCAAACACAGGCGCTTGGCGATCTCCTTACCGAGGTCGACACGCATGCCGATCACGTCGCCGTTCGGATCGACGTACTGCATCGGCGGAAGAGTCGCGTTGGTGGCCATCGTCAGTACGCCTTCTTCGGCAAGGTCCGAAGCACCGAGCGTGGGTGTGCAGTCCGTCGGCGCGGCTACGGAATCGTCCGAGGAACTACAGGCAGTGAGGCCGGCCACCACGACAGCAATAGCGGCGATTCCTGTTAACTTACGCATTGAGCGAGCCTTTCCATATCGACTGCAGCACTACACGTTCGAGGACGGGGCGGCAGCGACGATGAGGGAGTTGTTCGAGAAGAATCGATCTTTTGGGATCGATTGCATCAAGCGTCGCAGACGAATTCGGAGGCGTCAACGCGGTTAACACTGCCGACACGCGGTACATCAACTGTTAACCGTTCGCAGGTGATCGCGCTCACCGATCACAGTGCGGCACACGACGACCGCTCCACCAGACGAGCACCGATTCGATACGTGCGCCCATCGGGTTCGAGCGAATCCTTGATCTGCTGGAACAGCAGGTCCATTGCCACATTCGCCAACTGAGCGGCACCGTTGTCGACGACTGTGATTGCCGGCTGCCACATCGCGAGCCACGGCATGTCCTCGTGGCAGATCAGCGACAACTCGTCCGGCACCGACACTCCTCTGCCGACGAGCGTGGGCAGGATGCCGAAGACAGCCTCATGGTTGGCCGCGTAGAGAGCAGTCATCGCCTGGGGTGCATCCAGTAACGAATTGATCGCTTCGGCGCCGAACTCCGTGGTGAACGAGCCTTTCCGGACGATCGTCTCGTCGACCGGAATGCCTGCGTCGGCCAGCGCCAGTCGATAGCCCTCGTAGCGCTCACGTCCGGACGTCGCATCCTCGTTTCCACCGACATACCCGATACGACTGTGCCCGAGCTCGATCAGGTGCGCTGTCGCGTCGCGAGCACCCGTTACGTCATCTGCCAGCACCGTCGACGCAGAGCTCCCCTTCACCGAACGAATCAGGTTGACCACCGCTCGGCCCTGCTCCAGAAGCGCATTCGACGCCGCAGCACTTCGACCGCTGCCGATCACGATGGTTCCGTCGACGCCGTGCTCGCCCAGCATGGCCAGTACGTCGTCCTCGCGCGCCGGATCGGCATCGGTGATGCAGAGCAGTACCTGAAATCCACTGGCTGCTGCCCTCTTTTGGACGACCTCGGCGACAGTGTGAAAGGTCGCGTTGAGCAGGTTGTTCATGACCAGACCGATCAAATGCGACCGGTTGGAGCGCAGCGCGCTCGCGGCCCTGTTCGGCCGATACCCGAGAACCCTGGCCGCATCCTCCACCGCTGCCCGTGTCTCCGCCGAGATCAGCGACGATCCACTCAACGCGCGTGATGCCGTGCTGCGCGAAACCCCAGCAGCGCTCGCAACGTCGATCAAGGTGACCGCCATCGGTTCTCCGTTCTCTTGCTTCACACCTCGGACAGACATATTCGACCGTGGTCGCGTTACAAGTACGTTTCCGGCTTGACGACTCGACCACCCCGAAGGCAGTCTATGCAATCGATCCCACAAATGCGGGTACGACGCGTCGTCGATCGTCCCGAGCCCGAAAGGCACTCCCATGAATCGCGATGATGTCGCGTGGTCCGGCTACTGGCCCGCTGCCCCCACACCGTTCACGCAGTCGGGTGCCGTCGATACCGAGGCAATTTTCGACTTGATGAATCTCTACGCGCAGACGGGAGTTCACGGTGTACTCGTGAACGGCAGCACAGGCGAATGGTTCAGCCAGAGCGACCACGAACGAAAGACCGTAACGGAAGCATCGATCGATGCAGTCGCAGGCCGCTTCCCTGTCGTGATCGGTGTCAGCGCGTACACAGCTGCGCAGTCCTCCGCGCTCGCGAAGCACGCTGCTTCCGTCGGCGCGGACGGCATACTGGCGACGCCTCCGCCCTACGTACACACCTCGGCGGAAGAGACATTCCAGTACTACCGAAGCGTCAGCACCGCAACATCACTGCCGTTCATGGCCTACAACTGGCCACGGGGCGTTGCGGTCGACATGGGAACTTCACCCGACTTGTTCTCTCGACTGGCCGACCTGGACAACGTCGTCGCGATCAAAGACAGCACCGGTGATTGGCTCGCCATGCTCGACACCGTCGAGGCCGTGTCAGACCGCGTCCGTGTATTCGGGAGTTTTCTGCATCGACGCGGCCTTGCCACGCTGCTCGAGCTGGGCGGGGACGGCAACATCGACGGAGGTGGGGTGGGCGCGCCCTTCGCGGTGCCGTTCTACGAGGCCGTCGCTGCACGGGACGCCGACACCGCGCGCATGTGGGTCGATCGTTACCGCGCGTTTTCGGGCCGGCTCATCGCCTCGGACTACAGCGGCGTCTACGCCTCCCCCATCCCTCAGTTGAAGGCCGTGATGAACCTTCTCGGTCAACCAGGAGGCACTGTGCGAGAACCACTGCTTCCGGTCACCGACGCCGACACGCTTGCCTCGCTGCAATCGGTCATCGTCGAATCGGGTATCGACGATGCCTACGCGACCTTAGGAGCTGTGCATGCGAACTGAAGTCGACGTCGTTGTCATCGGAGCCGGAATCGTCGGCGCAGCAACGGCTCTCGCCCTCACCCGCGCGGGATCCCGCGTCGCTGTACTCGATCGCACCCTGCCCAACACCGCCGGCTCGGGTACGACCGCGGGCAACCTGCACATCCAGACGATTCACACCCGCAGGCCTGGGCAGGGCCGAGCCGTCGACGTCGAACAGCTACTTCCGTTGCAGAAGTCGACGAGCACATTGTGGAACACGCTGGACGAGACCGTGCCTGGTCTCGGGCTGAACCGGTGCGGCGGCTTCATGGTGGCCGAGACCGAAGAGCAGGTCCACGCCCTCATCACGAAGCACCGATGGGAACGCGATGCGGGGATTCCGACGGAGGTACTGAGCGGTGACGAAGCGCGGCAGGCGCTACCTCTGCTCGGCCCGAGCATTCAGGCCGCAACCTGGTGCCCGTGGGACGGATTCGCCGAACCCGACCTCGCAGGCCCTGCCCTGTTGCGACAGGTCGCGGCCGAGGGAGCGTCTGTACACCCGTCGGCACCGGTGATCGGACTGACCCACGACGGTGACGTCTGGACCGTCGACACCAATGGTGGGACGTGGATTGCACCTGTGGTGATAGACGTTGCAGGTCCGTGGATGGCACCGATCGCCGCGATGGCGGGTATATCGCTCGAACTCGTCCCGACGTCGTTGCAAATGCACGCGCTGAAAGCCGCGCCCCGGACGCTCGAAGTGCTCGTACAGCACGTCGGGGAAGGAATGTCGATCAAGCAGAATCGATCGGGACGCCTCGTCCTCGGCGGCGGCTGGCCTGCAGGTGCGTTCCACGACAGCGAGCCGGCCCCGAGCAGATCGGACAGCACCACAGGAAACCTGGAGCAGGTTCGACGGCTTCTGCCTGCGCTGAGCCACAATGCGCTCCTCGATACATGGACCGGGCCCGTGGTCACCACGCCCGACGAAATGCCGGTCATCGGCGAACTCGCCGGCGCCCCGGGACTATTCGTGGCAGGCGGCACCTACTCCTTCACCTTCGCACCGCTCTGGGGACACATCCTCACCGAGCTGGTGCACGGTAGGAAACCAGAACTCGACGTAACAGCGTTCTCTCCGAACCGACTCGTCCGAATCCAAGCTCACTGAAAGAAGGCTTTGAATGGCACTGGTCACGATGTTCGTCAACGGACAGGCGATGTCCGGCGGCACCCTGAACGACGCGTTGCACAAGGCGCGATTCGTGGGGAAAATCGATACCGCACCGAAATACCGATTCTTCTCCGTGCGTAACGAATTTCCCGGTTTGCACCCGGTGACAACCGATGGATACGTGGTACCGGGCGAGCTCTACGAGGTCGAGTACGACGTATTGCGCGACGAGCTCCTTCCCCGGGAACCGAAGGAACTCGAACTCGGGGTCATCGAGTTGGCGGATGGCTCGGGCTCCCTGTCGATGCGAATGCGCGAGAGCCATCTGACGGCCGCCGGTGTCACCGACATCAGTGACCGCGGCGGATGGCTGGCCTACCTCGCGAGCACACGATGAAGGTCGTGCGCGGTGGGATGGTCGTCGAATCCCACTGGGCCGCTCCGGCAGACCTGCTCATCGACGACGGCAGAGTCGTTGCGGTGCTCACCCCAGGGAGCAAGGTCGACGCGGCAGCAGAGGTCATCGATGCAACCGGGAAACTGGTGATGCCGGGTGGAGTCGATCCACACTGCCACGTCGGGTTCACCTCCGGCGAATTCACCTCGCTCGATTCGTATTTGGAGTGCACGACGGCGGCCGTGTTCGGCGGCACCACCACGATCATCGACTTCGCCATCCCCCGTCCAGGTCAACAGCCGCTGGACGCCGCCGAGGTACAGCGCGCGAAAGCGTCGAGCGGACTGTGCGATTCGGCTCTGCACGCCTGCGTCGTCGAGTGGACCGACACCACGGCCGACCAACTGAAGACGCTGGCCGACGCCGGCATCCGAACTGTCAAGATGTTCACCACCTATGCCGGTGAGACGATGGCCAACGAACACACCATCCTCAACACGATGCAGACCACTCGCGACCTCGGCGGAATGGTCATCATCCACTGCGAATCCGACGCGATCGTCACCGACGCGCAGAACCTCGCGGCGGCATCGGACGGTGTCGATGCCGCACACATGTCGCGAACGCGGCCGGAGCTCGCCGAGACCGCCTCGGTCGCAGCCATTCTCGCGATCGCCGAATCACAGAGTGCACCGGTCTACTTCGTGCATCAGTCCACTCCGGCTGCCGTCGAACTGGTCGCGGACGCTCGCAAACGAGGACTTGTTGCCTTCACCGAATCGGTCGCCCACCATCTGATCCTCGACGACTCGGCCTACGAGGGTGAGCAACCGGAAGGATTCGTATGCTGCCCACCGCTGCGCTCGGCCGAGGTGGTCGAGGAACTCGGGCGTCACCTGTTCACCGGGCACGTCACCACCATCGGTTCCGACCATTGCTGCTACGACACCGCACAGAAGCAGGTGCACAGCCACGACGTGCGGCATATGCCCAACGGACTCCCCGGAGTCGAGACGCGTCTCCCGGTGATCTACTCGCACTACGTGAACGGATTGGGTCTGACGGCCAGCAGATTCGTGGAGTTGACCTCGGCGAATCCAGCGCGCACCAATGGCCTCTATCCACGCAAAGGCTCACTGATGCCGGGGTCCGACGCCGACATCGCGATCTGGGACCCCGAACTGGAATGGACGGTGACCACCGAATCACTCCACATGGCGACCGACTACACCCCGTACGAGGGACACCGACTTCGAGGAAAGCCGGTCACCGTGATCGTGGGCGGCGAGATTGTCGTCCACGACGGCGAACTCATCGACGCCACTCCCCGCGGTCGACACCTCGAGGCCTCACCCCTCGACTTCAGCGGGGCATTCAGTATGTGATCCTCGTACACGAGCGATCTCGCTCTTCGTCTACGGACGATCCAATAGGTCTACTTGTCGGCAAGTCCCGTTGCCGCTGCCAAGTATTCGCGTGAGTCTCGAAATGTTTGCGCAACACCGCGTCCCGCGATGGCGTGGTACCGACTGAGCCGGTCGTCATCGAGAGCTTCGAGGACGGTACTGGAATCCGCGTGCATCCAACCACCGTCTCGAACCAGTTCGTGGGCGCGTTTGCTGGGTAGCGCCGAAATACCCTCGACCCTGATCCCATTCGGATCGGTCGACGCCGCGATGTAATAGGCCTTCTTGCCGGGGTACCCGGCCTTGACCTTCTCGCGCAACCGGAAGACGGCATCGGCCGCGTCGTCGATGGCCGATGCCTGTTCGTCGGAGCCCGATTCGGCGGCAGAGATTCGCGCGATCTCTCCATCGAGCGCGGAAAGCAAAGTGGCGAGGTACTCGAGATCGCTCATGGACCCATGATGCCCTAGATCAGTGATCCCTCGGACCAACACCCGACCGCAGGATGTCGGCGCCTGTACACCTCGGGCTCAACCTGAGCAAGCACACAGTCCAGATGCCTACCGGCGATGTCATGGACCGCTAACGAGGCGGAGATCCCCGAACGGTTGCCCGCACCACCTGCAACTTCCACCGATGTAGTCGTGCCCGTCTTCACGCTCGCATTCGTCGACTGCGCATTCGCTGCCGCACGAGAGCATCTGGCCACACCGCTCACCGCTCACCGCCACAGGCCGGGCGGTGACAGTCACTCGGCATACAGACGAAAAAAGACGGCCCCGGATTTCTCCGAAACCGTCTTCGACCTGCAATGTGTCGGGCTGACAGGATTCGAACCTGCGACCACTTGACCCCCAGCTGGATCGACCGTTACATCGATGGACCCACCCGGACGCAACACACAGCTGCTGACCAGGCGCTCTCGCCCGGATCGGTCCAGGTCAATCCGCCCTCGGTCGAACCGAGTAGGGACACGCTCGAACATCGATTGCTCCATGCGAATCCACCGAAGGCCCCACGCACCACACCGATGCACCCGCTGCGAAAGGTGTCCGAACCACCGACCCGACACGGCCTCGTACCCAGACAGCGAGGACACCCCGCTGAAGGGACGACGCTACAACCTACGCGTCCAGCCTCCGAGCTCTGGTTGAGGCCGATCGCTCGAAAGCTCGGGCGCGATCGGGAAGAACGGAGCAGACTCCCTATCGGATCAGTTGCAGCTGGAACGGACGTGCTGTCGTGGGCGATCGACATCGTGAGGACAACCTGGGGCCCGATCACGTTTCGGGGATCGAGACGCCGAACGCATCGATAGGCATCACCCGATACTTCATCGACACCGGGCGGCTCGAATGGGATGCCCGTGCCGCCGACATCTTCGAGGCGGGCCTCGATCCCCGGCCTGCAATCGAGATCTGGCACGAACGTGTGCACCCGGACGACGCGCACCTGCTGGTCCAACTCTACGAGGACGCAAGCGCCGACGTCGGTGCGGAGTGTATTTACCGGGTTGTTCTCTCCGACGGCACCGTTCGCCACATTCTCACTCGAAGTGTCGCCGTGGAAACCGCGCCCGATGGCCATCCGACGGTTCTGACCGGAGTGGTTTCACAGGTCCGACCGCTCATCGATACGAGCGAGCGCCTCGGCACAGTTCTGGACTCCGTCTCGCTGGGCTTCGCGATTCTCGACCGCGACATGATCATCCGTTACGCCAACACGCAGACCGAACGGCACCTCGGCATCGCCCGGGATCAGCTCATCGGACGACATCTGCACGACGCGCTCCCCGATACCCAGGGCTCCTACTTCGACAACCTTCACCGCGACGCGTTGCTCACCTGCGGCGAGGTCAGCATCGAAGCACCCGCACTCTTTCGCCCCGACACGATCATGGAGGTGACCGCCAACTACGTCGAGGACGTTGTCGCAGTCAGTTTCCGCAACGTCACCGATGCAGTTCACAGAGCCACACGACTACTCGACGCATACCGAGAACTTCTCGCCAAATCCCGACTCGACGACCTCACAGGAGTGCTGAACCGATCTGCTCTGTTCGAACGAATCGAGAGGGTCAGCGCCGAAATATCGCTCCCCACAGCAATATTGTTCATCGACGTCGACAACTTCAAGACCATCAACGACACCCACGGCCATCTCGTCGGCGATCACGTTCTACGCATCACCGCCGCCCGACTCGCCGACCTGTGCAATTCCAACACTGTCCTCGGCCGGATCGGGGGCGACGAATTCGTCATAGCGATGTTCGACGATGACGAACCACTGACGACGAACGAGCCCGAACAACTTCGCCGACGACTACGCCGCGCAGCACGCGCACCCATCGACTTGAACGACTCCACCCTCTCGATCGAATTGAGCGTCGGAATCGCACACAACACAGGTGAGTCGACTCTCGAGGACATGCTCACCCGAGCCGACCTCGCTCTGTACGAACACAAAACCAACATTTCCCGCATCGACGTCCCTCGCCGGACAAAGCATCAGCACTGACCGCTGACGGAACCGGATCGAACCCCTGCGGCAGCGCTACAGCGGATCTGGACGAAACAAGAACCGGAGCCACCGATTCGTCCGAGTTGCAGCTCGACACGGACGCCTATGGACCCAGTAGCTCCTCGAGGAGCGAACCAGCTGAACAAAGTGGCTCCGTCCGCTCAGGTCCATTCGACCGACGCACGCAGATCGCCGGACGCCAGCGGATACACCTGGACAGCGCCTCGGCGCCGAGTTCGATCGTGTAGGTACCGAGAAGTGACACTCCCGCGGCACGCACACGAAAAAGACGGCTCCGGATCTCTCCGAAACCGCCTCCAACCTGCATCAATCTGTCGGGCTGACAGGATTTGAACCTGCGACCACTTGACCCCCAGTCAAGTGCGCTACCAAGCTGCGCCACAGCCCGCCGCGCCTCAAAAGGCGCTTGCTGAGATTACCCCAGCCCTACCCCTGAGAGGAAATCGCCTGCTCAGGGGCGGTACCGGACTACGTCAGCGGTTGTTGCCCTTGCCCGGCCGTTCCCGCTTCTCCCGGATACGCACCGACACACGCACGGGGCTGCCGTCGAAGTTGAACTCCTCACGCAGACGCCGCTCGATGAATCGGCGATAGCCGGCCTCGAGGAACCCTGTGGTGAACAGCACGAACGTCGGCGGCCGCGTGCTGGCCTGCGTCGCGAACATGATGCGCGGCAGACGTCCGCCACGCATCGGCGGCGGTGTGGCCGCCACGACTTCCTTGAGCCACGTGTTGAGGCGTCCGGTGGGCACTCGCTTGTCCCACGACTCCAGAGCCGTCTCGAGCGCAGGTACGAGCTTCTGTACCGCACGGCCCGTCTGTGCCGAGATGTTCACACGCTGCGCCCACGGCACCCGAGCGAGATCACGATCGATCTCCTTCTCGAGCTGCTGACGACGATCATCGTCCACCAGATCCCACTTGTTGAACGCCAACACCAACGCGCGGCCGGCATCGGAGACCATGCTCAGCACACGCATGTCCTGCTCCGAGATCACCTGTGAGGCATCGAGAAGCAGAATCGCGACCTCGGCGGCCTCGATGGCGGACTTGGTGCGCAGCGACGCGTAGAACTCGGCACCGCTGGCATGGCTGACGCGCTTACGCAGTCCTGCGGTATCGACGAATCGCCAAGTCTTGCCGCCCAATTCGACCAACGAGTCGACAGGATCGACGGTGGTGCCGGCAACATCGTGCACCACCGAGCGCTCGTCGCCCGACAGCTTGTTGATCAACGAGGACTTGCCAACGTTCGGCTTACCGACCAGAGCGACACGCCTGGGTCCCCCACCGGGAATTCCCTCACGCGGCGTCTCGGGCAAGGCCTCGAGCACGCGATCCAGCAGATCACCGGTACCGCGGCCATGGGTGGCCGAGACCGACAGCGGCTCCCCCAGACCCAGCGACCACAGCGCGGCAACCTCGGACTCGGTGCGGCCGTCGTCGACCTTGTTGGCCACCAACAGAACCGGAGTCTTCGAGCGACGCAGTACTCGCGCCACTGCCTCGTCCGTCGTCGTCGAACCGACTCGCGCATCGACGACCAACAGGATCGCATCGGCGGTGTTCATCGCCAACTCGGCCTGGCGCGCAACGGATTGCTGCAGACCCTTCGCGTCGGGTTCCCAACCGCCGGTGTCCTGCACCAGGAAGCGTCGACCACTCCAGTTCGCCTCGTACGACACCCGGTCACGGGTGACGCCTGGGACGTCTTCGACCACTGCTTCGCGTCGTCCGATGATGCGGTTGACGAGCGTCGACTTACCGACGTTCGGTCGGCCCACCACGGCGAGAGTCGGTACCGCTACGGCATCTTCGCCGTCTTCACCTTCGTTGAGGTCGACGTACTCCCACTCGCCCTCGTCACTCCATGTTCCGTCGCCCGCGGTTTCCGCTGCGCCGGAGAAGAATTCTTCACTCACTGGACTGCTCCACTTCTGTCGTTCACCACGAGCAGCAAACGCTCGATCACGCCGTCGAGATCCAGCTCGCTGGTATCGACGATCACCGAATCCTCGGCGGGACGAAGCGGTGACACTGCTCTCGTCGAATCTGCGTGATCGCGGCGTTGCACGTCCGCGAGCACGGATTCGTAGTCGTCGTCGCGACCCTGTTCGATGTTCTGTTTGTTGCGACGCTGTGCCCGCGCTTCCGGTGAGGCAGTCAGGAACACCTTCACGTCGGCGTCGGGAAGAACGACGGTGCCGATGTCGCGTCCCTCCACCACGATTCGCGTCGACGAACTCGCAAGGTCACGCTGCATCTGCACCAAGAGCTCGCGCACCGCAGGCACTGCGGAGACGGCCGAGACGGCCTTGGTGACCGCATCGCCGCGGATCTCGCCGCTGACGTCCTCACCGTCGAGCAGAACGGTCTCGGACAGCGGGTCCTTGCCGATCTCGAGGGGAAGTGCTGCAACAGCTTTCGCGACAGCGTCTGCATCGGTGGGCTCGACGCCCGAGCGCAGCACCCACACCGTCGCCACGCGGTACATCGCACCGGTGTCGAGGTAGCTTGCTTCGAGTGCCGATGCGAGCCTGCGCGATACCGAGGATTTGCCGGTGCCCGAAGGCCCGTCCATCGCCACCACGAGCGCGCTCATCACAGGCCCACGGATTCGTAGAGCTTGCCGATCTCGCCGCGTCCGAGGACACGCAGTGTTCCTGGACGCTGATCGCCGAGCACGATGTTGCCGACATCGGTACGCACGAGACGTCCGACGGGGAAGCCGACCTTGTCGAACAACCGACGCACGATGTGCTTGCGGCCCTCGTGGAGCGTCACCTTGACGAGAGACTTGCCGTCCGAGATGTCGAGCAGCTGGAAGCCGTCGACCTTCACCGGGCCGTCGTCGAGTGTCACGCCTTCACGCAGCTGCTTGCCCAGAGTGCGGGGAATGGTGCCGAACAGCGTCGCGAGGTAGGTCTTGGAGACCTCGAACGACGGGTGCATCAGACGGTGAGCAAGATCACCGTCGTTGGTGAAGAGCAACAGCCCCTCGGTGTCGGCATCGAGGCGTCCGACGTGGAACAGTCGCTGCCCCGCCTGCACGCGCTCGGAGACGATGTCGCCGACGCACGGGCGTCCCAGATCGTCGGACATGGTGCACTGCCATCCACGCGGCTTGTTCATCGCGAGGTGAACGAGCTCTTCCTTCACGACCACGCGAGTGCCGTCGACGCGGACCACAGCGATGTTGGGATCGATGCGGATGCCCTGTTCGGTGACGATGCGTCCGTCGACCTCGACGCGGCCGTCGGCGATCAGTTCCTCGGCGGCACGACGCGATGCGACGCCTGCCTGCGCGAGCACCTTCTGCAACCGAACGCCTTCACCGGCGGGTACGTGCTTGCGCGGTGAGGAATCGGTGTGCTGATGCTTTGCCGGCTTGGCGTTGCTGATCGTGGTCGACGGAACCTGCTTCTTCTGCGGCTTCGGCGGCTTGGGACGCGAGGGCTTCTTGCGAGGAACGGCGTCGTTGCTGCGGTCGTTGATGCCGGTCTCGACAGGCTTGTAATCGAAGGATTCCTGCTCGACGCCCTTGCGCGGGGCCGGCCGGGCTCCTGCACGAGGAGCTCCGGTGCGGGGTGCACCAGCACGGGGTCCCCCGGTACGGGGAGCGCCGTCACGGGGCGCTGCGTCGCGGGTGCGATCTCCGCGGCGCGCGTCACGCGGAGTGTCCGACCTACCTGCGGTCGGCTTCCTGCGTGGGTCTTGTCTCTTGTTACGGTCCGGTGTGCCATCACGGCGAGCGGGCTTGTTCACTTGTCTTACCTATCAGTCGTCCGAGTCGAGCTCGGCTGCCGGATCGGGTTTCGATCCGCGGTTCTTGGTGGAGCGGGTCGTTCTCGGGTCGGTGTCCATGCTGTCACTGATCTCGTCGATCAGGTCCACACCCGGCAACAGCGGTGCCAGTTCGGGTAGGTCACCGAGCGATGCGAGCCCGAGCCGTTCGAGGAACAACTCGGTGGTGCAGTACATCGTGCCGTTCGTCTCCGGGTCCGTTCCTGCTTCGGAGATCAGTCCACGGGCGAGCAACGTACGCATCACTCCATCGACGTTGACTCCACGTACGGCGCTGACTCGTGCGCGGGTCAACGGTTGACGATATGCGATCACGGCCAGGGTTTCCAATGCCGCGCGTGTGAGCTTGGACCGAGCCCCGTCCAGAAGCAGCCGTTCGACGTACGGCGCATAGGCGGTTCGGGTGTAGAAACGCCATCCGTCACCGGCGTAGCGAAGGTCTATTCCGCTGGTTCGTTCGGTCAGTGCGGCAGCCATCTCGTTCAGGGTTGCGCGCACGCGCGCTACCGACGCACCCACCGCCGAGGCGAGTTGCTCGTCCGAGGCAGGGGTATCGACGATCAGCAACACAGCTTCCAGAGCCGAGGCGAGGGTGGCGTCGTCGAGCTCCTCGGAATTCTCGCCGTCCTCGAGCTCGAGCTCCGGGTCGACACTCATGCGTAGTCCTCTTCCGTGACCACGATGGGTCCTTCGTCCTTACCGGTCCAACTCACTCGGAGATCGCCGAGCGGCTCGGGCTGCTCGAACGCGATCACCTGTTGGCGGAACAGCTCCAGCAACGCCAGGAATCGCGCGATTATTTCGACCTGCACCTCGCAGTCCTGCACCAACTCCGAGAACGATGCCCACTCGTTGAGGCCTCGGCCCTGCAGATTGTCGAGCAGCCACGCCGCCTGCTCCGGGATCGAGACCGCGTGCTGATGGATGTGATCGAGCCCCACCTGCGGAATCGGTTTGGGGCGAAATGCCGCAGCGGCGATGTCGGCGAATGTGGCCGGGTCGACGCCGAGCAGCACCTCGGGAATCAGATCGGCGTACCTGTCCTCCACCGACACCGATCGCGGATAACGTCGCAGCGCAGCAGCTTCCAGTTCACCGAACAGCAGAGCGACCTGCTTGTAGGCCCGGTATTGAAGTAGCCGGGCGAACAGTAGATCTCGAACTTCGAGCAGCGCAAGATCCT
This sequence comes from Rhodococcus sp. 06-418-5, assembly GCF_002258285.1. Classification (NCBI taxonomy): domain Bacteria; kingdom Bacillati; phylum Actinomycetota; class Actinomycetes; order Mycobacteriales; family Nocardiaceae; genus Rhodococcus; species Rhodococcus sp. 06-418-5. Next base: position 889,700 of record NZ_NOYE01000012.1, read on the forward strand.
CGGCGTCCTCCACATCGCCCGAGGGCAGCAACCGTGCTGCCTTGAGGTCGAGCAGCGTCGCGGCGACGACGAGGAATTCCGTCGTCTGGTCGAGGCCGACATCGGCACCGAGCGACTTGGTGAACGAGATGAAATCGTCGGTGACGGTGTGCAACGCCACTTCGGTGACGTCCATTCGATGCTGACTGATCAACGACAGCAGCAGATCGAACGGACCCTCGAAGTTGAGCAACCGCACCCGGAATTTCGACGGATCCGCGTCGGCCGGAACCTCGATCGGGGCCTCGTCGGCAGCGTCGACGGTCACGGACCCGACCGGTAGATCACCTCGCGCGCGAGGGCGCGGTACGCCTGTGCGCCGCCGGATTTCGGAGCCCACGTGGTGATCGGCTCACCGGCCACACTGGTTTCCGGGAATCGGACGGTACGGGTGATCACCGTGTCGTAGACGACGTCGCCGAACACCTCGACCACTCGCGTCATCACCTCACGCGAGTGCAATGTGCGGGCGTCGAACATCGTCACCACGATGCCGGCCAACGTGAGCCGCGGGTTGAGCCGATCGCGCACCTTCTCGACGGTGTCGTTCAACAACGCCAGTCCGCGCAGACTGAAGTACTCGCACTCCATGGGGATCAGCACTTCGTCGGCACACGTGAGCGCGTTGACCGTCAACAGACCGAGCGACGGCTGGCAATCGATGAGGACGTAGTCGTAGCGATCGAGAATCGGATGCAGCACCCGCCCGAGTGTCTGCTCCCGGCCGACCTCGGTGACCAACTGAATCTCGGCTGCGGAGAGATCGATGTTGCTGGGCATCAGATCGAGGTTCTCGACGCGAGTGCGCATGATGATGTCGTCGGCGGAGACCTTCGCTTCGACGAGGAGGTTGTAGACCGTCAGATCGAGCTCGTGATGTGCGACGCCCAATCCCGCAGACAGTGCGCCCTGCGGGTCGAGATCCACGAGCAGCACGCGGCGGCCGTAGCCGGCCAACGAGGCACCGAGATTGATGGTCGACGTCGTCTTGCCGACGCCACCCTTCTGGTTGCACATCGCGATGATCTTGGCCGGGCCGTGACTGGCCAGCGGTTGCGGATCGGGGACGGCCCTGGTCTTGCGACCGGTGGGCCCGAGCTCGTTCGGCGCGGGAATGATGTCGTGTGTCTCCCGACTGGATTCCGGTTGACGCGTCTGGAACAGGGCACCGTCGAGATGCGGATGATTCAAGCCTGACTCCGCCGCTGGCGGCTGCGGTGTCGACACGTTCCAGCGCTCCCCTGTCCCGTCCGTCTTCGAGTAGTTCACGCAAACGCTACCGCTTGACGCTCGCGCATCGTCACCGGACACGCTGACGCACGACAGCCGGCCTCGTGCTACCGGGCCCGTGGATGCGCTCCTGCCCACACTTCACGCAGAGTGTTGACGGTGACGAGGGTGTAGATCTGCGTCGTCGTCACCGACGCATGCCCCAACAGCTCCTGCACGACGCGGACGTCGGCGCCGCCGTCCAGCAGGTGAGTGGCGAACGAATGCCGAAGGACGTGTGGTGATACCCCCGCGGTGATCCCGGCCCGCACGGCCGAATCCTGCAACACCTGCCACGCACTCTGTCGAGACAACCTGCCGCCCCGAACGTTGAGGAACAGGGCAGGATTCGAGCGGGAGACCAGCCCCGGCCGGCCGCGCACCAGGTACGCGTCGACGGCCTCGACAGCGGGTCGCCCGACCGGCACGATGCGATGCTTGCCGCCTTTGCCGCGCAGCAGCACCGAGCGAGCCTCGGTGTCGATGTCGTCGACGTCGAGCCCGACTGCCTCGGATATACGAGCCCCGGTGGAATAGAGCAGCTCCAGCAGAGCCCGATCCCGCAGTCCGCGTGGGGCATCGGGACCGGCGATCGACGCCGACTCGAGCAGTGCAACCACCTGATCGACGGGCAGCGACTTCGGCAACCGCTTGGCCGGCTGCGGCGGCTTGACCTCGCTCGCGACGTTGCGCTCGACCATCCCCTCCGCGAGCGCAAACCTGTGCAGACCGCGCACCGCGATCAACGTCCGGGCCGCCGAACTCGCTGCGAGTGCCGGGAACTCGTCGTCACCGCGCCGTAGATAGAGCACGAACTCGGTGATGTCGTTCTCGGCGACCTTCGCCAGATCGGTGATGCCGTAGCCGCTGAGGAACCGCTCGTACCGCACCAGATCGCGACGGTAGGACGACACCGTGTTCGGTGCCGACCCGCGCTCGACCACCAGATGGTCGAGGTACGTCTGAATCTGCTGGCCGATCACGGTGGCTACTTTCGCGAACTCTTTCGCTTCTCGAAGGCCGTCGGCAGATCCGCCCACGGCGCATCGGCCGAACGCAGTTCTGTACCGGTAGCGCGCGCCGCGGCGAACGCGAGAACGCCCGCGACGGCGGTTGCGTTGACGATCTCGCCCGACAGCGCACGGCGGACGGCCTCGTCCACCGGAACGTAGAAGAGCTCGATGTCGGCTTCCTCGTCGTGTGCCTCGGGCCGATCGACCTCGGTCAGGCCCTGCGCGAGGAAGATCCGCACGGCCTCGTCGGTGAACCCGGGCGAGGCAAGCACATCGACCAGAACCGACCACGTCTGCGCGGCGAGCCCGGTCTCCTCGGCGAGCTCACGCTGAGCCGCAACCACCGGCTGCTCCCCCGGCTCGTCCAGCAGACCGGCAGGCAACTCCCACAATCGACGACCTACGGGATGCCGGTACTGCTCGATCATCACCACACGATCCCGGTCGTCGACGGCCAGGATCCCGACCGCGCCGTGATGCTCGATCACCTCGCGCTCGGCCTGACGACCGTTCGGCATCGCCACCTGGTCGAGCCGGAGCGCGAGAATTGCGCCGGAGTACGGCACCGACGAATCGAGGGTGGTGAACTCGTGCCGAGGCTCGCTCATCCGACGGTCTCGGCGGCGACGTCCGATTCCTCCGTCTGACCCGTATCTCCGTGCACGTCGACCGGCAGACGCTCCGCGGCCTTGTACTTCAGCGCGGCATTGATCAACGACGCGAACAGTGGATGCGGACGGGTGGGCCGGCTCTTGAGCTCCGGATGCGCCTGAGTGGCCACGAAGAACGGGTGCACGGAGGCAGGCAGCTCGACGAACTCGACCAGGTGGCCGTCCGGAGAAGTACCGCTGAACACCAAGCCGCTCTTGGCAATTCGATCCCGGTAGTCGTTGTTGACCTCGTAGCGATGACGGTGACGCTCGGAAACGCTTTCGGTGCCGTACGACGCCGCGACGACCGAACCCTTCTGCAGGGTTGCCGGGTAGGCACCGAGACGCATCGTGCCGCCCAGATCGGCGTCACCGGCGACGGCATCTTCCTGATCGGCCATCGTGGAGATCACCGGATCCTTGGTGTCCGGGTCGAACTCGGCGGAGTTGGCGTCCGTCAGACCGACCGAACGAGCCGCCTCGATGACGACACACTGCAACCCGAGGCACAACCCCAGCAACGGAATCTTGCGCGTACGTGCGAACTCGATGGCCCCGAGCTTGCCCTCGATACCGCGGATACCGAAGCCACCGGGAATGAGCACGGCATCGACATCGCCCAACGCGGCCTGCGCGCCGGCGGGCGTCGAGCACTCGTCGGATGGGACCCACTTGATCTCGACCTTCGCGCGATGAGCGAATCCGCCTGCACGCAGCGCCTCGGTGACCGACAGGTACGCGTCGGGCAGGTCCACGTACTTGCCGACCAGACCGACGCGCACGGTCTCACGTGGCTGGTGAACACGCTCGAGCAGTCCACCCCAGATGGTCCAGTCCACATCACGGAACGGCAGACCGAGCTGACGAACGACGTACGCGTCGAGGCCTTCCTTGTGCAGCACCTTGGGAATGTCGTAGATCGACGGCGCGTCGGGCGTGGAGATGCAGCCGTCGACGTCGACGTCGCACATCAGCGCGATCTTGTTCTTCAATCCTGGCGGTACGTCGCGATCGCAACGCAGAATCAATGCGTCGGGCTGAATACCGATGCTGCGCAGCGCCGCGACGGAGTGCTGGGTTGGTTTGGTCTTGAGTTCACCGGACGGAGCCAGGAACGGAACCAGCGACACGTGCAGGAAGAACACATTGTTTCGGCCGACGTCGTGGCGCACCTGACGCGCGGCTTCGAGGAACGGCTGCGACTCGATATCGCCGACGGTGCCGCCGATTTCGGTGATCACGACGTCCGGCTGGTGACCCTGTAGGTCGGGGCCGTTCATCGCGAGAATGCGACGCTTGATCTCGTCGGTGATGTGCGGGATGACCTGAACGGTGTCGCCCAGATACTCACCGCGGCGTTCCTTGGCGATGACCGTCGAGTAGACCTGGCCGGTGGTGACATTGGCGAAACCGGACAGATCACGGTCGAGGAACCGCTCGTAGTGTCCGACGTCGAGGTCCGTCTCGGATCCGTCTTCGGTGACGAAGACCTCACCGTGCTGGAACGGGTTCATCGTGCCGGGATCGACGTTGAGGTAAGGATCGAGCTTCTGCATGGTCACGCGCAGTCCGCGTGCGGTCAGTAGCTGGCCGAGGCTCGATGCCGTCAGGCCTTTTCCGAGCGAGGACGCGACGCCCCCGCTGACGAAAATGTGCTTGGTGTCGGAACGCGACTGAAGGCGTGACAATGAGGCTCCCGTGACGAGTCTGCAGGGCTTGCTCCTATCAGGGGGCTGATAAGAGAGGTGAAGCGTGGAAATTGGGCCTGCTACCCACGGGACTTCACGGTAACACCAGTACCTACCTCACCGCCAACGACACGCGCGTTCGTACGACGATCAGCTCGCCGGCGCTCCGACGGTCACGGCGTTGGCATTGGCTCCGGTGCCGTAACGGCCGGACGCGCCGTCCAGCTGCTCCGCCAAGGCAAGAACGGTGGTGATCCGTCCTGCTTCACGGTCGACGTTGTCGACCGTGCTGAGAGCGGACGACAGCGCCGAATCGGCTCGCACGACAGCGATGGAACCGTTGCCCTCGGCCGCACCGGAGCGACCGGCCAGTACCGCGCCTGCACCACGTGAATCGAGGGCTCCCGCGAAGCGGGCGACGATGGCCCCACGATTGCCGTCCTCCACGTCCGAGGTACCGGAACCGGTGACGACCACAGCCAACTGAGCGGGTGCGACGGCACCGTTGTCGTACGCGATGAACCCGCCGCTGCGCAGCGTCTCCAGTGCCAGCGAGAGCTCCTCGGGAGTCGACTGCGGCTGGGCGGTCTCGGCGTTCAGCAGCAACACCGAACCCAGCAGGTCCCCCGCGAGACTGCCCTGGTCCACCGCGCCGGTGCGCAACTGCACGCCGGCCGGAATGACGTTGGTCAAACGCGTCCGAAGATCGTCGCCGTTCGCAGCGGAGACGAACGAATCGGTCAGCGACACCCGACCGGTGACGGTGGCGCCCGAGGCTCCGATCGACCGCGTGACTCCGTCCACGTCGCCGGGGTCGGCGTCCGGGGTGGTGATCACCACGACGCTGCGATCGACCAACGTATCCCGCAACACTCGGCCCGAAACCGCAGCGTCGAAGCCGTCGGCCGAGTTGAGCTGCTCACCCAGGCGATTGTTGGTCGCCTCCAGATCGTCCACCTGAGTTTCGAGGCCGGTCTTGTCGTCTCGAAGGCCCGACACCAGACCGCTCGAGAGCAGACCCGAACCGAGCACGATGCCGATGGCCAGGGCCACGAAGACCGCTGCCAGCGAAATGGCATGTTGGCGAAGCGAAATCACGAAAGCAACCCCTGGAACCACAGAGCGAACCGGTTCCACAGATCGATTGCCCAATCCAACGCTTCACCGCCGATGTTGGACACGGCCAACGCCACGATCACGGCAACGAGCGCCGCCAGAATCAACAGCGCGATCGCACCGCCGGACACACGGCTGCGGTACAGCGTCGCAACAGCTTTGGCGTCGACCAACTTGGCACCGACCTTCAGACGCGTCATGAATGCGGCCGGATTGGTGTTGCGTCGACCACGATCGAAGAACTCGTCCAGGCTGGCCGGGCTACCCACCGACACGATGAGCGAGGCCCCGTGATGATCGGCCAACAACAGCGCGAGGTCGGCAGCGGCACCGGTGGCCGGGAACGTCATGGCACCGATACCGAGATCCTGAATGCGCTCGAGACCCTGCGCGTGTCCGTCCGAATCCGCCGGAAGCACAACCTCTGCACCGCATTTGAGCGTCTGCGCAGTGACGTCCTCGGGATCGCCGACGATGAGGTCGGGGCGATGGCCCGCCTTCATCGCGGTGTCGGCACCCGCACCGACGCCGATGATGACGGGCGAGTACTCCTTGATGAACGGCTTGAGATTCTTCAGATCCTCGGCGTGACCGGGTCCGTCTGCGACGATGACCACGTGACGGCCCTCGAGGTCGATGTCGATGTCCGGCACGCCGACTCCGTCGATGAGCAACGGACTCTCGGTTCGGATGAACTCGATCGTGTTGCCCGAGAACGCTTCGAGATGGTCGACCAGGCCCGTCTTGGCCTCGATCATCTTGTCGGAGATCTCGGCTTCGCTCTGCTCCTCGCCCTTGGCGAGACGACGATCGCCGGTGTAGACGCCGCCGTCGTTGAGGCGGATCTTGGTGCCGTCCTTGATCTTCTTGAAGACTTCGGTGCCGGCCGAGTCGATCAAGGTGATTCCGTTGGCGACGATGACCTCGGGACCGAGGTTGGGATAGCGCCCGGAGATCGACGGCGACGCGTTGACCACCGCCAGCACCCCCGCCTCGACGAGCGCATCTGCGGTCAGGCGATCGAGGTCGAGCTCGTCGAGCACGACGATGTCGCCCGGGCCGACCCGTTTGAGGAGCTTGGCCGTGTTGCGATCGACTCGCGCGATACCGGTGATTCCGGGCAGCGAATCCTGACTACGTGACAGCAGAGCCGGCATCTTCATGAGGACCATGATGACCCGATCGACACGCCCGGCGACGGAGGCGCGCCGAAACAACTACCACACTGATCACATCAGCACCAAAAGTTACAACGCGGCTCGATCGGCGTTTGCCGTGGCCAGCAGCTCCTCGGCATGCGCACGTCCGGTCTCCGTGTCGTCCAGCCCCGCGAGCATTCTCGCGAGCTCGACGACCCGCTCCGACGACGACAACGTTCTGACGCCGCTGTTCGCCGCGCCCTTCTTGGCGTCGGTCTTGTCGACCACCAGGTGGGTATCGGCGAACGCAGCGACCTGCGGCAAGTGGGTGACCACGATGACCTGGTGTGTGCGAGCCAACCGGCCGAGTCGACGCCCGACCTCGACGGCCGCGCGACCACCGACTCCGGCGTCGACCTCGTCGAAGACCATCGTCGCACCCTTGTCCGAGCCCGCCAGCACCACTTCCAGTGCCAACATCACCCGCGAGAGCTCACCGCCCGATGCACTCTTGCTGATCGGAAGCGCCTGGGCACCGTCGTGCGCGGACAGACGAAACTCGACCTCGTCGACGCCGTTGCTGCCCGCATGCAATTCGGTACCGTCGACGACGATCGGGGCCGTGTCGGACGGTCCGGCGGGAAGTGCGCGAACATCGATCTGCAGCTTGGCTTTTCCCATCGCCAGGCCCGCCAGCTCGACGCTGACCGCCTTCGAGAGCTTCACGGCGGCCTTCGCTCGAGCCGCACTGAGCTTCGACGCAGCCGCCGCGACGTCGATCGCAGCCGCATCGACCTTGGCGCTCAACTCGGCGAGCGCATCGGCCGAGGTGTCGATGTGCGAGAGTCGCTCGCGGGCGTCTTCCGCCCAGGCGATGACGCCGTCGACATCGGCGGCGTACTTGCGCGTCAACGACTTCAGCTCGGCCTGCCGGTTCAGGATCGTGTCGAGGGCACCCGGATCGGACGGCAGATCCGTCAAGTACGAGGTGAGGTCTGCCCCGATGTCGCCCACGATCGCCATCGCGTCGTTCAGTCGCGGCAACAGCTCGGTCAGTGCTGCGTCCTCGGCATGTTCGAGGCGAGAGCGAGCCTCGCCCAGCAGGTACAGCGCGGACGCCGTGTCCGACGCCTCCTCGGTACTCCCGACGAGTGCTGCCGAGGCACCTTCCGCGGTCTCACGCAGCGAATCGAGGTCCCCCAGCCGACGCACATCCTCGGCCACGGAGCGATCTTCACCCGGCTCCGGTGCCAGAGAGTCGATCTCCTGCAGGCCGAACTGCAGCCGATCGGCTTCCTGCGCCAGCTCGCGGCTGCGTTCGGTGCGGTCGATCAGCTCGTTGCGCGCGTCGAGCCACGTCTTGCGCGCGGTGCGGTACTTCGACACCAGGGACGCCACCGCGTCCCCGGCGAATCTGTCCAGCGCGCCGAGTTGCTGATCGGGACGCAGCAGCCGCAGCTGGTCGTTCTGACCGTGCACGGTCAGCAGCGAGTCGGTGAAGTTCGACAGCACCGATGCGGGCACGCTGCGCCCACCGAGGTGCGCACGCGAGCGACCGTCCGAGTTGACGGTACGCACGGCGATGATCGAATTGTCCTCGTCGCGTTGACCTCCCGAGGACTCGAGCACCTTGTCGACGTCGTCGATCACCTGCTCCGACGCGGTGTCGGTACTGAATCGCCCCTCCACGACAGCACGCTGTGCGCCGAGCCGAACCCGGCCTGCGTCGGCGCGGGCACCCGACAACAGGTGCAGACTGGTGACCACCATGGTCTTACCCGCACCGGTCTCGCCGGTGAGTACGGTCAGCCCCTCGTGAAACTGTGCGCTGGCACCGGAAATGACTCCGAGGCTGTCGATCCGAATCTCTTCGAGCATTCCTACCTCGCTCTCCCCCGCCACCCGGTAACGGGCAGTTCGAATTTCTTGACCATGCGATCGGCGAACGGTGCCGAATCGAGTCGAACCCATTTGATCGGTGACGCTCCCCGCACCACCTCGACGCGAGCACCTGCCGGCAGGCTCAGTGTGCGCCTGCCATCGCAGAATACGAATCCTGCGTGTCCGCCCGCATCGATCTCGACCGCGATGATCGACTCGGGGCTGGTGACGAGCGGCCGCGCGAACAAAGCGTGCGCGTTGCTCGGAATGACCAATATCGCTTCGAGTTCCGGCCAGACCACAGGCCCACCGGCCGAGAACGCGTAGGCCGTCGAGCCCGTCGGCGTCGAGATCAGAACGCCGTCGCACCCGAATGCGGACACCGGGCGCCCATCGACTTCGAGCACGACCTCGAGCACCCCGAGCCGCGACCCGTTCTCGATGCTCGCTTCGTTCAGTGCCCAGCCCCGATCGACCACCTGATCGCCCACACGAATCGCAATGTCCAACGTCATGCGTTGTTCGATGCGGTAATCCCCGGCGATGACGCGAGCGAGGGCACCTTCAAGATGGTCGGCCTCGGCCTCGGCCAGGAACCCGACGTGCCCGAGGTTGATGCCGAGCACCGGTATCGAGGCCGCTTGCGCGAGCTCGGCTGCGCGCAGGAAGGTCCCGTCACCTCCGAGCACGAGGACCATCTCGCAGCCGGCGGCTGCGTCCGGTCCGAACTCGACGACGTTGAGCTTCATGTCCGCGACGAACACATGGTCGTGTTCCTCCGTATCGGAGGCTTCGATCTTCGATGGCTCGACCTCGTCGACGAGCACACGAAGGCAGATGCCCGCTTCGTCGAAGACCTTGCCCACCCGACGCGCGGTTTCGGCGATGTCCGGTCGACCTGGATGGGCGACGAGAAGAATCTCTCGAGTCGACTCCCGTTCCGGTACTGACTGGGACGGAGTCACTGTGGTCCTTCCTCGATCGCGAGCCGGACGAGTTCCGTGATGTCGGCGCGTGGCGAGTCCTCGCCCACACCTGCCCTCAGCCACAAAAAGTACTCGACATTGCCCGACGGCCCCGGCAGTGGGCTTGCCGCCACAGCTTGCACCGTGAGATTCGAGGCGACGGCCGCCTTCGCCACGTCCTCGACGGCCTCGGCGCGCAGTGCAGGATCGCGCACCACACCTCCGGAACCCACTCGATCCTTGCCGACCTCGAACTGTGGCTTGACCATCAACACCATGTCGGTACCCGACTTCGAGCAGGCAACGAATGCGGGAAGAACGAGCTTGAGCGAGATGAACGACAGGTCTGCGACGATCACGTCCACCGGTCCACCGATCGTCTCCGCATCGATCGACCGAACGTTGGTGCGGTCGATGACATGAACGCGGTCGTCGGATTGCAGACGCCACACCAGCTGCCCGTATCCCACGTCGACGGCGACCACTTCACGCACACCTCGACTGAGAAGCACGTCGGTGAAGCCACCGGTGGATGCACCGGCGTCCAGACAACGTGCACGCTCGACGGTCAGCCCGAGCGGCTCGAATGCGTCGAGGGCGCCGAGCAATTTGTGCGCGCCGCGGGAGGCCCACGAGACCTCGTTGTCTTCTTCGGCCACCAGAAGCGGTGTGCCCGGTTCCACCGCGGTCGCGGGCTTGGAGGCCACGGTCCCGGCGATCTTCACCCGGCCCGCTTCTATCAGCTCCGAAGCGTGCTCGCGAGATCGGGCGAGTCCACGACGAACCAGCTCGGCGTCGACCCGTGCGCGACGAGCCACGTCAGGTCTTGTCGACGGTGGTCAGGGCGCGCACGAGTACCTCGTGCGCGCGGTCGAGCAGACTCGCGTCGCGCGCAAGGGCGTCGGAATCCACAGCCTCGGATTCCTCGTGGGAAGTCGACTCGATCGTGAGTTGATTCAGCAGCGAGGTTACTTCGGTGCGAACAGTGTCCGGATCTGCAGACGACTCATCGCCTGCACCGCTCGGCCGGTGCTGTCCTGGTAGTGGAATAGACGCGCTCATCGCCTCTCACGCTATCGGATGGGTCCGACGTACGCCCGATCGCCGCCGCTCTCGGAACACTGCTGTCGAATGCGGTATCAGCACCCGAGCAGCGAACGCAGATCGCCGAGTCCATCCCCCTCGAAGCGAATGTCCGAGAAGGCCGAGCCGGACCAGGCGACGTGCAGTGTGGCAAGCGCACCCTCGAACGCATCGGGCGTACCGTCCCCGCCGTACTGCACCGAGAGCACCTCGTCGTCGATGGCGACCGTCCAACCGGTCTTGCTGCCGGCGCTCGACGCCATCTCGTCCTTGTTCAGGACTCCGAGATCGAGGCCGATGTGAGTGGGGCGCAGATGCCGAGGCGCATGCAGCAACTCGGCAGCGGTACTGACGCCGGTCAACACCAGCAGCGAGGGCAGACCGATTTCGTTCGCACCAGCGATGTCGGTATCGAGCCTGTCTCCGACGACGAGGGCCGCGCGTGCTCCGCTGCGCTCGATGGCGTCGTGCATGATCGGGGCGGCCGGTTTGCCTGCCACGACGGGCTCGATATCGGTGGCGTTGCGAACCGCCGCGACCATCGAGCCGTTCCCCAACACGAGTCCACGCTCGGTCGGCAAGGTGGCGTCGATGTTCGTAGCCACCCACAGCGCACCCGCACGGATGGCGAGGACAGCCTCGGCAAGCATCTTCCAGCCTGTATCGACGGAGTGCCCCTGCACCACGGCCACGGGATCGTCGTCGGCAGACCTGACCGGTTCCAGACCGACCTTGGTGATCTCGTTCGCCAATGCGTCGGTGCCGACGACGAGTACCCGTGAACCCGGGTCCACCTTGCCCGCGAGTACCCGAGCGGCCGCCTCGGAACTGGTGACGACGAACTCTGCTGAGGTAGCGAACCCGAGACTACGTAGATGTTCGGCGACGTCCTCGGGAGCACGACTGGCATTGTTGGTGACGAAGTACTGCTTCTCGGCCCCACCCGACAATGCTTCGACTGCACCGGGAATGGGATCCTTGCCGGCGTAGACGGTGCCGTCGAGGTCGAGCAGCAGAACGTCGTGGGCGTCGCGTAGCAACGTCACTGACTGCCTCCGGACAGCTCCTCGACCCGCTCTTCGGCGTCGGTCTCACCATCGACATCGGCCGCAGCAGCGTTGAGGAACCATTTCACACCTTCATCGACGCGACCTGCAGCAACCAGCGCATCGGCGTAGACGTAGAACAGGCGCGCGGCAGCGGTTCCGGATCGCGACGCGTCGAGGTCCGGGGTCTGCAGCGTGACGACGGCCTGGTCGTACTGGTTCAGGTCCATCCGCGCACCTGCCACGACGATTCGAAGCTCCGACGCCTCCTCACCGGTCAGCTCACGCGCCTCGTCGCTGCGACCGAGTTCGATAGCGCGCTCGGGACGTCCCAGTCCGCGCTCGCAGTCGGCCATCACAGCGATCAGACCCGGCCCGCCTGCCATGCGTCGGGCAGCGCGAAGCTCGGACAACGCTTCGGCCCACTCACCAGCGTGGTACGCCGCGATTCCCGCGGTCTCACGGACTACAGCGATACGACCGGCACGCTGACGAGCAGCGCGCGCATGCAGTAGCGCCAACTGCGGATCGTCGTCGAGCAGTCTGCTGGTCATCACGAGGTGACGGGCCACAGCAGTGGCATTGTTCTTGTCCAAGCTCAACAGGTCTCGGCGCACTGCCGGCTCGAGCTGCCCGGCTTCGACCTCGTCGGGCAGATCCGGTTCATCCGGACGCGGCGGTCGACGGTCCGACGATGCGCTGTTTCCGCGCCGATCTCCGGAGAATCCACCTTCACCGCCGCGCCTGCGAGGAGGACCGTCCGAGCGACGCGGGTCTCCGCGGCGGTCCTGAGCGCGGGGGTTGCGGTCTCGGGACTCGCTCGGGCGGTTGCCGCCGTCCCCTCGGGAGGGGCGACGATCGTTGTTGTCTTCCGACACGGGCGTCCTTTCGGATTTCGGTACAAACGCAAAAAGGGGACCCACCAGGTGGGTCCCCTTCTTACAACGGGTGTTCGGCGGTGTCCTACTCTCCCACACCCTGTCGAGTGCAGTACCATCGGCGCTGGAGGGCTTAGCTTCCGGGTTCGGAATGGGACCGGGCGTTTCC